>JBBTQW010000001.1:0-37257 GCA_038065495.1 Patescibacteria group bacterium
GAACCGAGGACCTTCGCTTTACAAAAGCGTTGCTCTACCAACTGAGCTAAGGCGGCAAGATTTTACTTTATCACAATTACAAAAGCGTTACTCCCCGCCTGACTGAACGGCGTCAGTCGTTCGGGCGGGTACCAACCTGAGCCCCGACGCTTCGATCGGGATCCTCGATTTTGTAAACAAAATCGGGACTAAGACGGCGAGAAATTAACGATCAACTCTCAAGCTTGTCTCACTACCCGAGAGTGAAGAGAGGAAGAGCGAGGCCGAACCACGCTTGCCGATCACGCCCTTGCCGCGCACACTCTCGATAAGGTGAGAAAACTTGCGCTCGAAGAGCGTGAGAATGATTCGCGAAATCACGACTAATTTGCGCATCACGAGCAGCCAGTAGAAATAGATATAATGACCGAGTTGTTTGAAGAAAAACGAGAATTGGTGAGAGAACTGATTGATTCTGGTCTCAAAAATACTGGTCAACGAAACTGATTCTGATTCTAGGGCAACAACATTAACATTGAGCTTATACCGCCGCGACAAGATCGCGCTAGCAGCTAGTACAGAGAGTGCGATCAGGATAATTGGTAAAAAGATTAGCATGTTAATTTATTTCTTAGTTTATTTTAAGCACCACCAACGGCGAGTGTGGTAAAACGCATCACCTCCAGTCGCTCGCCAAATTTCTGCGTGTAATCTTTTAATATTTCAGTCACCGTGCGAGTTTGATCTTTTACAAAAGTCTGTTCGAGCAAAGTGGCAACGTCTGATGGCTGGAAAGCCGCCACATGCATAGCTAGATCAGCGGCCAACTGCTGGAACTCGGCCGTCTTGGCCACAAAGTCCGTCTCACAATCCAGCTCTACCAGCGCACCCAATGAGCCACCGGTGTGTACATATTGGCCAATCACGCCGGCACCCAGAGTGCGACCCGACTTCTTGGCTACAATGTCGGCCCCAGCAGCGCGGAGCGAGGCTAGCGCTTGCCCAGAATCACCACTAGCCGCTTCTAGCGCTTTTTTACACTGAGCAATGGAGATGCCGGTTTGATCCCGGAGCGCTTTGATTTGTTCTACAGTGATAGCAGACATGTGAAAGAAAATTTAAAAAATTAAAGATTAAAATAAAAACCAGACTAAACTGTGGCGCTAACTGCTGCAGGAGCTGCCACTTGAGCCAACTTCTGACCAGCGCTGTAGGCCTCGGCTAATTGCTCGGTGAAGAACTTGATACTCTGGATACTAGCGTCATTGGCCACCACCGGATAAGTGATGCCAGCAATATCGCAATCCGAGCCAATCAGCGCAATCACCGGGATTTTCATCTGTCTGGCTTCGCGGACCACAATCATTTCTTGCTGTGGATCAATTACCACCACAGCCGCTGGCAACTTGGCCATGCCAGAGAGGCTCTCCAAGTAGCGCTCCAGCCGGGCAATCTCGCGGTCAATCAATAAGCGCTCTTTTTTGGTATAGATAGAAAGCTCACCTTTCTCCCGCTTTTGCTTGAGATCTTTGAGGCGCTCGATGCGGCCCTTGATTTGCGTCCAGTTGGTAAAGGTCCCGCCGAGCCAACGAGAAGCCACATAGGGCGCGCTCAAGCTCTCGGCCACGCGGCGGACGGCCTCGCGCGCTTCGTCTTTATTACCCACCCACAGCACTTCTTTGCCCTCTTGGGCGAGTTGTTTGACGAAATCACTAGCCCGAGCGAGTTGGCTAGCCGTCTGCTCCAGATCAATGACCGCATGACGGTTCTTAAAGCCAAAGATAAACGAGCGCAACGATGGATGACTGCGCGACTTGGAGTAGCCAAACTGCGCCCCTACGGCGAAGAGTTGCTTAACTAGGCCCTCATTGCTTGATTTCTGATTTACCATAAAGCGGAGATAAGTATAACAAAAGTCGTCTAGACTGGCAACTAGCGGTGCCTAGATGGGATTAACCGTGCCCACGCGGTAGTCGAAGGTCGCAGTATCACTACAACTATTTGGTGCCGAGCAATCATCAACGGAAATGGTTACAGCGTAAGGATTATTGTCATTCAACACCTGAACAGGACGGGCCACGCGAGTAGTAAGATAAAGCGTTAGGTTGCTACCGCCCTCGTTAATTGTTATTGGATCAGCACAAGAGCTAAATTGCGAGGTGCTGCCGGCATATGGCGTTCTGGCTAATCGGCAGGTCACGTCGGCTCCAGACAAACCAGCCGCAGGATGATTGATCCGCAGAGTCGCGGAACCAACCGAGAGAGGAACGGATAATCTGAACTGTGCCGAAGAAGAAACAGCCGGAGAAGAAAGCGGCTGACTGTTAATCTCCATCCGATCTTTGCCAATCACCTTCTCAATTGTTGGCTCAGAATCATCAGGCGGATTACCATACCCAGTGTTGCAAACATTGCTCTGTAAACCGGCACTATCCTCTACATAAACAGAGGCAACATAACTAATCCCCTCGTCGTAATTAGCAAACTGATAAGGATTATTGGCAGTCGGCGCAATTGGGGTGCCATTTATCGTCCAGTGATAAGTATAGCCAGGCGTGCCGCCAGAGACCGAAGCAGAAAAATCTAGATCTGGACCAACAGCAATAGCGTTACAAGCAGTAACCGAGAGTCCGTTGTCTACTCTAACTCTTTTGAAATCCACCCAACCCACCACCTCGTCACCCCAGGCAAAGCCGGTCAAATTATTACCAGATTTAGTGACGCCATAACTCGTGCCATTGCCCAGCTTGATCTGGCCGTCCCAACCGCTTGAGCCATTAGCATTAGGCGAGATAGCCCGCGCAAAACCGGTAAAATTAATGTTGTTGAAATTTACCCAGCCGATATTACTGGACCAAGCGTAGCCGGATAAATTGTTGCCGTTTAGCTCAACGCCGTAATTCTGGCCATTATTGCCCATGCTAATCCAGCCGATATTACTGGACCAAGCGTAGCCAGTGAGATCCGCTGCTTGAGTGGTAAGTGCAAAAGAAAAAGTAGCGAGAATTAATAAACTAATTTGTAATAATTTTTTTAGCATAATTATTTTTTATATTATAACGGATTAACCGTGCCAACGGAATAGTTGAAGAGGAAGGAAACATCGTTATCGGTATTCTCGGGATCGCCAATGGTGACGCGGTACGGACTGCCCTTGGTGAGATTGGACGATAGTGGCGGCGAGACTTGGATATTAAAGTACGCATTGCTATTTGGCGGCAAAGTCATGGACGTGCTGGCACAGGCACTGAAGCCTGATTGCACGCCGGGATCATCACCACCAGCATTGCCTGCGCGCAACTGGCACTGGACTGACGCTTGATAAGAACCGTCTAATAAATTAATCGACGAATTAGAGAGCGAAATAATTGACTTGACCGCAATGGCGACATCGGCATCCGGAGCCGTCGCGAGATTGCTCAACTTCTTGGCAGAAGAAATCGCTCGGGAGGAAATTGGCTGGCTGGTAATGGTGATATTCTTGCCATCGCCATCTAGATCCCCTTCGCCATCACCGGTTGGCTCTTGTTGCCCATCGCAAAAGACGGTCGTAGCCGCGGCGCAAGAAGAAGCACTGCCAGCCGCGTCGATGACATTGAAAGTAGCTAACTGATCACCGTAATCCACATCCGTCTCACCCGGACAACTGTAAGAGACTGGTGCATCGAGCGAAGTCTCGTAGCTGCCAGGCGGGACGAAACTCGGATCGTAAACAACGTTGGCTACACCACTCCACTCCATATAATATGGTTCCGTGCCACCAGCGACTTGAGCATGCCAAACCAGATCATCACCATCGCCAACAGTCGTCACGCCATTACTATCCTCCGCTGGACCAAGAATCTGACAGCTGGAAGTGACATTGGCAAAAGAAACGCAATACTCGCCCAAGTAAGGCGGATAAGCCTCGTCATTGCCGCACATGCTGATCCAGCCCAAAATGTCGGCGCCCCAAGCATCGCGATGGCCGCCGATAAAGTGTTGCGGATTGGTGTCGCTATCCACTGCCGCGCCATAGGCCACGCCACTATCACTGCTCCTAAACTTAATCCAACCATCCCAGCCGCCACGCTCGGTATGATCCTTAAGCGCGCCTGTGCAGTTACTCGCAAAAACAACACAAGCTCGCGCCCAGCCGGAGAATCGGCCACCGTTTAGCGAGGAGTCGAGTCGCGCGCCCCAAGGACTATCAAGCGTTGGTGGAGCTGATTCAGAACTCGCATATAAATTAGCAATCACCGGGTCAAACTTGATCCAGCCGATGTAGGGATTCCAAGCAAAGCCACTAAGTGGTCGCGAGCCTGTGCCATCTGGTGCTTCTAGAATCACTCCATAATCAACACCGCCCGCCTGACCGTTGTTATCGAAGCTGATCCAACCAATGCTCGGCGACCAAGCGTAGCCAGAGGCGACTTTGGGACTATAGTCTGGCGGATTAAGTGGGTCAATGATCCGCGCCTGGCCGGAGCTGCCCCAACTAAATGTGACGATAAAAAATAAAACTGCCAGCAAGATCAAGAAAAACTCTCGCTTAGACTTAGGCGCTATTTGAGCTTTTGACACCACCAAATTATACCACGAGTAGCCAGCAAGAACTGTGGATTACTAATTATTTTGCTTCTTGAGCAGTTTTCGCAGCTTCTTCCAAAGCCCCGATTATCGCCTCCAGGCCACCAGCAAAAATTTTCTCCAAGTTATGCCAAGACTCTTTTAATCTGTGATCCGTCACGCGATCTTGAGCAACATTGTAAGTCCGGATTTTTTCCGAGCGATCGCCGGTACCGATCTGCGCACGGCGTGCCGAAGCACTGTTTTTGCTCTCTTTTTCTTCTTGTTGCGCTTCCAGTTTGGCCGTCAGGATTTGTAGCGCTTTATTTTTATTAGTCGCCTGGCTACGCTCGCTCGTGCTCCGGACCATCAAGCCAGACGGTTTGTGGATAATTCGCACGGCCGTTTCCACTTTGTTTACATTTTGCCCGCCCTTGCCACCAGCTCGTGAGAAAGTTATTTCCAGATCAGCCGGATTAAGCACCAGTTTAGAGTGTTGCGAAAGTGGCATAATCGCCACCGATGCTGTAGAAGTGTGGATTCTCCCCTGCTTCTCTGTGGCCGGAATGCGCTGGATCCGATGGACGCCTGTTTCCCAACGTAGCGCCTCATAAGCGCCTTTGCCAGTGACCTCAAACGAGGCTTCTTTATAACCGCCCAAATCGCTCTGCGAGTCATCCACGAGCACAAAGCGCCAACCTTGATTCTCGGCAAAGCGCCGATACATTTCTGCCAATTCTCTGGCAAAGAGCGAGGACTCATCACCACCAGCGCCAGCGCGCACTTCCAAGATCATGCCCATCGGCGCTTCAGCATTCTCGCTATCACCAGAGTTTTTCTCCAGAATATTCTGCGCTTCAGTCTCTAGTGATGATTTTAGAGTCTCTAGTTGCTTAATTTCTTCACTCGCTAATTCTGCCATGCTCGGCTCGCTGGTAATTAATACTTGCAGTTCTGTAATTTTTTTCTGCACGCGCTCAAACTCGGCCCAAAGATAAGCCGTCTGGGGATTCTGGCGCCACTGTTCGGGATTCATCTAAGCTTCTTTACTCGCTACTTCACTCTCTTCTTTGCTATTCTCTTTCTTCGCTTTCTTTTCTAGCTTTTTAGTCTGTTTATTTTTTGTGGGAACGGTAGAAGCCTTAGCGCGACGCGTCTTGAACTTCTCTACCCGACCAGCCGTGTCCATCACCTTTTCTTGACCGGTAAAAAACGGATGACAAGCGGCACAAATTTCCACCGAGATTTTCTCTAGTGTCGAGCCCACTTTATACTTAGCACCACAAGCACAGGTCACCTGCGCCTCGTCGTGATAAACCGGATGTAATTCTTTTTGCATAATTTTTAGTTCACCGTACAGTAGCAGACTATTAGTTATTTTGCAATGGATCGATCATATTAAGCTGGATATCCTGCGCTTTGGCCATCACGCTATCACCATAGCTCGCATTGGGCGGTTTTCGTCCCACTTTGCAGGCCGCGCCAGAATAATACTTACACGCCGCGTTTCGCTCTGCCGTATAAGAACCAGAGGTCGCGCCAAGATCGCTCATGTAGATACCAGTAGCCATAAAGGCATGCGCCGGATCCCACGGATTGGTGCTATCGGCCGGTAAATTCAACAAACTACCCAATCTGGTTTTAAATATTTCCCACGTTGAGGGGATAAACTGCGATGGACCCATGCCGCCGCCATAGCCACGATTGGCCGTCCACTTGGCCCCTGGTGGGCACGAGACTGGCGTCATTTTCCAGTCCAAGCCCAGTCTAGCGGTGATATTCCGGAACGGCGCCGTGTCGCGTGGCGCCTTCATTACTTTCTCAAAAGGCGTGCCCGTGTTCTTGCCCACACCATCGCCAGTATCTAAACTAGAAAGCAAGCACGAGCCCTGATTTTGCCCCAAATTAGATTCTTGCGTGAGAATAGCCAGAATTAAGGCCGGCCGCACACCCGTCTTAGCACTCGCCAGCGTGGCATATTCTAAAGCTTTACCAAAGGGAATCGCCGCGGTGTCACGCAAGGCAAATAGCGCAGCCCGGATCTGCGCGGCGCGCTTCTGCCGTTCTTGCAACACTTGTTTGTAAGCCGCCGCTTGGTTCTGATTAATCTTGAGCACCACGCTTCGTTCAGATTCTTTTTTCTCAATTACCTTCTTCTGTGATTCAATCTCTTCTTGCGCGTCTATTTCCGCATTCTTTTTTTCTTCGAGAACTAACTGCTCTTGATGCGCCTGTTGCTGGAGCGAACGCATATTCTTGAAAGCCTCGTGCAGAGCTTCCTCAACTTGTGTAAAACTGTCGACATTGCTAAAAACTTCGGTTAATTCCCCATCCGAGAGCATTATCTCCACAAACGAGAGCGACTCCAGATCGCGTGTATGTCTGATCAGCTCACTTAGCGCGCTCTGTTGCCGTTTGATTTTTTCTGCCAGCGTCTCGATCTTGCCCTGTTGCTTGCCAATATCCGCCTGCAAGCCAGAAATCGCGGCTTTCTTGGCTTTAATCCGCGCCTGCGCCTGGCTAATCTGACTCTTGAGCAAGTTCACTTCGCCCGCAACTGTCGCCGTATCTTTCTGTTTGGCCGCAAGTAAGGCTGTTTGGATAGCAATCGCTTGTTCTTCTTTTTCTAATTCCGCCTGCAATTGCGCCCGGCGCGCCTCTACCTCGCCCGGATTCTGCGCCAGAGCAAAAGTGGGAAGAGAGAAAAATAGCAAAATGAAGAATACCGCAATTACTCGCATTGCTGACTATTTTAACACATTTTTACACAAAAAAAATTGGGCTTCGGTGTGATTAACCAAAGCCCAAGTGGACACAAATCCAGATCGTGGGTGCTATTCGTCAGATCCAATCTTAGTGAAAAAGAGAATCTGATCTCCTTTCCCCAATTTCGCTCCCCTGACTTGGGTAGTGGAAAATTCCAAATGATCGTCTCTACGCCAAACCGAGTACATGATCACCATGTTCCGCGAAAAAGAAACAATCCTTACACCTCGAGGAATCGCCTCGAGGAACTCAACAGACACCGATAGCAAACCCTTCCTGCCAAAAAATCTCGCGCCCGTCTCTTTGAAGATCTTCATCAGACACTTCCTAGCATCGAGACTATTGAGTTTACGCCGATTCACTAACCAAACCACACACTCGTCACCAACTTTCGGATCCGTAATAGACCCAATACCTCTTGAGTTTCTCAAAATATCGGACAAGAAATCTGCCATTGCCTTTCCTTTCTACAAAGAGCTTTCCTGTTTAGTAGCTCAGAACTTTCCGAACCACCCCAATTTCACTGTCTATCAAAACACTTTTCCTGTTAAGGAGAAACTAAGCCTTAGCCTCGTCAGTTTTTTCTTCACCAGCTGGAGCTTCGACACCAGCTTCGTCCTCTTTCTTGCCTTTCTTCTCTACTTCAATACTCGAGAGATCAACTGGCGCGGCTTCCACCACTTCCTCCTTCGCCACCGAGATAGCCGCCACCACATCATCCGGATTATTGAGCACTTTAACTTCTTTATTCACTTTCAAATCTTTTACCAAAATCTGACTGTCTAAATTAATCAGTTTAGAAATATCCACTTCGATCTCATGCGGGATATCCATCGGCAACACCTCCACGTGCAGTTCGTGAATAACCTTCACGAGAATACCAGCCAAATCCTTAACCGCCGGCGAAACGCCAGAGAAGTTGAGGGGCACGTTAATCTTGAGCACTTTCGTCTTATCCACAATATAGAAATCCGCGTGGAGCGGCTCGCCCGTCACCGGATGCCAAGCCACTTCTTGCACCAACACGTCTTTGTCACCAGATTCAGTTTTTACCGTTACAACAGTAGACTCACCAGCTTTGGCTAGTAGTTTCTTAAATTCGCCGGTCTGGACGAAGAGTGGCGTGGCATCTTTTTTGTCGCCATACACGATCACCGGCATTTTGCCGGCCTGCCGCTCACTCTTGAGCTCTTTGCCAAAAATAGACCGCTTCTCGGCCGTAATACTTAACATAAAACTGATTATAGCAATTTCGCCAAATTAAGCAAATCCAAGCCCCAAACTAAGCCACCTCGCTCAGCGCTTTCTCACCCTTCAAAACTGCTAGAATATTCTTCGCGACTAGTTCGCTCATCGCAGCGCGCGCTTCTTCCGTCGCGCTGGCCGTGTGGGGCGTGATTACCACGTTCGGCAAATCAGCTAAACCAGCTGCGAGTTTTGGCTCGTTCTCAAAGACATCCAGACCAGCTCCCCTAATAGTTTTATTTTTCAGCGCTTCTACCAGAGCACTTTCATCAATCACCGGACCGCGGGAAGTGTTGATGAGGATAGCGTGAGGTTTCATTAATTTTAGCCTGTCAGCATTGATCAAGTGTTTCGTGCTTGGCAAGAGTGGCACGTGTATTGAGACAAAATCTGACACTTTTAATAACTCATCCACATTCGCCATAAACTTAGCGCCAGTCATTTTTTCGAAATCACTATTAGCCGTGATATCGTAATAAACCACGCGCAAATCAAACGCTCTAGCGTACTGCGCCAGCCGCGAACCAATCCGACCCAAGCCCACAATCCCCAGCGTCTTGCCCGTCAGTTCTGTACCGAGCAAGAGTAGCGGCGCCCAGCCGTCGTATTTCCCTTCGCGCAAGAAAGTATCAGATTCCACCAAACGTTTAGAAACAGCCAGAAGTAAAGCAAAAGCGTGTTCGGCGACAGCGTTGGTGAGCACCCCGGGCGTATTAGTGATAATTATTCCTCTTTTCTTCGCTTCCGGCACATCTACATTGTCATAACCCACCGCGTAATTCGCAAAAATCTTCGTGCTAGGCGAAGCGTCAAAAATTTCGGCATCAATTTTGTCAGTCAATAGAGAAATCACAGCGTCATAATTCTGATCTTTCAGACTCGCGACCAATTCTGCCTTAGTCAGCACGCCAGCCTTCTCACTCACCACCACTTTGTGATTATTATTTCTTAATAACTCAATCCCCGCTTCTGGAATCCGCCTCGTCACAAAAATTTTCGCCATGGTTTTTTAGGTTTTTATTTAGTTTGACAATCCTTATTATCAGGTATAGGGTAAAAAGTGGCAAGTTTTACAGCTCTTTGAGAGCAGGAAAGGACAGAAATGGTCACAAAAAAGATTACTTCCCGGTCTTCACGGATACGACCAGTTGATGAGATCGAAAGAATCATGAGAATGATGTACGACCCAACAGCATTCGCGCCACTTCCCAAACCACCTCACAATTTAGGTAACGGTCGACTCGACATCACCAGACTTGAGCAAGTTGTGGGGGAAAAAATCTCCTCCCGGAGCAAGCGTCGGTAGATGCCAACCACACGTACGACCCGCCACCGTAGGCGGGTTTTTTTATTTTACAGGTTAGAAAACAACCTCAACTTTTTCTCTACCACTTTCTGCATTGCCGTCACGGCTGGTTTTAAGATTTTATATGGCGCAACTTCGTCGGGGTTTTCTTGGAGCGTTAGACGGAGCGCATCGCGATAAGCCACGCGCAATTCCGTATTGATATGCACGATTCGCACGCCGGCAGTGATGGCGTCGCGGAAATCCTGCTCGTTGTTACCCGAGCCGCCATGGAGCACGAGGGGCACGCCGGCCGCTTCACTGATTTCTCCCACTCGCGCAATGTTCAGTGCTGGATCCGCGCCACTTTTCAACATCCCATGAATATTCCCCACCGCTGGCGCGAGCAAATCCACACCAGTTTCGGCCACAAATCGCTTCGCTTCGTCTGGTTTCGTCAGATCTTCCAATCCCAACTTCACGCCTTCCGGAATCGCATCAAGAAGCTTACTCGAAGTGCCAATGTAGCCAAGTTCGCCTTCGACAATAATATCTCTATTCTGAACTTTAGCTTGCTCGCGAGCATAATCCACGCACTGTTTCGTGATTCTAATATTTTCTTCTAGATCCAGCTTACTGCCGTCGAAAATTACGGCGTCAAAGCCCGCATCTACTGCTTCTTTCACTCTATCAAAACTGTAAGTGTGATCGGCATTAAGAAATATCGGGTAAGAAAATTCTTCACGCAAACTTTTTACCAACGCCACCGCTTGCCGCACACCCACGAAATCTCTTTCGCCTTCTGAGACGCCAATAATCACCGGCAGATTTAGCTCTTTCGCCGCATAGAAAATCGCCCACAAAGCTTCTAAATTAGAAATATTAAAATGGCCGATGGCGGTTTTATTAGCTTCAGCTTGTTTCAAGCACTCGCGTAAAGTTAGCATTATGCTTATAATTATAGCATGGAAAATAACTCAAGTTCTAGCTTCGACTTCATCGCGCTTGGCGATATCACTACGGACGCTTTTATTAGATTAAAAGACGCCAAAACAAGTTGTGATCTAGATCACGAGAACTGCCAGCTCTGCTTGCGCTTCGGTGACAAAGTGCCTTATGAGAGCGTCACGATTGTGCCGGCCGTCGGCAACAGTCCAAACGCGAGTGTGGCTGCAGCCCGGCTTGGCTTGAAGTCTGCGCTCGTGACTAATTTGGGAGATGACCGGAATGGCGATGAGGCGATAAAAGCGCTGGAGAAAAACGGCGTGAGTACAAAATTAGTGAGAAGACATCAGAATCAGAAAACGAATTATCATTATGTCTTATGGTACGAAGATGATCGCACTATTTTAATTAAACACGAAGATTATAATTACGCTCTGCCAAGTTTAGATACAAAATGGCTGTACTTGAGCTCGCTCGGTGAGAATTCACTGGCGCTTCATGATACGCTCGCCGCTTATTTACAAAATAATCCGGAGATCAAACTCGCCTTCCAGCCCGGAACCTTCCAGATGAAACTGGGTGTCGAAAAGTTAAAAAAGATTTATGCGCGAACTGAAATATTTTTCTGCAATGTGGAAGAAGCGAAGAGGATTACTGGCCAGAACCAAGCCAGTCCGGAGAGTTTGCTCGGTTATATTCGTCAGTTAGGACCAAAAATTGTCGTCATCACCGACGGCAAGAACGGCGCTTATGCTTGCGCTCCCAGCAGTCACGACAGCAAGAGCGTCGAACACTGGTTCATGCCGCCTTATCCGGATCCGAAACCACCGCTCGAGCGCACCGGCGCCGGCGACAGCTTTGCCAGCACCATAGTTTCAGCACTAGCGCTAGGCAAAGATTTGCCCGAAGCTTTGCGCTGGGGGCCAATCAACTCGATGTCCGTGGTCCAACAAATCGGCGCCCAAGCCGGCTTGCTCACGCGTCCGCAACTAGAGAAATTCCTCGCCGAAGCGCCACTGGATTACAAAGTGAAAAGGATTTAGAAAACTACAATTTATTTTAATCCGGATAGCTTGACTTTAAGTTCTTGCCTATAACCGTCTATTACTCTGTGAAAAAATGGATATTGGTCAATGGGTGCAAACGAGAATAATCCTGATCCCTTCGTTATGGCCCCAGGAATGCTATCTGCATTGAATAACCTTGCTCCTTCTATAGTTTTGGCATTATTAAGGGCTTCCAGAACGAATTCTGGCTTATAGTTATCGATTTGATGATCAAGTTGATCTAGTTCTGCAAGTTTAACATTAATTGCCCGTATTTTTTCAAGATTGTTATTTAAAGCACCGCTATTGACTGTCAAAGATGAGAGTCTTACTTGAAGATCGGCAATTTCCTTTTTAAGTCTCGCGTTTTCTTCAACTAAAATATTTAGACGCGCCTGTAAAGCTGGATCCTGGACAGTTTTGGTGATTGTTTTCACTTCAGGCTCTTGTTTAAGAATTTCTTTTTCAACCTTGGGAGTATTATTAATTTTACTTTCGAGTTCTTGGATTCTTTTTAAAAGATCGTTATCAATAGTCTTAGGCAAAGATGGAACTTCTGTCTTTCCCCAAGTCAATGGATTCCACCAAGCCGCCTGAACTTGTTGCAATAAAGTGGAAAAACAGATTAATGTCAAAACAAAAACCAAAATTAATCTTTTCATAATTATTATAATATTATAACTTTTACTTCTTCCGCGCTAGCACTCTCTGTACAGCGAGACGAATGTGCGAAACACCAAGACCGTAATGCTCCAGCAATTCTTGTGGTGTTCCCGATTGACCGAACTGGTCATCCACACCCATTAGCTCCATCGGTACCGGATAATGCTCGGCGAGGAACTCGGCCACGGCGCTACCCATGCCACCGCGCTTCTGATGTTCTTCTACAGTCACCACCGCGCCAGCTTGAGATGCCACTCTCAAAATTGTCTCTTCATCAAGTGGCTTGATCGTGTGGAGATTAATCACACTCACTTCCAAGCCTTGATTAGCTAGGTCGTTGGCGGCGATGAGCGCATTGTAGACCATCTGCCCGCAAGCGATAATCGCCACTTGCGGTTTGTCGGGCTGGCGGAGAATATTCGCTTTGCCGATTTCGAAGAATGATTCTTCTGTTGTTACCACGGGCGACTTTTCCCGCGCGAGGCGGAGATAAGCTGGTCCAGTCCAGCGGGCAATCTGCCAAGTCGCCTTCTTCGCTTCAATCGCGTCACAAGGCACAATCACGGCCAAGCGTGGGATGACGCGCGTGATGGCAATATCCTCGATCGCCTGATGCGTGCCACCGTCTGGTCCGACAGAGACGCCAGCGTGCGAGCCGATGATCTTCACGTTTCGATCGTTATAACAAATCGTCGTCCGGATCTGCTCCCAATTCCGACCCGGACTGAACATGGCATAGGAAGTGAGGAACGGAATCTTACCCATCGCGGCCATGCCGCTCGCTACGCTCGCGAGATTCTGCTCGGCCACGCCCACTTGGATAAAGCGCTCGGGGAACTGCTTCGCAAACAAGTGCATCTGCGTGGATTCTGTGAGATCAGCGCACAAGCCCACCACGTTCTGATCTTCTGCCCCAACGCCGAGCAAGCCCTCGCCGAAGCCTTTGCGAATTGGCACTTGCTCCACATCAAGTTTGAAAAGTTTCGGATTTAATTTTTGTGATTCGACAAGATTATTCATGATCACTCTTATTTATTCTACCACCTAAAGTTCTCAATTCTTTCAGTGCTAGCTCCCCTTCGGCTTTGTTTGGCGGTTTGCCATGCCACTGGTATTGACGCTCGAATTCCGGCACGCCTTTGCTCGGAATCGTATGTGCAATGATCACGCTCGGCTGGCTGAAGATCGCCTTGGCTTGATTGACCGCTTCGTCTATTGCCTCGAAATTGTGACCATCAATCTCTTGCACATGCCAGTTGAAGGCGCGCCACTTATCGGCCAGTGGCTCGAGTGGCAAGACATCTTCCGTAAAGCCGTCTATTTGAATATTATTGCGGTCAACGATCGCAATCAAGTTATGCAGTTTCTCGCGACCGGCCAGCATGATTGCCTCCCAGTTCTGGCCTTCGTCGAGCTCGCCATCACCCAATAAACAATAGAAAAATTTATTAGACGCTTTGCCGGCGTCTATCCTCTCGGCCAGAGCCATGCCAACAGCTTGTGATAAGCCCGAACCCAGTGGCCCGGAGCTAGTTTCGGTAAATGGCAGGAACTCGCGATGCGGATGACCCTGCAGGCGCGAGCCGAAGTGCCGCAAAGTTTTCAACTCTTCAACCGGGAAGTAACCAGCATGCGCGAGTGTGGCGTAATAAACCGGACAAATGTGGCCGTTTGAGAGAATTAATCTATCGCGCTCTGGCCAGTCAGGCTTCGCTGGATCATGCTTGAGCAAGTGAAAATATAAAGCCGCGAAGATATCCGCCATGCCGAGTGGTCCAGCCGTGTGACCCGAGCCAGCCGAAAGTAACGCATCAATAATGGAGATTCTGATGTCATTGGCCTTGCGTTCGAGCAGTTTAATTTTGTCGTCGTAGAGCATTAAAAGTTTGTATCGCTTTAGAAATATCTTTACTTTTCCAAATCGCCGAGCCGATTACTAATCTATCTGCGCCAGCTTTAATTAATTTTTCCGCGTTCTTGAGAGTGACACCACCGTCCACACTAATTTTAACATCTGGATACTCTTTACGCAAAAAACTTATCCTCTCATAAACTTTCTTATCCAACGGCTCGCCGTGATGACCAATCGTGGCAATGCTCATGAGCTGGATATTTTTTATTTTTCCCATCAACGGCGCTAGTTTCGCCAAATCAGTTTGTAATAAAACAGCTACAGCCAATCTCTTCTCTAACTGATTTAGTTTATCTAATTTATCAATAATTTCTGTCAGTTTATTAGTCGCTTCTAGGTGCACAATCACGCGGTCGCAAGTGCCGAGCCAATCATCCAACACATTTTCTGGCTCTTCCAGCATCAAGTGTGCCTCTAGTTTGAGCTTTCCATCTAGTTGCTCCAGCTCTGCGGGACTCTGCCAACTATATTCGGGCACGAAGAGGCCATCCATCACATCAATCTGCGCCCACTCTACCGAGCCGTCTAGTTTCTCTAACTGATTAATTTTCTTACTGACTTCCAGAAAATTTTCGCCAATTATGGCCGGCACAATTTCTGTCATGTTACTTGTTATTTTAACTATTTTTTTAAAACTCGTTAGTCCCCGGCACTGGCGTATCAATCTTCGGCAAGCGCCTGATATGCCGTTCTTCGCCCGTGAATTCGGTATCCAGCCACAGTTTAATCACCTCTTTCGCGCGTTCTAAGTTCACAAATCTGGCGCCAATAGACAAGATATTAGCATTATTGTGTTCGCGAGATAATCTGACAATCTGCTCGTCACCGCCATAGTAGACCGCCGCGCGCACGTTCCGGAAGCGATTGGCCGTGATCGCCTCGCCTTGCCCGGAACCGCCAAAGATTATGCCGCGATCTTCTTCCGGATTGGCCGAGACTTGCTTGGCCACAATCTGCACAAATTCCGGATAATCATCTTCCGCCTCCAGGACAAAAGCTCCTTCGTCCGAGACCAAATAACCTAGCGTGTGCAGCCAGACTTTGATCTCCTCTTTGAGAGCGAAGCCGGCGTGATCAGTGGCAAGATGGATTCTCATGTCCAAAATTATACCACAGACGCTATTTTATTCTGTGTTTAACCAGACTTGACAAAATGGGACTACTTGTGCTAAAATAGACGAGACTAGTAAAGATTTGGCGTGTGGCCAATATCTGTTGAAAAATAAGGCTTTTTTAGGAAAGGAGCCAAAAATGGTCCAATATCATGTGACTTCTGTAATGCCAGATCGAGACACAAAATTCTGGAAAAAGTACTTTGCCAAGATTGATGTGCCAGACAAAGGACCCAGATTGTTGTCCAAAAGATTGAACGGTGAGATGACTTTCTCGGGAATGCAGGCCAAGTTTGGGCCATCCACCGTAAGCGGATCCGATGTGCTTCGTGCCATTAACGGTGGTGACCTAAGTAAGGAACGAGCTATCCACTTTTTCTTTTTGGACGAAGGAGCGGTGGCTAATGTTTTCTTCGAAGACAATGATTGGGCAATTCTGATGGATTCAGTAGAGCGGCCCGATATCTGGGTGGATCATCACTGTGTCTGGTCTACGGGATTCAGAGAAACGTGATTCCTTTCAAATGGGAAAACAGCTCGCCACTCTCGCGCTCAGTTACACTGGGCGCGTTTTTTATTTTTCTAAACACTCCCCGCTTTCATCGCCTCTATAACCAAAAAAGACGGAATTTCTTGTTGGAAATCAATGTAATCTTTTTCTCGTTTTTCTTCTACGGGTGGGATTGTTTTAATCTCTCGCAAGGTTGTCACCACAAATCTGCTAGATTTTAGTTTAGCGAAATAATAGTCTAACGGCCGATGATACATTATTATTCCCTTGTCGCCGTATAGACCATTAGGCATCGTCGCGATTTGTCCGTATTTTTTCACTTTGCGATAGTAACCAGTTTCGTCTACTTGCGTTGTGCTCAGATCACGCATTGGATGAGGAATGGCAAAAATCAATTTGCCTCTCGGTTTCAACAAGCGCGAAAATTCGGCCATACACGGGTCTAAGTCTTCGATCAAATGCAGCGCCATGGTGGAAACAATCCAATCTTGAGAATAATCTTCAATACTCTTTAGAGCTGTAATATCGCCAACCAAAAATCTAATCGCCGGATCACTGTTTTCTCTCTTAGCTATCTCGATTAATTTTTCCGAAACATCGACAGCGATCACAGACGCACCCAACTTTGCCAAGATTCGCGAAAAATAACCATTACCGCAAGCAAAATCAACAACCTCACAATTTTTTATATCGCCTAATAATTCCAGAATGACCGGATTAACAAAATTATTGTGATAGTAATCCCCACTATCACCTACGCGCTCATGATATTCCTCCGCGACAGAATCCCAGTTCATGCGTTGCCAGCCTTCACCACATGCTCAAGCAGAGAATTAGTGTACCCCATCTCATTATCGTACCAAGCAAGGATTTTTACCAAGTTACCACCGACGACTTTCGTCATCGTGAGGTCAGCCAGCGAGGCAAACGGGCAACCCACAATATCCGTAGAAACTAGTTGTTCGTCCGTGGTGGAGAAAACTTTCTGCCAGCGGGGCAACTTAGCCGCTTCGCGCAAGATATTATTTACTTCTTCTACTGTCGTAGCGCGCTTACTAATAAAAGTGATGTCGGCAATCGAGCCAGCGATCACCGGCACGCGAAGCGCAATGCCATCGAAAAGATTTTTCAAAGCCGGCACCGCCTCAGTGACCGCAATCGCCGCGCCAGTGGTGGAAGGAATGATATTCTGCGCCGCCGCTCGTCCGCGCCGATAATCGCCCTTCTTATCCGGCGCATCCACCAGCGACTGCGTAGCCGTGTAAGCGTGGACGGTGTTTAAGATTGCTTTTTCTACACCAATGCTTTCCAACATGATTTGAATAACCGGCGAAGCGGAATTAGTCGTGCACGAAGCGTTGCTGGAAATCTGGCAAGTCGCGAGCTTATCATCGTTAATGCCCATCAGCACGGTGGCACCGACCACGCCCGGCACTGGTTCGTCTTTCATCGGCGCACTCACCACCACTTTCTGCGCGCCGGCTTCTAGATGCGCCTTCGCCTTCTGATAAGTTTCGAAAAATCCAGTTGATTCCACCACCACCTTCACGTTCAAATCGCGCCACGGTAGTTTGCCTGGCTCTTTCTCTTGCAGAAATTTAATTCTTTGATTATTTACAACCAGTTCGCCATTTCCCGTTTTAATATCTAAACCAGAACGCCCATAAGCGCTATCGTAACGCAATAAATAAGCGAGATTCTCGAGATCGCCTAAATCATTCACGGCCACAATTTCCAATTCTTCCGGCCGTTTTACCGCCAACTTGAGAAAAGCGCGACCGATCCGACCAAGACCATTAATCGCTACCCGGACTTTTGCCATGATTACTAAAAAATAATTAACCTAGCCTTTGTGTTCTAATAAAGTGCGCGTGACGGTAAAAGTGGCCAGCACTGGTTGATTGTTGGCATCGCGATAAACCAAGTCAGTCTTGAGATCAAAGTTGAAATCGCCATTGTCGTGGTAGAGCACCGCGTAATATTTCTCGCCTTCGGCGCTCATCTTTGAGAGATTAACTTCGCCAGTTAGGACATCCGCGCCAAAGTAGCCAGCACCCGCGATCTCGCCCGGCGCGCCGGCATTATCCCGATGGATCACCACCCAGCCACCCTTAGGCAATTCCACACTGGAGACGAACACCACCGTGCCCGGGAACTGATCCTCCACCGTTAGCGCCACTTTCTCGGTTGTGGGAGCAACTAGAGCGGCGTTGTTATTACCCAGTTGACCAACCGCGCCAAGCTGATTGAGGTCGCGATCGGACTCTTGCTTCCAGAGCCAAACACCGCCCACCACCAATATTGCCAAAACAACGACGACCAAGATAATCCGCTTGCTTAATTGAGTAGTCATGAGTAAAAAATTAATCGCTATTTATTTATACTATCACTATACTATGACGTTTATTATAGCCTAAAATTACCAGTCAAGCACGCCGCTCTTCTCCCGCAACTAGCTCAAGCGCAAGCCGTTTGCCACCGCCACAGCTGGTTTGATCACTTTTGCCTCTGGCGCGCCCACCGCCAAGATCATCCCGGCGCTCTCCAAGCCCATCAGCTTTCTCGGCTCGAGATTAGCGACGAAAACTACTTGCTCACCCACCAATTCTCCCGCCTCGTAACTCTTGCCCAAACCAGCGATAATCTGCCGCTTATTTTCCAAACCTTCATCAATCATCAGTTTCAGCAATTTATCAGAACCCTCGACTCTTTCGGCCGAAATTACTTGCCCCACGCGCAAGTCCACTTTTGCAAAATCAGCAAAATTAATTACCGGACTGATGGGAATAATCGGATTTGTCATTACGACTCTGTGGTTTTACCATCAAACTCGTCGCCCGTGTCCGCTTCGGCGTCTTTTTTCGTCTCATGGATCACACCATCGCGGTGATGCGGCGGCATGTAGAGCGTGTAGAGTTTCATCAAATCTGAACCAGAATTAACGAGATTATGCTTGGTTCCCGCTGGCACAATAATCACACTACCATCTGAGATGTCTTGCGATAAATCGTTAAGAATAGCCTGGCCCAAACCGCGCTCCACGCGCAAGAACTGGTCAACATCATGCACTTCTTCACCAATTTCTTCGCCGGCCTGCAATGACATCAACACTAGTTGACTCTTCTGATCCGTATAGAGCACTTTCCGGAAATTCTCGTTTTCTAGCGTCAGTTTCTCAATATTCGCAATATAGCCTTTCATGTTTATTATTATAGCAAAGTTTCCGCTTTTTTAGTTCCGGTAAAATTCCACCGTTTTTGCCAAGCCTTCGTCAAAGCTGATAAACGGCGCATAATTTAGTAACTTTTTAGCTTTAGTAATATCCGCCAGAGAGTGCTTTACATCACCAACCCTTTCTGCCTCATATCTTGGCTGGATATTAGTACCCAAAATTTTGTTAATTCTCTCTACCAGTTCATTTAGCGAGATCTCATAACCGCAAGCAATGTTGATTACTTCGCCAGCGCACTCATTGCCAGCCACACAAGCCAGTAAATTTGCCTCAACATTATTAGCAACGTAAGTAAAATCGCGCGAGGTACTACCATCGCCATAGATCACCGGCCGCTCACCACGCAACATTTGCTTGATAAACACCGGAATCACCGCCGAATAAGCCGAACTGGGATCTTGATTGGGTCCAAAGACATTAAAGTATCTCAAGCAAACTGTTTCTAATTTGTGAAGCGTGTAGAAATTCTGACAGTAATATTCGCCAGTCAACTTCTGCACCGCATAAGGCGACTTGGGCGCGACTGGCATCGCCTCCTCTTTTGGCATCACTGGCGAGTCGCCATAAGCCGCCGAAGAAGCGGCGTAGATAAATCTCTTTACTCCCGCCTCGCGCGCCGCGATCAGCATGTTTAGCGTGCCGAGAATATTGGCATTATTGGTAAGCACCGGATCCTCCACCGAGCGTGGCACCGAGGCGACTGCGCCATGATGTAGCACATAATCAACATTTTCTGTCGCCTTTTTCGCCACTTCTAGATTAGTAAAATCACCTTGAACAAACTCAATCTTTTTGGCTTCAATAAACTGCTCAATGTTGGCCAGTTTACCAGTCGCCAGATTATCCAGCACACGCACGCTCTCGCCTTGCTCCACTAATTTCTTAACAATATTTGAGCCAATAAAGCCCGCTCCACCGGTGACTAAATACTTGGCCATGGGCTATTTGTACTATTTTATTTTTATTTATTAGACTTGAACAATGGCGCATAGTGCTCTCTCTGTTGCCATAGAAAATAGATATTAAGCGCCAAGAGAACATCAGCCATAATCGCCCCAGTAGTGAATAATCCACCATCAAGCACGAGGTGGAAAGCCACGATATTAACAGTGATCGGCAAGATCAAGAGCGCGGCTAGGGCAACTCTCTTGGTCCAGAGTAGGATAACCGCCAAGGCAAAGACAATGGCCATAATAATGTTGATATATTGGACCGCCATCAGGATTTCGATAAATTGAAAAGCTTTAGTACTCTGGTACAAGTCAGCCGTCGGCGCTGGGAATATGCCTAGTGTTCCCAAGATAGGCATTACTAAAATCAGACTGAGAATTACTTTCAAAATTACATTAATTATTTTCTGCATGTGTTTATTTTTATTTTTTAATTACTGACTATTACTTTGAAGCCCCCATAAGCCATGCGCTTCATGTCAAACGGCATTGGCATATTCTTGTACTTATCGGCTTGCTTATCCATTTCTGCCATCACCTTTTTATTAACCTGATCGCGGTGGGCGCGAGATTTGAAAGTAATATAAGAGAACCAGACCATTTCGTCTTTTTTTAACTTTACCATCTTGGGGAAAGTCAGTCCGGACATTCCTCCCATGTTGGGACTGAGATCATCGCCCACACACTCCCGATACTCAAGTGCACCACACTTCAGCCAGACCTTAGCTCCCCACTGCGCCATCTTGCGATACGCGGCCAGATTCTTCTGCGGAATCGCCAACACGAAGCCGTCTACATATTTTGTTTTTGTCATGATTTTTACATTATAACACTAAAAATCTTTTGCTGATCCCAGTTCAAGCGTCACCATTTTTATCCCATCTTTCTCAAATATCGGCCCAGCGAGACGCTCGGCTAAGCCAGTATCTTTCAAGATTCCATCGTGGACAGAGAAACAAGTTTTAGGCTTGAGTTCTAGAGTGTAATCAACTGCTTCGGAAAATTTCAGCCACGGCCCAGCCACCGGAAGAGCGAGAATTTCCACTTTTTTACCCGGATTCGTTAGCGCGTCACCAGGATAAAATAGACGACTAGCGATGAAGTAACCCGTATTCTGCACCGGCGTGAGTAAGGGATGCATCAAGGCATGCAATTTCCCAAAACCCTCAAACAGCACACCACTCTCGGTCAGACTTTGCCCATCTTCGAGAATAGTAAAAGCGATTCCCTCTTTCTCCAGAATTTTACTGACCGCCGTATTCGTAATCACTTTTGCTTCTGGATTATTCTTCAGAACGATCTTGAGTGAATCAACGTGCAGATGATCTTGATGCTCGTGAGTAATTAAAACCAAATCAATATTCTTGATCTCATTCTGCGCGGACGAATAAACTCCCGGATCAGTGAGAATCCGCAAACCACCTTCTTCTACCAACAAACAACAATGCCCAAATTTCGTGATTTTCATGGGGTGATTATAACATTAAAATCCGCCAAGTTAGCCTCGCCATTTCACCGATGAGTACAGCCCGCCCAGCAACAAGGCCGGCGCATTCCGCCTTTTAGTTTAGAGAGTGCTTTCTTGATTCTGATATCTCTCGTCTCCGCTTTCTGACCAGAAGTCACCCAGCAGATCCACTCATTGCGCGCGAGTGGCGTGATATCTTCCCAAACGGCTCGGGCCGACGGCACGGAAACAAGCGCCTGACGGAAATCAGCCGGAAGTTTGTGGATTGTGCCACTAAGAAGTGTTTTGTTTTTAGTCATTTTGGCGATATTCATTGTACAAAATTCGGAGCTTTTTTAAAACTAATCTCGACAACCAATGATGCGCGCACAAACAATTTTGCCCCTTTATTTAAACCAAGAAAAAACCTTACTTGTTTTAGTTTTCGGGCTTACAGTTTCTTTTTCAAATAATTTTCTTGGAAAATCTTTATTGTATGCAGTATTCATAGAATTCTAGTAATCCAGCTTTATTGCTTCTAATTGCTTCTAACGATTTTTGACTAAAATCTGCCCAAAACCCCTGTTTCCCAGTGGGAGAATTGACTGCTTCTAATTGCTTCTAATTTAGAAATTGGGCTCATAGTAGGTATTCATGGACGCTCCACCAGAATGGATCAATCCCAGCTCTTGCATTTTACTTAAATCATTGTTAATTGTAGGTCTAGAAACATCAGGAAAAAGCTCGACACACATTGTTGCCGTAATTCTTTTCTGCTCAACAAGGAAATCCCAGATGCGAAATTGTCGCTCATTCAATTTACTTAATTTGTCACCAGGCAAAATTACCTTAAAACTGTTTGTCGTATTTTTAAAAATTGGCTGAAGTAATTTCCAGTTTTCCATTTCTGTAAAAACAATATTTATACCCCTACCATATTCCTCTAAATAATCGAGATCTTTTAGACGTGCCGCAATAACCTCATTACGACTCACCTGGGCATCACGAATATTTTCTACAGTAACCCCGGGCGGTAAACAGCCAGGATTAAATACTTCAAGTCTGTCTTCAAAAAGATTTACCTGTCCGTATGTCTCAGTGATTCTATAGTCACGGTGGATAATAGCATTTGCAACAATCTCACGAATGGCCTTTTCAGGATATTCATAGCGTTCAACTCGTTTCGTGCCAATAATTTGGGCGCTTGTTCGTATATTTCTTAGTATAAACTTTTGTATAGCGTCAATTTGTTCGTTTAACGTCCCATCAATATCTGCTTTATCTATGATGTCCGTTGCAACGTTTGATCCTTTATATTTTACGCAACGGATAATATAACGATTAAACGATCTCTTGAGTTGAGGTTTTTCTTTTGCAAAAATAAGGAAACCTGCCACCGTTGGAAATTTATCATTTTCAAACTTGTCCGCTATGCCGAGATTTTTGAGTAAATCAAAATATATTTGCTCAATATGAGCATCTCGATTTGTTCTTTGTCCCATTCGGGCAAGAAGGTCGTATATTTTATTTTCTGATAAATCGCTGAGTTTGGTGTCTAACGCTTGAGTACTGTCAAATTTTGATAGCTTGGCATTTTCAAGAAATCGTATCATTTCTTCGTGCGTGATTTTTCTATCGGTATTGCCATCTCGTATGTAGGCACCATTGGGCATACCTGTATCCTTGTAATAGCAAGGTTTATGCTGATCGGGACATTCGGGAATATAAACAGCGAGTAATGTTTTTCCTTCCATGGTTACTGGAAAATATTCTGGGCGGACAACAATACTCATTTGACCACTTACAACATTACTCATTTTTTCTTGCAAAACCGCAAGCTCAGTAATTCCAGTAATTTCAATGGAGTTTTTTGACCTGTCTTCTGTCACACCAAATACAATGAGACCACCTCCAGGGTTATGAGAAAAGGCAGAAATAGTTTTCCATGTGTCACGTGGAAATCCGCCGCGAGCATCTTTAAACTCAAGAATGGAAGTCTCTGAACTTATTTTTATTGATTCTTCAATTATGTGTCTAACCTTGGATTCATCCATAAAATGATTTTAGCAAAGATTAAAGATCTTTAACATAAGCGATTTTTATAAAATCAGTACAAAACCCTTCATTTTGCTCCGGTTCGAACTTTCCTATCTAGCGGAGGGTATGAGATTCGAACTCATGGTGGGTTGCCCCACACACGCTTTCCAAGCGTGCGCACTAGACCGCTATGCGAACCCTCCTTCTAACAGATAACTTTTAACTTTATAACACATGACGAGCACTTGAGCTATCTTTTTAGACTTTTTTTGAAACCGCCAAGCTGCTTAGAAATACTGACCAGCTCAGCAAAAGTCTTCTCAAACTGCTCGCGAGTGATAAAATTATTGTCTCGCAAAAAATCTAAATTAGCAACCGTTTCATTAACCGATCCAATCGAGATATCAAAAAAGCGATTAAGTTCACGATCGGAACTTTTGCCACTTCCCTCGGCGATATTTAGTAAAATTGAAGTCGACGAACGAATAATCTGATTACCTAAACTGTATCTGATCTCATTCGGCAATTTACCGGCCAAACTTAGAATACTCTTGCAAACATTTCTGGCGCTGATGTAGACCGCCCAGTTTAAGAAACGAAACATTTTTATTTTTCCGTTATCGGTCATCGGTTATCTTGTCATCTGTTAGTTCCCCATTTCTCTTAGGATCCTAATTCTCTCCTCCGCCGGCGGATGGGTGAGAAAAAGCTTTTTTAGATTACTGCCCAAACTTTTCTGACCAAACGGATTAGCGATAAAGAGATGCGCCGTGCTGGTGCTCGCGCGCTTCATTGGCGCCGGATATTGGCTGATTTTTTCTAGCGCCGAGGCTAAACCATCCGGATAGCGCGTAAGTAGCGCGCCAGAAGCGTCAGCCAAGAACTCGCGCTTCCGTGAGATTGCCAGCTGGATGAGTGTCGCCACGATTGGCGATAAGATAGCCGCAATAATGCCTAGAACTAGAAACAAGCTATTCGCGTTATTATCTCTATCGCCACTTCTCCGTCCGCCCCAGAAGGCCGAGCGCAAGAAAATGTCTGACACCATGGCAACTAAGCCAACCAGCACGACCACAACCGTTGAGAGCAAAATATCTCTATTGCCGATATGCGAGAGCTCGTGGGCGATCACGCCTTCTAATTCTGTCCTCGTCAGCATCGCGAGCAAGCCAGTGGTAACTGCCACCGCGGCGTGATCTTTGTCCCGGCCAGTGGCAAAGGCATTGGGCGCGTCGTCGTTTATTAAATAAATCCGCGGCAGCGGCAAGCCAGCCGTGATCGCGAGATTTTCCACTACATTATACAGCTCCGGTGCCTCACTTTTCTCGACAAATTTGGCACCAGAGAGCGAGAGCGCAATTTTGTCTGACTGCCAATAAGCGAGAATGTTTAGAAAAATAGAAAAGCCGGCGAAAATATAAAGTATCGCTGGATTGCCATACGCTTGAGAAAAAATCCAGCCAAGCGCGATTAAGAGCGCAAAGAAAACGCTCATCAAAGCCCAGGTCCGACGGACGTTGCTTGCCGCTTGCGTGTACAGCGTAGCCATCAGAATTTAAGTAAAACTAGAACTTCACTTCCACCGGTTGCTTGGCGGCTTGTTCGCCGGCTTCGAGCTGGAAGAATTCTTTTTTCACAAAGTGTCCCATTTTCGCCACCAAGTTAGAGGGGAAACTATCAATCCGGATATTGTAATCACGCGTATTGCCATTGTAGAAGCGCCGGGCCGCTTGGATTTTATTTTCTGTGTCCGATAATTCCGTTTGTAGCGCGAGAAAGTTCTGATTCGCCTTCAAGTCCGGATAAGCCTCAGCAATCGCAAACACGCTCTTGAGCGCGCTGGTCAGCATATTTTCCGCTGCGCCCTTCTGCGCCAGCGTGCCGGCTCCCATCGCTTGCGCCCGAGCCTGTGTGACCTTCTCAAACGCTCCACTCTCATGCGCCGCATAACCTTGGACAGTCTTGACCAGATTGGGAATCAAGTCATAACGCCGCTTCATCTGCACCTCAATATCGCTCCAGGCTTCGTCACTGCGGGTGCGGAGTGTTACCAAGCCGTTGTAACTAAAGACTAGCCACAAGACGACAATCGCGATAATCAATAATGGAATAAACATAGTTTTGTTTTTATTTTTTAGAGTTTAGTTAGTAATCGTGACTGGCTCGCCATTCTTAACTTGCTTAACCAGATAAGGTTTAGTAAATGCTCTTTGGCCATCAGAGACTAATTCGCCCGAAGCGCCACTGTAATTGGTGATTTTGTTGAGATAATCTTTCACAATCACCGGATCAGTCGATTTTGTTTCGCGGAAAGCTTGCGCCAACATCATCACTGCGTCGTAGGCCGAATCAGCCCCGATCTCCACTTCTCGATTGTAAGTGGTTTTGTATTTTTGCTCAAAATCGGTCGTTGGTGTTAAGAAGGTGAGAAAAATGAGATTTTCACAAGCCCCTTCGCAATTTTTGATTATCTGGCGGTCGATGGTAATTGAATAAGCTGGTAACTTAATGCCAAATTCTTTGATTCTCTTAGCAACAATATCTGTTAAACCGTAACCATCAATTGTCATCACGATTGCATCAATATTTTTATCATTCTTTACTTTTGCCACTTCTGTTCTCATGTCAGTTTCTGTCACCAACGGTTCGGAGAGAAAAGTAATTTTGCCACCTAAACTGGTAAATTTCTCTGTAAATGCCTTAGTTTGATCTTTAATCCAGACGTCATTGCCGCCAAACAAAGCAACATTTCTGTGGCCCTTATCATAAACATATTGTGCTAAATTTTGCGACAACAAATAGTCGTGTGGCCAGGTGTTAAAGATAAAATCGCTTGACTCGTTAAAATCTTTTAGACCGAGAGATGGAGAAATGGCTACAACACCTTTTTGCTTAATCGGCTCGATCAAAGCAATCCCAGTGTTTGACCAACTTGAGCCAATGATAAATTTAATCTTATCAAAACTGGTGAGTTTATTTAGCGCACTAATGGCTTTTTGTGGCTCACTGCCATCATCTTCGTGGACAGCTTCCAACATTCGCCCATCAACTCCGCCTTTTTCATTAATTTCTTTCACCGCCAAATCAATGCCATTTCTGGCCGCTTCGCCCCAGCTCGCACCTTCGCCGCTCAAGATCAAAATACTGCCAATTTTAATATTTTCTTGATTGCCTGGAGTAACTGGCGTTGTTGTATCTGACTTTTTGCTCACCCACACGCCGCCAATTACCAAAACCAGAATAAAAATTACGCCCCAAATGGTTGATTGTTTTGTCATCCCGTTAGAAGTTAGATTAATATATTTTGATAAAATCTGCCTTCCCGTCACAAGTCATGCTTCGAGACTTCTAACGGGATCATGATTTTTCGATTATAGCACAGGCCGGGAAACTCACAACCAGAGACGGATGACCACGCTCACCAGCACGGCCAGAGTGATGAAAAAGGTGGGGATGAGCACCGAGAGCGCCTGGCTCTGCGCCTCGGTGAGATTGAGATTGAGGTTGAGCGAGAGTGCGGACTTGGCCTCACTGGCTGGGATAGTCTCGCCACTGGCCGTGATCGAGCAAGCGCGCTCCACTGGTGGCCGGCGCAAGGTGGTGCCACAATTGCTGCGCTCGGTACATTCTCGCGTTTGGCGGCCATCTACGCACTCGCTCCAGCTCTCGCGGCAGAGCCAGCGCTCTTGGCAACCCGTTTGCGCTGGCAGAGTTGGCGCGGGTTCTGATGTTTTAGGCGTGGTAGGTTTTTTCGTCACTGGAGTAACTGGCGGTGTGACTTTCGGCGGTTTGAGCACGAGTGGCGGCACGACCGGAACAACTGGCAACTTGAGCGTGGTCGTCGCGATTGGAATAGTAGTCGTCGCGAGCGGATTAACGAGACACTGACTGGTGCTATAACGACACTGGCTGGTGCAAGATAGTGTGCCGGAGAGAAAGCCGAGATTAGAGCAACTAGCGCCAGCGAGGTTAGAACTATCACATTGCTCGCCAGCTTCTACCTGACCATTGCCACAAACTGGCACGACGAGCGGCGCCACGGCGCCAGCGACAGATTCGAAAGCGCCGATATCACAGCCAGAGCTGGGTCGGGAATTGCCGGTGTAGTCGCCATTCACTTCACCCTGACACAAGCCAGCATTGCCAGCCGGGCTATTAGATGAGAGCGGGAAACTAGAACCAGTGCTGGCAAATTGCGGATCGGAATTGAGATTGTTCGCCGCAAAAGTTTGCGTATTGAGATTAGCCGCCGTGTAGGAGAAGCGCAACGCGGCATTGGCGCCACGAGATTTCACAACTGTGGCATCGCCAGCGATTAATAAATTATTTTTGATTTCATTACCGTAGCCATTATTTTCTTCAAAAGCCGGAAAATTGAGAACGACTGGCGCATTTCTGTTACTACTATTATCGGTGTTTACAATTATATTGTTATAAATTTTATTGCCAGTCACACCATTACTGCTGCCAGAACTACCAAAGTTACCGATATCAATCCCCCGTCCGCCGGTTTGATAAAAAGTATTGTTATAAACTTTATTATTATTGCTCTGGCCAATACTAGAATCCGCAGCGATTGTTAACCCGGTCGCGCTATTCGCGCCGGCCGTGAAAATATTATTGTAAACCGAATTATTACTCGCGTAGAGAATCTCCAAACCAATACCAGGCAAGCTTGGCTCTGATGGATTGGTGTTGAAGTTTCTGACTAAGTTCTGCCGAAAAATGTTGCCAGACGAACTGCCCGGATTGCCCGGAATATTGATGATCGCGGCGCTGGTGTGCAGGCGATTCTCAATCGTGTTTCTCTCGATTATATTATTGCCAGAATTACGCAAGTTCAAGCTCACGTGACCACAATTGCCGAAGCGATTATTTCTAATCACACTGTTCTGCACATTGTCCCAGATCAAGCCATCACCGCCAGCCGGACCGGAACTGCCACTCGTGCAGAAGATGTCATTGTTCTCAAATAAAACAGCACTGTGACCACCAGAAAGCCTGATCAAACTAGCACCAGAACGGCCGGGGCCGAATCGAGCATTCCTCACCGTCAGGCCAGAACTTTGATTAACGTCAAAAAGTAGATTAGCCGAGCTGTCAGTAAAGTTTAAACCATCTATCGTCCAGTAATTAGCGCCAGCCATCAGAGTGATCAGCGCTGTGCTCGCGCCTGTCCCCCGGATCGTTACGCTGTCGCCTGGGTACGGCTTCCAGTTTATCGCCGAGCCCGAACTGCCCGCGCTGTAGAGCGCAAGTGGCGCAATGCTGTAATCACCAGCTTTAACATAAATAGTGTCACCGGCCTGGAATTTGCGACCATTATTCTCGTTCATCCCAGTTGGAGTGCACCACGGCGTATTGGGATTAAGCGCCGCACTTCGTCCTCCACTATCGCTACAGCTCGCATTATTTTTATCAATAAATAAAACACGTGTGCCATCAGCCAAATTATTTAGATCAGTGTTAGAATTCCCAGCCGGCGGATTAGGGTTGGGATTAGTCGGTGGATTGCTCTGGTTACTCACGCTCACACTAATCGCGCCACTCGTCGTCTGATTATTAGCACCGTCGCTCGCTCGCGCCGTGAGCGAGTAGCTACCATTACCCACTACACTCGTGTCCCAACTCACGCTGTATGGTAGAGACGTGTCTGTGCTAATTAAATTGCCATTTTGGTAAAAATCAACAGAGGCAACAGCCACATCGTCGCTCGCATCGGCCAAAATTGTGACCGTACCACTCAAGCTAGCGCCAGCGCTGGGTGAGGTGATGGAAACGCTAGGTGGTGCAGTATCCTTATCGATTAAACCAGGATCAACTGGGGAAGCAATCTGTTGCACTGGATAAACCCGCCGACCCCCATCGCGATCCAGCGAATAATAAAGCAAGCCAATGACCGGCAAGAGCGCCACGGCCACCACCATCCAGCTGAAGAAACTTGGGACAAACTTTTTCGACATTTTAATCTGGCTCAAAACTGTTTAAGTATTTATTTAAATAAACCACCAAAGGCTCCCCAAACATTCGCCAACCAATTGGACGGGCTGATGAAAGCATGCGGCGCATTACCGCAGACTAATCTTCCTTGCACATCAGTCCCGACTGGAACTTTATTCGGCCGACAAACACATTGATTGGTGGCCGAATTTGGTTGGGTGTTATTGGAATTACCACAACTCCACTGGCAGTTGTTATGACTATCAAGCTGACGATAAGGAGCGGGGCAGGAATTAACGATTGGCGGAACGACAACTGGTGGAACGACCGGTGGCGGTGTGGTAGCTGGAGGTGGAACAGTTGGAGACGGAGTAGTGGGATTAGTGGCGGGAGGATTAGTAGAAGCTGGAGGAGTAGCAGGAGTAGGCACTGTAGAATTATTGCTTGAAGCTGGGACAGTTGGACTTGCCGGAGTCGTTGGCCCACCACCAGTGTTACCACCAGAGGGGCCAGAATTATTGGCAGGACTAACTACGTTCTTGAAGCTAAATTCCAAGCGATTAGTAAAGTGGAGTAAATAATTATTTTCGCTACCAAAAGATGTCGCTAAATAATACGCTCGATGAGGCATATTTTGCGCCTGAGCATAGAGTGTGCCAGACATGATTGTGGGATTAGCTAATGGCGACTTGATAGAACTACAGCCCAAGTAAACCTTCTCCACTTGTTGCTTCCATTGATTGGGATCATTTGAGCTAGAGAGATAGAAGCAAGCGTAAGGTGGATATAAGTTAGCAGAAACATTACGCAGTGTTAGCTGGTAAGGCAAAGTAATCTGACCACTCTTATCAGCCTCGACTACCTTGGCTACCTTGAGCGACACGACTAAAGATGCAGAATCAGGTAAGTTTACAGATTTTATTGTCAGTCTAGCATCACCACGCGGACCAAGATCTCGCCAACCGTAACCTGGAGAATATGACCTCTCCACACAAGTAACCTTCACATCCGCCTTCTCTCCCGCAGACAGGAGCCAGGGGGCGTAAAAAGTTCCAGAGCTAGCTTGATCTTGTAATGTCCACGGGCGATTAGAAGAGTCGTTCCAAGTAACAGAACAAGAATTAGCATATTTTGCCGCCCAGTTTATCTGTAAACTTTCGTTCGGCCCAACTTCCACGGAACCAGCTTTGCCTTTAGCTGTAATCTCCACCACTGGTACCGGCCGAGAGAGGTAGAAAAAGTTACTGTCCGTTATCACACCACCAGATCTGATTTCTATTTTATAAGTCCCCAGCGCGGCATCAATGGGCAATAAAACACTCTCCAACCCGTCATTCGGTCCAGAGGCTAATAGTGTCCCAGAAATTCCTTGCTGTTCCGACTTAAAGAGATAAATGGAGACAGAATCAGTAGCTCGACCACCAGACCAGCGCACCGTCTGCCTTGATCCAGCTGGCCAACTCTCGTAACCAGCGGGCGAAGTAATAGATAGCTCACTAGTCGCTAAGACATTTAACTGTATGGCCTGACCAGCCTCGCCAGAACTATTTCTACAAGTGAGACCAAGATCATAAGCACCAGGTGTGGTGAAAGTGAAAGGCTTCTGCCCGGCTGGCGGCAGATCAGCATAAGCCTGTGACCAAGCTCCGATAGCCTTGCAACCTGTTGCTTGATTGGCCGCTGACCAAGTGACATTGATTGTCTCGCCAGAAGTCAAATTAGCGCCGTTCTGTAATTCTTGATTATCTGCAGAACGTCTGGCGTGCAGAATGATATAAGGCAATGCCCCTCTCCCGACTTGCACAAGAGAGTTCCCATTTGCCGAAGGTGAAATCTTTATCACGACATCTGATTTGGGAAGATAAATGTTCTGATTAATTGGCAAAAAGGCATCCTGGACCGAAGGAGTTTGGGGATGGCCGTCAAATAACCATGATCGTCCAGGTTCTTCAGCTTCGGTTGTCAATAACACGTTAGAAAGATTTTGGCTGTCACCAATATTTTCCAGCAAACGACTTTCTAAGAAGTAGGCTCCCGATCCAAAACCAGAAGAATAGGGAATTTTGATGGCATTTGTCGTAGACTTCCTCTCTATGGGTGACAGAGTGATCAGAACTGCGCCAGAAATACTATCTAACCTTTTAATACTCGCGCCAAACCAGCCCAAATAATCCTTGCCCATAGCGTTAAAATCAGCCAGATTATAACCAGTGCCCATCACATCAAAGACGTTGCCATATTCTGCACCCCTATTACAAATTCCGCTAACCGTGGTCGGTTGACCGTTCTCCGAACACACCGCGTTGCTAGCGTGATGCAAACCAAGATTGTGACCAAACTCATGTGCGAAAACATAAGAAACTGGGCTGATTATCGAGCTTCTGGCCGGGGTAAAGGATAATCCAACACTTCCTCTGCCAGCCCACTCACAGGTAGGATTCCCCGGAAAGACAACTGACACCATATCGTAATTAGAAGGGACAAAACCATCAGCCCTTGCCCCATCTTGAGCAAGGTCATGCGAAGTTAAATACTGAGAATAATCACAGCCGGTAGGACTGTTTTGGTCAAGAGTGTACCAACCGAAAATATCACCGTCCACGCGCAGACTCCCCACGAGAGAAAGCTGTCCATAGGAACTATCTTGATAGTATTTGTTGACACTGGGGAAACTTTGACTGCCCGTAAAAACCCGTTGTCTGACTTCTTCTACGGTAACTGACTGAGTTTGATTATCAAGAAAATTAACCAAAATTATTGCCACTTTTTTGGCACCGGTAACAGACAGGCGAGTATCTGGTTCCAACTGAGTAAATTCTCGACTCTGGTTACTACCATTGAGAAGCAGGTTATTCGCTAGCTTAAGACCAGTGGTAGAAATTTTCCTACCTGATTGAGTACGTGGAGTTTGATTATCAAGAAAATGTAATCTTGTTTCCTTTCCATCAGTTGTGCGGATACTATATTCGGTTTGATAATCCTTAAAGTTAACGCCATCAATATAAGAGACTATTAAGTTGCCAGTTAGACTCGCGTCGTCTTCGACATATTCTCTGGCTTCTACTGGCAAACGCGCTCGATCTTGTTTGGAAATGCGATTCTCGAGCACAGCCTTCGGATTTTTCTCTAACAACTTGAGCATCGTCTTCTGACGATCCTTGGCTGTTTCTACTAGATCTAGCTTAAGCTTTACTTTCTCGGAAACAGAAGCCTTCTCATGGTCAACCAAGACCCGCAAGACTTTGGCGTTCTTTTCTTTTACCAGAGCTACTTCGGTCGCGACATTATTTGTAGCAACTTGCCCCACCGCCGCCAGATTTAGATTCTTAGTCTGTGTGGTTAAAACAGGATTATTTAGAACCCCAAACAAACCAACTAGTAGCGCCAATACAGACAAGCCGGCAAATTGTTTAATCATGCTTTAATCTTAACAAAAATTCGCCTCCGGTTTATCCCCAGAGGCGAATTTTCGCAAACTAAACACTATATATTATCTCATGAAGCGGAAGGTGGAGATAATCTTCCTGAACCAGTCAATGTGGTAGTCTAAATTATCTTGAGGCAAATGAGCTTTCCAAACAAACTTATCATTTTTGTGGTTAAAAGATGCTTCAACTAACTGACGATCGCTTGCCTCTTCTCCTTCTGTTTCCATATCTGGGCTAACCCATTTTTCTTCGCTTACGATGAGAGAAGTATTTTTACTGACAGTCAGTTGCCAACGCAAATATTTGGCCGTATAGAAAAGACCATCAAAGGTTGTGTTCACATAGAGAGTTGCGGAAGGATTATTTATATTTCCACCCGATATTGTAATTCCATAGACAGACGGTTGAGATGGTGAGTTCTCCGTGATCTTGAAATTTTCCGGGTATTTGAAACTAAACCCATATTTCTCATTTTTGTAAGTTTTCCAATCTTTTGTTTCATCTGTTTCATCTACAACTGTCGCTGGTCTGGTGACAAAAGAATTATCTGGCGTGTTGAGAACTGGCGCAGTGGCGCTGGGTTGATAAGAATAATCTGGTTGGGCTTGATTGTAGAAAGTGTAACCAGCGAAACCGAGAACAATGAGAACTAAAATTGTGATTACGATGTTTTTCATCTGTTTATCTTAACACGAGTAGTTTAGTAATCCATTCCGCCCGGCATACCGCCACCCATGCCACCGCCGGCTGGAGAGGTTTCTTCTTTCGGCTCGTCAGTCACTGCCACTTCGGTCGTTAGGAGAATAGCCGCCGCGGAAGCCGCGCGCTCTAGGCCGGTGCGCGTCACCTTCACTGGATCAATAATCCCGGCCGCGAACATGTCGCTGACGATCTTATCCGCATTGGCGTCGTAACCTTCATTGCCTTTGCTATGTTTGATTTTATCTACAATTACTTCGCCATCATCTTTGCCAGCGTTAATCGCAATCTGGCGCAGTGGCGCGTCCAGCGACTTGAGCAAAATCTTCACGCCTACCTCAAACTCATGCGCGATATCGGCCGAGGGCGACTTGATATTTTTACTGCCCGCCTTGGCGCCCGCGCGGATTAGCGCCGTGCCACCACCAGCCACAATCCCTTCCTCAATCGCCGCTTTCGTCGCCTCCACCGCGTCTTCAATCTTCAGTTTGAGATATTTCATTTCGGCTTCCGTACTCGCACCCACTTTGATCACCGCCACACCACCAGCTAGCTTGCCAATGCGCTCTTGCAGTTTCTCTTTATCATATTTCGAGTCACTCAGCTCGATTTGTTTCTTAATCTGCGTCATCCGTTCATCTATATCAGACTTTTTACCCGCGCCGCCCACAATCGTCGTATTATCTTTGGTTGAAATAATCTTTTTCGCGCGACCCAGCATCTTGATTTCCGCATTTTCTAGTTTAATTCCGCGTTCTTCGCTAATCACTTGCGCGCCAGTCATCACCGCAATATCTTCTAGCATTTCCTTCTTCCTGTCGCCAAAGCCCGGCGATTTTATCGCTAATGTGTTAAAAGTACCACGGAGTTTATTCACGACCAGAGTCGTCAGTGCTTCGCCATCCACATCATCAGCGATAATTACCAAATCTTTCTTCCCACTTTGCGCGAGCTTCTCGAGCAATGGCAAAATATCTTTGATACTCGAAATCTTTTTATCTGTTAATAGAATTAAAGGCTCACGATAAACGGCTTCCATCCGCTCACTATCCGTAATCATGTACGGCGAGCTGTAACCTTTCTCAAACTGCATGCCTTCCACCAATTCTGATTCGACACCAAAAGTCTGCGATTCTTCTACTGTGACCACGCCATTCTTACCCACTTTCTCAATCGCCTCCGCAATAATCCCACCAAATTCTTCTGACTCTGCAGAAATAGTGGCAACTTGTTTAATTTCTTCTTTATTCTTTATAGGCTTAGCGAGATCGCGTAAAGCCTGCACGACTTCGCGCGTCGCGTGCTCGATCCCCAGCTTAATCCCCATCGCGTTCACGCCCAGCGTCGTTTTCTTAAAACCTTCACTCATAATCGCTTGCGCGAGCACCACAGCAGTTGTAGTGCCATCGCCAGCCGTGTCATTCGTCTTCTGCGCCACGTCTTTGATAATCTCCGCACCCATGTTCTCCACTTTATCTTTCAAAGTTATCTCTTTCGCAATACTCACACCGTCATTCGTGATAGTCGGCGTGCCATAGCCTTTGTCTAAGATTACATTTCTTCCCTTTGGTCCAATCGTAATCCGCACTGCATCAGCGACTTGATCAATTCCCCTTTTCAACGCTTTTCTTGCACTGTCACCAAAAATAATTTGTTTACTCATATTTTATTCTAAAATAGCTAAGATATTACTTTCGCTAATAATAAAATATTCTTTGCCATCCACTTTCACTTCGTCCGGACCATATTTCGAGAATAATATTTTCTGACCTTTTTTTACCGACATTGGGATTAATTTCCCGTCATCAGTTCTTTTCCCTTCGCCCACCGCAATTATTTTCCCCTGCTCGCTTTTTTCCTTACTAACAGTGTCCGGAATAATAATTCCTGATTTCGTTTTCTCGCTATTCTCGAGATCAATCGCTTCCACCAGCACGCGATCGCCTAATGGTTTGATGCTTATTTTACTCATGTTTTTATTAAAAAATTAAGCGACTAATAACGCGAGCATTATACTCGGAAAAACTCTTTTTGCAAGCACTTTTTAAGCAAGAAAAAAGCCGCGTCCCGAGAGGGCGCGGCGGATGTCAGTGGGTCTCCAGCATGGGGAGGTATTTGCGAAGTCTTTCTGGAGACACAAGATCCCAAGGCCGGTAGAAACTATCCTCGCCATGGTATTCACAGGTCAGATAGAATTCACCATTAGAACCAGACCAAAGCTGGTACCCACTACCACCCATTTCCGTTCCGAGCCTAAAGGTTCCCAAACTTGTGACTTCGCATGACGGCTTCCCCGGCTCCTGCTTAAGATAAGCCATAGCAAATCTCCTTTTAAAAAACAGCCAAATAAAGTATACAAAAAAACCCACTTTCTGTCAATCTATTTGCGCTAGTTTCCCCTTTCTGCTACACTATTCCCTAACGATGTCAGTTCTCGCTAATATCTTGCCCTGGATCCAGGTAATCTTGGCCGTATTGTTGGTCATTTTCATCTTGCTTCAGCAGAGTCAGGAGGGACTTGGTAGCGCCTTTGGCGGCGGTGCTAGTGGTGGCGTCTTCCATGCCAAACGCGGCGCAGAGCGAGTTATCTTCATCAGTACAATTGTTTTAGCGGGCTTATTTATTATCGCTAACATTCTTAATCTTTTTGTCTAAACGAGCTAATCTGGCGCGCGCTCTGCGCGCGCTCCCGCCACGAGAGTGGCGCTGGCTAGTAGTTTCTCTCGCGCTTGGCCTCATCGGCTTTTTTTGGCTAGTCGCGGCGGTGGATAATTATTTTGCTGTTACTATTTCTACCCCCGGCGGGCAAATTACGGAGGGAATTATTGGCCCACCAAGATTTATTAATCCCCTGCTCGCCACGTCTGACGCTGATCGCGATTTAACCGCTCTCGTTTATTCCGGCTTAATGCGCTTAGACGAAACCGGTGAGCCGCAACCAGACTTGGCCGAAAGTGTAGAAGTCTCTGACGATAAATTAACTTACACTTTTCATCTCAAACCTAATCTGACTTGGCACGACGGCGAGGCAATCACGAGTGACGATGTAGAATTTACCGTCCTCGCGGCCCAAGATCCGAGTGTTAAGAGCCAGAAGCGCGCGGCTTGGGAGGGCGTGAAGGTGGAGAAACTAGACGCGCAAACTGTCACCTTTAAACTCAAACAGAGTTATCCCACTTTCCTCGAAGCCGCCACGATGGGCTTGTTGCCAAAACATATTTGGGGACGGCTAGATCGCGAAGCTTTCCCACTTAATCAGTTCAACACCGAGAGCATTGGCTCCGGACCGTATCAAATTCAGGATATCAAAAAAGATAATTTGGGTATTCCGGAATATTATGATTTAGCGCCGTTTAAGAATTTCGCCCTTGGCGCGGCCAAGATTAGTCTGCTCCGTTTACGCTTCTACAGTAGCGAGGCAGAACTCTTGAGCGCTTATCAGAATGGAGAAATAGAAGCCGGTAGTGCGCTCTCGGCCGAGAGCGCGGCCGCCCAGGAGGCGGCCCGGGGGG
>JBBTQW010000001.1:37267-164824 GCA_038065495.1 Patescibacteria group bacterium
GTTGGGGGCGGGCGCGCGCCTCTTGCGCGCGCCACTACCCCGAGTCTTTGGCGTCTTCTTTAACCAGAGTCACGCGCCGGTGCTCGCCAACCGCGAAGTCCGCCAAGCGCTTGATCTCGCAATCGATCGCGAGAAAATTATCGCGCAAGCGCTGCACGGCTACGGCTTGCCGGCCACTTCGCCTTTGCCTACTGACAAAATTAATCTTAATTTAAATACTAGTTCGAGTTCTATTATTTCTGCCACCAGCAGTCTCGAAACAAAAACCGCCAGCTCAAGTGTAGAAATCGCGCAAGCTTTCTTACTTAAAAACGGCTGGACTTGGAACGAAGTGACTAAACAATGGGAGAAGAAGACTAAAAAAGACACGCAAGTTTTGCAATTTTCGATTGCCACGGCGGATACACCAGAGCTCAAGCAAGCGGCTGAATTAATTAGAGATACGTGGCTCGCTTTGGGGATAAAAGTAGAACTGAAAGTTTTTGAACTAGGTGACTTGAACCAAAACGTAATCAGGCCGAGACAATATGATGCGCTGTTCTTTGGCGAGATCCTTGGCCGGCAACCGGATTTGTTTGCCTTTTGGCATTCGTCGCAGAGACTTGATCCGGGACTAAATATCGCGCTGTATGCTAATATCAAAGCTGATAAATTACTCACTGATAGTCGCACGGAAACTGATCCAACCAAACTGGCTACTCTAGAACAGCAGTTTGAGACCGAAGTGAATACCGATAAACCAGCCGTGTTTATCTACGCACCGGAATTTATTTATCTGTTACCAGAGAAAGTGCAAAACGCCAAGCTGGACTCGGTCAACACATCTTCTGATAGATTCCTGAACATTTATCGCTGGTATATCCAAACGGATGAAGTCTGGCCGATTTTTGTGAATAAAAATAATAAAATAAATTAAAAATTAGTAATTAAAAAAAAATAATAAGAAAAAATATGAGAAACGGACCACCCAGAACCCGACGACCAGTCAGCCGAACCAGACCAGCAAGTGAGAAAGCGCCACCAGCGCTCGCGCCCGGCGATATCAGAATAATTCCGCTTGGCGGCGTGGAAGAGATCGGCAAGAACATGACGGCGATTGAGATCGGCAATGATATTGTGATTGTGGACATCGGCTTTGCCTTCCCCACCGAGGAGATGCCGGGCGTGGATTACATTATTCCGGACTCAAGTTATGTGGAAAAAAATAAAGAGAGAGTTAGAGGTGTCATCATCACGCACGGCCACCTCGACCACACTGGCGGTATTCCCTACATTATGCCGCGACTCGGCAATCCACCGCTCTACACGCGCAACCTCACATCGCTGTTTATCAAGAAGCGCATGGACGAGTTCCCACATCTGCCGAAGTTAGATATCAGAATTGTGGAGAATAATTCTAAAATCACTCTCGGCGAAATTGCAGTAAGATTTTTTGGCGTGACGCACACTATCCCCGATTCCATGGGCGTGATTGTAGAAACGCCTTATGGCTTGATCGTTAACCCAGGCGACTTTAAGCTTGATCTCACCGGCGTGGACGGCGTGCCGACAGAGCAAGAAGAAAAAACTTACGAGATCTTTAGCAAAGAAAAAGTGTTACTCCTGATGAGTGACTCGACAAACATCGAGAATCCAGGCTTCTCGGTCCCAGAACGCGAAACGCACAAGAATCTGGAAGTGATGATTAAAAATGTGAGAGGCAGATTGTTCATCGGCACTTTTGCTTCCCAACTAGAGCGCATGCTTAAGATTGTGGAAATTGTAGAGAAATATGGTCGGAAATTAATTATCGAAGGCCGGAGTATGAAGACGAATATGGAAATCGCCCAGCTCGCCGGCATGTGGAAGCTCAAGCCAGAAACGGTTATCAGCATGCAAGACGCCGGCAAATATCCGGATGACAAAGTGGTGATCCTCGCCACCGGCGCGCAAGGTGAGGAATTCGCCGCGCTCATGCGCATGGCCAATAGAACGCATAAATTCTTGCGCTTTAAGAAAGGTGACACGGTTCTGCTTTCTTCTTCGATCGTGCCAGGTAACGAAATTTCCGTGCAGAAACTGAAAGACAATATCGCTCGCCAAGGCGCGAAAATTATCAGTTACCGAACATCTGATGTTTACATCCACAGTTCCGGCCACGGCAATCGCGGCGAGATTGAGTGGTTACACAAGCAGATCAAACCCAAATTCTTCATCCCCATCCACGGCTCGCATCACAAGTTACGTCAGCACGAAGAGCTAGCGCTCGAACTGGGCATGGTGCCAGAGAATATTGTGGTCCCAGACAATGGCATGGTGATTGATATTACTGATGGTGGAACAAAAATTCATGCATTGAAAGAAAATGTCACCAATCGCATTGTGATGGTGGATGGCATGGGGCAGAATAATGTGGAAGAAGTGGTGATCCGCGACCGCCAGCAACTCTCGCAAGAGGGCATGTTCGTGATCATCGCGATTATCGACGTGCGCACGGGCAAGGTGCGCAAATCGCCAGATATTATCTCGCGCGGCTTCGTTTATCTCAAAGACTCGCAAGAATTATTGCATCAAGCCAGACTGCTCGCGAAAAGAAAAATCGAAGAATCAACGGCGCAGATGCATCCAATCAACTTTGATTACGTTAAGAACGTGATTCGCGAAGAAGTGGGCCGTTACTTGTTCCAAAAGACCCATCACCGACCGATTATCTTGCCGGTTATTATCGAAGTATAACTCTCCCCGTCTGCTTCCCAGCAGTCGCCCCTCTCTTAAATTAAGAGAGGGGTTGGGGGTGAGTTAAAAAATGTTATAATTTGTATATGAAAGGCAAACATCGCCTCCGCTTGCTGGCCTACGCCGCCGGCTTCTGCCTCAGCCTCAGCACCGCGATTGGCGCTTATATCCATTCGTCGTTTATTGAGCAATTTGTGGGCGAGCAGAAGGTCGGCTTGGTCTACTCTGTCGCCGCCGCTTGTTCACTCCTCGCCTCGTGGCAAGGTCTACGCCTCTTGCGCCGCTATGGCAATGTGCGCGCTCTGACTATCTTGGGCTTCGCCAATTTCCTCGCGCTCATCGGCGCCGTGCTCGCTAGCCGGAGCGTGGCGGGCTTGCCGGCGCAGGCAGGCGTATGGCTGGTGGGCGCGCATATGGTGCTCTCCTTCCTCGTCGCTATCAATCTCGACGTGTATCTGGAAAAATTATCAGACGACCGCACGACGGGCCGAATCCGGGGCCTCTTCCTCACGGCGAATAATCTCGCCTGGCTGTGCTCGCCACTCCTCGCGAGCCAGCTCAAGTCCCGCTTCGACTACTGGGCGATCTTCGCCCTCGCCGCGCTAGCGCTAGTGCCATTCCTCTTCATTGTCCTAGCCAAGCTCCGCGATGTGGTGGAGCGCCAGACCGCCCACTTGAGCCTCTTCAACGGCCTCCAGCGCGTCTTCGACGCCAGCAATCGCGACTTGCGCCTGATCTTGAGTATCGACTTCTTGCTCAACTTCTTCTACGCCGTCATGATTATCTACCTGCCACTCTACCTGCACGCGCATATCGGCCTCGCTTGGACGCAGATTGGCGTCGTCTTCACTGTCATGCTCATTCCGTTCGTTATTTTAGATTTCCCACTCGGTCGCATTGCCGATCTCTGGCTCGGCGAGCAAGAATTGCTGACACTGGGTTTAATAATTTCCGCCATCGCTTGCTTGCTCATTCCCTTTTTCACTTCAGCTAGTTTAATCTCGTGGGCGCTAATTTTATTACTTTCTCGCATTGGCGCGGCCACGATAGAAGCGATGAAAGAGACTTATCTCTTCAAGCACATCGATGGCCGTGATGCCAATATCGTCTTCATCTCCCGCAATATGTACCCAGCCGCTTATGTGCTCGCGCCAGTGATCGCTAGCGGCTTCTTGTTATTTTTTGACTTACGTTATATCTGGTTCGCCCTCGGTCTCGTGATGCTTCTGGGTTTGCCAGCGAGTTTGAAATTGAAAGATACGAAGTAGGTTAAGTTTAAAAAATTTTAGAAAAAAAGAAACCCCGCGCCATTTCTGGTTTGGGGTTTTTCCATCGTCGAGCGCCTGACTCGATCTTCAGTGCTTACCGGTGGTCATGAATCGTCCATGAACATCTACGGTCTGTCCAGAATCTCGATGCGTGGCGCCGAGGACGCCGGCTCCGACGGCCAAAAGCAGGACCAGGGCCAACAGCCAGTTTGCCGTTTTCTGTGTCATTGTACTCTCCCAAAAAGAACAAGTTTTTCTACTTGTGGTTACTACCCTTCACCACTCTCCTATCTTATCACAACCACGCCTAAGTGTCAAGCACTAATAAGAAATTACAACACACTGTCAAGTCTTGACAAAATGTGGTGTAATTAGATCTATAACCTCCCCCAACCCCCTCCTTAATCAAGGAGGGGGTGCTCCGAGTGTTAACGAGAAGCGGGGGTGGTTGTGATGAGTTCCCGATCAGTGCGTCACCGCCCAGAGATGATTGTCTATCTGGCAACAAACACCTCTGCCAATTTCCCGCCTTGAATCTGGTAGATAAGCATGGGTAATTCGATTTGTTTCTGATTGTTGAAGTTGATGCCATCAACCGGAAACTCAAGAGAATGGTCCTTGGCATACTTGATGACATCGGAGGTAGTTAATTGATTTCCTCTTGTTGAGTCTTGTGCTCCGTCGAGGATTTGAGGCAAAAGGTAGCCGTAGGTCGCATAAAGATCAGGCTCCTGCCCATCATAATTACTTTTATAATTAGCAAAGAACGACCCCTTAAACTCAAGCTTCGGTAGTCCCATACTGTATACGCCCTCCAAGATCGAAGAGAATCTCTCCGCAACGCCAGCATCGAGATCGGTTGCCACCATTATCATCCCCCGATACCCGCGTTCCTTAAGCGCTTTGACCACCTTAACCACTACATCTGGTGAGGCAGCACTGACAACAATCACATCTGACTTCTGAGCAATAGCCTTGGCGGCTTCTGTATAGAACTGCTGACTAGCACCATCCACAAGAACTGCCCCGTCATTTGCCAATTGATTATTCTGCGCTCCTTGATCAAAAGCACCGGCAATGGTCTGACCGAAGGCGTCATTGGTTACGATTGGAGTAATACTCTTTTTTCCTTCGCGAGACAGGAATTGGAAAGATTTATTTATCTGATAGAGCGGGCTGGGATAAGTACACAGCATGTTGACATAAGCTTTAAACTCATCAGCGCACATCGAGACTGCCAAAAAGATCGTGTCCTGAAGATGCTCCTCATTGAGAGAAGCGTACAAAGCGGCCGAAGAAACCGGCCCAAAAGGTCCAACAATCAAATTAGCCTTATCGACTGTTGATAATTTGATAAAGGCGCTGATCGCTCTCTTGGATTCTCCTGCATCATCCTCAAACACAATGTTTACGTCTGGATGTTCTTCTCCATACAACAAGAGACCATTCCTTAATTTTTCACCGAACGAAGCCAGTGGACCAGTTAGAGGAATAATGGCACCGATAGTTGGTCCATTGGCTGGTGAACTATTGTGACGACCGGCCGACCAACCAACACCAAGAAGACAAACAGCTAGAATCAGTGTGATTATTATTTTTTTGTTCATGTTTTGAGTTTATACTAAATCAAACAAATCTGTTTTAGAAACAGACAAAATATTGTGGATAACCCAAAAGAGCCTTAAACGGAGGGCGGGTTTGGCATACAGCTGTTGACGAATCCGTCAACAGCGGATAGGATTGATGACATGAAGCACTTACTTGACCTACTAAAACGCGCGGGCCTAACAGAGAAAGAATCAAGCATGTATCTAGCTATTCTCTCGTTGGGATTCCCTAGAATATCCAACTTGGCAAAAGAAGTGGACATACCTAGGACTTCAATTTATATCCACATAAATAACCTGGTGAGAAAGGGCTTCGTTAAGAAAAGTAAAAAGAAAGGAGTGGAACATGTCTCAGCCATCGAGCCAGAAGAAATTATCAAACAAACCGAAAGAGATCTTGAGAATATGCGCTCAGCGTTACCGGATTTCGAGCGTTTAATTAACATTCAAGCCAAGAAACCAGATGTTGGGTTTTTTGACACGGCAGAAGGAATACAACGTTTCTATGATTCCCTGGGTGGTGTGAAGAAAAACGAATTTATATACTGTGCCGAATCGGGAGATACATTGAATTATTATTTCCAAAAATTTGGTTGGGACAATATGCGCCAAGTTCAGAAGAAGCTGGCTGAGCGTAATATCCCCGTAAAAGGAATCCTCACCGAGGACGCTCTGCCCATCGTAAAACAGATGCCGCCAGATATCGTGGGAGTAATTGATAAACGCATCATCTTTCCCAAGCTAATGGACAAGGAAGATCTACGTTTATTCATAGATTTTTATCTCCTTCCACCCAATAAAATATTCTTCTTAATGACTCAAGAGAATTTGATTATCGAGATCCAAAACATTTCCTTGTATAAAAGCCTAGAGTCAATTTTCTTGTATCTGCATGCCAGGGGAAAACCCATCAATCTGAGCGAAACACTAAAATCAAAAGACTAGGCCTAATGCGTCACGGCCCACAGGTGGCACCATTCGCAATCTTTCTCACCACAGCCTTTACTTAAGAATCCTAAGTTTAAAATCTCGCTATGCACTTGCCGGATTTGCTCACTTAGATCCGCCACATCGCTCGCGCTTAGGGCAAATTCTTCTTGTTTGTACCTCGCCTTCTCATCCGGCTCGATAAAATCTATCAAGCCAGAAGTGACGTGATATTTTTTATCAAAATTTTCTAATAACAATTTATAAAAAATCAGTTGCCGGATATTATCGCCACTGCCGGCGCTCTTGGTGAGACCCATGATGTGATTGCGCGTCTTGGGTTTGCCCGTTTTATAATCCACCACTCTTGTTTCCCCATTTTCGCCCAATTCTAATTTATCAATCTTGCCATTCAGTTTAATGTCACCCAAAAAAACGCCCCGCACGCTAAACTCATTCACTATTCTGTTTGGCCACTGATATTTATACCACTTCAAGTAACCACTCAAGGCTTTCTCGCCTTTCGTCAAACTAGCCGTAAAGTCAGACGGCGAGAACGGTTGTTTCTCCAGATGATACTTAAACCGCGTCAGCAATTTTTCTTCTCGCCACTTCACATCTTCGCGGTATTGATCGAAAAATTCTTTGAGCGTGCTGTGCACGGCTGTACCATAGAGCAAGTGCTTTTCTTGCACTTGCGTCAGTCGCAAAAGATTCTGGTAAAAATATTTGAGTGGACAGGACAGATAATTATTAAGATCTGTTACCGACATTCCTCTATCTAAGAATATTTTGTTGAGATAAGCTTTCTCGCTCAAACTAGATTTAATTACCGGCTTCATCTTCAGTGTTTCAGCCGCTGAAATTTGCAAATCTTTTGGCTCTATAAATTCCACCAAGCTCTTGTCTATCTCTTCGATAAACTGACTAGCTAGTTGCGGTCGACCGTCCGGCGTATGCTTAGCATAAGTGATACTCACGCTTTTTTTCGCCCTGGTAAGTGCAACATAAAATAATCTCCTTTCGCCATTCTCGTCTTCTGCTTCTTGTTTGCTAAAGCTGCTACGCTTCCGCCGGTTACCGAAGTGGCCGTCGGTGGCGCCAATAATATACACGTGCTCGAATTCTAAACCTTTCGAGCGATGCGCCGTCATCAAGCGCACACCGCTCTGCGCGGCCAAGACAGTCTGATTCATGCCCAAGCTATGACGTTTTAACGTTTCTAAATAATCAATAAAATCGGCCAATCTATAATCGTGATGACTCCCCGCTAGTTCTCTGATTTCTTCATAAAAAGCTTGCACTTTGGCGAGCTTTTCTTCGGCTTGATCAGCTTTTAGCAAATAATTCAGCAAATTACTGTCTTCTAGCACGAGACTGAAAACGTCCAGCAAATTCTGATTATGGCCCGCACGATGCCACTTCTCTAACTTTTTATAAATCTCAACTAATTCTTTATTTTTTGTTAACTTCAAATCCTGATAACTTTTTACTTTATAAACTTCCAGACTATCTAAACCCAAGAAATCTAAGCGCAAGAATCGCATCAGAAAGCTTTCAGAACCAAAGTGATGAATAGTCTCTAAAATCAAAATAATTTTGCTAATCGTGATGTCTTGCAAGAGATTAGTATTAGATTGCACCACAATCGCCACACTTTCTCGCTCCAGCGCGCGAGCAATGGCATCAGCATCAGCATTATCGCGATAAATCACGGCAATTTCGTCAGGACTTACTCCAGCTTTGATTTTCTCTTTAATCTCTTGCGCGAGAAAGTAATTTTCCAGATTAGTGTCACGCAGAGCGAGTACTTTAATTTTCTCAGGTAATAATTTATTCGCTGTTAATAATTTTCCCGAATCAATCAAGCTGTGCGCGGCGTCGAGAATAGTCTGATGCGAGCGATAGCTGTGCGTGAGCGAAATCAATTTCGCTTCTGGATAAAGCTTCTGGAAATAATTAAAATTGTCTAAGCTGGCACCTTGAAACTGGAAAATCGCCTGTTTCTCATCGCCCACGATAAACAAATTTGGACTCTGGTGAAAGTTAGATAATAAAGCGAGCAGTTCATTTTGGCTCTGATTAGCATCTTGATGTTCGTCGGCCAGAATATAGAGAAACTCTTCTTGCAGTTTGCGCAAAAAGCTTTTTTTCTTTTTTAATACACTCAAGACTTCCATAATCATATCCGCAAAGTCGTACAGATTCTGCGCGCGCAACGCCTGCTCGTATTCGCGATAAATTAATGCCAGTTCTTGCTCTTTACTATTTTCTTCTACTTTATTCTCAGTAGATTTTAGATAATCAGTAAAATTAATATTATCTTTTTTTAAGCGCTCAATCTCGCTCAACAAACTCGGCAAATAATAAAACGGTGCGCCATATGGTCGCAAAATTTTCAGCTTCAGTTTATCTTCCTGATCAGTGATGATTTTTTCTAAAATCTTGACCTGTGCCACGCGCGAGGCATTACTCGAGCCAATGATTCTGGGGAATTCTTCCGGATAATTCTGAATAATCTCATTACAGAAGCCGTGGAAAGTATTGATATTGACGCGATAACCCCGCGAGCCGATCAAACTCACCAAGCGCTCCCGCATGGAGTGCACGCCAGAATTGGTGAAAGTGAGCGCCAAGATGCCATCTGGCGGCGTATCAGTTTCGCGCAAGATATTCGCAATCCGCAAAGTCAAAACCTGCGTCTTGCCTGTGCCCGGGCCAGCCACGACCATCACTGGGCCTTCGATCGTATCCACGGCCTCCTTCTGCGCCGGATTAAGCTTGTTATAAGCCAGTGAGAATTTATCAGAAATTTTGTCGAGATGGCGGTCAGGCATGATGGCTAGATTATAGCAAATCTGCTAGAATGCCGATTATGTTACACGAAAAAATCAAAAGTGAAGTGAAGCAAGCAATGCTGGAGAAGAATCAGGTCAAGCTGGGCGTGGTGCGGGGTCTGCTCGCCGCTTTTACGAATGAGTTAGTAAACTTAAAGCGCAAACCGGATGAGTTTCTCGATGACGAGACGGTAATATCAGTCATCAGGCGCGAAGCGAAAAAGCGCAAAGATTCTATTACGCAATTTGAGGCGGGCGGACGCGCCGATCTAGCTGATGCCGAAAAAGCGGAATTAGTTTTTATCGAAGTTTATTTGCCGCAACTCATGAGTCGCGATGAGATCAAAAAAATTGCGGAAAGTAAAAAAACAGAATTAGGCGTGAGTAGCAAGGCTGATGCTGGTAAATTTACTGGCGCGCTGATGAAGGAACTGAAAGGCAAGGCTGACGGCGGTGATGTGAAGGCCGTGGTGGACGAGTTATTGGCTTAATTTAAAATAAAAAAAAGAAACCCGCTCGCGATGCATGACACATCGGGAACGGGTTCTTCAGCCCACAAGCGCCAGGACGATGTCACCGGCCTCGTGCTTACCATAAGCTGGAAAGAAGAAAAGATTGAGAATCTTCTTCGTGCTCCACTTACCCAGAGCCAAGATATACTCTGTCTTGTCTTCTGTGCCGTCAGCAATCCCGAGGAAGCGACCATTGAGCGGACACTCCCTGTGATAGCGACTCATGAACTTAAGCAAGTGAACCGCCCGTGCTGGCCGAGCACCACGGAGCGCAAGCCATCTAACAATCTCGTCATTGGTCATGTCGTCTCGGTCTAAGATGAAGAGCCGACAAGACACAATCTGACCGGCCTCTACGGTGTATGAGAACTCTTTCTGAAGAAGCTCACACTGTGTCACTGCCCGAGGGGCCTCAATTCCTGAAATTGGCCAGTTCCTGGCTGCCGTCTCGCCCGAAGATAGGTCGAGATAGAAAAGCTGCTCCTGAATCACCTCGGTCCAGAGAACAATCTGATTAGCTGGTGATTCTTGGGCCGATACCGGCGTCACCGCCACTGGTGGTGACAGAAACAGAACTCTCGCCTCAACCTTCTTCATTGGCAGAGCCGGCTGGACTCGCCGACCGAGACCGGTCAGACGATGAAGCAACCGATGCATCGGTAACCCCAGCCAATGAGGCCAGTGCCGAATCGTTCGGCTAATCTTGGTCGCCAGAGAAGCAATCAGAACATTGGTCTGCACAAGTCACCTCCTTTCGGGAGAGTAAAAGACCAGTCCAATTCCAGCCTACTCTACTCTATCTCGTAACGCAAGGTCACAGACACACGCACTTCTTGCGAACCGGGCTGGATGCTTGGCGCTGGAGCGGCCGCCATACCAAGATCGCGACTCGCCTCCATGCTATAAATTTTGGTCATTGGATAATCCATACCACCTTCGTCGATACCCAATAATTCTCCAAGCGAGAAACCGGCCGCTTTGGCAATTGACTTAGCCTTAACCTTGGCCTCCGCAATGGCTTGAGCGCGAGCTTCGTTCTCGGCTGTCACTGGATCATCAATCGTAAAGTCGAGTTGCGAGACCGAGTTAGCGCCTTGTTTGATTACACCCGAGAGCGCCTCGCCGATTTTACTAAAATTATCTTGGCGCACTTTCACCGAAACTGTCTGACTAATGGAGTAGCCAACGATCTCTGGCGGCGGACAAGTCTGATTGAAACCGTCTGGACGAAAACCGCAATTGGCCGTCTCATAGCGCGGTGAGAGATTGTAACTCTCGGTCTTAATATCTTTCTCATCTAGCCCCTGATCTTTTAAGAATTTGATGGCTTTATTAACTTTCTCAGTATTGCTTGTCTGCAGTTTGCTAATATCGGTATCGCCCTCGGTGATTACGCTAAACGTGAACTTAGCGACGTCTGGCACCACCACCACCTTGCCCTCACCACTAGCCGAGAAGCTGCGGAAAGAGGCTGGCTGGATGGAACGCGCATAAGCGCTCACATAACGCCAAGCGGAAAAAGCCACTAATAAAATGCTAATAATCAAAACCCAGCCCAAATAATTCTTTAATTTTTCAGTCATGTTCCACATTATAGCTTTTTTACTTCTAAACACAAGAACAAGGGAAATTCATGTCTCGCGCTATTTTCTGCCTTTTGCCTTGGGCCAGATTCACTTTCGCGATGCGAGATCCACTCCTCTAATCTCGTGACCGCCAAGCCAGCACTAGCGATGAGCTTGAAATAATACTGCAACGGTCTATGAAAAGAAACTGTTTTCTCGCTGGCTGTCTGACTGCCCGGATGCATGAGGATTTCTGTCTTGCTCTCACTCATGTATTTATCCAGCCGACGAGCTTGCGTTTTCATTACATCATCCCAGAGCCAAGAACTAGCGCCAGCAATCCGGAACGCCGGATGGTTCAACACCAGAATTATTTTCCCTGACTTTTTCACTACTCTGTTTATTTCACTAAAAACTAATTTAATATTCTCAATATTTTGCACTGCCAGCACGCAGATTATTTTATCAAAACTGTTACTTTCTAAACTCGCTAAACTTTCTGCATTAGCAATAAGATATTTTATATTTTTGAAATTTTTACTATTTTCTTGCGCTAGTTTTACCAATTCAGAAGAAATATCAGCACCAACTATTTCTACTCCACCAACTCTCGCCATTTCGCGAGAGAAAAAACCCGAACCACAAGCTAAGTCTAAAACTTTCTCGCCACTTTTTAAGTCCAGCAAGCGCAACAAATTTGGCAGAATTACTTGTTTCTGATAAGTGTCTGGATTCTGCTCGAGATGATCGTCGTACCAATCAGCGACATTGCCCCAAGAAGTGTTATTTTTTACCATGTTTTTTACGCCACCAGAAGAAGACGAGAATTGCGAGTAAAATTATCAGTCCCAAATCTTCTAGTTTATTGAAATACTGACTGTATTTGTAGAAAGCGCCGCCGATTTGCCAGCCAAAGAAGCTCACCACGTAAGCGCGAACCACGATACCAAAAAAAGTCAGTAAAATATATCTAGTCACTGGCAAGCGTGTGAGGCCAGAAAAGATATTAATCACCACGCTCGGGATTACTGGCACCAAGCGCAAGCCGAAGAACACCAACTCATCCGCCCGACCACGATGAAACCGGCCCTGCAACTGCTCGATCTCGAGCCAACTCACGCCCACATAGCGCCCCCAACGCTCAATCGCCGGCTTGCCGAGGCGATAAGCCAAGCCGTAAGTGACCAGCGAGCCAAGCGTCAGCCCCAGCGCGACCGGGATAGCCACTTGAGTAAGTAGCGCGAGCAGAGAAGCGCCGGAGATAGCCTGCGCGCCGAGGATAAAAAATCCCGCCGAGAGCATCACTAATGCTGACGGAATCGGCACAATCACCTCTTCCGTAAAAGCCGCTAAGAAAGCGCCGAGCGCGCCATAATGCGTAATCCAATCAGCCAAGTGTTGCATGAGAATGAGATTATAACACGATTTTAGACAATCCTCCTTCGCCAAGGCTTCGGCGAGATAAAGAAAAAAGGCGCATCCAGTTGGACGCGCCCCACCACTTGCGTGGGTTTTCGATCTTTCATTCATTGACTGCGAATGGTTGCTCCCTTAAACAACCAGCCCGTAAAGACTTCCACCGTCACCCGCTTGCCCACAGGATTGGTCGCCTCTGCGGTGAATCTGGCCGCATCGCTATCACTACCTCCGCGGACGCCGATCGCGAACCACGAATGGTCAACAATTTTGATATCGCTGAAACCACTTGTCTCAAGTGCCTTGATTGCGACCTGATCGCTTACCGTGCACCCGCGACACGACATCAGCGCGACAAGGACAACGATTACGACAACAACGACAACACTGAACCTGTCGATATTCACGATTCTTCTCCTTCAGAAAAAGTGTTTTACTTGTTTTCAAGGTCCTAGAACAATCTAGTGCCTTCCAACCTCCATTATAGCAAATGGGTAGAAATTGTCAAGGAGCAAAAAAAGCCTTATTCTTAGGCCTCTTTTAGATCTCAATTTTCGAGTTTCTAACGGGATTTATGATTCCAATGATTGCCCCAAGAACACTTTCTCCAATATCCCCCGCGCCAGCAAATCTGCTGGCACACCCTCCACCACCACTTTACCTTTATCCAGCACATAAGCCCTCGTAGCGATGCTCGCGAGCGATTGCAAATTATGCTCCACCACCACAATCGCCATCTGCCGCGCTTCGTTAATTTCTTTTATTTTTGCAAAAACTTCTTTGACAATCTTTGGCGCCAAGCCCAAGCTCGGCTCATCTAAGAGCAAAATTTCTGGCTCGCACATCAAGCCGCGCGCAATTGCGAGCATCTGTTGCTGGCCACCAGAGAGGCTACCAGACTTGGCTTTTAATTTAGTCTTCAAAGCCGGGAAAAGTTCTAAAACACCAGCTAATCTCTCAGCAATTAACTTTTTATCCTTGACCTGCCAGGCGCCGAGCTCTAGATTCTCCGCCACGGTCAAGTGCCGGAACACGCGCCGGCCTTGCGGCACGAAGGCGATACCCCGCGCCGTCATCTGGTGTGAGACTGGCTGGATCGCCTGCCCGCGCCAGCGCACTGTGCCCGTATCGATTGGCGCCAGACCAAAGATCGCCTTGAGCACCGTGCTCTTGCCCGCGCCGTTCGGGCCCATCAGCGCCACAATCTCACCCTCATCAGCCGTCACGCTGGCACCATCCAGTGCCCGCACGCCGCCATAATGGACGTGAACACCAGCGAGTTGTAACAGAGTTTCGGTAGGCATTAGAAACTATTCGTACGGGACATATTTACCATCACGAGCAACTTTTACGCTAGTTTGATCGTTAATGTCGCCGTTGTTGTCAAAATTGATCTGATACGATAAGCCGGGAAAATCAGACAGGTCGTCTAATTGCTTCTTAATACATTCTCCAGAATAAGCGCTGTTCTGACAAGCTTCGCCAACAAACGAGAGAATCTTGATCGCATCGTAGTGACGCAAAGTGAGATAACTAAGAAAATCCTGACCGTAACTCTTCTGATATTCTTCGGCAAATTTAGCTGAGGTTTTATTAGTAGGAGCAGTCACTAGCAAGCCCTCGGCGGCAGATCCAGCTGTCGAAAATAACTCCGGAACATCACAGGGTTGCCCGCACATCATTGGCACTTTAATCCCCAACTCTTTGGCTTGTTTTAGGATCGTGCCAGCCTCACGATAGAGAGTAGCCAAGAAAATGCCATCCGGATTAGCCGCCTTGACCTTGGCCAGTTGCGCCCGATAATCCGACTGACCAGGAGCGGAACTTTCTTCCGCGACAATAGTGGCTCTATTGGCCGCATACTTCTTGAACGCGGCTAGAGCGCCAGTGCCATAGTCACTATTGAGATAAAGCACTGCGATTTTCTTCTTACCAAGCTTATCGATAAGCACATCTGCCGTGAGTTCAGCCTCTTTATCCGCCGTACCCACAATGCGAAAAGCGTAATCATCCGGGGTCGAATAAGCTGGAGCAGCTGTCAACGCGAGCATTGGAACTTGGTCTTGGTTAACGATCGGGATCAGAGGCATCGCGGCTGGACTGCCAAACACCACAACCACATCCACCTTGTTTAACGTCCGCAGTTTATTGTAAGCACTTAGAGCCACTTTTGAATCATAAGCATTGTCCTCAAAAATCACTTCGACCTTCTTCCCTTCAGCTAGTAAATCTTTCACCGCCAATTCCACGCCCTGCTTGGCAAATTCCCCAGCACTAGCAATCGGTCCAGTCAGCGGCAAAATCGCGCCAATTTTAATTACCTTTTCAGTGGTAGGAGTGACTGGTGTTACTGAATCTTTCTTCACCAAACAAGAAATCCCCCAGATCACCAGAGCAATCACAACTATCCAGAGCACGATTTTTGTGGTTTTGTTCATGAGTTTAAATTTGGCTTAAATTTTTAACAGCCAAATTCTAGCAAACTAGCGCCTATTAGCCAAGAGTCGAAGCAGAGTCTCGGTGGGCATTAGTTATTCATCGGCAGAAATGTCTCCTTTCCGTCTATGACCTGCGTCAAAGCTAGAGCATATGTGGGTTTGTGATCTGAACCAAAAATGATTCGTCCAGCAACACCATCCCAAGTGGTTGCCCGCTTGAAATAATCTCGTAGACATTCAACCTCTTGATTGCCACAAGATTCGATAGCCGCCTTCAGACGGAACGGCATATCGTAAACCAGTGCAATCAAATGGTTGTTAAATGCAATAGGACGACCATATTTCGCTTCGTAATTAGCCAGAAAATTTATTGCTACGGATTTTTCTCGGTCAAAGAGCCCGCCAAAAGCAAAGTGCTTTGGCGGCAAATAACCACCAGTAACTTCCATGATCTTCTTAGCACTAAAGGCGGCGTTAAAGGCTGTGGGCCTCTCCACACCCAACTCTTTAAGTTGCTTCACAATAAGGCCCATTGTTTCTGGTCCTTGAGTGCCGATCAAGATTCCATCAAAAGTATGTGTTTTTAACTTTTGAACGATTGTGCGGAAATCATTTACCCCCGGAGAAAAACTCTCATCAAAAACTACTACTCCCCCAGCAGCCTGAAAAGCGGTCTTAAAATTCTCAGAGAAATCTACCGCGAATTCTTTCTTCTCGGTGATAACAGCGATACTTTTGATATCTTGACCAAAAACATATTTAGCACCCTCTTGGGCATAATAGCTACTGGGCACAGAGTTACGAAAAACCCATTCCCCTTCATTGGGAATGTTCGATACTGACGTAAGATTGGCAAGGACCAAAACTTTGTCTACAGATGATTGTGGAGCGATTGTCATCGTCTCGGTCGAGCAATGACCACCCAAAATAACACTGACCTTATCGCTGTTAACCAGTTTTTGCCAGGCATTAATAGCCGACTTACCGTCACATTTCCCATCTTCGACAATCATCTCAAATGACCGGCCCAGTACTCCACCACTGCTGTTAATTTCCTCGACCGCCAGAAGAATTGCATTCCTAGCATCCTCACCATAAATTGCCGCCGTCCCCGATAGTGGCGCAATCACCCCAATCTTAATCGGCTCGGCAGAAATAGCCGGAGCTGGGGCTGGCTCTGTTTTGCCGCTTTTGCTAACCCAAACCCCCAAGCCAATAACTACTAAAATAACCACAATCCAGCCGATGATTTTGTTCATATTTTATTTGTTAATTTCTAATTTATCAAAATCCTAGCACAAGCTGATTATTCTCCCAAATACGCCTCCACTACCTCTCGCTGCGCCAGCACCGCACTTGGCTCGCCCTCGGCGAGCAACTGACCGGAATCCAGCACAATCACGCGATCCGAAAGTTGCCGAATCAGCTCCATATTATGCTCGATCAAGATCACGACTTTATTTTGCTGTTTTAAATCTTGCAACACATTCGTCACAATTTTGATCATCTCGGGGAAAAGTCCGGCAAATGGTTCGTCGAAAAGAAAGATTTGAATCGGGAAAGTCTGCGCCATCGCGAGCACGCGCGCGATTTCCAACAATTTTCTCTGTCCGTACGAGAGATTAATCGCCAGTTCGCCATGTTTGCTCCACAAATTTACTTTTTCTAAAACCTCGCGCGCTCGAGCTAAGTGCAGATTGTTATGCTTTTCAAATAGTGCGCTAAAAACTGGTCTGTCTGTTAGGACTACCAAAATATTATCCAGCACACTCATTTGTTCAAAAAGTCGCACATCCTGAAAAGTCCGGGTAATCCCGTAACTCGGCACTTGCGCTATCTCTACTTTCTTTAACTTCGTCCGTTCCAGAACTACAATTTCCCCACCATCTAGCGGCAAAACGCCGGTAAGCAAATTCACCAGCGTACTCTTGCCCGAGCCGTTGGGTCCAATGATGCTGGTAATCTGCCCGGCGGCAAACTGGAGCGACAAGTGATCCACCGCGTGCACGGCATCAAACTTCTTTACTAGATTGTGAGTGGAGAGGATGGGAGGCATTATGGTTGGGTATAAAGAACCGCTTTCCCATTAACGATTTGCTTGACGGTTGGCAGAAGACCAATTGCGTCGCCATTTTCATCGAAACCATAAGTCCCCATTACCCCTTTAAAATCCTTGAGGCTGTGCAAATAGTCTTTTAGTTTCGAGTTATCCAAACCAACATTATCAATAGCCTGCTTTATCATATAAACAGAATCGTATGTAACAGCGTCAGCAAACTTGATTGTTGGTGCACGACCATAAAGCGACTCAAATTTATGGAAAAGTTCACTTTTTATTTGATTGTTACCAACATTAGGATCAGCAAAGAAAATCATTCCTTCTGCTTCGGATATTTCAATGACTTCTTCTAATTCACCAAAATAATTACCGTAAATTGGACCTTTATATCCCAATTGCCGCAATTGTCTTAACGCAGAGATTCCCCCAAGTGGTGCATTTGGATTCATAACCACTGTTTCTGGTTTTTTGGAAATTACATCAAGGACATAACCCCTAAAATCGGTAGTACCTGGAGGGTAATTTTCTTCAATGACTTCTCCTTGAAAATATTTTTTAAATGCCTTAAGTAAACCGACTGTAAAATCACTCGTTTCTGTTATGACTGCTACTTTCCCATACTTTTTATTAATCGTCTCCGCCATAACTCTACCAGTATCATCATCAGAGTAAGAATTACGGAAAATAAATTCTCCAGCACCAGTTAAATCAGGATGCGTAGCCCACATCGACATCATCAAAACTTGATTCCTCTCGGCCACCGGTGCTACCGCCAAGGCTTCTTGACCACAAATCACCAACAGAATCTTCACCTTGTTTACCGTAATCAATTTTTGCGCCGCAGAGAGTGCATCCTTGGGACCACATTTACCATCCTCGTAAATGATTTCTAAAGCCTGACCATTAACACCTCCGGAAGTGTTTATTTCCTCGCGAGCGATTTCCACAACATCCCTCATTTCTTCCCCCCAAGCTGCAGCAAAACCAGACAACGGGCCGATAAAACCAATCTTCACAGTCTCACCATTTTTTTCTCCAGAATTCTCACTTTTGCTCGCATAAACAGCGATAAAAATTAGCGCGAGAAGTACGAATAACCAGATTATTTTGTTTTGGGCTTGCATGATTTTATTTTTTTATAATTTATATTCCCCTACCAAGCCTTGCGGGCGGTAAAGCATTAGTATAACTAAAATCAGACCATAGACCACCTGCCGCATCTGCGCCGCGATGTCGCTGGGGAAGCCCACAAAGCGCAATAATTCTGGCAAGAGAATGAGAAACAAAGCGCCGAGTAGCGAGCCACGGAGATTGGCTAAGCCGCCCAGAATGATAATAGCGAGAATAAAGATAGATTCAAATAGAACGAAACTAGACGGATCAACGAAGGTGATGTAAGAGGCAAAGAGCGAACCAGCCACGGCAGCCAGCGCGGCTGATAAAACAAAGATTATGAGTTTGTAAAAAGTGGTACGATAGCCAAAAACTTGGAGCGCTTGTTCGTCCTCGCGAATAGCGCGGAGGGCGCGGCCGAAAGAAGAATTGACGATAAAGCGGCATAAGAAATAAACTAATAACAAAATCGCTAGCACTAATAGCAAAAAGTGAAAGTTGTCAGTCAAGTTGAGGCCAAAAATCTCCGGACGTCTAATACCGGGGATGCCGAGCGGACCTCTGGTTAGGCTTTGCCAGTTGAGGAAAACCGAATAGATAATAATGTTAAAGCCAAAAGAGCCGAGCGCGTAATAATCGCCGTGGAAGCGGGACAAAACTAAACCAATTAACAAAGCCAAGACAGAAGTGATGAGCACGCCGAGTAGCAAAGCCACGAAAAAGTTGAGCCCGGTGCTGGTGAGCAAGATCGCCGTGGCATAGGCGCCCAGACCATAGAACGCCGCATGCGTCACACTTAGCAAGCCGGTGTAGCCCACCACCAAGTTTAAGCTCAAGCCGAGGATGCCGTAGATGCCAACAAGGATTGCTAAGTGAATTAAGTAAGGCATGATTTTTTACTTCTATCTTTTGAACAAGCCCTGCGGGCGGAAAATTAAGAACACAATTAGTAAAGCAAAAGCGATCGCGTCCTTCCACTCGCCCGAGATCTGCCAAATGCCAAAGTTCTCCACCGTGCCAAGCAAGAAGGCGCCCAGCACGCCGCCATAGATATTGCCGATGCCGCCCACAATCGCCGCGATCACGCCCTTGAGCAGCAAGTTGAGCCCCATCGTCGGCTCAATGCCAGTGTCGAAGCCCACCAAGACGCCCGCCAAGCCACCAATGGCCGCGGAGAGGAAGAAGACAAAGCTGATGATTTTATCAGTATTAATCCCCACCACCCGCGCCACCTCTTCATCATCGCCCACCGCTTTAATTGCCCGGCCAAATCTAGTCCGATTGAGGAAGAACGCTAGCGCGAGCATAATCAGCAAGCCGCTGGCAAGAATCACCAACTGCACGCCGGTAATCGCGCCGCCAATCACTTCATAAATTTTCCCTTCGCCAGCCGAGAGAGTTTGAAACTGACTGGAAAACAGGATCGCAATCACGGCTTGGAGAGCTGTGAAAATCCCGAGCGAGGCCACTAGCAAGACCATTGTCGAGGCTTTGCGGCGGCGCAATGGTCGGTAAACGAAGTAATCTGCTAAGTAACCAACCAAACCGGCAAGTAAAATTGCCAAGACCACGCTCAAGCCCAAGTTCAGACCGATTATTTTATACAACCAATACACGCCATAACCACCGATCGCCATCATCACGCCGTAACTAAGGTCAAAAAACTTGACCGTGCTGTAGATGAGATTAAAGCCAAGCGCGATCATCGTGTAGATCGCGCCGGCGATAATGCTATTGAGAATGAGTTGCGGCAGGATGCCCATTGGGCGAGATTTTTACTTTTTTAGCTAGCCAGTTCGGCCTTGCCGTTCTTGATGACTTTCAACACGTGGCCGCCCACACGATCACCGTCCGCGCCGATCGTTACCAAACCAGAAGCTCCCGGCCAATCTTTGACTGTTCTTACCCAAGTGGCAATCTTTCCCGCATCAGTCCCGTTTTTGTTAATTCCTTCTGCCAGAATATAGACTAAGTCGTATTGTGCTTGAGCATAGTTACGATAAATCATTTCTTTGCCGTATTTTTTGAGATAGTCCGCGTCGAGTTTTTGCGATTTCGGCAAGCTCGCTGTCCCTTGTTCGGCAACCAATGCGCCCTCAAGTCTCGTTTTGTGATTAGTAATCAAGTCAGCATTGCCAGAGACAATGTCGTTTGCCAAGAGTGGCACCGACCACTTGAGATCAGCTAGCTGTTTGAGAATCCGTTCGGCCGTGCCAGGAGATTGAGGATCGATGAACAAAGCATCAGCATTCGCTGCCCGCAATTTCGTGAGAGTAGAACGAAAGTCAGTGGTAGTGCCTGGATACTCTTCTTTCGTGATTGTCCCCGCCGTTGCTGGGTAATTAGCTTCGAAAGCACGATAAATACCAAGAGCATAATCCGAGGATTCCTGCAGAACGGCTACCTTTTTCCAACCATGAGCAATCGCGGCCTCGGCTAGCACCCGACCCTGGCCATTGTCGCTAGCCACAGTCCGGGCGAAAAACAGACTTTTGTTTGTCAAATCAGGACTAGTGGCTGTGCCAGAAAACACAAAGACTTTCGCTTGCTCGGCAATTGGCAAACCGGCCAGAACGGCGCCAGAACAATCCGAGGCGATCACAATCTTGACGCCGTCAGCGTTGACTAACTTCTGCATTGCATTAGCACCGCCAGTGCCATTGCATTTCCCGTCTTCGTAAACTAGTTCAAATGTTCGGCCATTAATCACATTATTTGTGTTGACTTCTTCCACCGCTAGATCAGTCACATTTTTCACAAACTCTCCCAAAGCTGCGGCGTCGCCAGTTAGTGGCGTAATCACACCAACCTTAATCGGCCCAGTTTCCACCACCGGAGTGGGAGTTTCTGTAGTAGTGGGTGCGCTAGATTGACTCGCTTTGCCGAGATAGGCCAGACCGATAACCAACAGAACCAAGATAATCAAACCAACTATCGCTTTGCCAGTATTGCTCATGTTATGTATTATTTTAAATTTTTAATTTCTCTATTTTTCACAGTCTTTCTGCACACTCTATTATTATATCATTTCCTCCAACTTTGCAATCTTCGCCTCTATTTCCTTCAAACCGCGCTCAAAAAACGCCGGATTTCTCACGTCTACACCAACTTGCGCGAAAATATCCTCCGGCGAAGCGCTAGAACCGGCAGATAAAAACTGTCTGATTTTTTCTTCAAACTTATTATTTTCTTGATAGCTGGAATATAAAGCATTAGAGACTAATTCGCCGAAAGCGTAAGAATAAACATAGAAAAAATTGCGCAAGTGCGACCATGAGACGAAAAAGTAGCCATCAGCTTCTGTGAGCTTAAACACCGGCCCAAGATAAGCGCTCATGTGCTGATTTAACAATTTCGCAATTTTTTCTTTACTCAAGCTCCCCTGTTTTCTGATTTGATTATGCAGATCAAGCTCAAAGTTGAAGCACGCGATTTGCCGGAAGATGGTCATCACAGAGTCATTAATCCGGTCATGTAAAGCTATTATTTTCTCTTTTTCAGTCAGCAGATTAAACACTTCGTCAAAGACGAAATTTTCGAATAAAGTGCTGGCCACTTCGGCCGTCGCGATGCTGTGGCCGCGGTAGAGCGGCGGCTGGGCGGCATCGCCCAGCCTGGCATGCATGGCATGCCCCAGCTCGTGAGCCAAAGTCATCAGTGACTTAAAATCCGACAAGTGATTGAGCAAGACAAAGGTTGGCAAGCCTTCTGTACTAGAGCAATAAGCGCCGCCGGTCTTCCCGACTTTCGGAAACACATCAATCTGGCCGTTGGCCAAGAATTCTTCAAAAGCCGTCACATAAATCGGATTAACTCGGCCGAAAGCTTTCTTCACAATTTCTACCGCTTGGGCAAAAGTAATTTTCTGCGTGGTCTGGCCTACTGGCGCAGCGCGATCGGCGTAAGTTAGGTTTTTCAAACCCAACATTTTCGCTTTCGCTTTATAAAATCTGTGGCTGATGTGAAAATTTTTAGTAACCGTTTTGACGAGATTATCCACGGTTTTCTCTTCATTCTGATAACCCAGAACCGTGGCCGAGTAAGGTTGCGCATAGCCGCGCAGTTCGTCATTGATTTTTTTGTTTAAAACTATGGCGTTTAGTTCACTCTCGGCGAAATCAGCGACGCTGGCTAATTTTTGATTTACCAAAGTGTGCAATTCTCGTCGCTCTTTCGTTGCCAAAGATTGGATTTTCCCCATTGCTTCGGCCAGTGGCAATTTTTTATTTTTCCAGAGAATTTCTTGTTTAGAAACAATTTTGTCGTTCCCGCGCACCCACAGCTCATGGGCTGGCAAACTCTTCAAGTTCATGATTTTTTCTTCAGCAACAGAGAGCACATGCTTGGCTTCGCGAAAAGCGCATTGGAGTAAAAAACTATATTTCTGCAACTTAGCGTGCTTAAGAAATTTGGCCTGCAGTTCTGGTTTAATTTTCGTCAGCGCCACACCAAAGAAGGTGATCTTGTTGCCACTATTGGTGTACCTCTGCCCGAGCAAATTTAGCTTCGCCTCCACTTTGGCATTTTTACTGTCCAGATCATGTTGATAAGCAAAGTAAGCATAAGGCTTACTAAATGCCTGATCAGATAATTTCTCATAATCTGCGAGCGCTAGCGCGAGCTTGACCGGATCAGTCAGGTAATCCGTTTTGTTCGCATATTTCTGCGCAAACTTTTCATGTGCTTGTTCCATCTTCTGCAAATCACGTTCTATGGCCGAATCAGCGTTATTCCGGTACAGCAAACTAAAATCCCAATCCGTTTTGATTTTACTTGTTTTATTTCCAGTCATAATAATCCGCAATCTAGCACAAAAAGGGTAACAAGTCAGCGCTTTCTCGTTTTACCGATGAGGACAACCGGCCCAGCAACAAGGTCGGCGTTTACCAGCGATCAGCTCTGCGCGCGTTCTGGTAATTCGGTGCGTTCTGGTTTCTACTTTTTTCGCCGATTCAATCCAACAAATCCACTCATTGCGCGCAAGTGGTGTGATGCTTTCCCAAGCTGTCAGAGCTCTTGGCGCGGTAGCAAGCTCTTGGCGCAAATCTGACAACATTTTGTGTGGGAGTGGTTTGGCGGTTTTCATGTGCTGCTATTTTAGCATTTTTTGAGCCTCGTAAAGTCCTTTTCTTTACCAGATTTATCATATAGTATGTGAGCATTGCCGGCTCGTCTAATGGTAGGACGACTGCCTCTGGAGCAGTTAATTGGGGTTCGAGTCCCTGGCCGGCAGCAGTATGGGACAAAAAAACTACGATTGGGCCAAAACTCCGAGTCTAGCAATATTCATTGTGTATGTAACTGGGTTTTTAGTTTGGAATATGTATTTAGCTCATTTTGCCTTTTTCGAATACGACCTACTTCAAACTAGATTTATTTCTGCAGGGATATTAACGCTCTTTCTGCCAGCAATTTTAATCCTATGGAAAGAAAAAAATGAGTGGCTTTTTTCTAAAAGAGACCGACTTGTAAAGTTTGTTTTGTACGCGATATGGATAGTATTTTTTGGTGGTTTAATCTTCCCCCACATACCACAACACCTAGGTGGTAGCAAACCGAAAATATCAAGCGTAGTGGCGTCTACAAGCACTCTGGAAAATCTTAGTATAATGGGTGTAACCCTGGCTGATGCCGGAGAAGGAAAACAACGAGTTCAGACTATTCCGATGTGTAAAATATACCAGAACAGAGACTCTGTAATTTTTGGCGTTGTAAGAGACACAGGGAGTGAGATCATCTCCAACAGAGTTTTAATCTTAAATAAAGTTCAAGTCGAGGCAGAATCTGTAACACCCGATGATCCCCAACAATACACCCAGATATGCAGGTTAATTAGAGAGGTATATGGAATCAAAGAAGGAGTAGTAACTGAAACCCGGTAGAAAACTATCGCTTCTTAAAGTCTTCGCCAGCGGCGGAATAATATGCTAAATTAACAGAGTTAGTGAAGAAATTATTAAAATAAAAATAAAAGTTAGCTAAAATAAAAAAAATAACATGATGAAACAAGAACAAACACAACGCGGTTTTATTTTCCCACTTGTGATCGTAATCGTCGCGGCTCTCGCCATTGGCGGCGGCGTTTATTACTCTAAACAGAAACAGAACGCCAACCCAGCAAGTACTGAAACAGCAACAACTGAAACTACAACCACCACCGAGACCAGCACGGCGACGAGCAATACGAGTGATGGTACTAATGTCAGCAACAATGGCACTAATGGCACACTCCGCCAACTCTTGGCCCTTAGCGGCGACTGGACCTGCACGGTGGAGAATAAAACTCCAGGCGCGGAATCAACCGGCACGGTTTATCTCTCCGGCCAGATGATGCGCGGCGACTTTATGCTCCAGAATCAAGCCACGAGCGAAGCGCACATGATCAAGACCGGCAATGATATGTATGTGTGGAACGGCGCGCAAGGCGCCAAAATGAGCATGGATATGACCACGCAAGCTGGTAATACACAGACAAAAAGCAACAACAGCGTGGATCTGGATCAGAAAGTGGATTACCAGTGCCAGAGCTGGACCAAAGATGAGAGTAAATTTGCCGTACCAAGTGGCGTCAGCTTTATTGATCTCGCGGCAATGTTGAAACTAAAAGCTTACTAAAAATAAAAACTAAACTGGTTTTGCTAGTTTAACCAGCGCCAGTTCCAGAGGTAAGAGAGAAACCGCCGCTTTGGCGGTTTCTGTATGTGCCGCGAGCAGTTCCCGCAGAATTTCTGGCAAGCGGCTAGCGTTCTCGTGTTCACTTAATTTTTTAATACTATTTATTTCATCAGCGCTCAAACCGGCCAACCAAATTGTTTGCGAATTTTTGTCATCAAGTCTAACTAACAAAGCGAGACGCAACTGGCGCAATAATAATTTAATCAGCGTCTGCGCGGAATAACTACGCGAGTTACTCGCTTGCACTTGCTCTAGGGCCACACTCAAATTATTTTCCAGAATCGCTTGCGCGAGCCTGCGGACGAGAACAGCCGCGGGTGCGCCAGTCACCAGTTCGGCCTCGGCCAGCGTGATTTTGTGATCGCTTGAAGCGCTCATCGCTTGTTGGAGCAAGCCGGTCACGTCGCGGAAGGAGCCATCGCCGAGCAAAGCGATTAACTCGCCCGCATCTTTGTCTAATTTAAATTTTTCTTGTTTGGCAATATGTTGCAAGAGATCTTGCAAAGCCGGCTGGCTGGGCTTCTGGAAGGCAAAAGTCTGACAACGAGAAATGATCGTCTCCGGTACGCGTTCGAGTTCTGTCGTCGCCAAGATAAACACCACATGACTTGGCGGCTCTTCCAGAATTTTCAAGAGTGCGTTGAACGCCTCTTTCGTCAGCATATGCACTTCGTCAATAATGTAGACTTTCCGCGGCGAGCGAAACGGCAGTGTGCCTACTGCCTCGCGCAAAGCTCTAATCTCATCAATTCCCCGATTAGAAGCGCCGTCAATTTCGTACAAATCTTCTGGCTGGGTTTCCAGTTCTCTGGCCAAAATTCTAGCCACGCTGGTCTTGCCCGTGCCGCGCGAGCCGGCAAAGAGGTAAGCATGCGCGATATTGCCGAGCTTGAGCGCGCCGGAGAGCACTTGCACCACGCTCTCTTGCCCGATCACTTCGCTAAATTTACTTGGCCGATATTTGCGATACAGTGCGAGTTCAGACATGAATATTAGCGCATTATAACGGAATTTTGAGCAAGAAAAAAGGGCCCCAACATCACAATGATGAGGGGCCCGGAAAGTACTCCATTTTCTAGCTTCGGGCTGCTGGCCGTTAGCTGAAGGTCATACCAGATTTGTTGTTGCTACCGAACGCGAAAGCGAGCGCGCTGGCGACGAGAGAGTTGATCTGCGCGGTGATCCTCTTCTTCAGGTGGTTGGTAGCGCGGCTGGTGGGATCGTTGTTGTGTCGCGTAATCAATTTGTTCACGATGAATCCTCCAAAAAATGGAGACCACTTGGCGAAGCAGTTCTCTCTGGCAAACGAGCCAGAAACTGGATCAAACATAAAGAACTGCGGCCACGTTTAATATAGCACAAAACTATTCTGCCAAGCCAGAGTTATCCACAGTGGATTTTTAAGCAAAAAAAAATGCCCCCGAACAACAGCTGTTCGGGGGCAGAAGGGATCATGTTTTGGCATCTGTTATCTTTGGGCCATCCTAGGGACAGCTTGCAGAGCGTGTCAGGCTCAATGATGCTCAACGATTGAATCCTTTCAATGGTTGGTCTCTACATTGTTTAGTGGCCGGCCACACAGTGTGGCCGGGTCGCTGCGCCGCCGAGGTTGATCAGCTGCTGGCGTCGTCGCCGTCGTGCATCGTGATGTCGTGAGAACTCTGATAACAATTACGATGGGTGTTGACCGTGGCGAAATTGCCACCATAGTGATTCCGGACGAGCATTTGAGGCTCCTTTGGTCCAAAACGTGGACCGGTAGAAAGAACTTGTCCCCTGTGACTGCGTGTGTCTCTCAAGACAACTCCTCCAATCACTCTACCCCCAGTATAGCAAGCCCACAGGATTTGTCAAGTGTTTTGGCAAGATCAAGAGTTTAAATAGCCGAAATACGCCTAACTAGAGCCGTTTTTTAGATACTCACTCACAATTTGCTCAACTTCTGAAGCGCTATTGGTGAGCATTAGCTTCTCACGCAGTTCTTTCGCTCCATCCCAGCCATTTACATACGCTTTATAGTGCTTCTTCATGATCGCGAAGCTTTTTATTTCTCCCAAAAGTTCAGCAAAAAGCTTAGTATGCTCCAGCATCACACGTAAACGTAACTCCCGCCCCTCGATTCCCCCGGGAAATTTATTTTTGGAAAATAGAAATGGATTGCCGAAAATCGCTCGGCCGAGCATCGCGCCATCAGCGCCAGTTGTTGATACTTTTTCTCGCGCATCAGCTAAATCTTTCAGATCGCCATTGCCAATTATTAAACACGTGCTTCCCGAATTATTTCTAATCTCTACTGCTCTCTTCACTTCTTCCCAACGCGCCGGCACTTTCGACATTTCTTCGCGCGTGCGCGCGTGGATCGTGATAACCGCTGGCTCTTCAGCCAATAACTCTGGCAACCAGTTTTCTAGCTCATTATTTTTGTAACCCAATCTAGTTTTGACCGAAACCGGAATATTTTTACCAGCTAATGCTATCCCCTGTTTCGCTGATCTGATTAATTCGCGCGCGAGTTTGGGTGTTTTAATTAAAGCTGCGCCAGCGCCTTGCTTCTCAATACTCCGGTCCGGACAGCCCATATTAATATCCAAACCATCGAAACCCAGTTCCGCAATCAGCTTGCTTGCCTGCTCCATCTTGGCCGGCTTGCTTGTAAAAATCTGCGCCACGATTGGCCGCTCTTGTTCAGAATATTTGAGATCATGAAGCAAAACTTCCCGCCCCGGACTCATCAGGCCATCAGCGGAGACAAACTCCGTCCAGAGTACATCCGGTTTGCCATATTTGGTGATGATTCTTCTGAAAGCGCAGTCAGTCACATCCGCCATTGGCGCAAGGACGAAAAATGGCTTAGCCAAATCTTGCCAAAAATTTCCACTCATACTTAATCAAGTTTAATTAGCAAATTTATAAAAAACTTTCCCCGGGAAGCGTAAATCAAGATATTCTAACTCTTGCTTATTCTTTTGCGCTATTTGATATTCTGTAACAAAATCCGGCGCGAGCAGAGCCGCTTGCAGAGTTAAATTTAATTCACTACTCACCTGTTCCAGATTAGCCAAAACTGTGAGTGGCCGAGAGAGCGTATCAGCCGCGCGCGTGGCCGTCAAACGATAATCGCTAGCGCTATTCGCCACCAGTTCGCTAATCGCCAAGCCAGATAGAATCGTCTGACTGAACGTGTGATTGAGCGTCGTGATTAAATTAGTGATTTGGGTAAAGTTTTGGACCGAAAATGGTCGCGTGTTGAGCGCAAGATTTGGGCCTGATGTGGTAAATCTGACAAAAGATTCGCCGGAGAAAACTGGTGCCGGCGCAAAGGCCAGACCAGACTGATCGAGCAAGAAACAGATTTGTGGCTGATCACTACCACACCAGAGATATTGCCCGCGCCGCTCGGCCACAACAATCTTGATCGTTGTAAAGTTCTCGCGTGAGATTTGCGCTGACTCTAGGGTTGGGAATTGCGCGAGCAAGGCTTGCGCGAGCGCCCGCCGCGGATACCACAGGGCATTGCGCCGTGGTAGCACGAACAAATAATCACCGGCGAGAAATTCTTGCGTGGCTTGATCTAAAATATCCTGACTCACTGTTTCTTGACCAGCGATCTGGACTTGGCTGATGAGCAAACGCGAGTGATTGGCAAAAATAATAAAATCAGCAAGCAGCGCGAGAGCGAGCAACAGCCACAGGCTAGAGCGCCAGAGGCGCTCGCGCTGGCGCCGCGCCAGCGCTTGCTCGCTAAAAATCGCTTTCTTACTTTGCCGGGCGGCACTCATGCGTTAGTACTAGTTTGCAAACTCAAAGTGCCAGCGAGCCAAGTGGCGCTCGCGCCCGGCTTGAGCCGACCACTGATAATGGCATCGGCCACCGCTTGCTCTACGTGATCTTGAATATAACGCGCCATTGGCCGAGCGCCAAAGAGCGGATCACTACCCTTCTGCACCACTTCGGCCACCAATTCTGGCGTGACTTGGAAAGCGATCCCCTGCTCGCGCAAGCGCAGAACTAATTTCTCTAGCTGGAGCTTAGCCACTTGCGCTAGATTCTGCTCGCTAAGCGGCTGGAAGATCACAACTTCATCAAATCGGTTCAGCAATTCTGGACGGAAAATGCCCGCCTGCACGATTTGATTGATTAGTTCAGCCCGCATCGTGCTGGGATCACGCTTAGCTCTGATCATTTGCCAAATAATTTCGGCGCCGGCATTGGACGTAGCCAAGAAAACGATATTTCGCGCATTAACTCTCCGACCCAACATATCAGAAAAGTAGCCTTCGTCGAGAATTTGCAAAAATAAATTCAGCACGTCTTTGTTAGTCTTTTCAAATTCATCCAAGAGCAAGACGCCATAAGGATTCTGGCGCAAAAGCTTGGCGAGTAGGCCAGGTTTACCATCGCTAAACGAGCCGATCAAGCGCGAGAGTGACTCGGCGGATTGATACTCGCTCATATCCAGGCGCATCATCGCCTCCTCGCGGCCAAAGAGTACCCGCGCCAAGGCTTTGGCCGTTTCCGTCTTACCCACGCCAGTGGAGCCGAGGAACAAGAACGAGCCAATCGGGCGTTTCTCGTTCCGCACACCCGCGCGAGCTCGTCTTAGAGCCTCACTAATCGCCGCGAGCGCTGTCTCCTGGCCAATTACTTGCTTTTTCAGCTCTGTTTCTAGACCCAATAACTTAGCCTGTTCCGGCGCGGCAATCGGACCGAGCGGAATGCCGGTCTTCTCTTGCACAAAAGTGAGCACTTCATCGCGTTCGATTATTCTCGTCTCTCTCCCCGCTTCTCGCTCATGATTTATCACCCACGGCACAATTTCCGTCAGCAGATCCAACGCCTGATCAGAAATATTCTCAGACGGAAAATAGCGTTCCGCACTGGTGATTAGTGCTGTTAGTGCCTGATAAGTAAAAAAGATTTGTGACTTATTTTTTGACTCTAAATCAACCGCCTGCGTTTCTAGAATTTTTATCAATCTAGTTTGATCAATAGTGGCGACTAATAATTGCTCAAAGCGTTGCAAGAGCGTGTCGCGTGTTTCTAACTCCCGATGGAAGAGTTCACGATCAGCGAGTGCTACTACCATCAGCGCCGGCGAGATGAGAAACTGATCAAGTAAAGCCGTGATGTTACTGCCTAAGCGTTCGGCCCCAGCCAGCAAAGCGGGCAAGTCGTCGATAATCAGAATAATATTGCCGGCGCTGATAGCCTCACTCAAGAGCTTGAACAATTCCCGCTCCAGCAGCTCCCGCTCGCGGAAGGCGGCCAAGAAGAGCGCGGTGTGGAAGAGTATTGGCCGGCGATGTTCCAAGCCGGGCGGCACCGCGCCCAGCGCGAGCTCGCGCACCAGTTCCCACACAATATCTAGCTTGCCGGAGCCAGCCTCGCCCACCACCAGCGCATTGGCCTCCGCCGAGCGCAAGAGAATAGTGGCGAGCCGCCGCGCCTCGGCGCGGCGGGCACTGGTGCCCGCGGCCAGCGTGGCCGTGGGCTCGCCCGCGAGCAAGTCCTCGCTGTAGCGGAGCAAGGTCGGCACTTGGCCATAAGACCAAGTCTTGGCCAAGCCCGGGATGCGCTCTAAGTGCTCGCGACTCCACCAACGCTCGGCTCGCGCTCGCGCTTCGATCTCATTCACGATCCACTCCACAGCGCCATCAAGTTCCGCGATTTTAATATTTAAGCTAAATAGCCACTTGCTAAAACTCTCATCATGCTGGTAGAGCCAGTCGGCCAAGCGGCGCAAAGTGAGCGCCTCTGCGCCGCCCAGTTCTAGTTTGACCACTGTTTGTAAATTAGCGTCGCGTTGCTGGAGAAAGCTCGCAATTTGCTGGTAACTCACGCCCAAGCGTTGCATCACAGCGAGACCAGTTGAGGAAGTTAAGAAAGCGCTCCAGACATCATCATTTTTTAACTTAAACAAAATCCGGCCAACGGTGAAAGTAAACAGATCTGCGCGATGATAATTATTATCCAGAATATTGTCGTAATAATAAGAACGGAAAAAGCACTCTATTAAATAGACTAGTAGAGTTAGTGCCAGCGTGATCATCGCCAAGCCAATCCAGCGTGAGAGAGCGACAGCGCCGCCTTGCCACCAAGCGTGAGCGAGCAACAAAATCAGACCAAGCGCGAGCAATTTGCCAACAAACAACAAAATATTCCGCGCACGACGGGAGATTAATTCTTCCAGCAACAAAACTGGATAGAGACGACTCAAACGAATTTTATCAGCAAGGGTAGAGGGCATGATTTTTTATTTAAACAACAAGGCTAGACCCAAAACTAAAGCCAAAATAATAATCAACGGCAAAACCAGCCATAGAATTAAAGTAACTGAGCCGAGCAAAATTACTAATAAATAAACCAAACCACCGAACACGAGCATAATTATTCTGATCACAGCGCCAACCAAACGCATGAGAGAATTGATGAAGAAAGTCGCAAGCGTAGCGCCGAGATTAAAGCGCGCTGGATAAACTTCGCCCAACCTCTTCCACGGCGCTAATAAAGTTCTGGCTAAAACTGAGATTGAGAAAAAGTGATAAATAAACCAGAGATAATTGCCCCAGATCACGACCAAATCGCGCCAGGCTAGGGTGTAATGCCACCAGAGATACTCAAACGGTAGGGCCAATAACGGCATAGCCTAAATATTTTGCTAAAGCCTCTGGCAACTTAATGCTGCCGTCAGCTTGTTGATAATTCTCGATCAGTGAGACCAAAATTCTTGGCGTCGGTATAGCCGTGCTATTGAGCGAGTGCGCATATTTTAACTTCCCATCTTCTCCATCGCGATAACGGATATTCAATCTTCTCGTCTGGAAATCATGGAAATAAGAAGCCGAACTAATCTCGCGATATTTGCCCTCCAGTGGCACCCACAGTTCAATGTCATATTTCTTCACCTGACCCAAACCAAGATCGCCACCGCAGTTCACCACCGTGCGATACGGAATGCCGAGCAACTCAATAAATTCTTCCGTATTTCTATTCAGCGCCTCATGCTCTTGCACGGATAAATTGTGATCGGCGGCGCAGAGCGTGACTTGTTCTAGTTTGTAAAATTCATGAACTCTAATCAAGCCTTTCACATCACGGCTGTGGCTGCCCGCTTCTCTGCGAAAGCACGGCGAGAAGGCTAAATATTTTACCGGCAAATCAGCTAGTTCTAAAATCTCATCTCCATGCAAGCCCATCGTGGCCACTTCGGCAGTTCCCGCAAGATAATCTGCATCTTGCGTTTTATACAAGTCCTCTTCGCTCTGCGGCAAAAAGCCCGTGCCCAGCAAATTCTCACGCTTCACCAGCGACGGTACAATAATTGGCGTAAAACCTTTCTGACTAAAGAAGTCCAGCGCCATTCGCCAGATCGCCATAGAGAGCGTGACGCCAGCGTTCTTGAGAACATAACCTCGGAAACCCGCTACTTTCGTGCCACGTTCTAGATCAAGCAAGTTTAATTTAGTCATCAGCTCAATGTGATCTTTGGGAGTAAAATCAAACTTTGGCTTCTCGCCCCAAGTTTTGATCTCCTGATTGTCAGCATCGCTCTCACCGTCCGGCACAGAAATATCCGGAATATTCGGCACTTGCAACATCAGCTTCTGCCAGCTTGTCATCAATTCTCGCAGCGCTTCTTCGCCAGTTTTGAACTTCACTTTCAACTCTTTTAATTTTTCCAAAAGTTCTGGGGTTTTATTTCTGGCCAATTCTTCGCCCAGTTTATTCTGTTCAGATCTAAGCGCTTGCACTTCTTGCATCAGTTTTAACCGCTCGTCATCTATTTTCAGTAAATCTTCAACGTTAAAATCCACACGCTTCTTCTTAGCCGCGGCACGCACCAGATCAGCATTTTCCCGAATAAACTTGATGTCTAGCATGTTAAATAAAATTATAACAAAAAAACGCCTCATCTCACAATCAAGTGGGACAAGGCGTGGCGGACGACAAAACAGAACTTAATCGAATTTGGACTTTAGTGCCTTCTTCAATCGTTCGAAATCTCCATTACTCAAGGGATTGCCCTCACTTTGTTCCGGGCAATTGTACAAGCGAAGCACGAAAGCATCGGCTTGCGATTTGACCAAATCGAGCTCAGCAATCAACTTTCTAGTCAAAACCTTGAGACGACTCGCAGTACCAACTCCCATGTTTGGCTTATCAGCCCGACCAAAGCGAAAACGGAAACGAGCTTCCACACTCGGATCTTCAGAAATTATTACCCGAATCACATTAGCTCGAGCAATTTCAATTTCCGTTAGTTCAGCAAACTCTCGAATCATATGATCCTCCCATGTTTAGAGACCAAGTCCATTCTAATGCTACAATATTCCGCACATGAGCACAATCAAGCGCTTATCCCCAAGCCAGTTTCCGTCACTTCTGCGCGAAATTAATGACCCGCCGAAAGAGCTATATTTAGAAGGCAAATTGCCGGACGCCAGTTTTATTTATCTCACGATCGTTGGCTCGCGCAAATATTCTAGTTACGGCCGAGAAGCTTGTGAGAAAGTTATTGCCGAACTAGCTGGCTATCCCGTCGCGATTATTTCTGGCTTGGCGGTGGGAATAGACACGATTGCGCATCAAGCAGCACTCCAAGCTGGCTTGCCCACCGTGGCGATCCCGGGTTCGGGCTTGGGCCGGAATGTGCTCCATCCCAGTTCTAATAAAAAACTCGCTGATGAAATCATAGAAGCCGGTGGCGCGCTCTTGAGTGAATTCCCGCCCGATTATCCAGCTGGCTTACACACTTTCCCACGCCGAAATAGAATCATGGCTGGCCTCGCGAAAGCTGTGCTGATAGTAGAAGCCGGCGACAAAAGTGGCACGCTGATCACAGCGAAATTAGCAACAGATTATAATCGCGACGTCCTCGCCATCCCGGGCTCAATCTTCTCAGCCGGCTCGCTGGGCACGAATAATTTGATCAAGCTTGGCGCGACGCCGGTTTGCTCGGGTCGTGATTTGCTGATTGGTTTGGGTTTTGACTTACCTGACGAATATGGCCAGCAGAAATTAAATTTAGAGAGTTTAACTAAATCAGAACAGAAAGTTTATGAAATCCTAAAGATCGAACCCCTCCCGCGCGACGAATTGATCCGGAATCTCAATCTGCCAATTAGTGAAGCAAATGTGCTACTAGCGATGATGGAAATTAAGGGAATTATCAAAGAGATGATGGGAGAATTACGGGTGGGGTGAGAAATAAAAAAACCCCGCACCATTTCTGGTTTGGGGTCTTACGAACAGTTCTTGAAGACCAGGGTCGTCTCCTAAGCTGGCCAATCCCTGCTGTATGGAGTGGTCATGATCCGCATTGTCTCCCGAGGATCTCTGGAGAGAATGTGATGACAGGACCGATCATCCAAGAAACCAAACTTGTGGTAGTCTCCCAAGACCATTTGGTCAACCTCGGAGTAGAATGCAAGCGCGCTGGCGGCAACTTTTTTCAGAACATGTTCGATTCTTGTGCCATCGGGCAGATCGAGCACCTGCATTCTGGGGAAATCGTCCTCCTTAGTAACAACGCCATCACCGATGTAAAGGGGGCGATAAACCAATTTAACCTTCATGGATTTTCTCCTTCCGGCCTTTTGGGGCCAAAAATAAGGTTATTTCTTGTCAAAGTGCTACGATAGCACCTCAACCCCCAGTATAGCAAATTGCGGTTTATTTGTCAAGTATTATAACTCACCCCCAGCCCCCTCTCTTAATTTAAGAGAGGGGGCGAGATGTTAGAAATTTGACAAAAAAGTAGCTCATGCTAAACTTTCCCAAGTTCACACCAGCTGGTAGTCCCTTGACCCCGACGCGTCCGCCGATAACCGCAAGCTTGGTTTCGGCGTCCGAGGCGACCCGTAGCGTTCGGGAGCCGGCCACGAAAAGTGGTTGGCTCGAGCCCGAGAAAATATCGGATACGTCGGGAAGCATTTTGGGGATTTCCGTGAACACAGTTTGCATTGGTACTCACTGATGCAAACTGTTTTTTTATTTCTCACAAATTTGCAACTTGTTAACAATCTGTGCTACTAATGTAACTTAAGATGATCCCGTTAGAAGTAACTCTTTCTACTTTCGTAACGGAAAAACAAAATTAAAAATTAATATTCTTAAACTTCTAACGGGATGAAATTACTGATTGTCGAGTCGCCGGCGAAAGCGAAAACGATTGCCAAATATCTGGATGGCGAGTACACCGTGCGCGCGAGCGTCGGGCATATTCGTGATCTGCCGAAGAGTAATAAAAACGCGATTGATATCGAGGCCGGCTTCGTGCCGAATTATGTGATTAGTCCAGGGAAAGAAAAAGTGGTGAGTGAATTGAAAAGCTTGGCCAAGAAGGCTGAGAAAACGGTGCTCGCGACAGATCCGGACCGTGAAGGTGAAGCAATCGCTTGGCACATTAAGGAAGCACTGGGCTTGAAGAATCCGGACAGAATCGTGTTCCATGAGATTACGAAAGAAGCCGTGCAAGAAGCGGCCGAACATCCAAGAAAAATTGATGAAAATTTAAGATCAGCGCAAGAGGCGCGACGCGTGCTCGACAGACTATTTGGTTATGACTTGTCTGGTTTGATCTGGCAGAAGTTGCGCTACGGTTTATCAGCTGGCCGCGTGCAGTCCCCCGCGCTAAGAATCTTGGTGGAACGCGAACGCGAGATTAAAGCGTTTATTCCGGAAAAATTCTGGGTGCTGGAAGCGCTGTTGGCTACTAAAGAAAAAAAAGAAATCTTGTTTACTTGCGTAGAAGAGCCGAAGACGCAAGAAAGCGCTGACGAGATTGTGAATCTAGCGAAAAAATCAGACTGGCAAGTGGCGAGCGTCAAACAAACGCCAACGAAACGCTCGCCGCGCGCACCGTTTACGACATCAACGCTCCAGCAAGCGGCTTCTTCTCGTCTCGGCTACTCACCGTCTATCACAATGCGACTGGCGCAGAAGCTGTATGAAGCCGGTCACATCACTTACATGCGCACGGACAGCACTAATCTATCCCAACAAGCGCTGGCTGAAATTGCTGGTTTGGTGGAAACACAATTTGGTCAGAAATATTTGCAAGTCAGAAAGTATGCGACTAAATCGAAGAACGCGCAGGAAGCGCATGAGGCGATCCGGCCATCTCACGCAAGTAATCTGAATGCTGGCAATTCGCCGCAAGAGCAGAAACTTTACAAATTAATCTGGTCACGCGCGGTGGCGAGTCAGATGAAAGACGCTGAGATGCTGAAAACAGAAATTATTGCGCAAGCTCGCCCCGCCAATGGCGGGGCAGGTGAGAAAAAAGTTCCTGATTTTAAAACTTTGGGATCAGTCATCACTTTCGACGGCTGGCTCAAAGCTGACCCGGCCGCGCGCGGCGAAGACGTGGAATTGCCAAAAATTTCTGACGGCGAAAAGCTTGATCTCAAAAATATCAACGCGCTTGGTAAAGAAACGCAACCGCCGAAGAGATATAGTGAAGCTGGCCTCGTGAAAGAATTGGAAAAGCGCGGGATTGGCCGACCGAGCACTTATGCGCCCACCATCAAGACGATTATTGATCGCGGTTATGTGGAAAAGGTGGAACGCAGTCTCAAGCCGACAGAAACGGGCGAAGTGGTGAGTAGCTTTTTGGAAGAAAATTTTGCCAGCTATATCAGCGACGACTTCACTCGCGAGATGGAAGATAAGCTGGACTTGATCGCGACTGGCGAACATGAGTATGTGAAGACGCTGAAAGATTTCTACGGCCCCTTCAAGAAAGAAATCGCGTCGAAGAAAAAATTGCCGAAAATTACTAATCTTGGGGCTGCGCCGGCTGATCTGCTCTGCCCGGTCTGTGGTAGCGCAATGATTATCAAACTCAGTCGCTCTGGCAAATTTTATTCTTGTTCACGATTCCCAGACTGCGTGGGAGCGCGCAAGATGGACGGGAATGTGATGGAAGGGCCGAAAGAAACGGGCGAGCTCTGCCCAGACTGCAAAGACGGCAAATTGATCGAGCGCGAAGGTAAATTTGGTAAGTTTATTGCTTGCAGTAATTATCCGAAGTGCAAATTTATCAAAAAAGATCCAAGCCAAGAAGCAGCCGGCGATACTGGCGTAACTTGCACAGTTTGTAAGAAAGGCACGATGCGCGAGAAGCGCGGGAGATTTGGCATATTCTATGGTTGCTCAAATTATCCGGACTGCAAAAATATTATTAAAACCAAACCAACTGGCAAGATCTGCGAGATGTGTGGCGCGCTAATGATGGCGGGGACGAAAACGATTCCGGACAGATGCTCGAACAAAGCCTGCGCCAATCACAATCCGCACAAGCTGATGAAATAAGTTAGAATAGACTTATGCCGAGCTGGCACATATTACTTACAATCACTCACCTCTTCGGCCTCGCGCTGGGCGCTGGCGGGGCCTTCGCGAGCGATTGGATCTTCCTCCTTAGCGCTCATGATAGTCATATCTCGCGCACCGAGACGCGCTTCTTGAGCCTCGGCAGTAAGCTCGTCTGGACGGGCGTGGCGATTCTCGCTCTATCCGGCTTGGGTTTATTCTTACTCGATCCCACTCGCCTGCTCGCTTCGCCCAAGTTCCTCGCCAAGATGAGCGTTATTCTGATAATTATCTTGAACGGCATCTCGTTCCACTTTCTGCACTTGCCCAGAATTAGACGCCATGCCGGCGAACACTTCCCCTCCTCCGACGAATTTATGCGTTACCGCTTCCCGCTCGTCGCGAGTGGCGCAATCTCCTTCGTCTCCTGGTCCAGCGCGCTCATCCTCGGTGCTTGGCGATCAGTTCCCTTTTCTTATCCCCAGATCATGCTCGTTTATCTCGCTACGCTGATTATCGCCATTCTCGTATCTTATTTAGCCAGAAAAAAGCTTGTGCCGGATGAGTGAGTTTTTAAAGCTTAACAAATAAAGTGCAATATGCTAGGCTGGGATGTCAGATCGTTGAAAAGCAAATAAACCCCGTTTTTTGGCCCTAGGTCAAAAGGAGATTGTATGTCGCTTGAACTAGCATGGAAATCTATCAGAGTCTTTGGGCTTTTTTGGATGTTCGGCTTTTTCGCCAGTGGGACACTCTTGGCGCAGGTAATGATTGGGACCAGACCACTGATCTTCGTGAACGGAGTGGTCTTTGTCATGGTCTACATGACTGGAGCGCTGAGGGGTGTCAGATACAACATCGACCACCTCTTCATGAAACCTCCCGCCGACAATTAACGCGTAGATCTACCACATTGGCACATTTGGCCTAACAAACCAGATGTGCTTTTTTCTTTTTCTAAAAACTAAACCGTAAAATTTCTATTCAAAAACTTTTTCCTTCAAAGCGCTGGCAACAAATTCGTCGAGATCTTCTTGCTTAGCCATTTCTGCCACTGTCAACCAGAGGAAAGCATCATGCTCCGGACTTAATTTAACTTTGCCATCAGCAGTCGAAAGATAACTTAGACGAACCACTTGCTTATCAGCTCTGATAATATCTTGCGCTAGAAAAAGTTGTGGCGACGAAGTGAGCACGAGACCTGTTTCTTCTTCAACTTCTCTCGCTAAATTGGTAATTAAGTCAGTTCCGGGTTCAATCCGTCCACCAACAACGTCCCAAATGCCATTTACCAAATGCCGATTCTCAGGCGCACGACGCACCAGTAAATATTTGCCGTCTTTATTTTTGAGAAAAGCTTTTACTCCCACTTGTAATGGCAACATATTTAAACTGTGAAATTTTTGAGATTATAAAGCTCGGCCTCGTCGTCAGGCGAGCTATCGTCTATTGCTTCTGGTAAAACTTCTGAAACATTTTCCGGAATCGGCGAGGCTTGTTGGAACTGCGGCGAGTTTAATAAATCAAAAATTTGCGAGAGATCGTCATTGGAGAAAAAGTCGATAGTCACTTTGCCACCTACCTCTTTTTTTTCTACGCGCACGCGGGTGCCCAGTTTCTCGGTCAACTTCTGCTCTAGTTCCACGATCGTTGGATCAACGAGATAATTCTTGTTACGAACTTTCTCATGTGCCACTCTTCTGGCGAGACTTTCGGCCTCACGCACGGTCAGTTTGCGCGTCATAATTTCTTGGAAGAGCGTTTGCTGTTCGGCTGGCCGGTCACCAAGCATCAAGAGCGGTCGGGTGTGACCCTCAGAAATTTTCCCATCAGCCAGCGCTTGGATCATCTCGGCTGGTAGAGCGAGTAGGCGAATCGAATTAGAAACATACTCTCGACTCTTGCCCACGCGCTTGGCCACCTCCACATGCGTGAGTTTGAAGTCTTGGACAAGTTGCTGGAAGGCGCTGGCGCGATCCACCGGATTCAAGTCTTCGCGTTGCAAGTTCTCGATAATCGCCATCTCCAGCTTGAGCTTATCGCTCTGCTCGCCGTCGCGGATCACCGCCGGCACTTGCGAGATGCCGGCTAGCTTAGACGCCCGCCAACGCCGCTCGCCAGCAATCAGTTCGTACTCCACGGCTAATCCCCCATCTGGCCGGGCAAATTCTTGTCTTGTCACCACCAGTGGCTGGAGCACGCCGTATTGCCGGATCGAATCGGCCAAGGCGCGGAGCTTGTCTTCGTCAAAGTCATGCCGCGGCTGAAAAGGATTCGGCTTGATCTTATCAACCTCAATCCAGAAGATAGCGTTATTGTAAGTCTCGCTCATTTCTGCTATTTTAACACAAGTTGCCGGAGTGGCGGAATGGCATACGCATACGACTCAAAATCGTACGACCGCAAGGTCTTGTGGGTTCAAGTCCCACCTCCGGCACCAATTGCTCTCGTCTTTCAATGGATAGGATATCTCCCTCCGAAGGAGATGATGCAGGTTCGATTCCTGCCGAGAGCACAGTCAAATAAAAAAAACCGGACGTTGGTGGTCCGGTTTGAGCGTGATCAGTAAAAGCTAGTAAAGAATCGGTCCGTGGAAATCTTCCGCGGTAAGCCGCCGTGAACGCTCAATTGCTTCCAACTCTTCGCGAGCGGCCTCACGAAACTCACTCACAATCCGCTCATGACGAATTCTGGCTTCCGCACTTGAGGCAAGAAGTTTACCAATTTCAGTTTCTTCAACCCGAAGAATTCGCGGTTTAAGACGCATACTAGTTTTCTCCTTGTTACAGTTTACAAATGTGCGACTATGTCTATACTACATAAATTATGACCAAAAACAAAATCCTCGTCCTCCTCGGATCAACGGCCAGTGACAAAATAACAGAATAAAAAAGTGCCGTCCGTCTTGGTAGACGAACGGCACTGGGATGGAATCATGGTTTGGCAATCACCACTTGATCCTTCTTCCTGAATCGAGCAGTTGCTCGAACAATCGGCAGGACCACCAGAGCGGCAAATTGTGAGAAAGGACTTTCTTGAAGCCCGTCAGTATGGCTCTTGACCATATCGGCGAGCTCCTGTTCCTCCTCCAAGATAGTGTCGTAGCCGGGCCAGTCGATGGGGTCTTCTCCCGTATAATTGGCCCAGATCCGAGCAGCGTCCTTCTTGGACCTCTCATACTCCTCTTTCGCACCACGACGATAAACCTCCCAAGCGTGCATGATCATCATGTCATACATACGGAAGATTGTTTTGATCCGCCGATCAGCCACCAAAGCCTTGAGCAACGACCCTACTAAGACCGCACCGAAGGCCAGGACGAAAGAAGCATAAGTCGGCTGCACTGGTTGCTCGAAGTTGACCCAAGGGATGAAGGCTTTACCAAAGGTAAAGCCGAACCCGCCGAGGATTGCGGTACGACCAAGTGCTTTGGCCAACCCAATCCGTTTGGTGGATTGAGTGATTTCTTGGATCCGGTGCTCGCGCTCCTTAATGGCTCGTTGTTCAAGCTCTTCCACATCGTGACGTCGTCGCTCGATACCTCGCGCCAAGGAAACAATCACCGTCTTGAGACCAGAGAGGAACTGCCATTCGGCTGTCCCAATCCGGGCCTCATACCTACGGCAGACCTTCTCAAAATCACTAACCGACTCGGAAGCAAGCTTGAGAGTGGGTCGAGTTGAGCCACCATTCATGCTCGCCAGATAGTAACAGTAGGCAATGTCGAGAACTCGGTCTGGTGTATAGAACGCCAAGGCCGAGTCCTTCTTTCGCGAACTCTTTCTCTTCATGTTCATCAACCCTCGGGAGTAAGCTGGTTGGCGTCGTCCTCTTGACTACTGTGACTGTCGTGAGAATCGTGACCGGAATCAGTGATTTCGATATCGTCAGCCCCCTTCACAGCTACGCTGTCGTAGAGACTATCGATACGACTCTCCTGCAATCTAAGAAACGGCACATTCTCTATCTTACGCAGAAGGCGCAAGCCATCAGGCGTAAAGATCAGGATTGTGCCAGCCAGAAGGAGCATCTGTTCGGCCGCATCGGGATACTGATAGCTCACAGTTTTAGAACCGCGAGCCAGCGAGTCATCCTTCTTGCCAAACTGATAATGCTCAATCGAGTTGGGCGAGAGAACCCAACGATCGTTCAGCCTTGTGTCAACAAACATGAGCGCCCCCAACATCGACAAGATAACACTGATAGTCAAGCCAAAGTTCGGACTGTATGCCGGCTTCAGCTCCCAGAAGGTGTTCATGATTGTACTCAAGAACAAGACATTCTTGACATCTCTAAGCCACAAGCCACCGACCCAAAGCAGAGCAACCGCGACAAGAGTAAAAATCGTCTGGTCGCGAGAGAGCTCAAAGCCGAGCGCGATGACCACCAGCGTCAAGGCTGTAATGTAGGTCCAACCCGCCGCCTCTGGACTAATCCAGGCGTAATGAGTTGGTACCCACAGCAGAAACCCGAGAAGCCAGATGGGCCAGAAGAAGATGAACTTGGGATACGCGTACACAACAATCTTGGTGGGATCGCGTTCCCGCTTGAAGACGCAGACGCAAGCACTGCAGACCTTCTTCACCGCGGACAAGGGATTAAACTTAAACGACATACCGTTCCTCCAGTGGTGCCGCCAGGCACCAAAAAGTTTTCAAAGAGCGTTCCAAACCATTGGAAGCCAGCAAGAGGTTAGCATACTACACTTTATTTGTCAATAGCCAAATTCTCCACCCCTGTTTGTGCTCTTGGGACAAAGAGTTTAAGGTGATAATAATGAAAGTCCCCCATTTCCTCGTCATCCTCGGACCAACGGCCTCTGGCAAGTCAGGACTGGCTGTTAAATTAGCCAAAAAGTTTGATGGTGAAATAATCAGCGCTGACTCCAGACAAGTTTATCGCGGTTTAGATATCGGCGCGGGGAAAATTACAAAACGCGAAATGCAGAATGTGCCACACTATTTATTAGACGTGGCGAATCCGAAACGCGTGTTTTCTGTCGCGCAATATCAGAAATTGGCAAAGCAAAAAATTAGAGAGATTCTAGCGAGAAATAAATTGCCAATCATCTGCGGCGGCACGGGCTTCTATATTCAGGCTGTTGTTGATGATTTAGTGTTACCAGAAGTGCAAGCTAATCTGAAATTACGTGAGAGCTTAGCGAGAAAAAATCCGGAAGAGTTATTTAAGATTCTGCAGAAATTAGACAAGACTAGAGCGCAGAATATTGATAAAAATAATCCGAGAAGATTAATTAGAGCAATTGAAATTGCGAAAAGTTTGGGTCAGGTGCCGAATTTTAATAAAAATAAAAAAGCTGAGAATGAAAATAAGAACATTGTAATCATTGGTCTCAATCCCCCAGCCGAAAAACTAAAAAAACTAATCAAGATTAGACTAGAAAAAAGATTAAAATCTGGACTGATTACGGAAGTGAGAAATTTGCATGAGCAAGAGAAGTTGAGCTGGAAGAGATTAGAAAACTTGGGACTAGAATATAAATTTGTCGCGCTATTCCTCCAGAAAAAAATAAAAGATAAGAAAGAATTCACAGAAAAATTAAATACCGCGATTTGGCATTATGCGAAGAGGCAAATGACTTGGTTCAAGCGCGACGAACGAATACGCTGGCTGACAGAAAAACAAGCGTTGAAGTTAAAGCTGAAATAAGACAATACAAGCACCAAGCGTTAATCACGAAAGCTTGGAGATAAACGAAAGCAAGCGAGGCCGAGAACGCAAGCAAACTGAGCCACCAGACTACTTTGATCAACTTTTTATTCGGCTGTTGAAGGTTAAGTAAGATTAAAATAAAAACCGTGAGATAGAAAAGCGCGCCAAGCAGAGCGACTGGCACGCCAGCGATCTGGGAATAGACACTATTCGTGACCGTATCGCAACCAGCTAGGATAGTACACGGGATAGGCGTGCCAGTGTAGTGCTTGATCGTGAGAAAAGTGGCATCGGCAAAGCCAATGAAGCTAAGCGCTAAGAGCGTCAGTGATAAGTTTTTTGAATTCATCATAACTTTTAGGATTAGTGATCTTGCCGCCGTTTAAGTAAAAAGTGGGTGTCCCCTCCACGCCCGAGCGCAAGCCACTCTGATAATGTTGCTCGATTTTATCTTTTACTATTTTGGTATCAATATCAACTTCGAGTTTAGTGAGATTAACGCCGGTATTTTTTATTAAATTTACTAGTGTCTCGCGCGCGGCAATCTGCTCGGACCAAGCCTGCTGACCAGCATAGATTGCATCGGCGGCTAACCAGAACTTGCCCTGCAAACCAGCCGCCTCGACTACTTGTGAGGCCAGTTGAGCGTTCGCGTGATTCTGGCGGAGTGGGAAGTGGCGGAAGGTCACACCAATCTTATCACCAAACTCCTCACGCAACTGCGTTACCCAAGTAGCATAAAAGGCGCAAGCTGGGCATTGGAAGTCGCCATACTCCACCAATTGCACTGGAGATTCTTGACTACCAGCCGTCCAATCTGCGGCGGTCACCGGATCAGCCAGCTTGCCCGCCACAGCGCCAGCGCCTGGAGGCGTGACTGTGGCGAGTTTATATAAACCAAAAACCGTGCCAGCGAGAATCAATACTGCGAGTAACCAGGGCCAGAGTTTGCGTCCAGAATTACCACCACTACTCGCGCTAGCGCTGGAATTGCTATTCTTCTGCTTTTGCCGCGCCTCGCGCTCTTGCTCGTAAAGTTCTTTGGGACTCAAATTAGATTGATTTTCAGTCATAATTCCTATATCCTACCAGATAAGGGCCTATAGTTTCAATGGTAAAACAGCGGTCTCCAAAACCGTAGTTCCCCGTTCGAGTCGGGGTGGGCCCGCCTTCGCTAGCGCTTCGGCGGGCAAGCCCGCTTTACCACAATCCGTAAACCCGCTTTAGCAAAATTTGCTCTACTAGCCTACTTTTTGATCTCTTTGTGAGTCGTGTGTTTGCGGCACCAGCGACAGTGCTTCTTGGTCTCAATCTTGCGCTCCACGAGCTTGCGATTTTTCCGGCTCCAGTAATTAACCCGTTTGCAGGTCGTGCAGGCCAGCCGAATCAGTTGATCTTGTGACATAGGTAGATAAGACTAATATAAAACGAGAAAAAGAGCAAATAACTGGTGCGCCGGGCAGGATTCGAACCTGCGTAGCCCAATGGGCGACAGATTTACAGTCTGTTGTAATTGACCACTCTACCACCGACGCGTGGCCACACTATATTACTTTACGCTATGCGAGGCAACTGGATTGGCGCGCAAGGTGCGACGACCAGACTTGAGCGCTTTCTTGATCTCTAGCGCTGGTTTGCCATTTTTTAGCTCCACCGAGAGCGCACCGCCGCCCTCGATCTGCTTGGCAATAATAAACTCGGCGACTTGGTTAAGAATCTCGTTCTGGATCAAGCGCTTGAGCGGCCGCACGCCATACTCGGCGCTATAGCCCTCACGCGCCAGATAAGCCATCACTTCGGCCGAGACTTGCAAACTGATGTTCTTGTGACTCAAACGCCGGCGCACTAGCTCCAGTTGGATGTCCACAATTTCTTTAATCACTTCGGCTGGTAGTGGATTGAAAATAATAATGTCGTCTAATCTATTCAAGAATTCCGGGCGGAAATGATTTTTTAAACTTTCCATGATTCTCTGCTTGGTTTCGTTATAATCCGGCAAACCAGCATTCTCGCCGCTGGCGAAGCCGATTTTCTGCAATCTCTGGATAAACTCACTGCCGATATTGGACGTGAGAATAATGATCGTGTTCTTGAAATTTACTGTTCTCCCTTTGCCGTCAGTTAGCCGGCCATTGTCTAAGACTTGTAGAAGAATGTTAAAGACTTCTGGATGCGCTTTCTCAATTTCATCAAACAGCAAGACCGAATATGGCCGATGGCGCACCGTCTCGGTGAGTGAGCCGCCTTCCTCATAACCCACATAGCCGGGCGGCGAGCCGATCAGTTTGGAAACCGAATATTTCTCCATATATTCGCTCATATCGATCCGCACCAGCGCCTTGTCGTCGTCGAACATAAAATGCGCCAGCGTCCGGGCCAGTTCCGTCTTGCCCACGCCCGTTGGCCCGAGCAGCATAAACGAGCCAATCGGCCGATCCGGGTCCGCCACGCCAGCGCGAGAACGTTTAACGGCTTCTGCAATCTTCCGCACCGCTTCATCTTGGCCCCGCACGCGGCGCTTGAGCTCGTCCTCCATCCGCGTTAGCCGACCCACCTCGCTCTCCAGCATCTTGGTCACTGGGATATGCGTCCAGCGCGCCACCACCTTGGCAATCTCCTCATCCGTCACTTCTTCTTTTAGAATCCTTCTAGAACTCTGCAGCTTTTTTAACTTAACATCACGCAGCTTTAGTTCTTTTTCCAATTGCGGAATCCGACCATATCTAATCTCCGCCGCGCGGGAGAGATCTGCTCGGGCCTCGGTCTGCTCGGCTTCCAGTTTGAGATTATTTAGCTCGCGCTTAAGCGTTTTGATCTCACCAATCACCTCCTTCTCATTCTTCCACTTCAGCTCCAGCTCGCTCACTTGCTCGCGCAAGTCGCTGATTTCTTTATCAATTTTCTTGACGCGCGCCTTAGTCGCTTTGTCGTCATTGAGAGTTAACTCTTTCTTGAGCGCTTCGCGTTCTACTTCTAATCTCATAATCTTCGTATCTGCTTCGCCTAATGCTATTGGCTTATTCTCCAATTGCAATCTTAGCGCGCTCGCCGCTTCGTCTACCAAGTCGATCGCCTTGTCTGGCAAGAACCTGTCAGCAATATACCTACTCGACAAGTTTACGGCCGCCACAATCGCGCTATCCGTGATGTGCACGCCGTGATGCGACTCATAGCGCGGTTTGAGTCCGCGCAAGATCGTAATCGCGTCTTCCACCGTTGGCTCTTCCACGTAGACTGGTTGGAAGCGGCGCGTGAGCGCTTGATCTTTCTCAATATACTTCTGATATTCCTTCGTCGTCGTCGCGCCAATCGCGCGCAGTTCGCCGCGCGCCAGCGCCGGCTTAAGCATATTACTCGCATCAATCGCTCCTTCCGCTGCCCCCGCTCCCACGATAGTGTGAATTTCGTCAATAAATAAAATAAATTTGTTACTCGAGCGTTCTAATTCTTTCAAAACACCCTTCAAACGCTCTTCGAACTCGCCCCGATACTTCGTCCCCGCCACGAGCAAGCCCAAATCAAGTGAGATTAATTCTTTCTCGCGTAGCGATTCCGGAATATCACCACGCACAATCTTAATCGCCAAACCTTCGGCAATTGCCGTCTTGCCCGTCCCCGCTTCGCCAATCAAAATTGGATTATTTTTGGTCCGGCGCGACAAGATTTCCATTAATCTCTGGATTTCTTCTTCCCGGCCAATCACCGGATCCAGTTTATCTTCTCGTGCTAGATCGGTTAAGTTTTTTGTAAACTTTTCAATATTCTTAAACTTTTTTGGCACTTCCGGCTCTGGATTATTATCTTGATTTGCCCGCAATTCTTGCAACACTTTCAACACCCTGTCTTTAGTCACCCGAAATCTGTTTAAAACCTCATGCGCTGGGTTGGGAGTTTCTAATAAGCCTAACAACAGATGCTCAACAGAAACAAATTCATCTTGCAAATTTGCACTAATCTTAGCTGCAGTGTCGAAAACTTTCACCAATTCTGGCGTGAGATAGATTTGGTAAGCAGCCGATAAAACCGCCGGTTGCTCGTGACCATCCAAACTTTCTAGCACATAATCTGCGAGCATCACCGTGTCCACTTCGATTTTGTCGAGAATAGAATTAAACAAACTATCTTCTTGCAAGAGTAATGCCGCCAGCAAGTGGAGTGGCCCAACCTGATTCTGCCCACGCTCAATGGCCAGCTCGTGCGTTTTGCGAATTACTTCTTTGGCCTTAGACGTAAAATTAGAAAATGGCGGCGGCAAATTACTCATAATATTTTAATTAACTAAAAATTTAGTAAATTATTTCGGCAAAGCATTAAGCGTTTCTCGCACCATCTTGGCGGTGAGGGCGAGACCAACGTCAGTCGAGACGCCCACGGCCTTGCCCTTAGTATTAACAATCGGCCCGCCCAGATTGTTCTGATTGGCCGCGCTGGTGTTGATAAATACGGTGGACGAAGCAGTATTACTAAACAGGCCCGAGACAATACCACCAGCCACCGTAATTGGTCCATTGTCTGGCACACCCAGCGCCACGACCGTCTGGCCGGGCAGAGCTTCCGTCTCAACCAAATCTAATTTGGTAAGTTTGGGATTAGTAATATTTTTCCCGTCAGCGTCCTTGAGACTGGCCAAATCTAACTTGAGTAGCGTGATCCCGCGCTTGGCGTCGCTCCGCACCACTTGCGCCATAGCTGTGCGCTTATCGCTCAAGAAAACTTGATAAGCACCCGGGACATTAGCAATCGTCGCTTGATTATTGGTGGCAAAAATTTTATCAGCTGTGGCGAGCAAACCTTCGTCAGTAATAATAAAACCCGAGCCAAGTGTACTGCCAGCTTTGTCGGCAATGCGCACTACCGCCGGGCTAGCCGCGTTGATCACATCCACAATCAATTGCTCCTCCGTCACGATCACCGGCACCTCTTTGATCACCGTGGTGGTCTTGGTATCGCCGGGCACGGTCTTCTCGATCGTCCGCTCCACCACGCGATTAATCGTCTGCGTTACTGTCGGTGGCGCTTGCTCTAATAAAGTGACTGTTACAATCCCCGTCGCGATACTCGTGACGAAGCTAATCAACAAAGTGAGCAAAACGATTTGATTTTTGTTTAATTCTTCCATTTTTCTTTATTTTTTAACTATTTTGCATAATATACCATACTTTTTCCCAATTTACAACGTTCCAAAACGCGTCCACGTAATCCGCTCTTTTGTTCTGATACTTGAGATAATAAGCGTGTTCCCACACATCCAAGCCAAGCAAAATCTTGGCACCACTCGGCAAATCCTGATTCGCGCTTGTTTCAATCTTTAATCTTCCCGCCTCATCAACAATCAACCAGACCCAACCAGAACCAAACCGACTCAAAGCCGCGTCTTTAAATAATTTTTTAAAATTCTCCAAACTTTCGAAATTCTCATTTATTTTTGCCAGCAATTCCGAATAATTGGTAATTTGCGTTTGAGTATTTTCTGCCGGTATTAGAATTTCCCAGAAAAAACTGTGATTCCAGTGGCCACCAGCATTATTTTTCACTACCGGATTTTCACTGGCACACAGTTCCAACAAACTTTTCTGGGCCAACTCCGGATTTTTCTCTAGCTCACCGTTTAGCTTATCAATATAAGCCTGATGATGCTTAGTGTGATGAATCCGCATCGTCGCCTCATCAATCCACGGCTCTAATGTGTTGTATTCGTAATTTAGTTTGGGTAGTGTGTACATATCCAGATTATAATAAAAAAACGACCTCATGTCAGCAACCAGGCTGATGTGAGGTCGTTATAATATTTCGTACAGTCCTGATGGGTCTGCACGCTACTTCTTCTCCTTTGGTCGGACACTTGGCTCAAAAGACCGGAGGAATGCCAGAGCCGCTTTCTTGATGATAATTTTTCCACCCTGCATCGGTGGAAGAATTGGCATCCAACAATTTCCCATTGCATCATACGGACGATAACCGAGTCTAAACCCTATTGATTCCTTGAAAGGAACCCGGACATGGGCCGTGAGGAAACCAGGACACCCTTTCTCGGCGAAACAATGTATATCACCCTCATCACGCGGTCTGAATTTCTCTGGATCCATCGCATGTTTGAGCCATCTAATCTTCCGGAGATTGAGCAGATCTTCCCTTTCGCTGACCGCTTCACTTGGCTTTTTTGCCATCTGAGCTCTCGCTTTCTTTGCAATGTACTTCTAGCATAATCTGGCTAGAATTCAGCTGCTGGTAATACCAGCTCAACTCTCACTATAGCAAATACTGGAGACTTGTCAAGTCACAGAAGGATCGAGCTGTTTGTTTAATTTCTTCACACTGTTTAATTTTTTCAAAATATCCGGCAAAACTCGCAAAACGTAATCTAAATCACTCTTTTTCGTTTCCGGACTCAAACTAAATCTGACTGCACTCGAATCTGTCTTAATTAGATCATGTGTCTGCAAACTGCAAGCCGCGCCAGTAGAACAAGCAATGCCTTTGGCATCCAGTTCCAGGACAATCTGCTCGCCCAGCAAACCAGCGAAGCTCACGCTCACATTATTCGCCAACCTAACTTCTTTTTTATTTTCAGTTATTTCTGGTCCGTTTAATTTTACATTTTTTAACTTTAATAATTTAACAATAAAATAATCGCGAAGTTTGCTCACTTTCTGATTATTCATTTCTCTATTTTTCTGTGCTAATTCTAACGCTCGCGCAAATTTAATTATCCCTGCCACATTTTCTGTCCCCGAACGCAATCCCCGCTCTTGTCCGCCACCAAGCAAAACTGGTAATATTTTTATCCCACGCCGCACAAACAAACAACCTACGCCAGCCACGCCAATTTTTGCGCCGTTCAAAGTCAGCAAATCCACGCCAAGCTTCTGCACATTGAGATCTAAATATTTCGCCGCCTGGCAAGCGTCGGTGTGCAGATACGGTGTTCTAGATTTATTTGCTAATCTAAATTTTCTAATTACTTTCGCTACTTCTCTAATATTATTTATCACGCCAATCTCGTTGTGTGCATAAATAACAGAAACGAGATCTGTTTGTTTTTTTAAATTATTTTTTAATTCAGAAATATTAGAAATAAAACTAGCGTTAAACTTTTTTGCTGGTTCTAAGACAGATGCATGCTCTAAATCTGTTGTGATTAAGTGTCTAGGTTTAAGACCAAAAATCGCGAGATTGTTAGATTCTGTGCCGCCAGAGGTAAAAATAATTTCATCTGGTTGCGCGTGTAATATTTCTGCTACTTTTCGGCGCGCTTGATCTAACTTTCTCGCAGCTAGAATTCCCTCTTGATGTAAACTTGAGGGATTGTCTTGCCCGGCGGCGGAGTCAAGATAAATTTGCTTCATTACGCCGATTCTAGTATAATTTCCGCCACGATGCCAGCTTTTCTTAATTTTGCGATTTTTGAGCCTTTTTACTTACTGCTAGCCGCCGTGCTCATTTTGCTAGCCTGGGTCGCCTACTTGGAGTGGCGGCTCAAGCGCTTTATGACCGGCCAGACCGGCGCGAGCTTGGAAAATAGCTTTGCTGATTTAACCGAAAGCGTCAAACAAACTGACAAAGTTAACGAAGAGATTCAGCAACACTTGATCAAAATGGAAGAGCGTCTCCAGAAGAGCGTGCAGCATGTCAAAACAGTTAGATTTAATCCGTTTACGGAAACTGGCGGCAATCACAGCTTTGCCACGGCTCTACTCGACGAACATGGCAATGGCGCAGTGATCTCCACACTGTACTCGCGCGATAAGACCAGCGTCTTTGCCAAGCCAATCAAATCTCGCGTTTCAGAGTTTGAGCTAACCAAAGAAGAAGAACAAGCTATCGCTAAATAGCAAAATAGCCAAAATAATTTTTTACTAAAATCATGTCTAAACAAAAACGCTCGCCAATTGTGGTGGTGATGGGTCACATCGACCACGGCAAATCCAGTTTGCTTGACTACATCCGGCAAACCAATGTCACTGCCGGCGAAGCTGGGGGCATTACCCAAGCCGTGAGCGCTTACGAAGCGGATGGCCTCACTTTCTTAGACACGCCCGGCCACGAGGCTTTCTCTGGTATTCGCGAACGTGGCGCCAGTATTGCTGATTTGGCTATTTTAATTGTCTCGGCGGAGGAAGGCGTGAAAGCGCAAACCCTAGAAACACTAGCGCAAATCCAAGCGGCTAATATTCCGTTCATTGTGGCGATTAATAAAATAGACAGACCAAATGCCAATGCTAATTTAGTAAAACAGCAGTTAGCTGAAAAAAATTTATTGCTGGAAGGTTATGGCGGCACGGTACCGGTCGCCGAAATCTCGGCCAAGACGGGCGCTGGTGTGCCAGAACTGCTGGAACTACTACACTTACTGGCTGAAATGCAAAATCTCACGGCTGACTCAGCCGCACCGGCACAAGGCTTTGTACTAGAGGCGCACATGGACCACCGTGCCGGCGTGACGACAACTTTAATTATCAAAGACGGCACGCTCCAGACTGGCAGTTTTATCTTGATCGGTAATGATCTGAGTAAGATAAAGAGGTTAAATAATTTTAAAGGCGAAATGGTAAGAAGTCTGGGACCAGCTTCCCCAGCGCAGGTCGTGGGCCTCGCGGCATTGCCGACTGTGGGCGCGAGCTTCGTGGCTTATGCTGGTAAAGTAGAAGCAGAAAAAGCGCTAGCAGAAAGTGTCACGCCAGAAAAAAACCAACACAAAACGGCCGAGAATAATCAAGCTAACACTAATCAAGAAACTAAAAATAATCAGACGGAAGTGCCAGTGATCCTGAAAGCCGATGTGCTCGGCAGTCTGGAGGCGCTCAAGAAAGAAGTGCTGAAGTTAGGTTCTGATCTGGTGCGGATAAAAATCTTGAGCGAGGGCGTGGGTCGGATTAACGAGAACGAAGTCAAGCAAGCAGGTTCCGCGCGTGGGGCGATCATCCTCGGCTTCAACGTCGCACGAGAAAACAGCGTAAACGAACTAGCAGAAAAGCTGGGTGTGGAAATTGCCACTTTTGAGATTATTTATAAATTGTCAGAATGGTTAGCAGAACAGCTTAAGCTCCGCACGCCTAAGCAAGAAGTGGTGACGACCCTTGGTCGAGCTAAATTATTAAAAATCTTTAGCGCCACGCGCGAGCGGCAGATTGTGGGCGGCGTGGTGACAGAAGGCCAGATCGCACTGGGCAAGACGATCAAAATCTTGCGGCGTGATAACGAGATTGCGCGCGGCAAGATTGTGGAACTGCAAGAGCAGAAACTGCCGACGAAAGAAGTTGGCGCCGATCGGCAGTTTGGTGCCGCGGTGGAAGTGAAAGTCGCACTGGTAGCTGGCGATGTGATTGAGGCGATTACAGTCGTCCAATCTTAATCAAGCTAAAAAATTATGCCGAGACATGAAGAACGATTAGTAGCCGAACTGCGACGCCTAGCCGCGAGTTTCCTTACACGCGAATCTGACGGCCGCTCGCTGATTACGGTGACGCACGTGGAGCTATTGCCATCGGGGCGCAAAGCGGTGATTCTGATTTCGGTTTTGCCCGAGCAAGAAGAATTGCGGGCCATCGCCTTTGCCCGTCGGCGACGCAACGATCTCACTCACTACATTCGCGAACATGTGCGCACCGGCCACCTGCCGGAGCTGGACTTTGCTCTGGACTTAGGCGAGAAGCATCGACAGAAAATTGACGCCCTAGTGCTAAGCGATGAGCAGAAAAAATTAGATAAGCTGCGCTAAGTTTGCTAGAGTAAATTGGTCGGCCTAGTCGCCAAGTGGTAAGGCAAGAGTCTGCAAAACTCTTATACGGCGGTTCGATTCCGCCCTAGGCCTCCTCTGCCCGGGTGGCGGAATGGTATACGCGACAGACTTAAAATCTGTTGACCGTAAGGTCTTGTGGGTTCGAGTCCCACCCCGGGCACTGTGTTATGATTTAAAAAAATTAAGCCCTGTTAGCTCAGCTGGTAGAGCAGTCGCCTCTTAAGCGAACGGTCGGGGGTTCGATTCCCTCACAGGGCACCAAAAAAATCATCTCTCCATAAGCTCGGGATGATTTTTCTTTTCGCGAAAACCAGACTAGAGACCGTAGACGTAATAACCCACTATCGCGTAATCGGCCAGATTATCCAGTAGCATCACACCGCTGCGATTATCGATCGCGCCGTTATTGAATAGCGCGGCGGAAGCGTTATCGGCAATAACCGTCTGCACGTAACCACTCTGGCTTACATAAGCAAATGTGGCAGCTTGAGAGAAAGCCGGGATACCCACGAGCAATAACGCCATTACTAGCAAACTGACTGGGAAAGTTAAATTCTTAATCATTAGTTTTATTTTTTATTTTATTTTTCTATTAATAATCTCGATCACTCTTACCCTGTGCCGTTAAAGCACCAGAAACATTACAGTTATTCCTGCTATTTCCTATTTCCTTTTGAGCTCACTCACCTCTTTCTCTAATTTCTTGATCTGGAGTTCCAGCTTCTGCGTATGTCCCACCAGCTTAGACTCCACTTGTTTAGCATGACTAGCCAGCGTCTCGGCCACCACCATCATGTCGGTAACATCTTCGATCGCCAATAGGATAATGGGCGGGAAAATCCCCGAAGTCGCATCTTCTTTGGGGTGGATCTGCCGGGCGTTTAAGATCATCACCTTGCGGCCAATCACCGGGAACTCATGCGCCACCTCAAAGCCTTTAAAGAAAGTGTTCTTGGGCAAAATATCTTCTAATAATTTCCTTAGAGACGGAATATTCCACTGGCCATTGCCCAGCTCATAGACTACCCGGTTCTCCGTTTCTCTGGCTTCCACCTGGAAGGCTAGATAAAATGATTCATTGGCCGCCATGACCCGTAACTCTTTATCCAGAATCAGAACCGGCTCACGCACCACGTCCACCACCGTCTTAATGTAAGTCCAACTCTCTTCCCACAATCGTCCGACGAGATCAGCATTTTTATTTGTTTCCATAGCCACCTAGACGTTGAAATTTCCAAAACATTACAGTCACCCATTCTATCCAATCCATCCAATCCATTGTCATTAGCTATTACCAGCCGACAAGCGTAAGATCAGAGTAAGACTGGCGCAAACGTTCTTAGAGCTATTGACTTTTGTGCTGTAATATTCCGGTAATCAAAGCTCCTCCAACGCGTCTTAAACTAGATAACATGCTAACCACCAAACAAGCGATTATCCAACGGGCATTGCTCGCTCTCGCCCACAGCGATTACAGCAAGGGGCTTAATTCCCATGCTTTCTTCAAAGTCAGCGACCGGGCAGTGGGCGAAGACTTAGTCCAAGACACTTTTACCAAAACTTGGCGCTATCTGGTGCGCGGCGGCAAGATCGAGATCATGAAGGCGTTTCTCTATCACATTCTTAATAATCTAATTATCGACGAGTACCGCAAGCGCAAACATAAGAACGCTTCGCTAGACTTGTTACTAGAAAAAGGCTTTGAGCCCAGCGCGCGAGAAACTGATAAATTATTCGACATCTTGGATGGCAGAGCGGCGCTGTTGCTAATCCAAAATCTGCCGGCAAATTATCAGAGGGTGATGCGCTTGCGTTATGTGCAAGATTTATCGCTCAAAGAAATTTCGCTCATCACCGGGCAGTCTACCAATACCGTGGCGGTCCAGACTCATCGCGGACTGGAAAAGCTCAAAGTCTTGTACCATTCGTCTCGGCCGTAAACTCCTGCTACAATAAATCCGCCAGCCGAGGTGGCGAAATGGCAGACGCATCAGCTTTAGGAGCTGACGGGGGCAACCCCATGGAGGTTCAAGTCCTCTCCTCGGCACCAGTATAACGTGAAGAAAAAACTTAATTTTATCAAAACCGCCGCACTGGATCCCAATATCGGCGCCGTGGCGCGCAGTTCGCGATATGTCGTTAAGACTGTTTTAAGCAAATTAAAAGGCGAGGTCTTGAATCAAGTTTGGGAATATGGCCCAGGCGATGGCGTGGTGACCCGAGAAATTCTCAAGTTGTTACCAAAAAACGGCAAACTGACAGTAATCGAAACTAATGCGCATTTTGTCCGATCGCTAAAGCAAATCCCTGATGCGCGATTAGAGATTATCCACGGCACGATCCAAGAAACACTACCAAGATTGCTCAAGCAAATTAGTCTAGAGAAAATTAAAGTAGATGCAACTATCTCCAGCGTGCCTTTTTCTTTCTTCACTCCACGCGAGCGTGATCAGATTATAAGACAAACCAGCTCGGCACTACGAGACGATGGCAAGTTTGTGGTCTTCAACCAATACACGCCACTGATGTTCTTCCCAATCAAAAAACACCTCAAAAAGCTCAGGCTAAGTTATGAATTCCGCAATCTGCCACCGTGTTTCATCTTTTCTGCCAAAAAATAGAGAGTATTTCCAGGCCTAAAAATAAGGCTTTTTTACCCCTTGACAAGAATGGGCCTATGGGTGTATAATGGGGGTTGGTTGAGTAAGGGGCTCGTGTGAGCTTCTGAAAATAGGAAACGGACAGTTGTTTGTAAACTGAATATAGAAGAAGGAGAATGTGTTATGGCAGAGGTAAACTATCGCTCAACAGAAAACTTGGGGTGGTATCGCTCCGTTGTGGTACTTTTGTACATCACCTTTGTGGCAGTCGGTATTGCACTTTGGTGCTTCCCGATCGAAATCGTAAAGGGAAAGCCATTTGGACTTGATGTAACGTTCGGGTTCTTAGTCGTTTGTTACACCCTGGCTAGCTTACGGCAAGTTGGTGAAGATGAGCACGCGGCCAAAACATTTTTTGGTCGACCAATGCAGAACGTAGACTCTGGTCTAACGTTCGTACCGCTCTTTATCTGCAGACTGGTACGCTTCTCTACCAATCTCCAGACACTCGTTATCGGTTCTCCACGAGAACATCCAACGGAAAGGGACTCAGATGGTAAGATAAAAACATTTGACTTTGTCCCATCTCGAGGAACTCTGGTCAGTGAGGAGCCACTACGCATTACCACAGCAAGCTATACTGCTGCTGAGTGGAAAGTAGACGGGAATCCACTGTCAGAGGACGATGTTAAGAAAAGATTCCCAAGAGAAGACGCTTTAGCTGGCCGAAGTACCATTGACCCACAGATCATTGTCACATTTATCGTGCTTGACGCATGTAAATTTGTGAAGGCAGTTGGCTCAAAAATCGAATTGGCCGTTGCGCCAATTGCCCAAGCGGCACGTGGGACACTCCAGGCCTTTTGTGGTAAAAGAGATTTGTCGTTTATCATCCACCAACTTGAGGACGAAGCACAGAAACAACTGCTCCGCGACCTTGAGATACTGGTTGGTGACCCGGATTCTCTTGACCCAAATTCCAAGAAAGAACCTTTACACTGGGGTGTAGACATCCGTGGTGTACGCATTAGTGACATCGGATTATCCTACAAGGTGAACAATGCCTTGTCGGAAGCCAGAGCGGCTGGAGCCAGAAAAGAGACGACGATCACCGATGCCGAAGCTAACAAGAAAAAGTTCGAGCTTGAGGGCGAAGGTGCTGCGAAAGCTGCTTTCTTACTCCTACAAGCTCAGGCGCGAGGTTCTGCCAAGATGGCCAAGATAATGAAAACGGACGAAGGCAAACTTGCCGCCCAGCTACAAGCGATGAAAGAAGCGCTGAGCAAGGGCGACAACAAGCTCTTCATGGTCGGAGGAAAATTCCACGATCTGATGGAAATCCTGGCCAGCGCGCTTGGAAAGTGAGAATGATGATTTAGGCTAAGACAAGGCCGTTTGCAGTATTCTGCAGGCGGCCTTTTTTATACTTGACAAATCCTATGTACTTGCTATAATGGGGGTAGTGGTGCTGTATTGCGGCACTTTGACAACAAAATAACCAGAAAACAGGAGAATAAAATGGACATTTTCCAGTGTCTATGCGTGGCCGCTATGATCGTCGGCGTGATTGGCTTTATTGCCAGTTTATGGGGAATCGGTCTCGGTTTCTTGGCTAGGTTATCACTGCGGACCGCTTGCTTTGCCTGCCAACAAATCCGGAGAGCCCGCCGTGAACACAAAAATAAAACAAAGAAAGAACAGGTGAAATCATGAAGTGGAAAAGTGCGCTCATTTCCATTGCTCTCGTAACTCTGACAATTTGGGCATTATCCTGGTGGAACAAAAACTCCACCAAATTACCACCGCCACCAACAGCACAGACGACAACAGGTACGACAAAGGAAGACAAAGAAACGGAAAGCAAGACAGACCGCACAACACCAACGCTGATCATGGTGGCAATAGTCGCCACGATTGTCGTCGGAATTGCAATCAAACGACAGAGAGAAAAAGCTGAACTCGAGCGTCAAAAAAAGATTGCGAAAGAAACCCCCAAAGAGAAAGAGGCCAGACTGGATCAGGAGAAAAAAGACAAAGAAGCTTGGCAGAAAAGAAAGAAGAGTTTGAGTAAGTGGTTACTTGCCACTTTTCTAATCCTCCTCATCCTCTTCGCTGGCTGGAAAATCGGAGTAGTGGGTTATGTGCGGCAAGCTATGGCCAGCAACTCACGACCGGTGGGTACTGTTACAACAGTAACCAGAGCTCCGGCACCGCAAATGCCGAGGTCTGGACATGCTGAGCTGTGGGTAGATGATCAGCACTGGGAAGAATTCGAGATCCATCACGAGGATGTCGAAATTCACCACTTCAATGACGGACCAGTGGTTATCATCCCACCCCACGGCGCACCGGTGAGAAGTTATCCTAAGGAAGTCACCGTGTGGCCAAAGGATACTCAACGCAAGGGTGTCTGGCGCGTCCAGGCACTAAACCCTGGGCCGAAGTTTCGAGACACGTGGACTTGGGACTAAACTCCCGAGTACCAAAAAGCCCCGCGCGCAACTACTTGTTGCGTGGCGGGGCTTTATTTTTTGATTTAGCAGATTAGCGACAGTTAATCGTCGCGCAAACCAAGTTGAGAATACCGATCGCCGAGATCATAATGAAGAGGCCAATCACACCCCAGAGCACATGCTGGGCGCCCTTCTTGCGCGCCTCCTCATTGGTCTGCTCCGAGAGCATCTCGTACACACCGTAGAGAAAGGTGACAAAGGCGACGGCCCCCAAGAGTGTAATAATCGGCTTCGCAATTTTATCTACCACCTTATCAAGCACCGGCAAGCCTTTAACAGCTTGGGCATAAGCGACTGGCCAGAAGTTGGACATGCTTAATAGCTAACTACTGACGCGGAATCTGAGGCAACGGCTGGCCAGGACCCTGACTATTGCCAAGACGGAAGGTGCCGCCGAGCAAATTGACTAGACCCCAAACCGAGACCATCACAAAGATCGCGATAATACCATTGATCATCATACTGCGACCGGCGGACTGTGCATCTTCGTCACCAGCCGACATCACATACTTGAGCACGCCGTAGAGGAAGTAGACCACGGCTAAACCGATGATGAGCGGAATAACGTAAACGTTGATAATCCGGATAATGATCTCAAAGATTCCCTCCACACTATTCTGCGCTAGCGCGAGCACTGGCAGGGCCAGAGCGGCCAGAGGCACAGCATACTTTTTTACAATCTGTAACATATTTTTTACTTATTTTACTTCTTATAAACTAATAATAACTAAACTAAGTTGACCCCTAAATTATACTAAACTTGGGCTAAGAACCAAAGTAGGGCAATGGCGGCGTGCTGTTATCTAGCACAAAGGTGCCACCCAGCACATTTACCAAGCCCCACACCGAGATCATCACAAAGAGGCCAATAATCCCGTACAACATCATCTTCCTCCCCTCTTCTTGCTCTTTGGCATCGCCTGCTTTGCTCATATATTTTAGCACCCCAAGGAGAAAGTAGACAACCGCCGCGCCAATAAATAGCGCAATGAGCGGCTGCAGAATCGCGTCGGTAAAGAGTTTGACTAAGCCAGCAAAATCTCTAGTCATAATATTTTATATAATTATTTAACAAAATTATTTCAAGCTATTAATCGTCTGGCCGATGGCAGAAGAAATGATGTACGCACCCAATATAATCGCCGCGCCAATGACCACGCCCAGCAGAGCACGTTTCGCGTCACTCAACTTATCCGGTGCGCCACGAGCTTGGACGAAGAGGAAACCCACATACACTATCGCCACCACCAGCACCGGCAGGCCCACCTGCACTACAATCTCGAGCAATTTATTTACAAAATCTTGAATGCTACAAATATTGATCGGATTGCTGATTGGCCCGGAACCGCCGCAGTTGCCTGAGCTTGGACGCGGGATTACATCAGCCGCGTAAACGATAAATTGATCTAACATGACGAGTTCATTCTAGCACTTTATTGCTCACTACTGGGGCAAGAAGCTGTGGACAGAGCTCTTGAGCGTATCTTTGGCGAGATAATTAAAGATCGTATTGACGATTAGCCACGCGGCCAGCACCAGCGCCAGGCCAATGATCGCCGCCTGCAGGATCTCAATTGCTTGCTTGCGCTTCTCCGGTTTGGCTGGCTGGCTGGCCATGCCAATGCCGGCATAAGCAATCGCCACGGTGGCCACCGGCACAGCGAGGACAAAAGTAAAATAGTTCACAATATTCTGCACAAGCTTAAAGAAGTCATTGGTCTGGCACTCGGCCTGGCCGGGATTGCCGCAAGGCACAATATTACTAGCCACTTGCGCGTGAGTCACCGAAGCCGAAAAAATTAGCGTGAGGCTAAAAAGTAAAACTAAAGCGAGAACAATAATTCTGCTAAATAAATTATTCATTATTATTTGCCGGCAAGAGATCTTGTAATTGCGCGCTGGCATCACTCACCGCGCGGCTGGGATCAACGCGGCCAAGCGCAAGCGACTCGGCCATCTGGCGCCAGAGCAGGAGCGTTTTATCCGGTGCCGGATCTAGCCAGTCGCGGGCAATTACGGCGGCTTGGTAGAGCACACTCTGGTCTGGATCAGCCGGGAGCGTGGCCAGCAAGTCATTACGCGCCGGTGGCAGAGTGGCCGCCGTGGCAACGAGCGCGGCAAAGTCCGGACCGGAGAGCAAGTTAGCCACGGCTATAGCCGTATTGGGATTGGCCGCGCCGCGAGCGAGGGCGAGGAAGTGGAAGCGGCCGAGAGTGAGCTGGCGCGATCCGCCCTCACGCTGGGGTGGCGTGGCAATGTAGAAGTTAAGTTGGGGATTCTGCGCAGCTAGGCGGTCGATCTCACTGCCCCAGCCCAAGTACATCGCAAGCTTGCCGCGGAGGAAGGCCTCACGCGCCTCGGGTTGAGAACTATTCCACGCATAGAGCGTATTGGCCGGATCGGTGAAGCGGAGGAAGAAGGCGAGAGCCTCGCTGGCTGGCTGCTGACTAAAACCCAGCGCCTCTTTAAGCGTCACTTTTGGCAACCCGGCCGAGCGCGCGACAATGGGATTGCCGGCTTGCATAATCAAGAGTGAGAGCAGCTCTTTGGCATTAGAAATATTAGAGAAAGTGCCAAGGGCAATGCCACTCTGGCTGATATTGCCGCGGCCATCGGTCTGCGTTAATAATTTGTTCACGGTCGCTAAGTCTTTCCAAGTTCTGGGTACAGACGGCACTTTGGCATTGGCGAGCAAATCTTGATTGTAGAAGAGCACAAGTGGATCAACATATACTGGCCAACCATAGACACCGTCCGGACCAAATAATAATTCCCAATCTCGAATATGCGTGCCAAGCACAAAAGTATCTTTGAAAGTTTGTTTAGAAAATGTTTCGTACGGAATCTGCTGAAGTTTCGCCGCTTGTCTAGTGAGAATATCAGAAGATAAAGTAACTAAATCCGGTCCGCGGCCCAGCGCTAGCGCTTCGACTAGATCATTCTCTAGCGTCTCGGGATTTTTCTCCACATATACCAGCGAGAACTGGTCTTGGTGTTCTTGTCGCGCTTTTTCTAGCACGCTATTCAGCCTTTCCGCCGGGATCGTCCCCCACCAGACCACTGTGCCGCCGAGGCCACCCGTGGGCGCGCGGAAGCCGGGCAAGACACCGGCAAAAACGAGCACGCCCACGAGCAGCGCGACGATAAAAATAGCAATGATAGTGATCTGGAAGCCGTTCATGATTTTAATTCTTTTATTTTAGCAAAAATCAGACCATAATGATGCTCCCCGGCTGGGAAATTTTCTTGGAACTCAAAGCCAGCCTGCGTGGCAATCTCTTTGACCTGATCTGGTTTAATTATTTTTTCCGTATTTGGTCCGAGATTAGAAAAAGAATCACTCCAGTCTATTACTATTAGTTTTCCATCCGCTTTTAAAATTCTTTTCGCCTCCAAGAACATGCTATATTTCTGCTCGGACTGGAATAAAATATTCGCTACCAAAACAGCATCTACACTAGCATCTTGCAATTTAGAGCCACCGAGTTTATCCACATCGCCCCAGAGATATTTAATATTCGTGACGCGACGAGATTTAGCCTCGTTCGCTAATCTATCTAGCAATTCCTTCTGTACTTCTACTGCATACACCATCCCGCTATTACCCACGCGCGCCGCCATAGCCAGCGTGTAAGCGCCCGAACCGGCACCAAAGTCGGCGACGCGCGCGCCTTCTCGCAAACCAAAATACGGTACATTTTTTTCCGGATCAGAGAACATGTTGTGGTGAGAATAATTATAACACTAAATCTGATTTAACAGGACAAGTTACCTGTGATAGAATAATTTTCGACAACTTAATAGTAAAAGTAGCCTAAACCAGTGAGTAATCACTGGCATGGCGAAAGTCAGTCACGTAATGCACAGAAAACCCATCATGGGGTCGCATTACGTGCCGTATCGGGAAACCGATACGAGTGGCGCAAGCCACTACCTGTGGTGGGCTTTCTGTTCCTCGCTACAGGTAATTACAAATAAAAACGCAAAAAAAAATAAAATATGAAAATAGTGCGAGACCTTACCGTTGAATATAAAAAGAACCCAGTCCAAGCAATAATTGTGTCATTACTCATCCTCCTCGGGTTAATATTTGCGCGGTACATAACTATTTCCCTAGTTATAATCGTGTACTTAGCGAGAAAGTTTAAGAAAGACGAACGAGAGAAAAAAGACATGAAGAAGAAATGCTCGCATTGTCAGACAGAAATAACTTGGCTCGCGACAAGGTGTCCGCATTGTCACGGCAAAATGCAAGTATGGACAGCAGATTCAAAAATAGTAGCCACCATCCTAGCCGTGTCACTTTTTGTAGGAATAGTAAAGATCAGTTCAATGTCATCGAACACTTCTAGCCTAACCAACACATCACCAAGCGCCCCTTCTCAAGAACAAATAAACAAAAAGCGAGAAATAGAATCTATTGTTTACGCAAAAGAAGTCATTAAGGAAACACTGAAAGCTCCCTCAACAGCTAAATTCGTTGATGTAAGGAGCTACGAACTTTCAAACCAGAAAGATGTTTGGGCGGTAAACGGTTATGTAGATAGCCAAAATAGTTTTGGCGCGATGATAAGAAACATGTGGGAAGTTCAGCTTGATTATAGAAACGGAAAAGGAGGGACGGTAAAAAGTATTCTCTTCGACGGAAAGCAGTTACAATAAAAACTTCAGCTAAAAAGTCTCTGTTTTTACAAAAACGTCAAACTCGCCAATCTGTCATTCTCACGCAGTTTCATAATTCTCACGCCTTGCGTTTGCCGACCGAGGCTGGGGATCTGGCCGAGAGCGGTGCGGATCACCTGGCTCTGCTTGCTCATCGCTACAATCTCACTTTCTTCCGGATAAATCACGCGGCCGCTGACGAGCTTGCCGGTTTTGCTCGTAATTTTGGCCGTTTTGATCCCCGAGCCACCGCGCTTCTGTGTTTTGTATTCTTTTAATTTTGTTTTTTTGCCATAACCATTTTCCGTCATGATTAGAAATTCGGCGTCACTATTCCCCGCTTTGACGATACTGGCACCGATCACTTCGTCGCCTTTCTTGAGCTTCATCCCGCGCACGCCGCCAGCTGCGCGACCCATCTCGCGGATGTCTTTTTCTTTAAATCTGATCGCCTGACCACCAGCCGAAGCGGTGATCACTTCGTCCCCGGCTTCGACAAGAATAACAGAGAGTAGCGAGTCGCCAGCTTCTAATCTGATAGCAAGAATCCCGCTCCGTCGCACGTCTTGGAAGCTCGCGGCCGAGACTTTCTTAGTCACGCCATGCTTGGTAATCATCAAGAGCGAGGCGGTCTTCCCCTTACTACTTTTTGGTACCGGCAAGACCGAGGTAATTTTCTCATCATCAGCGAGCGGGAGAAAATTCATCACACTCTTGCCGCGTGTGGCGCGTTTGCCTTCGGGGATATCATACATCTTGAGCTGATAAGCCTTGCCTCGGTTTGTAAAGAAAAGTAAATCACTGTGTGTGTTCGCCGAGAGTAGAATCGTGACAAAGTCTTCTTCTTTTACATCTAAATCTCCGACTCCAACGCCGCCACGGCGCTGGGCGCGATACTCCACCGGATCTGTACGCTTCACATAACCACCAGCCGTCAGCACCAGCACATTCTCTTTTTCCGGGATCAAGTCTTCCGTATTAATCTCCGTCGCGCCGTGCTTCACGACTTTCGTCTTTCTCGGTTTAGCATACTTGGCCGTGATTTCTTCAAATTCCTGACGCACCACAGCGAGAATTTTCTTGCTACTCGCCAATAAATCTCTTAACGCTTTGATCAGTTCTTGCTTCTCTTTCAGCTCTTCAATAATTTTCTTAATTTCCAGCCCAGCCAATTTCTGCAGTTTCATTTCCAGAATCGCCACGGCTTGCCGCTCCGTAAATTTAAACTTCTTGATTAGATTTTCTTTCGCTGCTTCTGTATCTTGTGATTTTTTAATAGTCGCGATAATTTCGTCAATAATATCTATAGCCTTTTTCAAGCCCAGCAAGATATGCTCCCGTTCTTCCGCTCTAGCTAAATCAAATTTGCTTCTTCTGGTCACAATCTCCTGCCGATGTTTAACAAATTCTTCCGCCACATCACGGATCGAGAGCAATCTGGGCACGCCTTCAACGAGAGCGAGCATGTTGTAATGGAAAACTGTTTCTAATTCCGTATTTTTATATAAAGCGTTAACAACTTTCTGCGGAAAAGCGCCATTCTTGAGCTCAATCACAATGCGCATGTTGTCGAGCGTCGTTGATTCATCACGCAGACCCCTAATTCCCTCAATCTTTTTCTCACGCACCAAGTCCGCAATTTTGGTAATCAAATCTTGTTTATTAACTTGATACGGAATAGAAGTGATAATAATCTGGAACAAACCACTTTTTTCTTCAATAATTTCCGTCTCGCCGCGCACCAGCACGCCGCCGCGGCCGGTCGCGCTGGCATGAGCGATGTCTTTTTCATTAAAAATCAAACCGCCGGTGGGGAAATCCGGACCTTTGATAAACTTTAAGAGATCATCAGTCGTAGCACTTGGCTCGTCGATGAGGTGAATCAGAGCGCCCATCACTTCGCCAAGATTGTGCGGCAGGATTTTCGTGGCCATGCCAACGGCAATGCCCACCGTGCCGTTGATCAATAAATTTGGTATGGCCGATGGCAAGACGCTTGGTTCTTGGCGCGTGCCGTCATAATTGGGAAGAAAGTTGACCGTGTCTTTTTCCAAATCTCGTAATAGCTCCCCAGCAAGTGGCGCCATTTTTACTTCCGTATAACGCATCGCGGCCGGTGGATCGCCGTCAATCGAGCCAAAATTTCCCTGGCCGATCACCAATGGATGGAGTAGCGAGAAATCTTGGGCAATTCTGGTAAGCGCGCCGTAGCAAGCCGGATCACCGTGTGGATGATATTTACCCAACACATCACCCACTACCAGCGCCGACTTCCGAAATTTGGCCGTCGCGCCCAAACCAAGCTCATGCATGGAGTATAAAATTCTTCTTTGTACTGGCTTCAGCCCATCACGGACGTCTGGTAGCGCGCGATCCACGATCACGCTCATGGCGTAGTCGATGTAAGAGGTCTTCATCTCGCCGGTAATATCCGTGAGGATCACCCGCGGTTCGCCCGCCTCAAAGTTATTAACTAATTTTGTTTCAGACTTTGCCATCCGGTAATAATACTTAATTTAATATTGCCTAACCAGCTACTGTTCTCGCTCACAATTGCCACCGTGCTGGTGCTGGTTTCTACAGCCGGAGCTGGCGCCAGAGACCAACGCCAAGACAAGAGCCAGATTAGCACGATCAAGAGCGTGATCAAAGTGGTGCTCCACCAGAGGATCGCCCGCCTCTTCTCCTCCGGCTCTTGTCGCAATTTCTCAATGTAATCCCAGAAAGCCATGAAAGTTATTTAGTAATTTAGTGAGGAGTTAGTTAGTTGAAAATTAGAACGACTTGATGACCACCACATCGCCAGCTTTCTCGCTTAATTCTTTCTTCTTCACTGTCCAGCTTTCCACTGCTTCCAGTTTTTCCTCACCCATTTCTTTCAAGAACAGCGCCAAGCTAGAACTAGAAAAATTAACTGGCACAATGACTCTTGGCTCTAGTTTAGTCGCCAATTTCGCCGCTCCTTTCGGCCCCAAGCCACCCTCGGCCGGCTCAGCGAGTGGCGCAAAGAGAATGTCGATTGTCCCCAAGGCTTCCACTGTTTCGTTACTCAATTCTGCCTCGGCTAGCGCGCCCAAGTGCACCAGCCGTGCGCCCTCCAGCTGGAGCAAATAAACGGTATTAATTTTCTGCCCCGGACCAATAGTCGCAAAACCGCGAATCAAATTGCCTTCCACCTCATATTCGCCCGGGCCGTCGATCACAAACGGCACGCGATCGGCGCGCGAGACTTGCTCCACGCCGGCATAGCCAGCGTCAGAGAGCGAGACCAGCGCCAAGTCGGCGCCAAACTTGACCACTTCCTGATCAGCGCCTTTCCCAATCGGATTAAAAGCGACGACCCAGTCGCCTTGCTGGATCTTGACCATGCCTAAGCCGTAATGACTGATTATCATGATTTAATTTAGTGGCTTAATTATAGCAAAAATCTCGCTAAGAGTGAAGCGAGATTTTTAAGAAAATAAAAAACGGCGCACGTGGTTCTTTGGGAACCAAATGCACCGTTTAAGGACGAACATGCTAGGGCTTGCAAAGTAGGCCATTAAAGACTTCGTCTTCAATGTAACCGACAACCTCTGCATCATCTGTCATTGCCTTGAGAACGTCGTCCAGACGCTCGGATAAGAGCTCGCCGGCACTCGCACCGTGTTTTGACAAAAAGTGCGTGAAGCCAAAACCGATCAGCACACCGAGCGCATGTGCGCTTTTAACCGTGTCCACCCTATCGAGAATGTGTGAGAAAAAATCATCCACCACACACCTCGCTCGACTGATTTTTGTCAAACGCGTCCTTAATGCCTCTTTCTCAGGCAAACTAACTTCTCTCAGCGCAATAGAAACTTCAGCCATAATAAACTCTCCTGCTTGCTGACACTATTTAACTTTCAAGGTCCGGTGGACAACACGTCCACCATCCAACATTGAGTATAGCATAATAACCCCACGACCGTCAAGTGGCAAGACGCGATATAAAATAAGCCTAAAATAAGGCGATTTTTAGAAGCTCAGAACCTTGAGATACTGGCTGGAATTTACCTCACCCGCAGAGTCGAATTGATAAGACGAAACCTGTCCGGTAATACCAGCTAAGATTTTGGCTTTTAGTTGTTCAATCGATAAGTCTTGAGCGTAGAAAGTATCGAGAATTCCAAACAAATCAAAAGTAATCGAATCATAGAACGGATATTGCGAGTCTTTGCCATATTTTGCTTTGTAGTCACTCACATATTTCTCGTAACCGGCTGTATCCAGAGACGCCTTCCAACACACGCCATGCAAACCGTAATCAGCTGGCTTGAAGGGGTAATCGCAAGTGTTCACTTCGCTAATAATTTCTGGCTTAAAGCTCTGAACTTGCATTTCCTTCAGCACCAGTTGCGCCGCTTTATCACTCGTAGGCACAAAGAGTAATGTATCAATGCCGGAGAATTTTAGTTTAGTAACTTGCGTGCGATAAGTGTTGTCATTGGCATTATATTTTTCTGTCGTCAAGATTTTGCTACCAAGATTTTCTTGCAAAAGATTGGCCAGCGACTGGGCATAATCTTGTTCTTCGTGCAAGAGACCGATCTTTTTGTTTTCTGGGATAGTCTTGATATGCTCCACCATTGCCTCGCCCACCGAGAGCGCGTCGGGAATAAATCTGATCACTTCTGTGCCAGTTTTTCTAATTTCGGCCGAGCCAGCGTAAGCGGTTAGGATTAGATCGCCATTTTGTTGAGCGAGCGGTGCGAGGGCCATCACACTGCCGCTACATGCAACGTAGAAAATCCTGACGTTTTCTAATTTTAATTTCTGGTAAGCTGAGATCGCTTTTTTAGCATCACATGGATCGTCTTCAAACATTGGGAGAATATTCTGATAAGTTTGGAGATTAATTGCATTCTTAATCGGCTCACCCATCGAGGCCACTGCTCCGCTCAGCGGGATAATCACACCAATCTTCACCGGTCGTTCTAGTTTTACGGCATTATCTGCCTCTGGATTTTTAGAAGCCAAAACAGCAATACCAATAACAACCACAATAACCACCAACCAAATTATTACTTTTTTCATGTTTAATTAATTTTCTAGTTTCACAAATTGACCGTCCTTAACAATCTTGAACAAAGTTGGCTTAGAAGCAACGCCATTTTCGTCAATACTAATGTTGCCACTCACGCCGTGATAATATTTGATCTTGTGCAATTCTGTTTTGATACACTCAACGTCTTCGCCACATACTAGATAAGCCGCAACTTCCAGATGTAGAGCGTCATAAGCATTGGAAGCAAAGACATCAGGAAAAACTCCGTATAGCTGCTTAAAGTGATCACGGAAGCCGTTGCTGTCGTCGCCCAAGATAGCTGGGTCAGCAGATGAGATAATAAAACCTTCAGCAGTTTTGCCAGCCACACTAAGAACAACCGGATCCTCGTTCTGATAATTACCAACCAGTGGTGTTTGAATGTCTAATTCTTTGGTTTGCTTGATGATCGTTCCTAATGCGCCAGTTAGTTGGGTCACAAAAATCACATCCGGTTTTGCCGCTTTAATTTTTGTCAGATTGGTTCTGAAGTCGTTAGTGTCGAGAGAAGTCATCTCGTCAGCCACCACTTGACCACCGAGTTCCGTAAATCTAGCCCCAATATATTTCCGGTAATCTTTGCCAAACTGCGTATTGTAATAAATAAAAGCCGCTTTTTTGGCTTTCAAATTATTAACCGTAAAATCAGCAATCGTTTTAGCATTATCTCTGACTAAGAAATTAGTGGAGAAGTAATAATTTTTCCCTAACAAATCATCAACGTTCGCCGCAACACCCATGCTGATAATTTTGTTTGGCTCGGTAATTGCAATAGACGGAACCAAACCAATCGCGCAAAATTGATTAATAGTTTTTACTTTATCAATATTAATCAGTTTCTGGACCGCCGAAGTAATATCTTTTGGTAGGCAAGCATCTTCGTAAACAAGATTTATCGCTAAATCTTTCTTTCCACTCTCGAGATCTTTTTTAGCGAGATCAAAACCACGTTTGATATTCTCACCAATTGAGGCGTAGTTGCCTGTCAGTGGAATAGCAATGCCAATCTTGATCACCTCACCACTTTTCACATCACTATTTTCTGTTTTATTTTTACTCGCAAAAACGACGATGAAAATTATTGCGAGAATTATTACTAGCCAAATTATTACTTTTTTCATGATTAATTAATTTAGAATAACTTATTACAATTTAACCGGCACACCATCTTTAATTTGCTTCAAGATCAGATCGCGCTGGTACACGCCACTGTCATTAAATTTACTGGACGAAATTAATTTATCTTTCACACACTCATAATCACCAGCGCAGGCAACCACGTTATCTGTTAGCAAAGCCGTGGCTTCTCGGGTTAAGCCAAAAACGGCGGCTTCAGCGTCAGCCATGCCGGCTGGGTAAGAATAGAAAACGTCAGAGACGAGCGCGCGCACGGCTGGCAGTTCCACCACATAAGTAGAGAAAACGGGAACAGCCACTTTCTGCTGGCGCAATTTACTGAGACCACTGGCAAAGAAGAAGGAGATATCTGGCGAATAAATTGCATCCACTTTGGCGAGATTAATCTTGGCTATTTCGGTCGAGACATCGCTGGAATCGTCCAGCAATTTGCTCTCAATCACGATTTTGCCTTTGAAGGCCGCGCGGAAAGCATCCGCATGCGCTTGAGAAAAGGCGTTGCCGTAACTAATTAACGCCACATTCTTGTAACCCAATTCATACATTTTGTTGGCAATAAACGTTGATTCATCTTGAAGCGAATACTGGATGTTGAAGAAATTGTTACCACTTTTCTGATACAAATCAGCCGAAGCGGCAGCCGGCACCAGAGCCAAGATTTTCTGATTATTAAGCAATGGCACGATCGCCTCTTGTGGCGAGCCACAAGCCGGGCCAATCAAAAAAGAGATTTTCTGAAAGCCGGTTAACTTCTGGAAAGCCGAAACCGCTTCCTTGGGATCACATTTGTCGTCTTCGTAAACTAACTCAACATTTTTCCCAGCCGCTCCGGCCATCGCGCCTTTCCTAATTTCTTCACCGTAATCGGCCACCACTCCAGTCAGTGGTGCAATTACGCCGATCTTGATTGGCTCACTGGCCACTGGCGCAACTGGCTTCTTGCTCATCCACACCCCGCCGATTATCAAAACTAAGATAATTATTATTGCCCAAATTGTTGATTTATTCATGATTTACCCACAGTAGCAAAAAACTCGCTAAGAGTGAAGCGAGTTTTTTGTGAGAAACAGAATCAGTTAGCCAGATCTACGGATAACCAGTACCCGTCTTCATACAAGTGTAAGTGTCTGGAATATTGTAAGCGTTGGTGCCCACCACAGTGTAAGCATAACCGGTTGGGCAACCTGGGAATGGCACACCCTTACAAGGGAAGCTATTGAGCGTAATAAACCCAGCGGTGTGCTGGATTCCACACCAGGCACCAGACTGATTACCGTCATTGGTGCAACGGAACTCGTCTGTGCCGCCGCCCACACAGAGACCCTTGCTCGCCACGATTGTGTCGTCAGCCCGGATATTACCGGCCACGTGTAGCTTGTCTTGGCTGTATGGACTCTCGATGCCAATACCCACATTGCCGTTCATAATCGTCACCGGACCATCGGCATAGATCGCGCGGTTGGCACTGCCCGCACCGCCGCCGCTCTTAACCCACAGCGCGCTCCAGAAGCCGTTCCAGTTCTTGATACCCGAGAGCTCGGTACCGGTGAGTGTGCCGCCACCCGGATACCAGACGCGGAAGTTGTAGTCATTCGCGCCGCCGTGATTGCCATTGATAATCGCGCCTGTGAGAGTGGTAAAGTCGCCGGCATTGCCACTGACAGCATTATAGCCAGCCGGTAACTGACTCGCCGGTGTGGCCGGTGGCGGTGTGTAGCCGCCGGTACTACCAGACGTATTGCCACCATATTGCGCCGCTAAGCCAAGCAACCAAGCATTAATCCCATCAATTGTGGACTGGCTGGCGCCAGAAACGCTGGACGGATAAGTTTGCGCTTGCGCTAACTGTGTAGCCAGCACCGCGCCAGAGACCACAAATAACAAAACAAAAAGACTAATAACTAATTTTTTCATGAATAATTTTAAACTAATAATTTCGACACTATTTCACACTAATTTAGTATACTCGATTATTATACTTGATTAAAGTAAAGGAATCTATATAATGTCTGTCTATGACAAATTTGACCAAAGATAACACTGATATTACCCCCGAAACAGTCTTGCCGCTCACCCCAATGGATGAGATCTTGAAGGCGACGGCCGAGAAGCCTCGCGAGGGCGCGATTGTGGCCGGCACGGTGATCAGCAAAGCCAAAATGTCGGTGTATGTGGATATCCCACCGTTTGGGACAGGCATTATCTTTGGTCGGGAATACTTAAACGCGCGTGATGTGATTAGAGAAATCAATCCCGGTGATTCTATCAGCGCCAAGGTGGTCTTGCCGGAGGGCGAGAACGGCTATATAGAATTATCTCTAAAAGAGGCGAAGCAGGCACTAGTTTGGTCAGAGGCTAAGAAGGCAATCGAAGAGAATACCCTATTTGAAGTGCTAGTGAAAAATGCCAACAAAGGCGGACTGACACTGGAGTGGCAAGGCTTGGACGGTTTTATCCCCGCTTCCCAACTTAAACCAGAGCATTATCCCAAAGTCGCGGACGGCGATCGAAACAAAATTATGGAGGAGTTGAAAAAGTTAGTGGGCCAGAAGTTGCCGGTCTACTTGATTGGTGCTGACCCCAAAGAGGGTAAGCTAATCTTCTCAGAAAAAGCCGTCTCGAGTAAGAGCAAGCGCGACATTGTTTCTAAATACAACCTCGGCGATGTGGTAGCTGGCGAAGTCACGGGCGTGGTGGACTTTGGCGTTTTCGTCAAAATCGAAGACGGCTTCGAAGGTCTTATCCACATTTCGGAAATGGATTGGTCGCTGGTGGAGAATCCGCGTGATTTGTATAAAATTGGCAATAAACTGAAAGCAAAAATTATTGAAATTAAAGACGACAAAATTTCGCTCTCGATCAAAGCGCTCAAGCCTAATCCGTGGCAAGAAGCGGAGAAAAAGTACAAACGCGGTGATCATGTAACCGGCGTGGTAATTAAGCACAATAAGCATGGCGCGCTGGTGAGCATTGAGGAAGGCGTGGCTGGCCTCGTCCACATCTCGGAATTTGCGAGTGACGAAGCGCTCAAGCAAGAGCTCGCTCTCGGCAAGAGTTACGCTTTTACCATCAACGTTTTTGAGCCAAAGGCCCACAAAATGACCCTAAGCTTGGGCCACAAAACTCTGGAGAAAATGGAGAAGAAAGCGGAAAAATAGAGAAAGCGAAGTAGTTTTGCTAAAAAAAATTAAACGAAAAAATAACGCCGCGACCCGAATGGGAAGCGGCGTTTGGTGAGCAAGCACGCACAGTTGATCTCAATGGATTTGCGCTCGAACCTCGTGGGTATTAACTCCGGTTTCTTCGACATGGAGCGCCCTATCAACAACCAGAGCTTCTTCGTCGTCCCCACCCTCTCCCTCGGTCGGCTCTGTGGGAATCCTCTCGGGATGAAGTGCTAATCGAGAGAGAGCTACTCCTTCTCGATCTCTAGCAAAAGAAGTCAGAGCGTCTAACAAGAGTTCTCTGACTGCTTCTTCGTAAAGATAAAAGTATTTTCTCCCGTGTTGTTCTGCGTCCGGCTGTCTTGTGTGATCATAAAGAGTAGCGCGGTGAGGAGGTCGTCCCTGACCTTCATCCACAGGCAAGAGCAAGACCACGCGTTTGATAGATGTCCAACCGTCATTGTCCTGCTCATAGATCACCTCCAACCGTAGTGGCCAAGATACTTCCTGACCAGGACGTGGAAACTGAGTGCAACCTTTAGTAGTCTGGCGCTTCTTAAAAAGCGCTACCAACAATGGATGCTGTCCTCTAAAAAACGCACGATAACGATCTCCACTCAATCTTTCGGGGAGTCCTTCGGAATTGAACATGAGCTTTTCCTTTCAAAAACATTGTTTATCTCGATGTCAAAAGTAGCCAAAAATGGCCACTTTACTATTCCAGCCACTACTGTACTCTTATCGATTTAAAAAGTCAAGCTTTTTCGTAAAAACGGCCCTAGTTAGCCCTATGACCTCCCCCAACCCCCTCCTTGATTAAGGAGGGGGTGCTCCGAGTGTTAATGAGGAGCGGGGGGGTGGTGAACTTACAAGCTCTTCTTATCAATTAAACAGCGTCATTGCTTTTGCTAAGCTTTCCCCCACTATCGTCTCCACCGCTTCGCTCGCTTTTTTACCCAGATTTTTGATAATTTTGAGTTCTAGTGGTTTGAACTCGCCCAAAATGTGCTTCAGCACTTTTTCTTCGCCACTCGGCTTTTTGGTTTTCCCGCTTGGTGTCACCGGCGCAATGCCCAGTCTAAACCTGATAAATTCTGTGGTTTTGATTTGCCGAAGAATAGATTCTAAACCTCTGTGCCCGCCCGTGCCGCGATTCCAGCTGATTTTAAATTTGCCAATTGGTAAATCCAGATCATCGTGGATCACGATTAGTTTAGCCGCGTCTTTTTTGGTCTTAATCAAGCCAACTAAACTCTTGCCAGACTGATTCATCATCACTTTCTCGCCTGGCACAATAAATTTTATTTTTTTTCCGTCAGCTGACGGACTAGCTAATCTTTTTTCTATCTCACTCGCCACAATCCGCCCGGCATTGTGGCGCGTTTCGCGATACTCTTCTCCCGGATTTCCCAAACCTAAAATAAAATAGTTACTCATGTTTATTTATCCAACAACTTTAGCACCACGGCGCCCACTTCGTCCTTATCTTCGCAAACTTCGTCGCAACCGGCACTTTTTAAGTCGCGATTGATACTAGAAGAAACGGCCAAGATTACGCCAGCAAAACTTTTTCGCAATTCTCGCACCAATTCTAGAGTGGTGGCCTCGCCGGGTTTATCGGTGAGAGTTTTGGCGCTCGAATTTGGCACATAACCGTCCATCACGATCATTTTGACATCCGGATGCTCGGCAAACATTTTTCGGCCTTCTTCTTGATCAAAAGCGCGGACAATATTGGCCCGGCCGGCCAGGTCACGCAGCCATTTATTCTGGTAGAAGTGATCATCTTCGATAATTAACACTTTCGGCAAGTCGGTCATGTTGCTGTTTAGCTTAATTTTGCACCCTAGATTATAGCAAATCAGGCCAAATCTTGCTTGTGTCGCCAAACTGTAATAAACTAACCTCACGATGTGGACCAAAATCCGCTCAACTATCTGGGAAATCGTCAAATTTGTGGCGATTACGCTAGTAATTGTGCTGCCAATCCGGACTTTTGTCGCGCAACCGTTCATTGTCAGCGGCAGTTCCATGCATCCGACCTTTGAGAGCAATCAGTACTTAGTCATAGACGAGTTGTCTTACTACTTTCGTGAGCCAATCCGCGGCGAAGTGATCGTGTTTAAATATCCCAAAGATCCAGCCAAGCACTTCATCAAGAGAATAATCGGCCTGCCTGGCGAAACCGTAAAAATAACTAATGGCGAAGTCTTGATCACGACAGTTGGCAATAAACCAGAGCAAATTAAGCTAGCCGAGCCGTATGTGCAAGAAAATCTGGCTGTCGCAAATCTGGAAGTAAAATTGCTAAATAACGAATATTTCGTTCTGGGCGACAATCGGCCGGTGAGCTTAGATTCCCGCATTTGGGGGCCATTGCCGCGGAACTTGATCACTGGGCGAGTATTTCTCCGGCTCTTGCCACCCAGCACGCTAGCTTATCTACCCGGTCAGCCAGCGCAAGCAAAATAATTTTTTAAAATAAAAACTGTGAAAAAGAATCTAAAAAATAGCAAAGAGAAAAGCGAGAAAGAAAAAGAGCGCGACCTGGCGCGAGAACATTCCGCTCTGCCTCAAGCGCCCAAAGGCATGCGCGACCTGATCGACATGGCTTATTATCACCAGCAAGGCTTCTGCGAGAAGGCTTCCGAAATTGCGAGCTATTACGGCTTCCGGCCCATCAGCACGCCGGTGCTGGAGCACGCTAATTTGTTCATCAGATCCGTCGGCGAAAATACGGATATTGTGGAAAAAGAAATGTACACCCTGCGGACGAAAGGCGGCGATCACCTGGCCATGCGGCCAGAATTTACGGCTGGCGTGATGCGCGCCTACTTTGAGAACGGTTTGCAGAGCGAATCGCAACCAGTTTTACTCTACACTTACGGATCACTTTTCCGTCATGAGAAACCGCAACGCGGGCGCTTGCGCGAGTTGCACCAGTTTGATGTGGAAGTGATCGGCACGGCCAAGCCAGTGGCTGATGCGATGATTATCAAACTAATGCTCCTGATGCTGGAAGAAGTTGGTTTGAAAAACTTAAGACTAGAAATCAACAGTCTGGGCGACAAAGAATGCCGGCACATCTACCGCCGCGAACTGGTGAATTATTATCGCAAACACCTCAAAGATGTGTGTAGTGATTGCCGTGAGCGCTTCAAGAATAATCCACTTAGACTGCTAGATTGTAAAAATCCCGTTTGCCAGCCAATCAAGCTCAGCGCGCCCTCACCCATCTCATCGCTCTGCCACGACTGCCAGAAACACTTCCAAGAAGTTCTAGAATATCTGGAAATGATGGGTATTAGCTATGAAATTAATAATACGCTAGTGCGCGGTTTGGATTATTACTCAAGAACCGTGTTTGAGATTATCGAACCAGCCACGGCCATGGCTCCCGCCAGCGCCGATGGCGCTCCGGCGGCGGCACCACTCACCATCGCCGCCGGTGGCCGTTACGATTATCTCGCTCGCGCGATTGGGAATAAGAAAGATATACCCGCCGTGGGTGCGGCGATCGGTATTGAGCGCCTCGCGCTATCGCCAAATTATGTGCCACTAAATCCCAGACTGATTAAAAAGCCGAAAATTTTCTTTATTCAACTTTCTTTCGACGCTAAACTCAAAAGCTTTGGTGTTATAGAAATATTACGAAAAGCAAAAATCCCGATTGCGCAATCGCTCTCGAAAGATTCACTCGCCACGCAACTGGGTTTAGCCGAAAAGTTGCAAGTGCCTTATACAATAATTCTGGGCCAGAAAGAAGCGGTGGAAAATACCGTGATAGTGCGGAATATGGAAACGCGCTCGCAAGAGACCGTAAAGATGAGCGAACTTGCGGAGTATCTTAAATCGTGCTAGTGTAGACTATTCTTAATTTATTATGATTACCACTGTAGAAGTCCAACGAGAGGGCAACGAGTCCAATTCCAGCGTCTTGCGACGCTTTACCAAGCGCGTGCAGTCGTCTGGCGTGGTTAAGCGAGCAAAAAGTCTCCGCTACAATGCCCGGCCACAGTCGCACTTTAAGAAGAAGAAGTCCGCGCTCACTCGCCTCACCCGCAAGATTTCTTACGACAGATTAAAAAAGCTGGGCAAAATTTAAGCTAGAAAAATTTAGTTGCAGAAAAACTGGGAAAAAATTAAAGAAACAGTGCTCGGCGAGGCTTATGATTTGAGTCTCGCCTTTATTGGCGACAAAAAAGCGCTGACGTTGAATCAAACATTGCGAAGCAAAAATAAAATTGCTAACGTACTAAGTTTCCCACTGTCTAAAACCTCCGGCGAAATTCTAATTAACAAAAAACAGGCGATTCGCGACAACTTCTCGCTCGATTATCTCTTTATCCACGGATTGTTACATTTGAAAGGTCTTGACCATGGTAGTAGAATGGAGCGTGAAGAAGAAAAATTAATTAAGCTGTTTAAATTAAGCAAGAATTTAAAAAATAAAAAGAATGGCACGTCACATCGTCGCAGGACTTGATATTGGCACCGCCGCCATCCGGCTGGTGGTGAGCGAAGTGGTGCCAGAGTCGAGCGTGCCGCGCGTGCTCTGCCAGATCAAGCGCGAATCCCGCGGACTAAAACGGGGTTATATAATTAATTTTGATGAAACGTTAGAAAATCTCCGGGAGGCGATTAAAGAAGCAGAGAGACAGGCGAAAGTTAAATTAAAAGATGTTTACCTCGCCATTGGCGGCATTACGCTGGATGCCAAAGTGGCCAGCGGCCAGATTGCGGTCTCGAAGGCTGATCTGGAAATCAGCGAGAGCGATGTGAACAGAGTAATAGAAGCCAGCCGCGCTAGTCTCGGCGACTTCCAGAATCGGCAGATTATCCACACCATTCCTTTTGCGTTCAAACTCGACGGCGAGCGCGTTCTGGGCCGGCCGGAAGGCTTGCGCGGGAGCAAGCTGGAAGTCAAAACTTTGTTCATCCACTGCTTGGGTCAACATTTGCAAGACTTAGCGCGAGTCGTTAGCATGGCTGGCTTGAATGTGGAAGATGTGGTGGCCGCGCCACTGGCCGCGAGCTTTGCCACACTCTCAACCGCACAAAAAATGGCCGGTTGTGCGCTGGTCAACATTGGCTCGCAAACCACGTCTGTCATCACCTTTGAAGAAAGTACGCCGATGTCGCTCCAAGTTTTCCCATTTGGCTCTAATGATGTGACTAACGACATTGCGCTGGGTTTGAAGGTCTCGCTAGAAGAAGCGGAGCAGTTGAAATTGGGCGGTCGCGATCAAGCCACAAGTTTAAAGAAAAAATTAGACGAAATTATCGAAGCCAGATTAAGTGACATTTTCGAATCAGTTGACGCACATCTCAAGAAAATTGGCCGAAATGGTTTGCTGCCCGCCGGCGCAATTATTGTGGGCGCGGGTGGTAATCTAGAAAATATCGAACGCGTGGCTAAATCTCTACTCAAATTACCGGCACGACTTTTCGACGTCTCCCAAGCCACGCACTTAAAAAATCAAATTCGCGATGCCTCGTGGGTGGTCGCTTACGGCTTGTGCTTATTTGGTTTTGGCTTAGTTTCCGAAGAATCGCTGGGCGAAAAAATCGCTCACTCCACCAAATCCAGCTTTGTGAAGTGGCTCAAAGAATTCTGGCCTTAATTTTAGGGCTTTTTTAGTGCTTGACAGATTAACTTTAATCTGCTAGGCTAAGAATTGCGTTCGTGTTTCTGAATTTAACTTGGTCTTCGAAATAAACGTGAAAGGAGGCTGCGATGTCAGCCAAAGATACTCTATCGAATCTGGCCGGTGTTATGATTATTGTCGCCTTTATCCCCTACATTTGGGCGATCTGTCGCGATCGAAATCTTCCACCAGGTACACCAGGAAAAACCGAACCCTGCAAGGCATCTTGGCTTATCTGGGGCATTCTTGACACGATCACGCTGTGCGGAATGCTGGTCAAACACACCGCTGGAGGACTGATCATTGGAGCGGTTACTGGAGTGTGGATCGTTTTCTTAGTCACACTCAAGTATGGAAAGCCGGGCTGGAGTTTCCTAGACAAACTCTGTCTCGGAATTGTCGTGATGGCTATTTCACTTTGGCTCATCCGAGGTGATCCAAATTGGGGTATCGTCATAAGTTGTGGCGGACTAATAGTGGGCGCATTCCCGACATTTAAGTCGGTTTGGGAAGATCCGAGTCGAGAAAATTTTCTTGCTTGGATGCTTTTCTGGATTGCCGCAGCTCTGGGAAGCGCAGCGATTAAAAAGTGGACGCTAGAAGACGCCACCCAGCCTCTCACCTTTCTGCTGATTGAAAGCATTACGATATTGATTTTGCTCTTCGGTCCCAATGCTCGGATACTTAGAAAACTGACAGCCGCATAGGACACAGACAACATCAAGACTCACGCGCCACTCACCGATTCGTTCGGAGGTGGCGCTTTTTCTTGTCTGAAACCGCCCACCCGCCAGCCGGCGGGCAAGTTTGCATTTATTTTGCACCCTGCTAGACTAGGGTCACTTATGCCCAAGATTGAGCCAGAAATCGAAGCTTTTGCCCGGATTAAAGTAATCGGCGTGGGTGGCTCGGGCACCAATGCGGTGAGCCACATGGTCCGCTCGGGGGTCAAAGGCGTGGACTTTATTGCCATCAATACTGATGCACAACACTTGCATCACTCGGTAGCTAAGAAAAAAGTGCATATTGGTAAAAATCTAACTAGAGGTTTGGGAGCAGGGATGAATCCAGAAATCGGCCGCAAAGCGGCGGAAGAGAGTATGGAAGAAGTCCAGAACGCCATCAAGGGCGCGGACATGGTCTTCATCGCTTGTGGCGTGGGTGGCGGCACCGCTAGTGGCGCTAGTGCCTTGATCGCCAAATCAGCCAAGGATCAAGGTATTCTCACCATTGGCGTGGTGACCAAGCCATTCTTCTTTGAGGGCAATCAGCGCATGCAGATTGCGGATAAGGCGATTGACGAGATCCGCAAAGAAGTGGACGCGATTATTGTGATCCCCAACGACAGACTGCTTGGCATTATTGATAAAAACACCACGGCCACTAACGCCTTTGCGATGTGTGACGAAATTCTGCGCCAGGCGGTGGAAGGGATCTCTGATCTCATCACCACGCCCGGTATCATCAACGTGGACTTTGCCGACATCCGAGCGATTATGGCCAACACTGGTTCGGCGCTGATGGGTATTGGCCGTAGCGCTGGTGAGAATCGCGCCGTGGAAGCGGCCAAAGCGGCGATTAATTCTCCCCTCCTCGATGTGGCGATTGATGGCGCCAAGGGCGTACTCTTTGCCATTGCCGGCGACGACAAGATGACCATGTTTGAGATCCAAGAAGCCGCGAAGGTGATTATTTCCTCGATTGATCCAAATGCCAAAGTAATCTTTGGCGCTATTCATGATGAAAAGCTCGGCAAAAATGAGATCAAAGTGACAGTCATTGCCTCCGGCTTCCCTGAGAATGTGCGGAAGAAGAACTTGCTTGCCGGCAACGAAGCGCGCGTGATTGATGAGAAAAAAGAAAAGCCCGAAAGTCCAGCTGAGACACGCGAGAGAGAATTGAAAGAGTTGAAAGACAAGAAGAGCCAGAATCAAGCTAATAGTTTAAATAATAATCTCGAGAATACCGAAGATGACGACTGGTCGTCTATCCCCGCTTTTCTCCGACGGCCGAAAAAGTAGTACAATCTAGAGACGCACATGACTCACGACTTACTTATCGTTGGCGGTGGCCCAGCGGCGGTGGCAGCTGGTGTGTATGCCGCGCGGAAAAGGTTAAAAACTCTAGTGGTCGCTGGTGAATTTGGCGGGCAATCCAGTGTCTCGGCAGAAATTTATAATTGGATCGGCACAACAAATATCTCCGGCGAAGAACTAGCAAAAAATTTAAAACAGCATTTGTTTAGTTACCAGAACGAAACGGATTTTGTGATTAAAGAAGGCGTGAGAGTGGAGCAGATTAGTAAAAAAGAAACTGAAAAAACTTTTACAGCAAAGTTGGATAACAGTGAGAACGTGCAAGCGCGAGCAGTTTTGATGACGACTGGCGCTGAGCGGCGGAAACTGACTGTGCCGGGCGCCAAAGAGTTTGAGCAAAAAGGGATCACTTATTGTGCGACTTGTGACGGGCCACTCTTTGCGGATAAAGATGTGGTGGTGATTGGTGGTGGTAATGCGGCTTTCGAGACTGTTTCTCAACTCTTGGCTTATTGTAAAAGTGTAACGCTCATCCACCGTGGTGAAAGTTTTAGAGCTGACGAAATTACAGTGGAAAAAGTGAAGCAAAATAGCAAAGTAAAATTAATCACTAATGCTGAGCTAATAGAATTTAAAGGTGGAAAATTTGTGTCTAGTTTGGTTTATAAAGATAGTAAAACTGGCGAGCAAAAAGAGCTAAAAACTGACGGCGTCTTTGTGGAAATTGGCCTGGTCCCGAGCACTTGGCCCGTGCAAGATGTAGTGAAATTAAACACGAACGGCTCGATTCCGGTTGATCCACGAACCCAAGCTACCAGCACGCCCGGCATCTGGGCGGCTGGCGATTGCACCGACGCGCTGTATCATCAGAATAATATCGCCGCCGGTGACGCGATCAAAGCGCTGGAAAATATTTACCAATATTTGCATCTCAATAGTTGATAGTCAAAAAATAATGTCAGAAACGGTAAATTTGAAGATAGAAGGCGGGAAAAAATTGTCTGGCGAGATTACCACTAATCGGTCTAAAAATGCGGCGGTCGCGCTACTCTGCGCCTCGCTGATTAATCGCGGCAAAACCACGCTCAAGAACGTGCCAAAAATCGAAGAAGTGGCGCGGATTCTGGAAGTACTGGAGAGTCTTGGTGTAAAAATTACCAAATCAGGCAACGATCTAATCATCCAACCGCCAACTAAGTTTAAACTGGCAGAAATCAACACCGAATCGGCCAGCAAGACCAGAAATGTGCTCTTGATGATTGGCGCGCTGGTCCACCACGAATCGCGCTTCAAATTTCCGCATCCGGGCGGTTGCAAACTGGGCGAGAGGACAGTCCGACCACATTTATTTGCACTAGAAAAACTAGGCGTGAAAATCAAATCCCACGAAACTGATTACGAAGTGAGCGCGACAAAATTACGCCCGGCCGAGATTGTGCTGTATGAAACTGGCGACACAGTGACGGAAAATGCCTTGATTGCCGCCAGCCTGATCCCCGGCCAAACAACGATCAAGCTTGCCTCAAGCAATTACATGGTGCGCGATTTGTGCTATTTTCTCGAGCTCTTGGGGGTAAAAATTGAAGGCATTGGTTCGAGTACGCTTAAAATTACTGGTTTAGCTAAAATCGAGCGCGACGTGGAATTTGAATTGAGCGAAGATCCGATTGAGTCCATGCTCTTCCTAGCCATCGCGGCCACAACTAACTCAGCATTAACGATCAAACGCTGTCCAATCGACTTTTTAGAGCTAGAATTGTTGAAACTAGAAAAAATGGGTCTAAAGTTTAAGCTAAGCCGGCGCTACAAAAGCGCGAATGGCCAGACAGACCTAGTAGACATCACGACCAAAAGCTCTAAACTCAAAGCGTTGGAAGATAAAATTCATCCACTACCCTTCCCTGGTTTAAACATTGATAATTTACCGTTCTTTGTGCCAATTGCCACACAAGCCCGCGGCACCACACTGATCCATGACTGGATTTACGAAAATCGCGCTATTTATTATATGGAGTTGAACAAGCTAGGCGCGAAAATTATGCTCGCCGACCCGCATCGCGTCTATATCGAAGGCCCGAGCGAACTGCGCGCCACGGAAGTAGTTTGCCCGCCAGCACTCCGGCCCGCGGCGATTATCTTAATCGCCATGCTGGCGGCCAGAGGCACTTCCATCCTGCGCAATATCTATTCGATTAACCGCGGCTATGAGGATCTAGTGACTAGACTGCAGAAGCTAGGCGCCAAAATTGAGATTATGGTATAATCTTAGCTAATTAGAAGCTAATTTTATTTAAATAAAATCATGAGCGAAACAAAGAGACCAAATAGTTACCTTATTGTAGTCTTATTAATCCTGGTCATCATTTTCTTCAGTAGTATATTCTCCAAGAAAGGCCCCAGCCCTGATGGAAAGCAATTAATCGCGGCTCCTGGTCAAGGAGAAGCGCAACCCTGCGACCCACCGATGCAGATAATTGACGGCGAATGCATTGACCCCGGCCCTGGTGGTGGCGGTGGAGATAATGTCGCGGCGCCAACTGTTACAACTTCGGCCGCTACTGGAGTAGACGAAGATAGCGCTACGCTCAATGGCAATATTAGTGATACCGGTGGCGCCGATGCCACAGCCAGAGGCTTCCACTACGGTACTACACTCAGCTACGGCTCAGACGCTGAGGAGAGTGGCACCTTCTCCACCGGCGACTTTAGCTCTACCCTCTCTGACCTAGAATGCGACACTGATTACTACTTCCAAGCTTATGCCACCAACTCTGGTGACACGGGCACTGGTAGCGCTCAGACCTTTACTACCGACTCTTGTTCCAATCCTACCGACGATAACGAAAATAACCCGCAAGTGGAGTCCGGCAACAGTGGTAATAATCAGGACCAAACACCAGACACGTCTAATACAACTACTAGTGGTGGCTCTGGCTACGTAGACACTTCTATCTCTGCACCCGTGGCTAGTCCAGCAGCAGTGACCGCTACTAACGAAACCTCTGCACCAAGCGCCGGCAATACAGAGACTCAGTCTGTCTTGTCTCAGTTACTTACCACCATTGCAGAGAACCAGCCTGCACCAACCGTGCCACCACCAGACCTCTTCTTGGGCAACTACGGTTCTTATGTCTATGACCTGCAAGTGTTGCTCAACCGCTTTGGCTTCCCTCTCGCTACGGGCGGCCCCGGCTCACCAAGTCAGGAGACGCTCACCTTCGGTCCGCTCACCGAAGCAAGTCTCAAACTCTTCCAGCAAGCCCACAGTTTGCCCGTCACCGGCTACTTTGGTCACGTCACTTGGGAAGTGATGATGAAATTGGCAGGCACGCGCTAAGAGTTAGTAAACAAAAATAAATAAAAAGCCCAGGCGATGCAAGATCGCCGGGGCTTTTTTCTTTCTGTGATGTGAGGGAAGGTGAAAAATTCAGGCGGCTGTGACCTTTGGTGGAGCATTGAGACAAGCGGCTGGCATGGCTTTCCCAAACAGAAAAAGAATCTGCTCAGCCGTCAGGCCATCAAGTTGGAGAAGGCCGCGGACCGAAATATTGCCAAGTCTGATTTCGAGCCCAACATCTTGACCATTGCCTCCCGAAACCAGCAATTCGCCGCTTAGTGCTAGTGTCCCGCCTTTCTGTCCACCAATGAGAGAGTCATGATGCGCTTCCAGGGTACCACTGAGAAGTAGTACCCCACCCTCTCCTCTGCGCAACTCCATTTGAGCATTTGCCAAGACCGCCAAACTTTTGTCAGCCATGAGCCAACTCCCTTCTTCTTTATTTCAATTATTTTCCCAAATTTGCGTCCCTCAACAACAAGGAACTGAGCAGGCCAGACTATACTATATTAAACTTGAGAATGCAAGTGTGTGACCCCACAGGGAATCGAACCCTGGTTACCGGCTTGAAAAGCCGATGTCCTAACCGTTAGACGATGGGGCCTTGGCTTGTTTACTTAATTTGGCTCTCAAAATATAGCATTTTTTACAAGAATGACAAGAAATGTTAGTGTGGTAGCACACTAAGGAAGAGTGGCTGAGTGGTTGAAGGCACCGGTTTCGAAAACCGGCATGGGGGAAACCTCATCGAGAGTTCGAATCTCTCCTCTTCCGCCACAGCGGTTCGAACTAAAGTTATTTAGTAAGAACCGATGTCGAGAAGCTGGAGGATGAGAAAGCCGTAATGCACGCAACCTCTCCTCTTCCGCCAAACTTATGAATTTCTACAACAAATACATTCTCCCTAAATATCTTAATTTAAGGATGAAGAATCGGGATTTGGAAAGACACCGAGTTGATGTTGTAAACGAGGTAAGTGGCGTTGTGCTCGAAATCGGATTTGGCTCAGGACTTAATCTTCCATATTACACAAACACCAGCAAACTCTACGCCCTTGATCCGTCGGAGGGACTGTACACTCTCGCTCAAGAAAGGATTAGAAATGTGTCATTCTCGATTGAACATCTTCGAGCCTCGGCCGAAAGCATCCCGCTTCCCGACAACACTCTTGATTCCGTTGTCTCGACATGGAGCTTGTGCAGTATTCCCAATCCAGAGATTGCTCTCCGAGAAATTTTCAGAGTGTTGAAACCGGGTGGGAAATTCTCATTTGTTGAACACGGAAAATCGCCCAAATCTTTCATCTTTAAAATCCAGAATTTTCTCACCCCGATTTCCACCAGAATTGCCGGGGGCTGCCACTTAAATAGAGAAATCGAAAAACTTATTCTCGATGCCGGTTTTGAAATGCAAAAAATCGAGAATTTTACCCAAAAATTCAAACCTCTCGGTTTTATGTACAAAGGCGTCGCAATAGCGGAAAAATAGAGCCAACCCACACACTCGCCAATCAAGCCTTAGCCAAATCTCCTAACTTCGTCAGAACAATCGCCATCTCGCGCATTTCATCAGTTAGTAACACAATCACCTGTTCGGGTTTGAGGAAGAAGTTTAAGCCAACGCGCAGGCGGCTAGAAACAGATTCCGAACGTTCAGCGATAGTGCCGGTCAAAACTACTAGGTCTGCGCCACCGAGCACCGCCGCGTAACCAGCGAGATATTGCAAAATTGATCTGATAAAATACTCAATCGCTAGCGCCGCTCGAGCGTCGCCATTTTTTTCTTTTTCCAGTAACTCCCGCACTTCCCCACTCTCACCACTTAGGCCGAGCAAGCCAGACTTCTTCTCCAAATCTTGCAAGAGAGCCTCTGGCGAGAGTTTACTTTCTTGTAATAATTTCAGAACGACCGCCGGATCCAAGTCACCACTCCGCGTGCTCATCGGCAAACCACTAATCGGACTGTAACTCATCGAAGTGGTGACTGTTTTGCCATGACTTAACGCTGTCACGCTCGCACCACCACCGAGATGCGCCACGATTACCTTCTCTGGCAAGCCTTCAGATTTGCTGGCCAGCTGACTAACAACAGAAGCGAGCGAGAAACCGTGATAGCCGAAGCGGTAGAGATCGTGCTGACTAGCTAACTTCTGATCGATCGGCAATAAACGCGAGTATTCCGGCAGCGGTTGATGAAAAGCAGAATCAGAAAGCGCGAAGAGTTTAGCTTGAGGCAAGAGAGTTCTCACTATTTCCAGCTCGGCTAGCACCGGCGCAAGATGGAGTGGCCAATCAGTTGTAACTAACTTTAATTTAGCAAAATATTCGGCTGTGAGTTCTTGATGAGCAGTAAAATAAGTGCCCGGCGCGACAATTCTAATCCCCACTTTATTAATTTCCGCAAATTCTGCTAAATTGCCAGCCTTCTGCCAACTCTGTAAAGCTTCCTCCAAACTCCCTGCTCCAGCCTCGAAGTGTGAGCGCGCGAGAATTTGCCCGCCTTCGGCTAGCGCGTACTTCCGCGACTGACTGCCCAGATTGATGATTAAATTTTTTGCCATTGCCAGTTTTCTACTTCGTCAGGATCGACGCCGTTTTTAATAATATATTCTTTATGTTCTGTAATCTTCGCTTGATATAAGCTTATCAGGCGTTCGGCTTTCAAGCTATCCAGCACGCCGACTGTGCGCATTTTCTCAAACACTTCGATCGCGAGATTATACCGGCTCGTGCCATTGCGGAGATGCAGATCAAATGGCGTCGTCGTTGAGCCATTTTCCGTATAACCATGCACAGAAAATCTGTCTTTGATATTCTGATGATTAAACAGCACTTGCTTGAGCGTGTCCGGATAACCGTGGAAGTTGAAGATAACTGGCTTATCAGCCGTAAAGTAATCCTCAAACTGGTAAACCGGCGCGCGACAAGCTTGATCACCAAGACCAATCGCCGAGATTTCTAAAATATTTACAAATCGCACTTTGATCTCCGGCGCTTCTTGCTTGATAATCGCGATCGCGGCGAGCGCTTCTTTTGTTAAGTATTCACCCACGCCAGAGAGCACAATATCCGGATCCGGATCACTCGCAAAGTCCCAAGTTAATAAACCCTGATCTAATTCTTGCGCAATCAATTCTGGCGAGAGCCAGCGTGGTTCAAGAGTCTTACCAGCCACAATAATATTTATTTCACTCTTAGTGCTCAAACATTTTTTCAAAACTGCTAATGCCGTATTAGCGTCCGGCGGGAAGAAAACTTTCACGAAACAACCCTGCTTCTCGAGCATGTTATTGATGAAGCCCGGATTCTGATGCGAAAAGCCGTTATGCTCCTGCCGCCAACCAGATGAAGTGAGAATATAAGTGAGCGAAGGCAGAGTTCCACGCCAGAAGGTCTCACGGGCGATGCGCAAGAATTTGGCATATTGATCCGCCATGCTGGCGACCACTTGGATGAAAGCCTCATAAGAAGCGAAGACCGCCCAGCGACCAGTGAGCACATAACCCTGCGCCAAGCCTTGCAGCGCGTTCTCGCTCAACATCTCCATCACGCGACCATCAGGTGCTAAATCACGATCCCACGGCTTGATCTCGCCGGTGAAGGCGCGACTAGTTTGTGAGAAAACCGCGTCTAACTTATTCGAATAAGTCTCGTCTGGCGACAAGAGACGAAAGTTTTTTTGATTCTGATTTAATTTAAAAACTTCCGCTAGATACAGTCCAATCCGCCGCATACTACTAGAGCCGATCGTGCCAGGGACACTCGCCTCTTCCGTAAAATTAGTAATTTCTGGTAAAACAAGTTCTGTGGTTTTGTTGCCATTAGCATGCGCACTCCGGCCCATTTTCTTCTCATCAGCCGGCAGAATATCTCGCACATCTTGCGCCAAGCCAGTCTCTGGATCAAATAATTCGTGAATCTGATACGACTTGAGCCAAGCTTCCAGCGCCGCGAGCTGTTCGGGATTAGTCCTTGCCTCACTCGCGACAACTTGATGCGACAAGCAATTACCTTCGATCTTCTGACTATTTAGCTCTTTAATTCCCGTCCAACCTTTCGGCGTTCTCAAGATAATCAGCGGCCAGCGGGGTGAGTGATTCTGATTCTCACCAGCTCTAGCCTGTTTCTGGATCTCGCGAATCTTGTGATAAGACACCGTTAGAGTCTCTTCCATGGCGCTGTAAACCTCGTCACCCTCGCCACTCACAATCGCCGGCTCGTAGCCATAGCCCGTGAAGAGCGCTAGAAGTTCTTGATCCGACATCCGGCCAAAGATTGTCGGTCCGGAAATTTTGTAGCCATTCAAGTGGAGTATCGGCAACACAGCGCCATTCTCGCGCGCGCTGATTAATTTACTCAAGTGCCACGAGGTCGCGAGTGTGGCCGTCTCGGCTTCGCCATCGCCAATCAAGCACGCGGCGATGAGATCTGGATTATCAAGAATCGCACCATAAGCCGTCGCCAGCGAGTAACCCAGCTCGCCACCTTCCAAGATCACGCCCGGCGTGGCTGGCGAACTATGACTCGGGAAGCCGTAAGGCCAGCTAAACTGGCGCGCGATATAAGCCAAGCCAGCCAGATCAGATGTCGCTTTGGGATAAAACTGTTTTAGCGTATTTTCTAGAAAAAGATTAGCCTGAAGTGCTGGAAAACCGTGGCCGGGACCGAGTAGGAAAATAAAATCAGCGCCGGTTTTTTTAATTAAAGCGTTTAAGTGAGCGTAGACAAAATTAATTCCCGGGCAAGTGCCCCAGTGGCCAAGTAATCGTGGCTTAATATGCGCTGGTTCTAGCGGTTCTGTTAAGAGAAAATTATCTTGCAAGTAAATCTGCGCCGCGCTGATATAGTTCGCCACGCGCACATACTTTTTGATTATTTCAGTTGTTTCAGTAGAAGCCGTCACACTCTAATTTTAGCAGTATTCGTCCATCTTTGCATGTTGCATTGTTCTAGGAGAAGCATATAGTTAATAACAAGATGTCGGTAATTAGCACACTGTATACTCGAGCCCTTAAGCCCATCTTTTTCCTTAGTGATCCAGAGACTGTGCATGATAAAATGACCCATTTTGGGTCATTTTTAGGCAGTCACAGTTTAACTAAAAAGTTGACTAAGTCTCTGCTTCATTACGCTCATCCGAGCTTAGAGCAAGGGATTTTGGGTCTCAAATTTGCCAACCCTCTTGGCCTCGCGGCCGGCTTTGATAAGAATGCTGAGCTGACCGACATCATTCCGGCTGTCGGCTTCGGCTTCGAAGAAATTGGTTCGGTGACTGGCCAAGTCTGTGCTGGTAATCCCAAACCCCGCTTGTGGCGTTTGCCCGAGTCGCAAGGCTTGGTGGTTTATTATGGTTTGAAGAACGACGGCTGTGAGGCTGTTGCTAATAAATTGAGTCAGAAAAAGTTTGAGAATATCCTCGGCACCAGTGTGGCCATGACGAACTGTTCAGATAATTTAGACATCAAGAACGCGGTGATAGATTATGCCAAAGCTTTCCGCGCTTTCGCTGATATCGGCGATTACACTACTATCAATATTAGTTGCCCCAATGCCACCGGTGGCCAGCCTTTCATCATCCCGCATCGCTTAGATTACTTGCTTGATATTCTAGACACGATCGCTACCAGCAAACCAATTTTTATTAAACTCTCGCCAGACTTATCTCAAGAGCAGTTAGATAATATTCTAGAAATTGCGAGCAAGCATCGCGTGCACGGTATTATCTGTAGCAATCTCACCAAGAAACGCGACAATCCGAAAATCTTTGATAAAAATATTCCGGCCACTGGCGGGATCAGTGGCAAGCCGGTGCAAGAATTGGCTGACAAAATGCTCGCGTATATTTATCGTCAGACTGGCAAACGTTTCGTCTTAATCGGTTGTGGTGGTGTTTCTGACGCTGGAGACGCTTATCGCAAGATTCGCCTCGGCGCCTCGCTCGTACAAATGATTACCGGCATGATCTTCGAGGGTCCGCAAGTGATTGGTGAAATAAATCGTGGCTTGGTGGCACTACTCCAGCGCGACGGCTTCCAGAATATCAGTGAGGCGGTGGGAGTGGATAATCACGCTTAAATCTGCTAAATTAGCTCTCACGAGGGCGGTTAGCTCAGTTGGTAGAGCATGTCTTTGACGTAGACAGGGTCACAGGTTCGAGTCCTGTACCGCCCACTTCAAGTCGAACAAACCCCGTTCTGAAAGATATTCTCTTTCCAGAACGGGGTTTTCAGTTTTGATCAACCAAGCGAGGAATCTGCGCGTGCCGGAAATACTGCCTCAACATCCCACCAATCAGAACGCTGGGCGAATATTCCTCTGGATCAATTGCGACGAATTCAGAAGCTGGTGATAATTCGCCACAACCCGCACCGACCACTCCTTCTTGGAGAAGTCGCGGAGTACGGATAATTTCCTTGGCCTCAACTTGCCACCGAGCTGATTGATCTTTGCTCCAGAATGGTCCAACCGCCCGAGAAAGAATTTCTGTTTCATTACCTCGACGCAAGAAAATTTTGAACAGAACGTAACTGATCGTCTGATCCATGACATCACCTCACTTTATTGTTCTCCTTTTTGCTAGTCTAGTAAAGAGCCACGCTCATGTTATTATAGCACCGTGATTATTCTAGCCATAGAGACGAGTTGCGACGAGACGGCTATTAGTATAGTAGAAGCTAGTGGCGAATTTAGTACGCCCAAATTTAAAGTTCTAGCGCACTGTGTTTCTTCTCAAGTCAAACTGCACGCCGAGTGGGGCGGCGTTGTCCCCAATCTGGCCAAGCGCGAACATGCGCGAAATATCATCCCTCTCGTGCAAGAAGCGCTAGCGCAAGCAAGTTTGCTAGAAAAAATAGAAAAAAGTGAGCAAAAAATTAGTCTAGAATTGCAGCAAAAACTGGCGCAAATTCTCGCGCGCGAGCCAGAAGTATTACAACACATTCTCGATTTCACGGCTCAATATCGTGCCCCCAAATTTGACGTTATTGCCTTCACCCGTGGCCCAGGTCTCGAGCCAGCCCTCTGGGTGGGCGTGAACACGGCTCAGGCTCTGTCATGCGTCTGGGAGGCCCCCAGCGTGCCTGTAGACCATATGGAGGGGCATCTCTTGTCGCCGTTATTGAATTACAGCACACCGCCCGATTTCCCGATTTTGGCACTCTTGATTTCTGGCGGGCATACAGAATTAATTTTAAGCAAAAGCTGGCTAGAATATGAGAAATTAGGCGAGACGCGCGATGACGCGGTGGGCGAAGCTTTTGATAAAGTCGCGCGAATCCTCGGCTTGCCTTATCCCGGCGGACCCGAAATCGGCAATCTTGCATCTCAAGCTGAACAAGAAAATCTGCCAAAACTGGAACAGAAACTCCCTCGCCCGATGATTAATTCTGGTGATTTAGACTTCTCTTTCTCTGGCTTAAAAACTGCTGTTTTATATTTAGTCCAAAAAAATCCAGAAATAAACAAAGCTGAAGTCGCGCGCGAATTCCAGCAAGCCGTGATAGATGTTTTGCTCGCCAAAACAATTTTAGCCATCAAGAAACACGCGCCGAAAAGCGTGATAATTGCGGGAGGCGTGGCGAATAATCAAGAGTTAATCAAGCAATTTCGCGCTAAGACTTCCGAAACTTTCCCAGACATCAACTTACTCGTCCCCGAAGCCAAACTAACCACCGACAATGCCACGATGATCGCCGTCGCCGGCTACTTCCACGCGCTCAAGAATGAGTTTGTGAAAGACGGCGAAGAAATCACAGCTGATGGGAATTTACAATTATAACGCTCCCCCAACCCCTCTCTTAATTTAAGAGAGGGGCGAAGGGGTGAGTTACAGATTATTCTCCAATTGTTTCTTATTTGACAAAATAAGCCAAGTTTGCTAGATATATAAGTGGCGTTTGGGATAAACTTGAACATTTTTTAAGGAGATGAGAACATGGTTTCGTTTATTTTTGGTGGATTATTCGCCGTAGGGGTTATATCCGCGTGCATAAGCAAATGTACAGATGTTGGACCCAAGACAAGCTCGGTGATGCTTCGCGTAGCACTGGTGTTTATGTTTGCCGCCTTGCTCATTCAGCTCGTTCATTTTGTTTATCTTCTTTCTCTTCAGCACCCCACCCCACCCATTGCGGTGGGGTTCTTTTTCGCCAAAAAGGCTTAATTTTGCTATATTTTAGGAACAAATGGACGAAAAACCAGTAAATATTGCGGAGAAACTGCTGAAGCCGTATCAGCCGCAAGAAACAGAAAAGCGGATTTATGAACTGTGGGAACAGAGCGGTTTTTTCAATCCGGATAATTTGGAGGGTGAACCTTACACTATTTGTATTGCGCCGCCGAATGTGACGGGCAACCTGCACATGGGTCATGCGCTGGAGAATGTGATTTCTGATATTTTGATTAGATTCGAAAGAATGCGCGGTAAGAAAACGCTCTGGCTACCGGGCACGGATCACGCGGGCATTGCCACGCAGAATGCGGTGGAAAAGAGTTTGAAAAAAGAAGGAATCTCTAGACATGACTTGGGCCGAGAAAAGTTTCTCGAAAAAGTTTGGGAGTGGAAAGAGAAGTACGGAAATATAATTCTCGATCAACTCAAGCAACTCGGTTGCTCGCTTGATTGGTCCAGAACTAGATTCACGATGGATGAGAAATATCAAGAAGCTGTAAAACGCGCGTTCCGGATTTATCAAGAGCAAGGTTTGATTTACCGTGGCAAACGCGTGATTAACTGGTGTATCAAAGACCAGACCGCTTTATCTGATTTGGAATTAGAATATGAGAGCGAGACGGGAAAGCTCTGGCAGATTAAATATCAGATAAAAAATACTGAAAATTTTATTACCGTCGCGACAACAAGGCCGGAAACTTTGCTCGGCGACACGGCCGTGGCGGTGAATCCAGATGACGCAAGATATAAAAACTTGATTGGCGAAACGGTAATTATTCCAATCGTGAATCGCGAAGTAAAAATTATTGCCGATCCGCAGATTGATCAAGACTTCGGCACCGGCGCAGTCAAAGTGACGCCGGCGCATGATATGTTCGATAGCGAGCTTGGTGAGCGTCACGGTTTGGAAAAAATTCAAGTAATTAACGAAGTGGGGAAAATAATTAATACTCAAACTGAATTTGATGGCCTGAAAATTCTCGAAGCGCGCGAGAAAATCGTCGAGAAATTGCGCGAACTAAATTTATTAATATCTGAAGAGGCGCACACACATAATGTGGCGAAGTGTTACCGATGTCATAGCACGGTTGAACCACTGCTCTCTGAACAATGGTTCTTGAAGATGAAGCCTCTCGCTGAGAAATTATTAGAAAAAATAAAAAACGGCGAAGTGCAATATCATCCAGAGCGCTGGCAGAAAATTGCCACGGATTGGCTGGAAAACATTAGAGATTGGTGCATCTCGCGGCAGATTTGGTGGGGACATCGGATTCCCATTGAGAATTCTGATGATACTTTCGACACGTGGTTCTCCAGCGCCTTGTGGCCACTCGCCACGCTCGGTTGGCCAGATGAAAATGCTACTGATTTTAGAACTTTCTATCCCACACAGGTTATTACATCAGCGCGCGATATTATCCATCTCTGGATTTCTAGAATGCTGATCTCCGGCTTAACTTTTGCTAATCAACTGCCGTTTAAAAATATCCTGATTCATGCGACGGTTCTCAACAAAACCGGTCAGAGAATGAGCAAAAGCTTGGGCACCGGCTTGGATCCACTCGAGATGATTGCGAAATACGGCGCGGATGCCACGCGCTTCGGCCTGATCTATCAAGAATTCGGCGGGCAGGAAATAAAGTTTGGCGAAGATAATATCCTGATGGGCAAGAAGTTCGCGAATAAAATCTGGAATATCACGCGCTATATTCTGACGAAAACTGATAATAAAATTACTGATCAGAAACCAGAAGAGAATCACGAAATTTTAGTAAAATTAGAAGAAGTGAAGAAAAAAATCACAAACAATTTAGAAAATTATCAGTTTGGCGAGGCGTCACACACTATTTATGACTTCGTCTGGCACGACTTGGCTGATAAATATCTGGAAGAAACTAAAAATAATACTAGCCCAGAAACTCAGAAAAATTTAGCTTATTTATTAGATCAGGTGCTAAAATTATTACATCCGTTCATGCCGTTTATTACAGAAGAAATTTGGCAAATTATTCATATCAATTCTAATCTGGAGCAAAATCAAACTAACCAACTAATAATCGCATCATGGCCGAGCCATTAAACATTTTTCTAGCGCTACTCGGCGGCATCTTGCCGGCACTGGTCTGGCTCCTCTTCTGGCTACGCGAGGACGCTGATCATCCAGAGCCACGCGCTTTGGTCGCTGGCCTCTTCCTTGGTGGCGCGGCAGCTGTAGTGCCAACTTATCTAACACAAGAGTTACTACGCCTAGTATTTAATCTCAGTATCGATAATCATCTCGTGGTCACCGTGCTGGCTTGGGCCGCGAGTGAGGAGATTATTAAGTTTCTGATTGTGGCGGCGCTGGCGCTACGCACGCGCTACTTCGACGAACCGCTCGACGCCATGATCTATCTCATCACTGTGGCACTCGGCTTTGCTGCCGCCGAGAACGCGCTCTTTGTGCTTAACGTGATGCAAGATCCCAACTCGCTTGCCGTTGACTTGTGGCGCAACGGCAACTTCCGCTTTATCGGCGCGACCATCGCGCACACGGTTTCATCGGCCACGGTGGGTATTGCCATCGCGCTGGCCTTCTGCGAGCGTCGGGGCAAGCAAATCTTGGCTCTGCTCGCCGGCTTGGCGGTCGCGACTGTCTTGCATGCGCTATTTAACTATCTTATAATTAACAGCACGGGTGCAGAGGTAATGAAAATCTTTATTCTCTTCTGGGCGCTAGCGATTGTAATTATTTATTTATTCGAAAAAGTCAAAACGCTAGTCTGCCACATTTATCTCGACTAAAAAATAAACCAAACAATATAAACAAAATAGCATGGCTAAAAAAAGATCATTCTTTGAGAGACTCACCGGTAGCGTGCCGGTTGCGTATGACGATGATTTAACACCAGCCCAACGCCACGCCGCGAGCGCTAGCGAAAATTGGCAAGAAGAAAGCGAGGAGGGCGAGCTAGCCGTAGATGTGTACCAAACACCGTCAGAAATTGTGATCCAAACAATGGTCTCGGGCGTTAAACCGGAAGATTTGCAAATTTCGATCACTCGCGAGATGGTGACGATTAAAGGCAAGCGCGAGTTTGCTCGTGAGGTGAGTCATGGTGATTATTTTCAAAAAGAACTCTACTGGGGCTCGTTCTCCCGCAGTGTTTTATTGCCGTCAGAGATCGAAGTGGAAGAAGCCGAAGCACTGGAGAAGCACGGTTTACTCACGATTCGCCTACCGAAAGTTGATAAAAACCGCGAACAAAACTTAAAAGTGAGGTCGCTGTGAAATTAAGAAAAATTTAGGCAAAAAATAAAGCACTGTCCGGCGAGGCCGGACAGTGCTGCAAAGATTCCCTGAGAAATTTCGGTCTGGTTGGCATATGCCGGGAAATCAATCGGCTTGCCAATCCGTAACACAATCGGCCCACGATGCCACTGAGGCCAGCCGGTCACCAGCTTCTCTCGCGAGTTAGGCATTACTCTGTCGGCACCTTCAACCCAAATCGGCAGAACCAGTGGTCTCACTTTAGCTCTGGCAATGAGAGTGGCAACACCAGGTTGCACCGGACCGAGACGTTGACCAGAATCCCCGACCGGAACACTATCAGTCAAGAAAGTCCGATTGCCCTCCGGAAAGATAATCGTAATCGCAGGCTCCGCGCCGCCAATAATCTCTCCCATCCGGCGGAACCAACTCACCAGTCCCGCGCGACCCTCTGGCACTAAGATTGCCCGTTCTTGCATCAAGTTCCAAATGCGGCCCGAAAGCCGTGAAAAGTGCTTCATGGTCGGCGTACTCCAAGGCGCTAATCTGGGAGACAAGAGGTACAACCTAGAGAGCAAGCCAATTAGTAGCAGTGTTTCTACTGTTGAAGGATGGTTAGACACCACCACCAGAGAGCGGCCGTTCGGCTTGGGTAATTTGCCTTGGATTTTTACATCTCCCCGCATACGCAAGATGAAATAAGCAACAGCAAACAACAAGCCAATAGTGTAGACGAGCAAATAAAGTCTAAGTTTTTCTTTCCAGCTTTTTTCCACCAAACTTTCTCCTTTCTCTTTTCTTATTTTTATTTTTCGTTTTGTGTCACTCTCAAAATAGAATGTACTAAGAAAACGCAAACTTTGTTATAGCATTTTATTGCTCAAAAAGCAACCCACGGTGCCCAGAGTCAGATTTGCACTGACGACCCTTCCCTCTTCAGGGGAATGCTCTACTAACTGAGCTATCTGGGCAATAAGAGATTAAAGTCCGGCAGATTCTGGTAGAGGTCGAGCAATTTATCTAAATAAGGCTGGAGATAGTAGTAAGCACCCAAAGCCGAGCCAATTACCAAAGCCCAGCGGACGAAGGACCAGAACGCCTGCCAGCGTTGAGCCCGGCGCAAACTGTGCAAGATCTCGTTGTTCTCGCTCGTTAATTTATAAGTCGTGGTAAGCAACTCGCGTTCCTCCGGGTTCATGTAGGCTAGTCTAGCTTAAACTAATAATAAAAGCAAAGAAAAAAACAGTCAGTGCCCTCACCTGGAATTGAACCAAGATCTATCCCTTAGGACGGGACTGTTCTATCCGTTGAACTATGAGGGCAAGAGCAAGGTTGAACAAAAAATTTTAAACTCCCAGCGCATTGGCTAAACCTCTTTCGTCAAAGCCGATGACGTGATCCTGCGTGCCATCGTCGTTAGTAATCTCGATCACCGGCACGCCCATCTGACCGCTCTTATCGATCATTTCCTGACGCTTCACGGCGTCACTCGCGACATTATATTCTTCGTAGCTAATCCCTTTTTCTTGGAAAAAACTTTTGGCCATTTTGCAATAATGGCAGCTCGGCGTGGTGTAGATTGCGACTTTTTTCATGATTTGATTTTTATATTTTATTTAAGATCTCCATATTATCACCTTTGGCCAGTTTGTTCCACTTCTCATGGCCGCACTGCTCGCACTTATTTAATAAATCATAACTACCAGAAACTAGCCGATAACTCACCGGTGCCATCTTGCCGCCACACTTGGCCGCTCTGTCGCCAGGGCTGTTATCCACATGCCTACTCCACAGGCAAGCCGGGCAGTGATTAGTGTAACCATCGCCATGCACCTGCTCGCCGCACTGCATGCAAGTAAAGTCTTCAGTTGTTTTGATAAAATTCTGGGCCACCGTAATACATTATCACCAATCGCGTCTCTACTGTAGTGCCTGGTTTATTAGCGCTAATCATTGTTTTAACATGAATGAAGATAATTGTAACTGCGGTGTACACAGCACCTGCAAGACGGGCGATGCCAGCTGTAGTAAGTGTAGCAAGAAGTGTCCAAGCAGTGAGATGAAATAGTTTCAAGCAGAAAGTTTCCAAAAACCCCACCAACTTTTTTACAAGAGCTGGTGGATTTTTGGTTTTGCTGACATTTATAGAATAGAAAAACCCGCGCTACGACGAGTTCTTACGGCCTATTCTTTAGTATCCGTTCCTCGACATCTTTCACACCAAGTGGAGAGATACGAATACGCCCCAGTGCTTCGTCATATTCAACAAGCCGAGATTTGTGAAAAGGTCTTAAAATTCGCGTTCTAAACATGGCAAGAGTGCTGTATTCGACCCAAACCAGTAAGTCATTCTCAGCGACCCAAGACGGCTCTAGACGCAACAAAACCAATACTTGATTCCCTTTATCCATGGCGGGATCGAGGACGCGTTTCTTGTCCTCCACATTCCAGATCAAGGGGTGTTTGCGCTCTACAAGCACATCGACCGCTTCCTGTGCTTCCTCTGTAGAAACGCCGTGGAAAATCCGGACCAACTCGGCGAGCACCCAACTTGCCATCGCAAGAACAGAGGTGGCATCAAGAAAATTAGGGTCAACGTCCCCGCCGACATGACCGACACCGCGATTGTTGCGAATCTCGTAAAGTGGCAAGAGCATCCGTGGAATCAAGATGCGCAAACTTTGATCGCCGACGCGCGCCGAATTCGACGGGGTTCTCTCCAATGCTTGGCATGCGTCCCTCATGTTTGGCGGCTTCGATGGCCGTGTAGGGAATGTTGCATTGATACAACCATTTACGATGGTGTAAACACACTCACAAAATTTCCCCCCGTTCAATTCGGCGGGCTCCCAGCGGTGCTCAGCGTAATTCTTCGCTATTTCCTGATAGCTCTGAATAAGCGGGTCTCTGAGACCTGCCGGCAGCGAAGAGAGTATTTTTGAGGGGTCGATCATTCAGCCTTTTTAGTGAGTTCTTTCACGAGTGAAGCACCATGGGACAGACCGGGAGCGGTGAGCTTCCAGCCTTTCTCCTTGGAACCACTCAGCTTGTTATCGATATCTCCCATATACACTGAATGATTCGCATCGCTGTAACACCCTTGTTCTTTGCAAAGAGCCCGTGCGTCTTTGTCTGTGAAGCTTGATTCGCCCGAAGTCAAAAGACTGCTGAGTCCTTGGAGAACGTATGCGTTGTGACTTTGGGCCTTTTTATTTTTCCCGGGGATTGCGCTGGCGATGACCTCGGCATGCCCGCTTTCAATCTGAAAGACCTGCTCAAGGTCAGTCATTTTGATACCATTTTGTTTCATCCAAGTTTTGGCTTTTGTCGGCAAATCACTAGCGCCACCACTAGATTCACTGCCCTCAAATGAATTATCGACAGGAAGCTTAACTGAAGTTTCCCCCAACAAAGTGAGAGTTGCCTGCACAATGCGCTGTCTATCCTCAGATTCAAATGGCCTGAGCAATTCTACGACTTGACTCATAACTTTTGTTGTTTTGGGCATTTGCATAAAATTATTGGTTATTAAGGGTGTCTGCGGCATCGACATAATGCCCCATTGCTCTCCAGTATTTCAAATTTCTAAATGGAAGTCAATATGGGAGCACCAATAAATTCCCCATTCCCAAACCGCCGGCCGTAAAACGCTCGCGGTTTTTTTGTAGTGGAGATGGCGGGAATCTCCCTCGACTAAACTTTTGTCGTCACAAAAGTTTGTCTGGGCACCGCCTCACGGCCTCGCGAGCTCGCTCGGCATCGTTCCGGCGTTCGATTCCCTCAATCATCGTCTAGCAGACAAAGTAAAACCCCGCGCAAGGCGGGGCTACTTTGTCTGTGGAGATGGCGGGAATCGAACCCGCGTGCAAATGGTGTGACTCAAACGATCTACATACTTAGCTCACTTAATTTTCGACAGCGCAACTCGGAGTGAGCGAAACGTCGTGCTGGTTAGTGTCTAAGTTTTCGGGCTAATCGCGACACGAGATTAGCGCTAGCTCGCGGTTATAACACCTCTAGCCGCCCAGCAAGCGAGTGCGGTAGAGACGCCGAATTAAGCTAAAGCGAAACTCGGAGCGAAGGTGAAGTATGGGGATACCATATCACCTTGCTTAGCCATTTTGTTGGCAAGTGTGTTTTGTTGGTTGATTAGCGAGAGTCCAACGCTCTCGGTATGCCCGAGATGAGAATCGCCAAGTGTCTAGGCCGATCATCCCCAAATTTATTTATTACCTCTTTTCAACGTTCTATCTACTTCCCTCTTAGTTTCGCGCTCTTTGATCTTCTGGCGTTTGTCGAACTTTTTCTTACCTCTAGCGAGAGCAAGAACAAGCTTAAGCTTACCTCCTTTATTATATACCGAGAGTGGAATAATTGTCAAGCCGTTGCTATTCTCTACGCCAGATAAACTAGCCAGCTCTTTTTTAGTCAGCAATAGTCTAATAGCGCGGCCCGGCTCATAGCCTGGCGGGAGATTCCCCGCTTGATAGGGCGCAATTTCGGCACCAATGAGGTAAGCCTCGCCACCACGCACCAGCACACGCGCGCCAAGCAACTTGGCACGACCCAGCTTGAGCGCCTTGACCTCAAAGCCGGTTAATTCCAAGCCAGCCTCCCATTGCTCTAATAACTCATAGTCAAAGCTGGCTCGGGGGTTATGCACTAACGTTTTCATCTTGCTATCCTAGCTCGTTCTAGTATAATAGACAACGCTCACTAAGAGTAAATTAACTAAGGTCGAATCATTATTGGACTAAAATAACTTAAACAAAATATAACATGAAACTACAATCAAACCGCGGCTTTGGTATTGGCACACTCGTGGTGATCATCGCGATCGTGCTCATCATTGGCGCTTACATGTACTACAGCGGTGATAAAGCACCAGAGACCACTCCGGTCACCACCACCGAGACAACTCTCACTACCACCAGTACCGAGACTACTCCAACCATGGAGACAGGTGCGACAGAGACTACTGTTACAACCGTTACGCAGTAAAAACGCTAAATTAATAGAAAAACCAGTTAGGCTAGCAAATGCTTGACTTTTTCTCCCCCATCGATTAAGCTGATGGGGTTCTTTATTTCAAAGTAAATTGGCTAGCAGCACTAGAATTAATCACCAGATCCGCGCGGCGCAATTGCGCGTGGTGGACGAACAGGGCGCCAACTTGGGCGTCTTGTCTCTTGGTGAGGCGCTGGTAGCGGCGGAGGCTCGGGGGGTTGATCTAATCGAGATCTCGCCGAATGCCGTGCCGCCCGTGGCTAAGCTCATGGACTTTGGCAAGTATCAGTACTTAGAAAATAAAAAACAGAAGCTCTCCCGCTCCAAGACGCAAGTGACGGAAACTAAGTCGATTCAGGTCAAAATTGGTACCGGCGACCACGACTTGGCCATTAAAGCTGGCAAAGTGACGCAGTTCTTGGAAGAAGGTCACAGGGTGAAGATAGACTTATTCTTGCCCGGGCGATCTAAATACTTAGACAAGAACTTCTTGAACGAAAGACTAGAGCGACTGTTGAAATTTGTCGCGGTTAATTACAAAATCTCTGATGCTGTTAAAAAAAGTCCCAAAGGTTTAACAACAGTAATAGAACGCGAGAAATAAAAATAAATTATGAAAACTAACAAATCTTATACGAAACGCCTACGCGTTACCAAAAACGGCAAAATCTTGGCTCGCAAGGGCGGCAAGAACCACTTTAATGCCAAAGAAAATCGCCGGAGCCAGATGGCTGGCAAGCGCGCCGTAAACTTTGTGATCAAGAATAAGCCGCTTTCTCGCTTTATGCCGAACTTGGTCAAGCGCGGTTAATTAACTAAAATAATTTTTAAATAAAACAACATGCCACGAGTCAAAAAAGCCACCATTGCTCTCAAGCGTCGCCGCAAAGTGCTCAAACAAGCTAAAGGTTTTCGTCATGGCAGAGGTTCTAAGGAGAGATTAGCGCGCGAGTCCCTGCTCCACGCTGGTGTCCACGCCTTTGCCCATCGGCGCGATAAAAAGAACGACTTTCGTCGCCTGTGGAATATCCAGATCAATGCGGCCACTCGGCCATTAGGCCTATCTTACAGCAAACTAATCAATGCGATGAAAAAGAAGGGTGTGATTATCGACCGCAAAATCCTCGCCACGCTAGCGCAGAAGCAGCCAACCGCTTTCTCGCAACTTGTTGAATTTGTGAAGTAGATTCTGGAAACAAAAACCAGTTAGGAAAATATAAAAATTAGAGAATCACGTCTGGCGCACAAGCATTATCTGCCACGCCGGGATTTTTGTAGCTTTTATAATCTGACTCTTTGAGCTTTTCTTGCGTTAGTGTCGTCACAATCCGCGCCACTAGACTGGCTGGATCTTTATCAAAAATCACACGCTCGCTGTGCCGGTGACCTTTCTCCATAATATCGCGCAAGAGTTGACCCGTGGGCCACTCGCCGTCCAGCACGCCGGCAAGTTTCTCGTCCTCAAAAGCGATGGTAAACTCGTTGATAGTGCCCACGCGGCCGCAACCGATTAAGACTGCATCCGACGAGCGCGTGAGCAAGAGATTACGCCCCGAGAAGCCAAAGCCCGTGTAAACAATCAAATCTAAGTAATCCAGCGGCAAGCCATAGACCTCCACATGCTCACGCTCGCTGGAGGCTGGCGACATGCCAATCGAGAGGCCACCCGCCTCCTTAGCGCCCATCGCCGCCCAGAGTGGGAAGCCGGTGGTGGCGCCCGTCACCAGCACGGCGCCCTGCTTCACAATCTGCCGGCCCAGCTCCTTGGCCATCTCCATCGCATTTGGCCCGCAGTGGCCCGTCTCCGCCGCGCCAGAAACACAAATCTTGAACTGCTGATGAGGATGTTTTAAGACTTGTTCCATGATTAATTTTCTAGTTTTACGAACTGGCCATCACGCACCGTTTGCATTTCGAACGCTTCAGGCGAAGTAATCACAAAGCCCTTTTCGTCAAATTCGATAACTGGCATTGATACGCCATTCTCAAACTTAACGCTGTCTAAACCAATTCTAATATTTTCTCTAGATATTTCTTTATCTGATTTTACTAAATTTCCAATCACATCAGACAAAACCAAAATTGCATTGTGAGCGGTTACCGCTGAAGGTGAAAGAGGTTTTTTCTCAAACCGGCTTTCATAAGCTTCGGCAAATTTATCATAGCCATTACCCTGAGCCGGAGTGGCAAAATAGAGTCGATCTTCTAAAAGCGTTGGGCAATCCACTAGAGCTTTTGGCGTGCCAGCTGATTCGGTAGAAAGTAGAGGTATAGCTAGTCCCAATTCTCTAGACTGTCTCAAAAAAACGCATTCCAATTCCGCGTAAGAGCCGAAAATCGCATCTGGATTTTTTGACTTTGCCTTGGCTATCAAAGTTCGATAATCTACCACGGTATAATCCGTACCCATTTCTTTTGAAACAATTTCGATCCCAAATTCCGGTGCATTTTTCTCAAAAAGACTGGCTGTGTAGGCCCAGAAACTGAAATTCGCTGGTTCAATGATAGCGATCTTTTTCCAGCCACGTTCTTTGGCAAACTTCAATAATTCTCTAATACCCACTTCATTTTTTGGCCAAGTGGTAAAAAAGTAAGGCGAATTTATTTTGGTTTCGATGTCAGTCGAAGCATTAGGACTAATCACCGGAACTTTTTCTTGTCCAGAAACTGATGCCACAACTTCTGCTTGTCCATCCCACTGTGGTCCCACGATCGCTAAAACATTATTAATAGTCATCAATTTGGTCGCCACCGATACTCCTTGTTTCAGGTCCAAAGCTGGTGAGTCTTCAGAAACCAAATCAATCGCGCGTCCAGCAATACCACCACGAGCATTTATTTCCTCAACCGCGAGCAAAGCGCCGTTTCTTTCTTCCACACCAATATCAGAACCAATACCCGTTAGGCCAGACATCTGACCAATCTTTATTGATCCACCAGAAGTAGAAACTGGCGCTTTTTTGCTAAAACTCAAAATCCCCCAAATTGCCAGAGCAATGACCACGATCCAGATGATAATTTTCGTTGATTTATCCATATTTTCTGTATTATAACGCCAATTCCACGCGTTCGCCAGCCGTGGGCGCTATGGCATCGAGGCCGAGATAATCACGGATTTTCTGCACCAAGTAGAGCGACGACTTGGGCTCGCCCATCACCACAAACACTTTCTTGAGACTATCAGAAGTTTTGGTCACAAATTCTAATAAATCATTAGAACCTTTGTGACCCGAATAACCACTCACGGAAATGATTCTTGCTCTGATATCAATTTCTTGGCCCAAGATTTTCACGCGCTTCAAGCCATCCTCTAGCTGCCGGCCCAAGCTACCGGCCGCCTGGTAACCAGCCAGAATCAGCGCGCTGTGCGGGTCAGATAAATAGCGCTTCTCATGATGAAGTATCCGGCCACCGTTACTCATGCCCGAGCCAGCGAGGATAATCTTCTTGCCTTCGCCCGCAATCGCACGGGATTCATCCGTCGCGAGCGTCTGGCGCAATTGAGGAAATTTAAATAAACCGTGGCTCAAGTTACTCTGCTCGAGCGCTATTTGATTAAAGTATTTCACGTATTTCTCATAGATACCCGTCACCTTAATCGCCAGCGGTGAGTCCAAGAAGACCGGCACGGGTGGGATACGCCCTTCGTCCATCATTTTCTCAATCTCATAAATCATCTCCTGTGTTCGTTCAATCGAGAAAACCGGGATCATCAGCGTGCCACCAATCTTCATCGTATTCTCGATAATATCTTCCAGCTTCTCGCGACTTAAATCCCGACTCTCATGATTCCGGTCTCCGTACACGCTCTCCATTACCAGATAATCAGCGTCTTGTAAGAATTCCGTATCTGGGAGCAATAAACTGGGCGAATTTCCCAAGTCGCCCGTAAAAACTATTTTTTTATTATTAACCACAAACTCAAACATACTGGAACCAAGAATGTGGCCGGCATCGCGCATCTGCACTGGTATTTTTATCTCGCTATTTTTATCACTCCCCGCTTTCTGTAAAACAAAACTTTCGTGATAATTCTTCGTCTCCCACAAGCGCATCGCTTGCTCGACATCATTTTCCGTATAAATTGGCGGCAAATTAGAACCGCGTGATTCTTTTTCTAAAACTCCCATGCTGTCGATTAAACTTAGCTCCGAAATTTCGCGTGTTGGTGGCGTGGAATAAATTTTACCTCTGAAGCCGTCTTTAACCAGTTTTGGTATGCGCCCGATGTGATCGAGATGTGCGTGCGTGACGAGCAAGTAATCAATGCTCGCTGGATCGTAAGCAAACTTCTGCCGGTTCTGATCATCGGCTACTTTCGAGCCTTGAAAAAAGCCACAGTCTACGAGAATTTTTAAATCATCTATTTCCAATAGAAAATTAGCGCCCGTCACCGAGCCAACCCCGCCATGGAAAGTAATCGCCGCTTTCATGCTAAAAATTTAAACAGTGGCTCTATTATAGCGTATTTCAGCCAACAAAAAAGCCCTATTTCTAGAGCTACTTTGTTGAGGTCGCTTGGGATATTGTCCTAGAGGTTAATCCAGGTGGGTCTGCGCAACTTAGCACCAAGGTGTCAAATATATTGCAGTCCCTGACAATATTATCTAGAAAATAATCCAAACGACCTCACCCCCTATTGTCTTCTTATTCCAAAATGCCGTCAAGATTGACGTCGTAGATGATTTGTTCTTGCACTAATCTGTAATTTACGAGTTCTTCTGGCTTGAACCAATGTTTGATTTCTAGTTCCGCTTCCGGAACAGTCCCCGAAGCGTGGATGAGATTCCTGACCGCGCGCGCATCACCGTCACTCATGGCGTAAGAATCGAGCACGAAGTCGCCACGAATCGTGCCAATGTCAGAAGTTAATGGCTCCGTACCGCCGGTAATTTTCCGAACAACTGGCACAGCGTTCGCACCTTGCCAGACCATGGCCACCACCGGGCCGGATGACATGTAGCTCTTCAGTCTCGTCAGCACCGCAGCAGTGACTTCTAGCGGGTCTTCGGACGGTGGCGTGAGGCCCTTCTTCTTATAACTCGCAATCGACTTCTCACCCGTGATGCGCCGCCACTCGGGATCGAGTGTGTAATGCGCTTCTACGTGTTCCGGCGTGGGCACGAGCATTTTGATACCAGCCAGCTTGAGCCCCACGCGCTCATAACGCTTAATAATCTCGCCAATTAAAGTGCGCTGCACACCATCCGGTTTGATCAAGACAAGCGTGCGTTCAGTTTTTGGGTGATTCATAGTGAAAGTAATCTAACACAAAAAGTCCTTGCCGCCAAATAGCTACAAGAACTTTTTGTTAAAAACTAAATAGAGAAAACAGTTTACTTACATCGAGCCACCCATCTTAGAGTCGCAACACTTGCAGTTGCCCTTGTGCGTTACCAATTCGTAGATCGCGGCGAGACCAACGAGAACGAAGATGATATTGCTGAGCGTCATGCCGAGCATACCCACCACGTTCCAGTCGCTACCCATAAAGCCGCCCAAGCCCACGAGGCCCCAGTTGAGGCCACCGATCCAGAGCAAAATTGCAGAAAGCTTATGCATAAGTTTATTTACTATTTTACTGGTTAATAATCCTAACAATTCGACTACTTTATTATATCAACTATCAAGCCGAGCAAATAGTAAAACTGGGGATAGTGGAACAGTTACTGCGTCAATATTCCCGCCCCACTCTCCGTCACCACAATCGTCTGCTCGAAGTGGGCCGAGAGTGAGCCATCAGCCGTCTTGACCGTATAGCCATCGTCTAGGAACTTAACGCGCCAGCCGCCGAGATTGAGCATTGGCTCAATGGCCAGCACCCAGCCGGGCTGGATCACCGGACCCTCGCCAGCCGGGCCAAAGTTGGCAATCATCGGCTCCTCATGCACTTTATAACCCACCCCGTGGCCTCCCAGGTCGCGCACCAGGCCATAACCATGCTCTTTCGCGACAGCTTCCACTGCCGCACCGATGTCGGAGATATGCGCGCCAGGCTTGGCGGCCAAGATTCCCTGCTCTAGGGCATGTTTTGTCGTATCTAGCAGTTCCTGCGCTTCACGCGTGATCTGCCCCACTGGCACGGTAATAGCCATGTCGGTAAAAAGTCCGTCGTGTTTTAATCCCAAATCTAAACTAGCAATATCGCCATTCTGCAGAATCCGCTCACTCGGCATGCCGTGGACGACTTCATCATTCACAGACACACACAAGGCAAACTGATACGGCGCCGGTGCGCCAGCTGGCTGATAATTCAAGAAAGACGGCCCATCGCCGTTTTGTTTAATCAGCTCCCGCGCGAGTTTATCCAAATCACTGGTTTTGACGCCCGGCCTCACTACCCTCGCTAATTTATTGAGAATCTCAGCTAAGCGCTTCCCGCCCTCGCGGAGCGTGGCAATCTCGGCTGAACTTTTTGACTTAATCATGTCAGCAATTTAAGCTTAGACTTTCTCGCCAAGTTTAGCTAAAATATCTGCAAAAACTTGCTCAATACTCTGCTCGCCATCTATCTCAATTACTTTATTGATCGAACGTAAAAAATCAATCGCCGGTGCGGTGTGTTTGTGGAATTCCGCAAAACGCACGTGGATTTTCTCCGGCGTGTCGCTATCCGGCCGATGCTCCACCTGCGCACGCTTGATCTGCCGCTTCATTGATTCTTCTTCGCCAATGTTCAAACAAACAGCCACATAGTCGCGTTGTAACCAAGCCGAAACTTCGTTAAAGTGTTGCGCTTCGGCCAGAGTTCTGGCTGTACCTTCAAAAATTATTCCCTGGCCACTGGGCGCATAGATTAATTCTTCTTGAAAAACGAGTGAGGCAAACCACGCGGGCATTAGCAAGCCTTTGTCGTATTCCTCCCTAATCCGCGCGCCCAGATCATCCTGGCGCTGGCGCAATTCGCGGAATTTATCACCGGACGAGAAAATCTTATAACCGGTCTTCTCGGCCAAGAGCTTAGCCTGCGTGCCCTTACCCGAGCCAGTGGGGCCCATAAATAAAACAGACTTGATTTTCCCCTCTTCCATGCAGTCTAGTTTAGCACAAGTTTTTAGAACAAGAAAAACCTCAATTTAGTACTCCCGCATCGAGAGTTGGGCATTCACCTGCTTCATAAATTCGAGAGCGACGGAAACAACGATCAAGAGCGCCGTGCCGCCAATGGCGAGCGAAGCGAGGCCGGTAACAGCACGCATCACCAGCGGCAAGAGCGCCACGATAGCCAAGAAGACTGCCCCAACAAAGGTGAGGCGGTAGAGCACGCGAGCGATATATTCGGCGGTGGGCAGGCCGGGCCGGATGCCAGGAACGAAAGCGCCGTTTTTCTGCAAGTTAGTCGAGACTGATTCTGGGTCGAAAGTGATGGCAGAGTAGAAGTAGGTGAAGACGAAGATGAGCAAAAAGTAAGCAGCGCCGTAGAGCCAAGCATTATTTAAGAACGCGAGCACCCAGCCAGAAATATTCTGGAGCCAGGCAATTGAGCTCTTCGTCAAAAAGTTAGCAATCATCTGAGGGAAGAGCAAGATGGAAAGCGCAAAGATGATCGGCATCACGCCGGCTTGGTTGAGGCGCAGTGGCAGATAAGTCGACATGCCACCGTAAACTTTATTACCACGCACGCGCTTGGCATAAGTCACCGGGATTGGCCGCTCGGCCTCGGTCACCAGCACCACGCCGGCAATCACAATGAGCGACACAACTAAGAAAGCGAGATACAACGGCACTTGGCTAGGCTCAAAGTTGACTAGCGCCTGGCTCACATCGGTGGGCAAGCGCGCGAGGATACCGGCCAAGATGAGTAACGAGACACCATTGCCAATGCCGTATTCGCTGATTAGTTCACCAATCCACATGAGCAAGACGGAGCCAGCGGTGATGGTCACCACAGTCACAAGCTTAGCGGCAAAGCCAAGCGGCAAGAGCACGCCTTGGCTCTGGAGCAAGGCTAAGAGTGCCAAGCCCTGCAAGACGGCCAGAGGAACAGTAATCAATCTAGAATACTGCGTAAACTTGCGGCGACCGGCTTCCCCTTCTTCTTGATACAAACGCTTGAGCGTGGGGAACATGATGGTGAGTAATTGCATAATAATCGAACCGGTGATGAACGGACCCACGCCCAACATGAAGATCGAGAGATTAGACAAGCCACCGCCAGAGAACACATTCAATAAGCCCAAGAACTGATTGCCGGCAAAGAAGCGCTCGAGGGCCGCGGCGTTCACCCCCGGCACTGGGATCGCTGTACCGAGACGGAAGAGCACGAGCGCACCGAGCACAAAGAGAATGCGATTGCGCAAGCCTGGATCAGCCAAGACTAGTTTAAATTTATGGGTAAAATTATTCACAGTCTGTTTTTTTTATTTTAGTTTTATTAAGCGATTTTGCCGCCAGCTTTCTCAATTTTCTCCCGCGCACTCACTGACACTTCGCAACCAAAAAAATTAAAACTTTTTTGTAATGGCCCAGTGGCGAGGATCTTCACTGCTGGCAAAGCGCCAGCGTGACGTCTGATCAACTCTTTCTCAAGCAAAGCCGCCGGATTAATCGTCGCGCCAGTCTCGAAATATTTGTTTAAAATCCCCAGATTAACCACCGCTGGATTAACGCGCGTGCCATCCACCGCAATGGCTCGATTCTTGCCGTAACCGCGGCGCTTGGGAATCTTCTTGATGATATCGCGCAGTTCGGGGCGCAGTTTGCGACCGGCACGAGCGAGCTGACCCTTGGTACCCCGACCAGCCGTCTTGCCGCGCTTGCCACCACGGCCAACCTGACGCGCTTGGCGCTGGGGATGTTCGCGTTTAACTTGATGAGTTTGCATGTTAGTAAAATTAAAAAGTTTAGTTTAGAAAAATTATTCGGCGAAATTCTCCAGCGCTTTCATTGTTGCCCGCGCGAGGTTTAATTTATTTTTACTCTTAGAGAACACTTTGGCTGTCACGTCTTTGACACCCGCAAGATTTAAGATAATCCGCGCGGCGCTACCAGCAGCAAGACCACGACCCGGCGCTGGTTTGAGGAATAATCTAGCACTAGAATATTTGACTAAGACCTCATGCGGCACAGAAGAAGTCTTGGTTAATCTTAGCGTGAGCATTTGCTTCTTGGCGTCATTGCCCGCCTTTTCCATCGCGGCCGAGATATCACCAGCCTTGCCCACGCCCAGGCCGATCTTGCCCTTGCGGTTACCCGCCGCGATAACGACGGAAAAGCTAAATCGCCGCCCGCCTCGCACCACGCGCGTTACCCGGCGCACAGCGACGGTGGCCTGATCAAACTCCGATCGTGGCTTATCACCTCGCCCACCGCGCCCGCCGCCCGGGCGGCCGCCAGCACGATGCTGGCCGCGTGGCGCAAAGCCGCCACGCTCGCGCGGTGCGGAAGTTGGAGTGGAAGCAGGAACAGTGGTTGTAACAGTTTCGGTCATGTTGAAAATTAAAATTCTAAGCCGCCGGCTCTGGCGCCCTCGGCGAGCGACTTGACCCGACCAGCATACACATAGCCACCGCGATCAAAGGCCACTCGCTTCACCTTTGCCGCCAGGGCGAGCTTAGCCACGGTCTCGCCCACCGTCTTGGCTCGGATCACTTTGGTCTCGCCACTTTTGCCAGATTTACTTTGCTTAACCACGTCACTAGCCGAGGCCAGAGTGCGGCCCGAGCGATCGTCAATGACTTGCGCATAAATATGCTTACCAGAGCGGAAGACGGCTAATCTTGGGCGTGAAGCGCTGCCCTCAATGGTTGAGCGCACGCGAGTGTGACGACGGATCCTCTTCTGAACTTTGTAAGCTTGTTTGTTCATAATTTATTTTATAAAAATTAAGCTGCGGCCACTTTCTTACCCACTTTGCGACGGACCGTTTCGGTATTGTAACGGATCCCTTTGCCCTTGTACGGCTCCGGTGGTTTGAGCTCACGCACTTGCGCCGCAAACTGACCCACTAATTCTTTGTCGCTGCCAGAAATTGTCATGTTGTTTTTATCGAGCGCAACTTTGATACCCGCTGGGATCTTCTTCTCCACCGGATGCGACAAACCAAGCGCAAAGTTCAATTTATCGCCGGCCATGGCTACTTTGTAACCCACGCCTTCGATCAGCAGTTGCTTCTGGAAACCTTTCGAGACACCTTCGATCATATTCTGCAAGTGCGAGGCAAAAGTCCCCCACAAAGTATTAGTTTCTAGCGTCAACTTTTTTGGTTTAAGAATCACGGTGTTATTTTCTAAAACGACTTCAAATCTCGCATCAAACTTGCGCGTGAGCGTGCCAAGTGGGCCAGTCACGGTCACAACATTCTCGCCGTCCACCGTGCAAGTGACTTTCTCCGGAAGCGTAATCAGTTGTTTACCAAGGCGTGACATGTTTTACCAGATTTTAAATAAAATTTCGCCACCGACTTTCGCTGTCCGGGCTTCTTTATCAGTCAAGATTCCCTTTGGTGTAGAATAAATCGCTAAACCGTGACCCTGCCGCACCGATCTGATCTCCCGATGATTGTGATACACGCGGCGTGATGGCTTGGAAACACGCTGGATATCCTCAATTTTCGTCTCGCCATTTGGGGCGGAAATTAACTCCACTTCCAGCGATTTCTTCACTTTTTTACCGCGCTGACTCACGCTCTTGATGTAGCCAACTTGGCGCAACTTTTCTGCAATGGCTAACTTCAGTTCAGACGCCGGCAAGACAACACTAGAACGCCCGGCCGAGCCAGCGTTCTTGAGGCGCACGATCATATCAGAAATGGGATCTACCATGACGATTTTCTAATCCCCGGAATTTTGCCCTCATTCGCGAGTTCTCTAAAGCAGATGCGACATAAGTCAAAATCTCGCATGTAAGCGCGCTTGCGACCACAGCGGAAACAGCGCCGGACGATCCGGGTGCTGAACTTGGGCGGCTTCTGCGAGCGCGCAATGACTGATGTTTTGGCCATATTTCGGGAACTCTAATCCTAGCAGATCGTCCCTCGAGCGTCAAATGGCGATTTTAGGCGTAAAAAAGCCCGCGTCGTCAGCGACAAACGCGGGACTTTTGGTTGAGATTAGCTAGAGAGAGCCTTGCCTAGTTCGATCACACGCCTAAGCTCGTTCTCAAGTTCTCCTAGCAACTCTGTTTCGACAACACTGATCGTGCCGGCCTTTTTCCTTTCTTGAAGGGGCAATACTCGATCTTGGAGAACTCGCGCTTCCAAGTAGAGATCGGCAAGCTCTTTGACGTTGTCAGACATCACACACCTCTCACTTTCTCAAAAAAGAACTAAAAACACCTCCCGACGAGTGGGAGGTGTTTTGATAATATTTCGAAAAGTTTAGAATACGACCAAAGCACCTACCGCTCGATAGAGGTGATGCTATAATACGAATTTTTTACTGTTTTATTCTTCATGTTACTTATTCCCTTTCTTAAACGGAAAGCCTAAAGTCCGGAAGAAAACCAGCGCCTGCTCACGACTAGTGGCCGTGGAGACAAGAGTAATAGCGAGGCCGAAGACGTCTTTGAGTTCCTCATCAGCGGTTTCGGGGAAAATGGTGTGCTCGCGCAAGCCCAGCGTGAGGCCGCCTCGTTCATCCACAATTTTCTCATCAAAGCCGCGGAAGTCGCGGATCCGGGGAATCGCGATGTTGAGGAGTTTGTCAAAGAAGCCCCACATCCGCTTGCCGCGGAGTGTGACAACATAACCCACCACATCGCCTTCGCGACTCTTAAAGCTCGCGATCGATTTCTTAGCGCCGCGACTAGCGGCCTTCTGACCCGTAATCTGGCCGAGGCGATTGGCGATTAGTTCCAGGCGCTTCTTATCTTTCACTTTGCCCACGCCAGTGCTGACCATAATTTTTTCTAATTTTGGTAGCGCCATTTTATTGCTCAAGTTCAGAGCTTTGGCCAGCTCCGGGCTATTTTTCTCCAATTTTTCTCTGGTGGTTAACATGTTAGTTGTTTAAAAAATAAATACAGGATAATTTAGCTGATTTTCTTGACATTAGAGACGTGGATCGGCAAGGGTCTGGTGACGACCTGACCCTTCTGGCCTTCTTTGGTGGCGCGCTGACGACGCTTGACCAAGCCCACGCCCTCCACCACCACGCGACTCAGCTTGGGCAATGATTTGAGAATTTTACCTTCTTTGCCTTTGTCTTTGCCGGTTAAGACTCGCACCGTGTCGCCTTTTTTGACGTTTAGAGCTTTGGTATTTTTATATTTATTCTTTTTCATATTCAGTTTTTAGGCGCTAAACAATTTCTGGCGCTAGCGAGCCGATTTTCTGGAAGCCTTTCTCGACCAACTCGCGCGGGATGGGGCCGAAGATGCGCCCGCCGCGTGGCTCCAGCTTTTCTTTTTCCAGAATCACAACAGCGTTTTCATCAAATCTGATATAAGAACCATCAGCGCGACGAAAGGCATTTTTTTGACGAACAACGACCGCGCGGCAAACTTCTTTCTTCTTTATCGCCTTTTTTGGTTCAGCAACCTGAATAGAAATCACGACGAGCTCGCCCAGTTGCGCCCAGCGCTTCTGCGAGCCGCCCAGGACCTTAAAGACGCGCCCGATCTTGGCGCCGGTATTATCTGCAATCTTCACAATAGAGCGTGGTTGGATCATGTTGGCAAATTATGACGAATGGGGACGAATAATAAAAGATTTGCGTTTTGACATTGGTCGGGTTTCCACAATTGTCACCTTTTCACCTTCTTTGTGAGCGCCAGTCTCATCATGCGCCAAATAGCGCTTGGTTTGGGTTAAGTACTTTTTATATTTTGGATGCTTCACATAGCGCTTCACCTCCACCACCACCGTTTTCTGCATCTTAGTCGAGACGATTACACCGTCCAGCGTGCGGCCAGATTTTTTCGTCATTTCAGTTTTAGTCTCTACTGCTTTCATGTTTTATTTTAAATTTTATTTTTTAGCTTTATTATTCTCAAGACTAGCCGCGGTTAGTAATCTCGCAATCTCGTGCCGTGCCTTGCCTACCACTTTTACATCTTTGCTCTTGCCTTGCCCGAGGTCAGCAAAATACAGCGCACGCAGAGCGTTTTTCTTCTCTACTACTGCCTTCTGCCAAGTTGTTCTTTCTGTTTTTGCCATAAAATAAAATATAAATTAAACGACTCGCGCGACTAGTTTAGTCTTGATCGGCAATTTAGCGCCGGCTTTTCTCAATGCTTCCCGAGCGACCATATTTTCCACGCCATCAAGCTCAAACAAAACGCGACCAGGCCAAACTTGGAACTCGTAACCCTGCGGCTCGCCCTTACCCTTACCCATTTTCTTCTCCGCTGGATGCATAGTGTAAGGCTTATCGGGGAAGATCCGGATCCACATTTTGCCAGTTTTCTTGATCTCGTGCATGATCGCCTTGCGCGCCGCCTCAATCTGATTGGCCCGCACCCGGCCAGCCGACATTGCCTTGATGCCATGCGAGCCGAAAGATAGCGTTACGCCACGCGTTTCCGTCTTTGCGCGCTTTGGATTACGGCGCATGGTGTGCCACTTTCGGTGTTTGACTTTCTTAGGGAGTAACATGATATTTTATTTACCTTGCTTATCCTTAGCAAAGATCTCGCCGCGGTAGATCCAGACCTTAACACCAATCACGCCATAAGACAAATAAGCCTTCTCCCGCGCAAAGTCGATATCCGCGCGCAGAGTTTGCAATGGCAAGCGACCTTTCTTGAGCGTTTCCGTCCGGCCAATTTCCGAGCCACCGAGCCGGCCAGAGAGCGTGACGCGCACGCCCTCCACGCTCCGGTTGCCCATCGCCTTCTCAATCGCTTGCTTGGCCACGCGCTTAAAGGGCATGCGCTTCTCCAAGCCCTCCGCAATCATCTGGCCCACAATCCGGGCATGCGTCTCGGGATTTTTTACTTCTTCAATGTCCAGCTTAAAATCTTTCGGCACCGTCGCCTTAATGCTATTTAAAAACTTAACCACTTCTTGCTTGAGCTTAGTTGAACCTTCACCGGAACGACCGATAATCATGCCCGGTCTGGCAGTTTTGATAGTCAATCTTAGTGAGTTATTACCGCGCTCAATCTCTAGCGCATCTACGTATAAACCACGCAGCTTTTTCTCAAGAAATTCGCGCAAGAGAACATCAGCTTTCAAGAATTTCTGATATTGTCCGCGCGTGCCAAACCAGCGCGACTGCCAATCACGGATAATGCCGAGCCGGTGAGAATATGGATGGACTTTGTGACTCATGGTGAATGGCTTAGAGCTTAGAGCTGTTAGCTGCTAGTTTGAGAATAACATGACTCGTGCGCTTGTTGATCCGAGAAGCCGAGCCGCGAGCGCGCGGTCGCGAGCGCTTGAGCGTGGCGCCGGCATCTACGCGCACTTCGCTCACTGTCAGCTTATCGCTCTCGCTGGCGGCCTGACCGGTATTGGCCACTGCTGATTCTAAGAGTTTAGAAATCGGCCCAGCCGCGCGCTTGGGCAAGAACTTTAACTGCTCGCGCGCATTAAGCACGCTCTTGCCTTTGATCAAGCTAGCAACCAAGCGCACTTTGCGCGGCGACTGACGATAATTACTCAAAACAGCTTTCATCTTTATTTATTATTTATTTAAAATTATTCTTGCTTATTTTTACTTCTACTTTTTAGCAGCGACAGTCTCTTTGGCCGCCTTAGCGGCTGTTATCTCAGAATCTTTCTGCTTCTGTTCTAATTCTTTCTGAATTTTGCCGCCATGCTTCACAAACTTGCGCGTAAACGAGAATTCGCCCAGCTTGTGGCCAACCATTTCTTCTGTCACAAAGACTTCGAGATGATCCTTGCCATTGTGCACGCCAAACTTGAAGCCGACCATCTCCGGGGCAATCGCGCTGGCGCGCGCCCAAGTTTTGATCACGCCAGTCTCGCCTGGCTTCTTGCCGGCAATCTTCTTGAGCAATTTGGGGTCAACATAGGGACCCTTCTGGCTTGAGCGTGACATAATTAGAAAAAATACTGCCCAGTTCAGGGCTTGAATATACTAGCAAATGAGCTAGTTCTGTCAAATACGCATTCTCTGGACCAACTTCCACCCATTCCCCCATCCCAACATCCCCAAATATGACTGTTTCCGCGCCTCATTCCCATTTTCTTGCAACTTGGCCAGCATCCTTTTTCTCGTCGCTTTGCGCAAAACACGATGATCCGGAAAGTGAACCCAGCCCAAGAAATCCACGCCAGAAGCGAGTGTTTTGATCGAAACTTTGTGCGGATGGAGCTGTAACTTGAGTTTGGTTTGGAGAAAAGTTGATATTTTTGGGATAAGTTTTGTTAGATATTCTTGATCTCGTGAGAAAATCACAAAATCGTCAGCATATCGCACATAATGTTTTATTCGCAATTCATGTTTAAGAAACTGATCAAGTTCGTTGAGATAAATATTCACTAAGAGTTGCGATGTGAGATTGCCGAGCGGCAAACCCACGCCCAGTCTGGTTGAGTGAAAACTAGCAATAATCTCGCGCAGTAAGTTGAGAATATCTGGATCAGCAATGTGTTGAGCTAAAATATTTAATAAAATCTGGTGATCAATGCTGGCGAAAAACTTCCGGATATCGCACTTGAGAATCCAGCACTGCTTAGTGTCATTTCGCGAAACTTGATAACCAAAAGCGCGAAATCTGTTTAATGCTTTATGCGTGCCTTTGCCAATGCGACAAGAAAATGAGTCAGCGATAAATTTAGTGTGAAAATATGGGTATAACTTCCGGTAAATCGCGTGATGTAATACACGATCGCGCACACTCGCTTTGTGGATGTCGCGCGGTTTAGGATCGTTGATTTTGAAAGCTTTGTAAGCGCCGTGGCGATAAGCGTGATTTTTGAGTTCGTGATTTAACTGAAACAGATTATCCATCAAGCCAAACTGAAACGCTTGCACATCTGGCTTGTGCCGTTTGCCACGGATAAATTCTTGCCAAGCTTGGAGCAAGTTCGCGGTGGAAATGATGTGAAAGAAATTGTATAGTAATTGAGTCATGAATTTTAATTCTCCTGTAGTTACCCCCCCCCCGCAACAATTTATTGCCTTTGTTAGAACGCCTCAAAACGACTTATCTTGAGTGGTATAAATATTACCAAATCATTCCCAAAACTCATCGCCATTCGCTTGGCCAACGTATCGATAACTTATTTGTGGAAGTGATCGAGGGGACAGCAATCGCCGGCTTCTTGCCCAAAACCGAGAAACAGCCGTGGGTAAAACTGGCGATCAGAAAATTAGATACACTCAAGATCTTGCTAATGATCCTGTGGGAAACTAAATCACTGGATAACAAAAAGTATCTGGCAATTTCAGCAAAGATTGATGAAGTGGGTAAAATGCTCGGCGGTTGGAATGGCCAACTACAGAGACAAAACTCTCCCGCCGAAGCAGGAGAGAAAATGAAGTGAGTAGCGACGGAAGGCAAACCAGTCGTTCTGATCGTTGAAGTTGCTCACCCAGTTGAGGTTCGCCTTGCGGTTGGAATCGTTCCACCAGACATAGCAGGCCTGCTGGTTGCCCTCGAAGGTAATGTGCGAAATATCGTCCTAACCACCATCTCTCGATTGTTTAGAAACAACAAACTTGAGATTGAATCTAATTCGGCATCTTAATGCCTTAATATTTCACACCAAGTAACTTCATTTTTTGAAGTGTCTACATACACCGCGCTACCCGAGACCGTGATCGCGGATATTCTGGATGTATGGATACTGGCTTCGGTAGCCGGCAACCGTAATCACCAGCTTATGCACCTAGTGCCGAGCATATTTTAACAAAAGAAAAACCCCGAGCATAATTGCCCGGGGTTCCATTGTTAACGTTTTGGAATACGTTTGCGGGTTGAGGTCGCGCTAAGATCAAAGGATCTGAAAGATCTAATGACCCGAGGCCACAGAGCTCTGGCGACGGAAGGCAAACCAGTCGTTCTGATCGTCGAAGCTGCCCACCCAGCGGAGGCGCGCCCCGCGGCTGGAACCGCGCCACCAGACATAGCAGGCCTGCCGGTCGCCCTCGAAGGTACATTCCTTAGTGGCGACCACATACATTGGGTTCATCCCGAGCTCTTGGTGCAGCTTGGGACAGCGAGCGCCAATAGCGAAAACCTGGCGAGGGTGGGTGCGTTCCAGTTGATACTGCTTCGCCCAAGCTTGAGCCTTATCCCAATTGCCATCACCTTGGGGAAAGTTGAGCAGAATGAGCTCGTCTTCCCGAGTGCCAGTCCCCTCAGTCGGATACTGATCACCGACCTTGCGGACATTGTAATTGGCCGGAGTATCGGGACCAGCGACATTGATTGCTTCTTGCCAGTCCTGGTCTAGAGTGACCGGTACTTGGACAATGTGTAACCGTGCGCCAGGAGGAGCAACCAGTTCGCCGAGAACCATTGGCCGTTTCGCCTTGATGCCATCCAGCATCTCGGCTACTAGGCCGCTGACCAGACCATAGGTCTGGAAGTCTTTGCGAGTGATTCCCTTGTCTTTGGCCATCTTGCGGATCTGATCCAGCTGGCCGGAACTCAAAGCTTCGTACTTCGGAGGTTTCGCTGTCTTCGTCATCTGACTATCTCCCTATTTGGCTCATTACTGGCTCCGGATACACTCCGGGATCAGTAAGGGGCAATTAAATGTCAAACATCTACCAACCCCCACTATAGCAAACTGGCAGAAATTGTCAAGTGCCTTGCCGAAAATTATAACACACTGATTTATGCTGTAATGTAACCCCCCTCAATCCCCCTTATTTTAAGGGGGAAGCCAGCTCGCCCCCTCTCTTAGAGTAAGAGAGGGGTTGGGGTGAGTTAGAAGAAATTTTACAACCCCTACTCCTCCAGCGCTCCTTTTGTATATTTATTAGACGGCGACCACAGGAGCCAGCTCGTCAGACCCGCATCATATGTCGCCTGCATCTGTTTTTTAATCATCTCGGCCGTGTAGGGCGCCCCGAGGTCAAAGTCTTGCAACCACGGCCGGAGTTTGGCTTTATTCTGCCCCATGGCCACGGCGCGCTTGACCGCTTCGTCCATTGCGTACTTCACCACCTCATACGGATAAGCGGCGGGATTTTTGTAACCAAGAAATGTTGCCGGATAATGTGACGGATAAACCATCGGCGCGATGTAATCAAAGTTTGCTAAACCATTTTCTAATAACTGGCCAATATTTAAGTCATCAAGATTAGAAGTCGTCATGCCAAAGAAGTCAGCCGAAATGGGAATCTTGCTGTCAGCTAATTTCTCACGCAAATACACAAAAAACTCGTTCATACTCGCCGCTTTTGTCAATTTAGTTTTCTCAAAGAACGGATAACTAATATCTTTCATGTTTCCATCAGACGGAAAGCGAATGTAGTCAAAGTTTAGTTCATCAAAGCCGACGCGTTCTGATTCCCGTGCAATCGCCACAATATAATCCCAAGCTTCGCGCGAGGCCGGATCCAGCCACTTGGCGCCTTTGTGGTCGGTCCAGACAGCGCCGTTTGAGGCTTTTTTTACCGCCAATTCTGGTTGCTTGGCGGTGAGAAAGGGATCTTGGAAAACGGCAATCCGGCCAATCACATAAATATTTTTCTCGTGTAATAAATTAATTAGTTCGTGAATATCCGGAATCCGCTTCTCGCTCGAGCCAAACTTTGCTAATTCTGGATCGGTGACGGCAAAAGAAATTTTGCCCGTGTAATCTTTGATGTCTATCACCACAGAATTTAATTCTGTTTCGTCTATCAATTTTATTAAACTGTTGCGAAAGTCTTGCGTCCCGGCCACCCAGCTCGACATATAGATCCCCTTCACCGGCTCGGGCGTAGGCAAGTGTTTAGGCTTGGGCGGGGCGGGCGGCACAAGCGGCACGGCGCTACCGGGCTGGCCACCCTGCGCAAGCAAAGCTGGATCATAATAGTGCGCGCTGGGCCAGATGGCGAGCGAGGCCCACAGGCCGAGCGAGCCGACTAGTAAAATCGCGAGAGAAAGTAACAGATGCGAACGACGAAATTTAGAGCGAGGGCGAGATGTCATGATGATCTGATTCGTTAGCACCGCCCACGCGCGCAAGTGAGAAAAGCGCGATAAAGAAGCCAGCCGCAATCAAGAGTGGCTGCTTGAGACCTTCGGGCAAAGAAATGAGCGGTAAGATCATCACCAGCAAACCCAGCGCAAAGTTGTTCCAATTTTTGTGAGTGCGGTTATGCATAAAAATTAGTTTATTTTATTTTGAATTATTTAGGCTATTTTAACAGAAGTTCGGCCACTTGCCCAATGTCACCGGCGCCCATGGTAATGATCAAGTCACCAGCTTGAGTGGCTTGCTTAAGATACGCCACAATTTCCGTAAAATTTTTAAAGTATTTGGCTGATTCACCAGATTTATTTTTACTCACTTTAGCTAGTTTCTCGCTAGAAATTTCTGGATCTGGCGCTTCTCTAGCCGCGTAAATATCAGCCAGAATCACTTCGTCAGCGTCAGCAAAGCTCTCACTAAATTCCAGAAATAATTGCTTAGTACGGCTATACAAGTGCGGCTGGAAAATCACAAATATTTTTCCCCCTTTTTCTTCCTCACTTTTTTCCACCAATTCTCGCGCGCCAGCGAGAGTAGCGCGAATCTCGCTCGGATGATGGGCGTAATCGTCATAAACTTTCGCGCCAGTTTTCGTCTCACCTTTAAACTCAAAGCGCCGCCACGTGCCGGCAAAGTTCTCTAACGCTTCCAGCGCTGTGTGGTAAAGTAAATGCAGTTCTGCTGCCACGCCCAGCGCCGCTTGTGCGTTCTTGATATTGTGCGCGCCAGGAATTTTTAATTTAAAATCAGTTTTGATTTTTTTGTAATCAATAATTTTACAACCGGTTTTCTCTGCCATTTTTAGCACTGGTTGCAGATTAGCGTCAGTTTTGTCACAAATCAACGCGCCATCACTTGGCAATTTGCTCGCCAATTCGGCAAAAGCGTCTTGGATATCCTCGAGATCGCGATAATAATCTAAGTGATCAGCTTCAATATTAGTGATGATTAAAATCTTTGGCGAGAGATTAAGAAAAGAGCGACGATACTCGCAGGCTTCCACAATCAGCAAGTCACTCTGGCCGGCAATAAAGTTAGCGCCAGAACTAGCGAGCAAACTGCCAACAATCACCGTGGGATCGAGTCCGGCGGCCAGAGCCACTTCGGCCAGCATCGCGGTGGTCGTGGTCTTGCCATGCGTGCCGGAGACAGCGATCGTAAAATGAGTTTTAGAGAGTTCCCCCAACGCTTCCGGATAACTCAAAACTGGCAAATTTAATTCCCGCGCGCGTGATAATTCTGGATGTTCGGGAGAGATCGCGATAGTGTAAATTACTAAATCAAAATCTCCAGAAATATTTTCTGCCTTTTGCTCCAGATTAATTTTTGCGCCAAGTTTTTCTAATTCAGCCGTAATCTTAGAACCAGCCCGGTCAGAACCGGCGACCTCCCAGCCTTCGCTCAAGTACTTGCGCGCCAGCGCCGAGACGCCAATGCCACCAATGCCAATTAAGTAAGCTCGTTTTTTCATTGCTTTTATTTTTTGACAAGCATAGCATAACTTGCTAAAAAGGGCCTGGCGAGCTGGGAATGTTCCCGCTCAATTTGCACCTGAACAATTTAAACCGGCAAATTCTAGCCGGAGAGAAGGAGATTAGCGTTATGGTAGCAGCGACAGCTAGAACAGAGCCTAGCAAAGTAGTGAGCTCTGAGCCAACAACCTCATGTCGTCCGTTTCATGGAGTCATCGTTGAGGTCTTTGGGTTCCCGACTGGAGACTGGAGCATCGAGGCTGGCGGTGGTTATCAAGACCCCAATGCCTTCGTCAATGTAGCTCGCCTGGCCAGAGACAGACACCGTCTCACTGGGTTAATCGTACCAATCGTCAGAACCTTCAACGCCAGACTGGGAGGACTCTGCGATTTTTCGACTATGTTTACTCCGATCTCGTGCCTGCGGGTCCGAACTGGTTTGGAGGCTGACGGCGTTCTCTATCTGCCGCCTGGTTGGGGCATCGCTTTCCCTTCCGCCGATTGCCCGACCGTTGTGATCTGGGGCCAAGAAACAGGAATTGTGATGGCCGCCCACGCTGGACGAGATTCACTCTTCGATCGTGCTTTTGCTTCTGGTATTCAAAACATCAGAGAAGAAACGTGGCCAATCAAGAGCATCATCCTAAGAATGTTAGAGTGGGTCAAGAGCTTCGGCGAACCATCAGAGAGTATCCATGTCTTTTCTTGTGTCGGCATTGGCGCAGAGAGCTACCCTCACCGCTTCGACGATCCTCGACATGGTCGAGCCAATCAGAGAGTCTGGGAATACCTGAAGCAGCGGTATGGCCACAACGGCGCCTTTGTGGGAGAAAATCTCGATCTCCACGAATTGATCCGCCTGCAAGCTCTCTGTGTGGGAGTGCCAGCAGAAAACATCACCCGAGACAGGGTAGATACTTATGCCGACACTGATTCATCTGGCCAGCCTCTCTACCACAGCGTGAGGCGCGAACCAGGAAGCAAGAAGCGAAATCTCGTCTTCGTCGCACACCTTGGCTAAGAAACCAAGAAAACTGTTCGCAAACGCACAGCGTACTCGCAAGGGTACGCTGTTTTTTTATTTCAGTTTTTTCACTAACTGATCAAACTGCGCACCGCGGTCGTACTCGTTTTTAAACATCCCAAACGACGCAAAAGCTGGCGAAAACAAGAGCGTGTCACCCTTCTCACAAAACTCTAAACTCACTTTCACTGCTTCAGCTAAACTTTTTACTAAAACTTTCTTCTCAATTTTATTTTTTATCTTTTCTGTACCTGAACCGGGTAATAAAATTATTTGTCTACAAAATTTATCTAGATTTTTTATCAGCTCACTCATGTCCAGAGTTTTATCCGCGCCACCCAAAATCAGCACAAGCTTGTGCGGATTTTGTCCCGAGCGTAGTCGAGGGAAGCTCAACGCTTTTAGCGCCACCAGCGTGGCATCTGGAGTTGTCGCCGTGGTGTCATTATAAATTTTAATCCCCTGCCAAGTTCTCACCAATTCTAGCCTGCCCGCTACACCAGAAAAACTTTCTACTGCTTGCTTAATAATTTTTTCAGGAATTTCTAATTCCCGTGCCACCGCTACCGCCAGCGCGAAATTCTGGCGATTATGCTCGCCGGGCAATTTGAGCTTCCAACTTTTTGGCAGTTTTGGCACCTTGCCGCCCCAGAATAATTTATCACTCGATCTCTTATTCTGATATTTAAAAATATTCGCCTTATCAGCAAAATATTTCTTCATACTTCCACCATAATAATTCAGGTGATCAGCCATGAAATTTGTAAAAACAGCAATATTGGGACTAATCTTGAGATCACCGAAACCTTGCAGCTGCCACGAGTCCAGTTCCAGCACTACTAAATCATCTTTTCTAATTTTCTCCAGCAAAGGCAAAGTCGTTAAGCCTTGGATGTTTCCGCCAAGATGTACTTTCTTCTCACCGAAATATTCTCGCAAAATCTCGTGAATTAATTTCGTCGTAGTCGTCTTGCCGCGCGTGCCAGTGATGCCAATAATTTTCACGCCCATTTCTTGCGCAAATTTGGCAAACAGCGCCGTACTCATCCGGACAGGAATTTTATTCTTTTTTGCTTCAGTAATAAACGGCGAAACAAGAGGCACGCCAGCGGCTTTGATAATCAAATCTCGATTCCGGAAATCTTCTAATCTGTGTCCACCCAGAACAAATTTAATATTTTTATACTTTCGGAGCTTTGCAAGCGACGGCCTGAGCGCAGTCGAAGGCTTCAAATCCGTCACGACTAATTCACTTGCACATTTCGCCAAGAATTGCGCATCGCCAACTCCCCGCCCGAGTAGGCCCAGGCCCATCAGGGTGATCTTTTTGCCAGAGAAAAATTGTTGATAATTGAGAATAAGAGTAAATAGAAACTTAGAAAATCCTCCCAAACAACCCAGCAATCCACCGACCAAATTTACCAAACACATTAGCATTATCGCCCGCCGGTGTCGTTGTGGCCACCGAACTGGTTGGCGCACCGAGTTCAGCATCAGCATTTGTGTCGGTAGCCAGTGTATTTACGCCCAAAACCTGACCGGTCGGCGCGATATTTTGCGCTGTTTGCCGTTGCTTGATACTTTCCAAGAGCGCCAAGAGTTGTGCGCGCTCGGCGTCGGAGAGATTGGGCTCGCCACCAGTTGGCAGGATCACGCTCTGACTACCGCCGCTGGAGCCGCCACTTGAGCTATTATTTTCGCCAGAACTTGGCGCTGGATCTTCGGCCGGCGGAGTCGTGGTTGCCGTACTGGTCGCAATCGCGCTAAAAGTTACAGCGATAGTGTGATCTGCAGTGACACTCAAGAAAGTGTAAGTGCTAGTCGCCGTGCTCGTGGCGCTGTCTATCAATAATTCACTTAGTTCAAAGCCAGGATCTGGCGTGAAGGTGAAGACTTGATCAGCGCCAGCAGCCACGCTCACGGCACCACTTGGGTCAATCACGCCGCCCGCGCTTGAGGTCGCTGTGATCGTGTGGGTCGTGGGTGGTACAGGATCGGCCACAAAGTTCGCTGTCACGTTTTTGTCGCTATCTAAAGTAACAGAAGTTGGATTAGCGGAACCAGAGAGATCGCCGCTCCAACCAGAAAAAGTGTAACCAGCATTTGGCGTCGCCATGAGCTCAACCATTGTATCGTGATCGTAACTGGCTTGATCGGGATTTTTAGTCACAGCGCCATTATCGGCTGTGATATTTAACACATGAGTAACCGGTGCGAAAGTGGCAGAAATACTATGATTGGCCGTGACGGCCGCGAAGTTGTAACTCGCGACAGCACCGACCGAAACACTATCAACCAAAACATCAGCGATTTGGAAGTTAGCGTCCGGCGTGATGGCGAAAGCTTGATCAGTATTCTCCGTCACATTTATCATGCCAAGTGGCGAGATCGAACCGCCCGTGCCAGCGCTGGCAGAAATTGTGTAAGAACCAGGAACCACGACATCAGCCGCAAAATTAGCCGTGACAGAAATGTCGCTCACCACGTTCAGATCAGTTCTGGGATTATTAGTTAAGCCATCACTCCAATCTACAAAGTGATAACCAGCATCAGCCACAGCCGTGACCGCCGTGCCGTCTTCACCTTCATTTACCATTTGTACTACTTGCGGCAAATTGGAATCCAGAGATCCGTTAGCGCCAGCTGTGTAAGTGAGAGTGTGTTGAACCGGAGCTGGAAGATGATAATCCACACTTAACTTCACAAAATCGTGTCTAGTTTTAACGCTCCCACCGATGGCGGTTGTTTTAAAGGCTAAAAATCGAGCCTTGAGATTATTTACTTTTGTTGCCGTATTGATCTGGGAACTAAGATCGATCTCCTGCAAAGAATCCGTGCTGTTGTTTGCTGGATTCGTTAGTGCGTAGTCAGTAAAACTTGCACCATCCCAAATCGACAATTTTCTTCCGTCTAACGCCGAATCACGACGAAACTCATGAGTGATTTTTACACTATCAATGATAGCGTCACTGGGGATATTTGGTTGGAAGAGAAACTCTAGATACTTGTTTGCATCAAACGACGCCACGCCATTGGGCCAATTTGACGCAGTAACATAGTGGACATCATCGCTAGTATTTAATTTAGTAAAATCGCTGGCAGAAAAAGCCACTGAACTAGTCGCCGTATTATCAGTTCCCGAAACTACAAAATAATCAGCTGTTGCTCCCTCTGCTCTCATTCCTAATCCGCACAACAAGATCAGCATTGCTAACAAAAGTTTTCGGTAAGTCATAGAGATAACAGGAAATTTAATCTTTTAATTTACCGAGGATTATCGGCTAGACGACCACCGTCTGTCAAGAAAATTTTAGCCAATTCTAAAGGACACGCTAAAGGACAAACCTAACTCTCGAGAGAAGGGGTGCCGAAGGTGGGACTTGGTCAGTGAAAAATTGTTGGTAGTCGGTTATAGAAACTTTTCCCAAATATAATAATCTTGATTAAACCAGTGGTTCTTGAGCTCACCAACTTTAGCAAAATTCATTTTCTGAAGGAAACTGATTGATTCTAGGTTATCAGCTCGTGTATCCAGCCAGATCTTATGGTTCCCACTCTCTCTGAGCAAAGTAAATAAATAATCCACCAGAACCTGCGCCACCCCCTGACGACGGGTGGCTGGGTCAACTCCAATCCATTCGGCATAAAAAGTTCCGGATTGATCAACTCCGGAACAGAAACCAACGATCTTTCCTCCCTCCTCTTGGGCAATCAAAAGCAAGTGATGGGGACTCTTAATCCTCCTATGTAGAGCCTCGCCCCTATACTGTCTAATATTCTCGGCCTTGGCTCGGTCGTTGTAATAAGGCACATGAGAAATAATGCTGGCAATCAATACCGAGAGAGTGGGTGCATCCTGCTCAGTGGCTTTTCTTATTTCCATTTGGTGCCGAAGGTGGGACTTGAACCCACACGAGCTTGCGCCCGCACGCCTCTGAAGCGTGTGCGTCTGCCAATTTCGCCACTTCGGCTCTTGTCTACACTTACAAACTGATACCGCGCCAGCCCAAGGCTGGTAAATCTGCCAACTTGCCAGCCTTGGGCTGGTTTCCCACTTCGGCTTTCACTCGCACTCTAGCAAATTTCCAGCCACAATTCTATCTGTTTCTTTACAACTTCTCGCGCAACTTGCGCTCCACTGCTTCTTCAATATAACTTTGCAGATCCAGCGCGCGCTTGTCGATTTTCGTCGAGAATTCTTCTTTCAACTTTCTAGCTAGTTCTTCTAGTTCTAGTTTCTGTAATTTGCGAACATAAATCACTTGCACCACAATCAGCACCGCGCTGGCGAGTAAAAAAGCTAAACCTAAAATTATTAAATTATTCGTCATATCATTGTTTCATTATTATGAATAGTATGAATAGGAATCTCCTTCGCCTCTCACCTCCGGCGTTCGCTCCCTCCACGCACGCTCCGCGTGCTCATGCGCCAAGAACCAGGAAACGAGTGCGCATGGAAGGAATCGAACCTTCGACCTCTGTCTTATCAGGACAGCGTTCTACCACTGAACTACACGCGCTCGTGAGAGCCAGAATATAACAGAAAAGCCTGTTTTGAGCAAAGAAAAAAGACCGTGGCAGCAATGCGCCATCACGGTCTTCGGAAACTGGTGAACTAGGTGAACTCCGGTCGGGCCAGAGCAGCACTCAACTTCTCAGCCAACTGCCGATCGTCGATTCGACCACTGTTCGTCGTCGAATCAATCAAACAACTGATGAGCAGCGTGGAGAAATGTTCGTTGAAGCCGATCAGACTGATCAGTTTGGCCGACCGAGCCCGGAGAGCCGACACCGCGTGGAAAATGGGAGTGACTCCAGCGAGAACATCACTATCCGGTGCCACCGGCTTAGGCTGATCCACTTCCGGCATTCGCTCCACCAGATCGCCGACGGTGATAGCGAGAACCTCCTCTCGCACGTCTTCGAGCTTGAGCCCAAGATTACGGAGAACCTTGCCGGCAATATCTTCCGGATCCTCCAGACCATGGCGAAGTAACCCGAGCAAGAGGTACCCCGTGCCGACCTCCCGACCACTAGATTCTTCGTCCGCAAACTCAACCGCCTTATTGGCTCGCGGAGTCAGCAGAGGCGTGGCTGTGGTTAACACATCGGGCCCAGGGTGAACAAGTCTCTCGACTTCGGAACGAACTCTCTTCAGATCAATACCAATTTCTCTCAAAATCCTCCAGCCTTCAGCGCCACCTTGTTCACCTTCTTTCAACAAAGCGAGCAAGATATGCTCGGTGTTGATATGTTCATGGTTAAACCGTTGTGCCTCTTGTTGAGCACACGCCATCACCTCCAGGGCACGGAGATTAAATCCAGCAAATACATCACGTGGCTTACTCGACATCGTCGTATCCTCCAATTCTATTTCAGAATTCTCTATTAAATTGACAAACAGCCGGGGCCACACGCGTGACCAACCACTTAAATAACTATCAGGTTAAAAATAAAATGTCAAGCAAGAAAAAAGGCGATGAGTTTGTTAGACTCACCGCCCTGGCGTAACTGCTGGAGCAGGCTCCGTACCGTCGGACTTTCCAGCAATCCCCCCAGTTCACTCCACCGGATCAGGCCAGCCTGGTGAGAACCGGTCCCCGACCACGCCGGCGACCAGGACCACGATGCCACTCCATCTTGACTGCCTTGGTAAACTCTTGCCAAAAAGCGCGAAAGAACTGGAACATTTTCAATCCTCCGTTTCTAGGTTATCCTGCCAAAACACGGCTCTATTGAGCCACTACTACAAGTCTATCACAGGCGTATTAAAATGTCAAGTCTAGCGAGGGTTAGTTTATTGGGCTTTGTTTTGTTCCGTTTAAGCCTGGTCTTTCCCAGCGTCACATCGCTTTTAGGACGGCGATGACTTGTGGTTAGCTTTATGGGCCAACCGGTCCCCTTCTGCACTCGATCGAGATGCGGAAAGATCGACTACTTTTTCACCTTAAATAATTCCACGAGCAGCTTCCGCTACCCGTGCCTTGTTACGACTTAAGCCCTGTCACCGAGCTTACCTTAGGATCCCGCGAACGGGACACTTGGGGTATTCCCGGCTCCCTTGCCTTGACGGGCGGTGAGTACAAGACTTGAGAACGTATTCACCGCGGTATAGCTGACCCGCGATTACTAGCGATTCCAGCTTCATGAGGGCGAATTGCAGCCCTCAATCCGAACTGAGACCACTTTTTGGGATTGGCTCCGGCTTACGCCTTTGCAGCCCATTGTAGTGGCCATTGTATTATGTGTGTAGCCCAGGATATCAGAGGGTCATGCTGACTTGGCGTCATCCTCGCTTCCTCTCCGCAGCGCGGAGCAGTCTCGCGTGACACTTGTAACACGCGACAAGGGTTGCGTTCGTTTCCCCACTTAAGGGAACAGCTCAAGCCACGAACTGACGACAGCCATGCAACACCTGTCCAACTGTCCTTGTGAGACGTTCTAAGTTTCCTCAGAACTTCAGTTAGATTTCAAACCCTGGTGAGGTTCTTCGTTTACCATCGAATTAAACCACATAATCCACCGCTTGTGCAAGTCCCCGTCTATTCTTTTGAGTTTTAGCCTTGCGGCCG
>JBBTQW010000002.1:0-179133 GCA_038065495.1 Patescibacteria group bacterium
CCGCCTTAGCTCAGTTGGTAGAGCAACGCTTTTGTAAAGCGAAGGTCCTCGGTTCAAGTCCGAGAGGCGGCTCTGAAGTTTTTTTAAGCAAGCTTACCTGCCTCAGGCAGGAAAAAAGCCCCGACTCACTAGATTGTGGTCGGGGACGGGGTTTTTATTTCCCATTTTTCCGGAGTCTTTTGTGGAGTTCCGGATTCATACAATAAGCATAGCTATCCTCGGCATAATATCCACAGGATGGACAAAGCGTCTTCATTTTTCTTATACCTCTCCAGACGAGATAGAAGAATGGTGAGGCGCCGGCTAGGCTGAGAGAAAGAGTAACCCAGAAGAAAGGTTCTCTTATTGCTTCTAACATAGCTTTTCTCCTTTGTTTGAAGGTGTTTGTTTCTTCGATGAACTTGCCATTTCTACTCTATAGTTAATTAACTACTCAGTCAACTATCTAATCTCCGCGTTAAACTGTTTTCTTGTCTCTTCAGTAATTTTGTTCTGAATCGGTTCAATTTCTGTTGTTTCGAGCGTTTTTTCGGTTGATCTGTAAATAATGCGATAAGTGTAACTGATTTTATCTGCGCCAAATTTGGCTTGATTTTCGAATTTATCTAACAAGCTCACTTCTTCGATTAATTCGCCACCAAGTTCTCGGATTAAGTCGAAATAATCGTTAGGTGAGAAAGTGTTTGGCACGATGAAAGAGATATCGCGTGTGATCGCTGGATATTTCGAGACTTCTTGATATTTCTGGCCTAATTTTAATTGCTTAGTCACGCGCGGATCGGCTGACCAGAGCAATCTGATGTCTGGTAAATCCAGGCTCGCGATGGCTAAGCGCTCGAGACCGAAGCCGAAGGCCCAGCCGTGATAACCGGTAAGACCGAAGTTTTCTAGCACACTCTTTCTGGGCATACCCGAGCCGAGCATTTCAATCCACTGGCCGTTGATCAGCGCTTCCATCTCGAAGCTCGGATCAGTGTAAGGGAACTGGTGATCATAAAATCTGAACTCAACTTTTTCGCCAAAAATGCTCTTCGCAATCTCGGACAGAACTTTTTTGAGATCTTCTGGCGTCACTTTCTGTTTATCATCTGGCACGAGATACAAACCGCCCATCTGATGGAAGACGTTCATGTGGCGGCGATCAATTTCATCTTTTCGATAAACCTTGCCATGGCAAATCGCGGCGAGATTTTCTTGTTTAGCAATTTTTGCTTTTATTTCCGGCTGATTGAGATAGTAATACCAGAAGACCGTGTCATGTGTGCGCAACACGTTTTGTTCATCTACATAGTAAGTATCTGATTTACTGCGCGCCGGATGACTTGGTGGCATATTGAACAAATCAAACAAGATGTCAGTCGGGATAATCTCCGGAATCTGGATGGTGTCAAAATCAGTCAAGCTTGGCACTTTTAGCGTTCTAGCCACGATTTCTTGCAGTGGACTGCCGGGCGTGCGTGAGAGATCAGGCATGGCGAGATATCGCCGCATTCTGGCTGATTCTGTATCAGTTTTAGTTTCTAGCGACTTCTTTAGCGCTTCTTCGGCGCTGGTGTCAATTTTGAATTGCATAAAATAAGTTATCTAAATCTAGCATATTTCTAGAATAAAAAAAGCCGCGCAACTGATGAGTCGCGCGGCTTGGGTCCAGCTTGTCGGGAACTTAAGCTGTTGCCACAACACCGGGAGAGTCGTGAGAAACCTGGATCATGTGCTCAATCCCAAGACTGTGGGTCTTGAGGAGCCAGTCCGCACACCGCAGCCACTCTGCCTCCTCGCTGTGAGCGGTGGGGTCGTAGATGATGTCTTTGGGGTTAACGCCGTTGTGGAGCAAGAAACCTCGCATCTCGTCGGCCAGGAGACAATCAGCGCTCTTAGCGCCGGTGGCAATGTAAATGGCCACTACCTCGTTGTTGGAATACTTGTCCATCGCGATCTCACAGGCTCGTTCTGTTTCTTTGGTCATCGAGCCATCTGGATTCTGCCCCGCACTGCGGATTAGCGCGCAATTCGTGATCATCACACATCCTCCGTGTTTGTGGCCTATAGAATGTACTGGCAAACGCCATATCAAGTATAGCAAGCTATCTGGTTTTGTCAAGTTTTATCGGTAGTGAAAAGGGTCAAAAATAGCGTGTTTTTTATTTAAAAATATGCTAAAATAAAGGGATAAAACATGGCTAAACAGCGTAAATACGACGCGGAAGATATCATTGTTCTGGAGGGCTTAGAACCGGTGCGGAAGCGCCCTGGCATGTACATTGGTTCTACTGGGATAGACGGTCTGCATCACCTGTTGCGCGAAATTTTCGACAACTCACGTGACGAGGCCATGAACGGCGCTTGTGACGAGATCGAAGTGGCGATCTTGCCCGGCGACATTGTGCGCGTGGCCGATAACGGTGCGGGCATCCCCGTCTCGATGCACAAGAAGACGGGCGTTTCGGCTTTAGAAACGGTCATGACGACCCTGCATGCTGGTGGCAAGTTTGAGGGCGAAGGTTACAATATTTCCGGCGGCTTGCACGGCGTGGGCGCCTCGGTTGTCAACGCGCTATCAGAATGGACCAAAGTGATGGTTTATCGCGAGGGTGGCAAGCATTATCAAGAATATGCGCGTGGGGTGAAGAAAGCGAATGTCAAAAAGCTCGCAAGTGTTAAACCAGACGAACATGGCACGGTCGTCACCTTCAAGCCCGATGCGCAAATCTTCTCTGCCACTAATTATGACTGGAACTGGGTGATCAATTATACGCGTGGTCAGGCTTATCTGGTAAAAAAATTAAGAGTCAGAGTAATTGACGCGCGCGAGTATAAAAATAATATTGACGATGCCAGTGTGTTGTATTTGCGAGATTTGGGTTTAGAACTGCCGTCGCAAACTTTTTATTTTGAGGGAGGTTTGTTGAGTTTGATTACTTTCTATAATCAGGCCGATACGCCATTGCACAAGAATATCTTTTATACTGATAAAGAAAAAGACAATGTGCAGATTGAGATTGCGTTCCAATATGTTGATGACATTGCCTCGCGTGAGGTGACTTATGCTAACAATATTGTAACGCCTGAGGGCGGCATGCATCTCACCGGCTTCCGCACGGCTCTAACTAGAACGCTAAATGATTACGGCCGGAAAAATAATTTAATTAAAGAAAAAGACGAGAACTTTACTGGCGAGGACGTGCGTGAGGGCTTGACGGCCGTGATTTCTGTTAAACTGCGCAATCCGCAGTTTGAGGGCCAAACTAAAGCAAAACTAGGCAATGTGGAAGTGAAGGGCGCGGTGGAGACGATCTTCGGCGAAGGGTTGCAACTCTTTTTGGAAGAGAATCCAGACGATGCGAGAAGTATTATCAACAAAGTTACTCTCGCGCTCAAAGCGCGCAAAGCGGCCAAAGCTGCAAAAGATAGTATTTTGAGAAAAGGCGCGCTGGAGGGCATGACTTTGCCCGGTAAACTGGCCGATTGCCAGACGAAAGACGCCGACGAAGCGGAACTTTTCATCGTCGAGGGCGACTCGGCCGGTGGCAGTGGCAAGCAAGGTCGTGACCGACGGACGCAAGCGGTTCTTCCTCTCAAAGGCAAAATTCTAAACGTTGAAAGAGCCAGATTAGACAAAATGCTCGCTTTTGCGGAAATTAAATCACTGATCATCGCGATGGGCACGAGCATTGGCGACACTTTTGATATCGAGAAACTGCGCTATCACAAGATTATCATTGCCACCGATGCTGACGTAGACGGCGCGCACATTCGCACACTTCTACTTACTTTATTTTATCGCTATTTCCGGCCACTCATAGACAACGGCTTTATCTACATTGCTCAACCGCCACTCTATAAAATTAAACAAGGGAAAGAATTGCATTACGCTTACAGCGATGACGAAAAAGCCAAAGTGGTAAAAAATCTGGGTGGGGAAGTGGCGAGTGGCGAAGAAGAAATTCCCGAAGAAGCAGAAGATGGCGAGGAAACGGAAGTGAAGAGCAAAAAAGCAAAGAAAATCTCAATTCAACGCTACAAAGGTCTCGGTGAAATGAATCCGGAAGAACTCTGGGAGACGACGATGGATCCCGACAAGCGCATTCTCAAAAAAGTCACAGTAGACGTGGCCGCCGACGCCGACAAGATTTTCACCATTCTGATGGGTAATGAAGTGGAGCCAAGGAAACTCTTTATCCAAACGCATGCGAAAATGGCGAACTTGGATGTTTAGGTTTCAGCTCCACACCATGGACAGAACCATCCGCCAGCTGGCGGATTTCTTGGTGCATCAGAAATAGACCACCATTTATCGCACTTGGCACAACGGAAGTGCGTGAGGATTTCTCTAGACCGGGTATGAGTTTTTGATTTTTTCGGCAAGGTCTTGAACAGAAATATTTTCTAATTTTGTCTGACCGTTTTCAGCGTCGCGTAGTTCAACTGTCAGTTTATTATTCTGCATTTCTTGATCCCCAATCACGACGAGATAAGGCACTTTCTGGCCTTTGTGATTTCTAATCTTCTTACCCAAACTGTCGTTATTTAAATCAAGTTCAACTCTCACTTTATTATTTTTCAGTTCGTCAGCTACTTTCTTGGCAAAGTCGTGATGATTCTCTGAAATTGGCAAGATCGCCACTTGCACGGGCGCGAGCCAAGTGGGGAAAGCCCCGGCATAATGCTCGATGAGGAAGGCCATGGTGCGTTCGAAAGTGCCGATAGAGGAACGATGGATGACGAAAGCGCGATGCGGTTTGCCGTCTTCGCCAATATAATTTAAGTCAAAACGTTCTGGCATGCAGAAGTCGTATTGGACGGTAAAGGCCGTGTCCTCTTTGCCGTTCACATTCTTCATCTGCACATCAATTTTTGGGCCGTAAAACGAAGCTTCACCTTTCGTTTCCTCAAATTCTTTGCCTCGATTCTGCATCAACCGACGCAATAGATCCTCCGCTTTTTCCCAGGCAGCTTCGTTACCCGGGTATTTTTCTTTATCATTTCGATCGCCTTGAGATAATCTGTAGCGATAATGCTCGCCTAATTTGAGACCAAAAACGCTTGCAAAATATTCGATTAAGTCCAGAGCGCGTCCAGCTTCTTCCACTGCTTGCTCTTCGCTAGCGCAGATAATGTGCGCATCGGATAAACACATGGCGCGGACGCGCTGTAGGCCCATCAGTTCGCCGCTCTGTTCGTAACGATAGAGCTTAGAGAATTCCGCAATCCGCATTGGCAATTCGCGATAGCTGTGCGGCTCGCGCAAGTAGAGCTGGAAGTGATGCGGGCAAGTCATTGGCCGGAGCATGAACTCGTCCTCGTCAATCTTGATTGGCGCGTACATCGAGTCTTGATAATGCGGATAATGCCCGGACTTTTTGTAGAGTTCTAGTCGTGCCAAGTCCGGCGTTTGTACATGTTGGTAACCGCGCTTGATTTCTTCGTCCACGATAAACTTTTCTAAAATTCGTTTGACTGTCGCGCCCTTCGGCAAGAACATCGGGAGGCCTTTGCCTACGACTGGGTCAATATAAAATAAGCCCAATTGTGGTCCCAGTTTCTTGTGATCTCGTTCGTCCATTTCACTCATAATTTCCTCTATCTTAACATAAAATTTCCCTAACTCAACTCTTTTAAACTTTCAACCACAATGCTCGGCTCGCCGTTGCGGAGAGATAATCTACCTTTCACGGCCACGCACTTCTCGGGTTGTAATAATTCTCTCGCTTCCGCATAGACGCGAGAGAAGATGACACACTCAATTGTACCAGTGAAGTCAGTCAGTTTCGCGAAGGCCATTTGATCACCCTTCTTCGTATTAATCGCGCGGATTTCTTCCAAGATTCCGCCAGCGACCACATTCTGACCTTCAAGCGCTTCGCGGACGCGGTTGATTGTGTTCTCATTCTCCTTGAACTTGTGAGCGAAGGCGTCGAGCGGATGGCCAGAGACATACAAGCCAAGCAGTTCCTTCTCCCAGGTCAGCTTCTCGCGGGCGCTCGCTGGCTCGGCTTCGTGGAGCTTGAGCTGTGGCACGCTGGACTGGTCAGCCAGGAGACCGAAGAGAGAATCTTGATTGTCTCCAGACTTGAGCGTGCTCTGATGATAAGCGATTAGTTGCTCTAGATTGGCGAGCAGTTTTCCTCGTTCTTCGCCGAGACTGTCTAGCGCGCCGGATTTAATCAATGCTTCTAAAGACTTTTTATTTAAATTCTTGTGCTGCACGCGCTCTAAGAAGTTCACGATAGTCTTAAACGGTCCAGCATTCTTGCGCTCGGCCACAATTGCCTTGGCAATTTCTGTTCCCAGATTTTTAATAGTAACGAGACCAAATCTGATCTTATCTGTCTCGCCAGTTTTTTTCACCACCGTGAAGTCTTCGAAGCTTTCATTCACGTCCGGCGGGAGCACAGGCAGGTTCATCCGTTCGCATTCTTTGATCGCTTCAGACACTGTGTCCATATTGCCTGATTCGGCAGTTAGAACAGCCGTCATGTACTCAGCGGGGAAGTTAGCCTTCATATAAGCCGTCTGATAGGCCACATGGCCGTAAGAAACCGAATGCGCTTTGTTGAAGCCGTAAGCCGCAAATGGTTCCAGCCAAGTCCAAATTTCCGTCGCTTTCTTCTCCGTCCAGCCACTGTGCTCGATACAACCCTTAATGAAGTGTTCGCGTTCGGCAGCCATCAGTTCTGGGATTTTCTTACCCACGGCTTTTCGGAATTTATCAACTTCGCCCCAGCTGTAGCCAGCGAGGTCATGCGCCATGATCAGCAAGTCGTCCTGATAAACCAGCACGCCGTAAGTCGCCTTCAAGATTTTCTCAATGGCTGGATCAGAATATTTGATTAATTTGGGATTATGTTTGCGAGAAATATAATCTGGAATAAACTGCATCGGTCCGGGCCGGTACAGCGCGACCATCGCATTGATATCGTCTACGCGCGTGGGTTTGAGCTCTTTCAGCCATTTCGTCATGCCAGAACCGTTTAGTTGAAACAAGCCAATCGTCTCACCGCGCGAGAGCATGGCGAAAGTTTTCTGATCATCGAGTGGAATCTGCTCTATGTTGATATCTTGTTCATGCAGAATTTTTACTAATTTAACAGCACTGGCCAGAATTGCTAAGTTTCTAATGCCCAGAAAATCAAACTTGGTTAAGCCTACGCCATCTTCACCCACCGCGTACATGTCATATTGCGTGATAATTGTTTCGCCCTTCGGATCATATTGTAAGGGCGTGTAATTATCCAGCGGTTCGGGCGCAATGACCACGCCGGCAGCATGGACGGAGATGTGTCGCGCACCGCCCTCCATTTTTTTTGCTAGATCTATAATTTTCTTAGTATCAGCTTCTTTCTCATATTTTTCTTTCAGTTCTGGCGTCGTCTTCAGCGCGCGTTCGATAGTCATGGGGAAGCCTTGTGAGCCCATTGGAATCAATTTAGAAATCTGATCGCCGACGCCGTAGGGATAGCCGAGCGCCCGCGCCACATCGCGCACAGCGCCCCGAGCGAGCATCGAGCCGAATGTGCCGACTTGCGCCACCTTGTCTTGACCATATTTCTGGCGCACATAGTCAATCACTTCATCCCGTCGATTATCGGCGAAGTCCATATCAATATCCGGCGCGGAGGGGCGTTCTGGGTTCAGGAAGCGCTCGAAGGGAATCTGATAGTAGAGTGGATCTACGCGTGTAATATCGAGCAGATAAGTGGTGATAGAACCAGCCACCGAACCACGAATGTTGTAATAAATATCATGTTCGCGTGCATATCTAATTAAATCTTCCACCACCAAGAAATAAGAAGCGTAGCCTTTCAGTTTGATAATTCCCAATTCGTAATCTAATCTCTCTATTGCTTCTTTACTTTTTCCAAAACCTTTTTGTTCCAGACCGATTTCGGCCAATTCACGCAAGACTTCATCAGCAGTTTTACCGGCCGGTAGCGGAAATCTCGGGAACACAAATTTACCAAGCTCTAGATAATTTTCTTCACATTTCTCAGCAATTTTCAAACTATTCTCCACCGCTTCTGGCGCATCAGCAAAGTATTCTCTGGCTTGCGCTGGCGAGATGAGCGAGAAATCTTCGTCTTTATTCGTAAAGCGCTTACTCTCGTCATTAAATGCGCCGGTCTGGATGGCCACTAGCGTGTCTTGCGCTTCTGCATCTTCTGGCTCGAGATAATGCGAATCTTGCGTGCCGACGAGCGGGATTTTTAATTCCCGTGCGAGTTTTATCAATTCACTTTTCAGCTCACCCTGCCGTTCAATCTTGGGATGATGCATTATTTCTATAAAATAGTTTTCCTGACCGAAAATTTCCTGATATTCCCGCGCCACTTTTTTAGCTTGTTCGAGATCTCTGTTATAAACTGCGCGCGATAATTCGCCAGCCATGCAACCGGATAAACAGATCAAACCTTCATGATGTTGCTTGAGCAAATCTTTATCCATTCTCGGTTTGTAATAAAAACCCTCGAGATAAGATTTAGAAACTAGCTTGATTAAATTTTTATAGCCAGTCAGATTTTTCGCTAAGAGCGTGAGATGATAGCGCTTGTTATCTAAGTTCGGCTCTTTGTCTAATCTCGTCCGATTTGCGACATAAGCTTCCACGCCCAAGATTGGCTTAATTCCGGCCTTCTGACATTCGGTATAGAAGTCGATGGCGCCGTACATCGAGCCGTGGTCGGTCAGCGCCAGTGCTGGCATGCCGAGCTTCTTCGCTTTTTTCACCAGTTCTGGAATTTTCGACAAGCCGTCTAAGAGCGAATAGTGCGAGTGCACATGCAGGTGAACGAAAGAAGTTTTTTCAGAAGAAGCGGACATGATTTTATTGAGAGCAGTATAGCAAAATTTTGCTGGCCTTAAATCGCTTGACTTTTAGACTAGAGTGTGATAGGGTGGAGTTTGGAGTGCTAAATGTGGCACTTTGACAACAGAATAAACCATTTTTCTGAAGGGAGACAAGGTATGTGTTCGATAAGTATTACATCTGTAATTCCAGATCAGGAGTCATCATTTTGGCAGAAGCGCTTCGACAAAGCTGATCCTCAAACTGGACGAAAGTTAGAGTCCAGGAGACTCAAAGAAGAAATGACATTTGCCATGATGCAAAGAAAATTCAAGCCAGCGATCGTGACAGAGGCTGATGTGGTGGGTCTCATTCGCGGTGGTTCTTTGCCCAGAGGTAAGCGGATAGACTTTTTCTTTTTGGATGGTGGTGTGGTGGCAAATGTGTTTCCCGACGATGAAAACGATGAGGACTGGTCAGTTGTCATGGATTCAGTTGACCGACCGGATATCTGGGTAGAGGATCACCATGTATTCTCGACCGCATTCGGAAAAGAGAACTGACGCAGGAGATTCTGTATCTAACCAAGGCCCCAGGTGAATCCTGGGGCCTTTTTTTTATGCTAAAATCAGTTCAAAATGCCTGAAAATTTGCAATATCTTGTTGGCGTAGACGAGGCTGGGCGCGGGCCGCTGGCTGGGCCGGTGGCGGTGGGGATAGTGTGCCTGCCCGCCATAGCCTTGGCGGAGGCGGGGTTGGGAGCCGGTGAGGAAATTTTGGCGATTTTTGGGGAGAAGGGGGTGAGGGATTCTAAAAAATTGAGTGAGAAGAAGCGCGAAGAGATTTTTGACAGAATTCAGGAATTGAAGAAAGAAGAGAAATTAGATTTTGTGGTGACGCTAGTTAGTAATAAAGTGATAGACGAAAAGGGGATTAGCGTGGCGATAAAATCGGGAATTAGCGAATGTTTGAAAAAGTTAAATTTAAAACCAGAAAGTTGTTTAATAAAGCTTGATGGTGGCCTGAAAGCGTCAGGAAATTATCTAAATCAAGAAACTATTATCAGAGGCGATGAACAAGAACCGGTGATTGCGCTAGCGTCTATTTGCGCGAAAGTGGTGAGAGATAAATGGATGGGGGAATTAGCCAGAAAGTATCCAAATTATGCGCTAGAGAAGCACAAAGGTTATGGTACTAAATCTCACTATGAAGCGCTAAAAAAGTCTGGCATTTCGCCAATTCATCGGAAGTCTTTTCTCAAGAACTTCATAACTCACCCAACCCTCTCTTACCTTAAGAGAGGGCGAAATACAAAAAAGTAAAGTCAGCAGAACCCCCTCTTAGGGTAAGAGGGGGCAGGGGGAGTTAGAGAGAATTCGTCTTGCCTTTTTTGCTAGCTTGGTTTATACTGGCGCCATATGGTAGTACGAATGCGACATACCCACGGGCATACCCGCAACCGGCGCTCACATCACGCGCTGGAGGCTTTGCCGCTCGTCAAGTGCGATAAATGTAGCGCGATGAAGCTTAATCACCACCTATGCGAGGCTTGCGGCACTTACAATGGGCGAGTTTTGATCGACGTGGTGGCTAAGCTCGCTAAGAAAGAGCAAAAGCGCAAACAGGCTAGCGCGAAATAGCGAGAAGTGCGATAATGGGGTGATGGGAGAAGAGGAAGGAGATTATGACGGGTTCTTTTTTTTGAAAATAAAATTCTAAATGGCCAATCGGCATTTATCGAGAAGTATCGCGTTGCAGTCACTCTTTGAGTGGGATTTCTGTGGCTATACTTATGATCCAGAGAAAATGCGGGCCGTGGTGGCGCGCAATGTGGCGGAGTTTGGGCCAGGGCTGGACGATGATTTATTTATTTATAAATTAGTTGAGGAAGTAATAAAGCGTCAGGACAAAATAGACTTGATTATTGGCAAAGCGGCCCCAGATTGGCCGATCGAGCAGATTGCCTTAGTTGATCGGAATGTTTTACGCGTTGGTTTGTGTGAGCTCTTATTTGCGGATCGGAGCGAGGTGCCAGCCAGGGTTGCAATAAACGAGGCAATAGAACTGGCAAAAACGTTTGGCGGCGAGAATAGTGGTAAGTTTGTGAACGGTGTGCTGGGCGCGGTATATAAAGAAATGGGCGAGCCAGGCAAAGATGATATCCCGGCCAAGAAGAGATTACCGAAAGATGTGCCGTATGAGCAAATGCCGATTGAGAAGCTCGGTGGCGCGGTGGTCTATGCGCGAGAAAATGGTCAGGTTTACTTGGCGCTCGTGCATGACATGTTTGGCTATTGGACGCTCTCGAAAGGGCATATTAAGCCGGATGAAGAGCTGAAGGCTGGCGTGGCACGAGAGATTGGTGAAGAAATGTCGCTGAGTGTAGCTGTATTAGAAAATTTGGGCGAGAACGAGTATATTTCGTCTGATCCAGAAAAGGGTAAATTGCGCAAACAAGTGAGCTATTTTCTCGCCGAAGCGAAGAACAAAACTGATCTGGAATTAACGAAAAGTGGCGGCCTAGACGAAGCACGCTGGTTTGCGCTAAATGAGGTGGCTGACTTAAAAATGTATGATGATGTGGTGCCGTTTGTGACCAAAGCTTTAAAAATTTTAGCTAAACATGACTGAAACAACTGATTTCGCGAGATTAGAACAAAAGTGGCAGATTAAGTTTAAGAATCTGGATTTGTTGCGCCAAGCTTTTATTCACCGGTCTTATCTCAACGAACATCCGGAGAATAATCTGGGTCACAACGAAAGATTAGAATTTCTCGGTGATGCGGTGCTGGAATTAGTGGTAACCGATTATTTGTTTAAAAAATATCAGACCGAGAACGAGGGCGAGCTCACGGCTTATCGTGCGGCTCTGGTTAATTCGGAATCATTATCAGCCGTAGCGGCCGAGGCTGGCTTGAACGATTATTTATTACTTTCTCGTGGCGAGCAGAAGGATACGGGCCGAGCCAGGCAAGCAATTCTCGCTAATACTTTTGAGTCTGTTGTGGCCGCGATTTTTCTCGATCAAGGCTATGATACGGCGCGCGACTTTATTGCGAAATATTTATTTTCTAAGACAGAAGAGATGGTGGATAAAGAGCTCTGGCGTGATGCCAAAAGTTTGTTTCAGGAGCGTGCGCAGGCTGGTTTAAATATCACGCCAAATTATCAAGTAATCTCAGAAACTGGCCCGGATCACGATAAAATTTTTACGGTTGGTTTGTACTTAAACGATGAACTAATTGCCGAGGGCGTGGGGCCGAGCAAACAACGAGCTGAACAGGAGGCGGCCCGGATTGGCTTGCTGGTCAAAGATTGGCAGAAATAAAATAAAAACAAGAAAAAAATAAGATGCGACTGAAGCGTTTAGAATTATCTGGGTTTAAGTCTTTTGCGAAAAAGACGGAATTCTTGTTTGAATCTCCGGTGACGGCGATTGTTGGTCCCAATGGCTCGGGCAAATCTAATGCGACAGAGGCATTTCGTTGGGTACTCGGCGAGCGCTCGCTTAAGAGCTTGAGAGGCGCGAAAGGTGAAGATTTGATCTTCAACGGTGGTCATGCTGGCGCACGGGCAGCTCGCGCGGCTGTTACTCTGGTTTTCGATAATTCTGGCAAAGAATTTGATGTAGATTACACGGAAGTCTCAATTACTCGCGAAGTTTACCGGGATGGGCAAAATGTTTATTCGCTAAATGGTACGGCGGTTAAATTTCGCGATTTGTTGGAGCTTCTATCTCGCGCTTCGCTCGGCACATCAGAGCACTTTATTATCAATCAAGGCGAGGCGGATCGCGTGTTGGCAGCTAATCCACGTGAGCGGCGGAGTTTGGTGGAAGATGCGCTGGGGCTGAGATTGTATCAGTGGAAGATTAGCGAGAGCGAGAAAAAGTTACTGCAGACTAAAGCTAATCTCGAACAAGTGGCGAGCTTGCGCCGAGAAATTGCGCCGCATCTAAGATTTTTAAAAAAGCAGATGGAGCGCGTTGAGCAGGCGGATTTATTGCGTCGGGAATTAAAAACTTTATATTTAGAATACTTAAAGCGCGAAGAAGTTTATCTGGAACAGGCAGAGAAAGATTTAGCACAAGAAAGTTCTGGGCCAAAAACGGAATTAGCCAAACTAGAACGAGAATTTGCGAAACAAGATGAGCATAAAAATAAAACAGAGCAAGATGAGAATAAATTAGAGCAAAAGTTGCGGAACACTCTGGCCGAACTGGCGGAAACCGAAAGAAATCTGGCGAGCCAGCAAGAAGAGTTGATGCGAAAATTGGGTCGGTTAGAGGGTGTGATTGAGATCAAAACTCTGGCGGTGACGGAAAAGAGTGACGAAACCGAGCGCGACTTTGCTTATCGCGAAGTGGCGGATTTTGCTGACAAGTTTAATCAAGAAATAGTTAGCTTAGAAAAATTGACTGATATATTCTCGGTTAAGAGCGCGCTGGCGAGATTAAAGAAAATGCTCACTGATTTTCTGACATTGGGACGGAAAAATAATCAAGAAGCAGAAAGTAAGCAGAGCGAGCTTAAGCAGTTTGCGCAAGAGCGGGCGAGTGTCTTGGCTAGTTTAGAAAAATTAAAAACTGAAGCTAGCGAATTAAAAACAGAAAAAGCAAAACTAGAGAGGGAACTGACGCAAGAGCTGGAAGCCTCGCGCGAGGCCTTGCAAGAAGTCTTTGTGCAGAAGACGCGCCGGCATGAACTGACAATAATTTTGAATTCTCTAACTGCGCGCGAAGATAAACTAAAGCTCGAACGCGCTAACTTTCTGGCTGAACTCGCAGAAGCTAAAGTGCTAGTTGATCAGGAAATTAGTTTATACCGGAATTTTGTGATTGCTGAACTAGAACAAGATAGAAGCAAACAAGAAGAACGCCGGAAGAAGCTCGAGCGTTTTAAAATTAAGCTGGAAGACTTGGGCGTGGAAACTGGCGACACAATGAAGGAGTATCAAGAAGTCACGGAGCGCGATGCATTCTTGACCAAAGAAATTAGTGATTTAGAACAAGCGGCGCTGGCGCTTAATCAAGTGATCGCCGATTTGCGGGAGAAGATTGATCAAGACTTCCACGAAGGTTTATTAAAAATTAATAAATATTTTCAAGAATTTTTCACGCTCATGTTTGGTGGTGGCACGGCGCACTTGGCGGTGACGAAAATTAAGCAAGCTAGCGCGAGTGACGAACTAGAAATGGGAAATGAACTAGAAACAGAGAGAAGTAGCGAGGCTGATAAAATAGACAAACTGCCGGGTTTGGAAATCAGCGTCAACCTGCCGCGCAAGAAGATCAAAAATCTGGAGATGCTCTCGGGCGGCGAGCGCGCGCTCGTCTCTATCGCCCTACTCTTTGCACTCTCTCAAGTTAATCCACCGCCGTTTCTTGTTCTTGACGAAACCGATGCCGCGCTGGACGAGGCTAACTCGCGCAAGTATGGCGAGATGATTGCTAACTTGGCCAAACGCTCGCAACTGATTCTCGTTACCCACAATCGTGAGACCATGAGCCGCGCTGGCGTGATCTACGGTGTGACGATGAGCAGTGATGGCATCTCTAAACTGCTGTCCATCAAATTTGACGAAGCTGCGGCTTTTGCGAAATAAATTTTTAGACAAAAAAATCCTCGCTAGCGTTGGGCATGCTAGCGAGGTGTGACGCGGGGAGCGTCACATGGGGGGCTTAGTTGGAGCGAGAAGGGGAATGGGCGATAACTTGGAGTCCTGTGCTGGTGAGAAACTGGAGAAACGCTTGATAGTCGCATTGTGGACAGCGTGGCACCAAACACTTCTTGCCGCCGGAGCAGATTGGCTCACAGAAACCAATCAGTCCTGGAATATCTTTTTCAGTTACCAAGAAGAATGTTCGTGTTTGTGCTTCCTGACCAGCACACCACAGCGCGTGACCCGTGATTTCTTGCCCGTCTCTCGACTTCAACTGAACCCGCGAATCAAAGATCTGTTGCCGAGCGGCCATGACGCACTCCTTTGTCTAAATATGGCCTACCAACCCAGATAACCAAACGCCAAACAAATTATAACACACGCTGTGTTGTAATTTTGACTCTAGTTATCCACTGGCTATAAGTATAGCAGGTTGCACTTTATTTGTCAAGTGGTGGGGAAGTGGCGTTTTGAGTTATAATTTCTAACAAAATTATGCGACCGAGAATTTCCAAACTAGAATTTAAGAAAGAAGTGAGACCCGCGCTGGCTAGCCACGGCTTTACGCCCATCCAGCGAGACAAGGTGGAAGTGGCCTTTAGTGGCAGCCTGGATGAATCTGGCGAATTTGCTGGGATTGATGCCAAAGAATTGGAGAATGGCCTGGAGCAACTAGCGAAACTTAATTTTTCTGCCAGGCAAATTGAGATAGTTAGAGAAGAGCTGGAGCAGAGATTGGGGAAGTCAGACTAGCTTTTCTAAACAAAGCCAAAGTCTAGCGGCTTTTCTGATGAGCAGATTGAGCTGATTGAAGCGGAGATGAAGAAGTATTTGTAGAGTCAGTGGGTAGACGACCTAGAGTGTTTTGGTTATTTCTATGTAGTTGCTATAATTATGTTTATGAAGATTCTTGAATCAGTAAAAATCAAAAAAAGTCAGGGAACTCTAGACTGGAATAATTGGAGAAATACTATTCAGCAAATGGATTGTCTAACTGGTTTGCAGTATATACCTGATGGTTCTGTAGATTTAGTCCTTACGGACCCCCCCTATGGCATAAGTAAAGAATTGAATTGCAAGGGACAAAGACTTGGTTCAACAGCAAAGTTAGATTTCAATTTTGGTGAGTGGGATACTTTTGGCAAAGAGTGGTTTCATATTGCAATAAAAAAGACTAGAGGATGGATGATGACGTTTTGTGCAAAGAAAGACGTTGGATTTTTTATTGATACGTTGGAGGAAGACGGTTTTGTTGCAGTGGATGTTCTTGTTTGGCAAAAACCAGACCCAGTCCCGCTTAATGCTAAATCTCGTTTTCTTAATGCATGGGAAGCCGTTGTCATTGGTAAGCGTCCTGGATCAACATGGAATAGCAACTATGAACACAACATAATTAAATGCCAAGCACCCAAAGGAAAAAATCGTTTTCACCCAACACAAAAACCAGTAGAATTGATTAAAAAGCTAGTATCATTGTCGACAAAAGAAGGTGGCCTAGTCCTAGATCCTTTTATGGGTAGTGGAACTACTGCGGTTGCATGTATAGAATCAAAAAGAAATTTTATTGGCTTCGAATTATCCAAGACTTATCACAAAATGGCAGTTAACAGGATCAAAGAATTACCTACACCGCTATTTTAATGGATAGATTAATTTGGCCCCAATTCTTTTTGCATCCTTGGCTGTAAGTGAGGCTTGTTTTCTTCTTACCTCCTTGTCTTGCTCAGCATATCTTTTTTGTTTAGCTTTTAATTTTTGTTTAAGTAATCGGACAACCTTTTTTGAGTCTGCTTCGTAAATTCTCTTGACGGCAAAATCATTTTTATCGACAGTGGCCAGTATTATACTTTTGTCATTAAGGTATTTTTTCAGAACGTCTTTTGAGATGTCTTGGAAGCTCCAACTTGAACTTTTTGATACCTTATATTCATACGTGTTACCAAAAAAATCAATAGCATCATGTTTGGCTTGCTCAGATTCAACTTTATGCCCCAGTTTTAAGGCGACTAATACCTCCCAGAACTTGTTGCTAGTCAGAATGTTTTTGGTTCCTACTAGTTTTTCGATTTTTAATACAGTGTCTACGATTTTCTTTATCCACTCAGAATATATACCCGAACATAGGCCCGCCGTCTCGTGTTTTGTGAGAGCCAAATTTGTTTCAATTTGCTTGGAACCCACGTTGATCATTTTCCTGTTGTTTTTTATTTTTTGTGTGGCTTCTGCAAGATACTTAGACATAATCATGCCCGCAACTTCGTAATACCAATCGAAGACGGGAAACGGTACATTCTTGTCTTGAATATGAGCAAAAATAACACTTTTAACCTTGGTTAACTTTTCAATGGTCGTTTTTGAGAAATCGTTAAAAGTCCAAGTGTGATTAGAGCTACTTTCTTTATAGTGTTTATATTCATATTCGTTACCAGCCTTATCCTTAGCATCTCGTGACCCAGAGTGACCCGGAATAAGCTTATGATTAAGGGTGTCTGCAATAAGAACCTCAAATACCTTACTATTTGTTATAATGTCTGTAACACCGAAGGTGGCGAAGAAATCGGCCTGGATTTGCCTAAGTTCCTCTACAAGACTTTCTGTGGTGTCGGTATTCATCGATGAAGACTATATCAATAAAAACCAAAATAAGCACTACTAGCGAGAATGCGCTGGTCTTTGGCGATGCCCTATTAACCCTAAAATCTTTACCAGACAATTCGGTCAATCACTGTTTTACCGACCCACCATATAACATATCTGGTTATGATAACAAGAAAAAAATTGGCTGGCTTCAGTCAAACCAAACATGGGTTAAGAAAAAGAAATTCACAAAAATAGACGCAGCTTGGGATAAATTTTCTGATGATGACTACGACACATTTAGTAGGGCGTGGATATCAGAGGTCATAAGAGTTTTAAAACCCAATGGCAACATCATTATTTTTGGTTCCTATCATAATATATATAAAATAGGTTCAATTCTCCAACAGCTTGATCGTAAGCTGATAAATTCTATTGTTTGGTACAAAAGAAACGCATTTCCAAATGTAACACAAAGAATGTTTTGTGAAAGCACAGAACACATTATTTGGGCCGCGAATGAAACGCAAAAAAAAGCAAAAAATTGGACATTCAATTATAAGGACGTGAAAGCCTTAAACGGTGGTGTTCAGATGAGAAACATGTGGGACATCACTACAACCCCTGCTTCGGAAAGGGTGCATGGAAAACATCCGTCCCAGAAGCCAATTGAGGTTCTTAATCGGCTTGTCCTTGGTTGTAGCAATAAAGACGACATCATAATCGACCCCTTTATGGGCAGTGGAACGTTACCAGTCGTGGCCCAGATTAATGGTCGAAGGTATATTGGTATCGATAGTGAAAAAGATTTTTGTGATCTGGCCCTAAAGAGAGTTAAAGCTGAGTACAGTCGTTTATTTTAAGCTACGAAAGATTTTACTTCTATTATGTAAAGGTTTGTACATTTGTACAGTTAAGTTATTCAAGCACACTCAACAATTTACTCGGCGAATGATGGCCGTTGATGACGTGGATTTTCTGGCGGGGGATTTTGAGATAATCAGCCAGTAATTCGAGAACGCGGTTATTGGCGCGATTACGCTCGGCTGGCTCACGGACAGAAATCTGGAAATAATTCTCGCGAGTTTTCTCTAGTTTCTCAACCTTCGCTTCAGCCGTAACGCTCACGTGCAGGTACATTTTCTAGACAAACCCGAAATCTAACATTTTCTCTTTTAGTTCTGCTCGCAGAAGCTTGATGCGCACGCGGTCGCCGAGACGGAAGCGTTTGCCGGAGTTCCGGCCAATCATCGAGTATTGCTTCTCGTCAAAAATATAATAATCGTCACTCAAGTCGAGCAGGCGCACTAGGCCCTCGGCCAAAGTATTATTCTCTTGCACAAAGATACCCCACTTGGCGAGGCCGGAGATCACGCCATCAAAGACTTCGCCCACATGATCGGCTAAGTACTCCACTTGTTTGTACTTCACCGAGTCGCGCTCGGCCTCCGAGGCTTGCACTTCCATTTGCGAAGAGTGGAGCGCCAGTCTGTCGTAATTTTTTAGCAAATCCGGGCTCGGCTTCTCATGTCGCAAATATAAATCTAATAATCTGTGCACCATCACATCCGGATAACGCCGAATGGGCGAGGTAAAGTGGGTGTAATAAGCAAAAGCTAAGCCGTAGTGGCCGATATTTTTCATCGCGTAAATAGCCTTGCTCATGCTTCTCATTGTGGCGGTTTGGATCATCACTTCTTCCGGTGTGCCGCGTGACTGTTTCAACAAATCATTTAAGCTTCTCTGATCAATTTTCTCGCTGTCGAGCTTGATCTTGTAACCAAATGGGCCAATAAAATTCGCGAGCTGTTTGAGCTTTTCGCGATCTGGCAAATCGTGAATCCGGTAAATAAACTTTTTGTCGGCATTCTGAACAATTTTTGAGACAAATTCCGCCACGCGACGATTGGCGAGCAACATAAAGTCTTCCACCAGCAAGTGAGAATCTGTGCGATGCTTCTTAATCACTTCCACCGGATGACCAGTTTCGTCTAGTTTAAATTTGATTTCGTCACGATCAAAAGTGATGGCGCCGTTTTGCATCTTTTCGGCGCGTAACTTGTACGCAATTTTGTTGACCTGATTTAGTTCTTCATAAAACTGACCAGACTTCGCATCCAATATTTCTTGCACTTGCTCATAACTAAAGCGTTTATCAGAATGGATCACCGTTCGTCCGAACCATTCTGATTCTAGTTTGAGTTCTGTTGTGAAAGTGAAGATAGCCGAAAAAGTGAGTTTATCTTCTTTCTCGTTTAAGCTACACAAATCATCACTCAAAACTTCCGGTAACATCGGAATCGTTCTATCTACTAAATAAATCGACGTCGCGCGCTTCTGCGCTTCTTGATCCAGTTTACTGCCCGGGCGCAGGTAATGTGCTACGTCAGCAATGTGCACGCCGATCTCAATTTTGCCATCTGGTAAAACTTGATAAGACAGCGCATCGTCAAAGTCTTTCGCGTCTATTGGGTCAATTGTAAACGTGAGAATCTCACGACAGTCACGCCTGTTCTTGATCTCTGCTTCTAAATCAGTTTTTGCCTGTTGCTTAATTTGCTCTGCTTCTTGTTCCACTTCGGGTGGGAAGCTGGGTTCGAAGCCTTTCTCATACACAATCGCGCGCATTTCCGTCTCGTGCAGGCCAGGCTGGCCGATGACCGTCAACACTTCGCCGATAGGATCTTTCTTGGCATCGCTCCATTCGATAATCTTGCCTAGCACTTTGTCGCCAGTTTTCGCGCCGTTTAGTCGCTCATTAGTAATTAGAATATCTTTGTACACGCGCTTATCGTCCGGCACGAGATAGTGGAAGCCGTTCTCTGGCTCCAGCACGCCCACAAATTGCAACTTTTTGCGTTCCAGAATCTCCAACACTTCGCCGGTTTGGAACTCGCCTTCGATCTTTGGCTGGAGCAAAAGCTTAACGCGATCGCCGTGTAGCGCCGTGTTGAGAAAATTCGCGCCCACTTCTACCGCTTCGCCGTTCTTGACTGTTTCGTCCAGGCTCACATAACCCACGCCTTTGGCCGAGATTCTAATTATTCCTTCGAGATATTTCATGTTTCTGCAGTCTATAATAAAAAAGAGAGCCCGACAACCAGCGACGGTTATCGGGCCCTCGGCACTCGCGTGAGTCGCCATCTTGAGTGTTCGGGACTAGACGTGAAATGGCGACTCACGTTTTGGTCTCAGTTGGGTTGGGGTGACGGAGTGAGACCAGCAACGATATTGCCAGTAGCATCCGCCAGGCCTAAGGCAAAACCAGAGACGAAGACTTCGCGCAGGTCGCCTTCTGGAGTGTGGTAAACATAAAGAAATTCTGGACCCTCGTGTTCGATGTTTACTGTCTCAGCAGGTTCTGCCATAATTCCTGGTCTGGCCGCCAGCCAATCTTTGGCACTCTGGACCAACAACATACTCCGTTGTGGCAGTTCCGATGCTGGGATTGGCCACCGGATTTCTTTTTTCAGCGCCGGCTTCTCACTGGTTTCGTCTTCCCGTGAGCCACCAGCTCCCGACATGATACCTGTAGGCTTGAACAACCCACCTCCTGTGGGCTGTCTCTCTGTTTGCATAAATCACCGTCACTTTCTGTCCCAACTGGGACTGTAAAGAGCTAAATTCCGAGCAACACAACAAGCCCTAGTCTAGCAGGTTTGACTGTTTAATACAAGTTTGCTAAGGTGTATAACTAAACATGTTAAAAATCAGATTACAACGCGTGGGCCGCAAGAATGATCCGAGCTTCCGGATCGTGGTGATGCCGCATCAAAAAGATTCCCAGAGTGGCAAAGTCACAGAAATTCTTGGCTCTTACAATGCTCGCCACGGCAAGCCACAAGTTAATGCTGAACGGGTGAAGCACTGGCTCGCGCAGGGTGCGCTCGCTTCTGGCACTGTCCACAATATTTTGGTCAAACAAAAAGTGATTACCGGCAAAACGGTAAATGTGTTACCAAAGCGCAAGGCTGTGGAAAAGAAACCAGAAGAGGCGAGTGCCGAAGCGCCAAAAGCTGAAATTGCTCCAGAAAAGATTGAAGAAAAGGCAGAAGAGAAACCAGAAGAAAAAGCCGAAGTAGAAGTAGTAGAGGTTAAAGCTGAGGAAACTAAACCCGAAGAAACGGTTACGGCTTAGTGGGGTTTGACTAGCCGAGCGGCTTTGTTAAAATAAAGTAATTAGCAGTAATGTTGTAAAATCATGTCTGAAAAATATCAAGATCAGGAGTTTCTCGAAAATTTAATCAAGTCTCTAGTGGATAATCCAAATGATGTGAAGCTGGTGCGGACGGTGGACGAAATGGGCGTGCTAATGACGCTAGACGTGAACCCGGCGGATATGGGGAAAATAATCGGCCGGATGGGTAATACAGCAAAAGCAATCAGAACTCTACTCCGCGTGGTGGGGATGAAGCACAATGCCAGAGTCAATCTCAAAATCAACGAACCAGCCGGCTCACCACGGATGACTTCTTCTGCCGCTCCCGCCTCTAATCCTATGGCCCGCAGTACTTCGCAGTCTGTTGATGACGCGATGAACGATATTAAGAGCTAGTTTTTCACAACTCATTCGCAACTTGACAAAATCTACCGGCCCGCTATACTAGAGCTGGCTGGGGGTTTGTACATTTTTTTGAAGGAGCTACGGATGGCTCGGAACGTTCATGTGGATCCAACTGTGTTGTGTGATCTTGGAGACGCCGCGGAAGGCCGCGAACCTTTCCGAGGTTTCGGCCTTGGTTGGAGAGAGTCAGAAAGCTTGGCGATCTCCCCGGATGTCGAGGAAGGCTTTGATTATGCCATGGCCCTAAAGCGGGCCAGGGCCAGAGGCCGCAAGCGCCTTGCTCAGGCGGCTGAGCGAACGGGCAATGCCTAATCAGCACGGTGGATTATCCACACAGAACCGCCAGAGAGGCATCCCTTCTCTGGCGTTTTTTAATAGCTTAAATCTATTAAGTGTGTTAGGGTGAAACTTGGTGGCGGGACGACACCAGGTTTGCGTCTTTATGCGAATGTTTGGCTGTCCCACCACCAATTTTCTAGTTCTTTTCAAAAATTGGGTTACGCAAGTATAGCTGTCTGAGAAGACGAAACTAAGCGTGTAACCCAAACAAACTGCGGTGAGCGGTGCTACATTTGTCTTTCGAGACGCCCGACTTGATGCTCACCGCATAACAAAATAAACAGGATGAGGACGATCAGCTCCGTGCTTTTCTAAGCGACTGAATTCGTGTCCTTATCCTGTTTCTTAATAAAAAGTGAGACGTCTCTTAAGATGCGCTTCTGCGCGATGGAACTGTTGTCCCACTTTGCCCCGGTCTTGCGACTGGGGCGTTTTTTTTATTTACAAAAATCACAAAATATGCTAGTCTGCAACAGGTGGTGGGACGAATGAGAATCTGTTCCCATACGACACTGCGGCTGTCTCACCACCACTTTTCTAGTTCTTTCAAACTTTGGGTTGCGGATCTTAGGCTGTCTGTTAAGACGAGTATCGATGTGTAACTCAAGTAAACCGCGGTGGGCGATCATTCTCATGTCTTTCGAGACGATGAAAAGTGTGTCCACCGCAGGACAAAATAAACAGGATGAGGACGAATGCTGAATTGCTTTTCGAAGCGTGTATTGTTGTGTTCTTATTCCTGTTTAATATAAAAAGTGAGACGAAGCCAAGCCTGTGCTTAGGTGCGACCAAGCGCATGTCTCACTTTGCCCCGTCAGAAATGGCGGGGATTTTTTTATTCTAACTTGACAGAATTATGATAATCTGCTAGGAATATAGACGGCGTTAGTCTAGTACCTTGACTTGTTTTTCACGGATTTAATGTCGCTTGATTGCGACGGAAAGGAGTTGCTATATGCAACCGCAGAGAATCGTAGGTGTGGTCCACCGAGTGAAACGGACCAAGGAAGATGAGAATCGCCCCACCATGGTGGCGATTCTCAATCCCAGTACCGGAGCCACGCACGCTTATGAGCTCGAGACGGAGACGGATGAGCTGGATTGGCTCGCGGGGCGCTTCCCGACGCGTTACGAGAAGGTGGATCCCGATCCTGACCCTGATTCTGATCAGAGTCAGTTCTTGGGAAGCGTGCTTGATCGTCAGCTCCGGCGCAAGAAGCCGGACAGGGTGGCGATTACCAAGCTGAAGGAGCAGATTAAGACCGCTCGAGCCGAAGTGTCTAAGCAACTGGATGCGAAAAATGCACCAGAGGTAAGCCGCCTCAGTGCAAAAGAGGAGGGGCTGAAGAACTTGCTAGCTGAAGCTGAGGAAGGTCTCGTCTCTCATGTTCCGGTCGAGTTCGACGGTCTCAAGCCGGGCGATCACTTGGTGATGACTTTGGGCGGCTCAGGTGATTATCTCGCTCATGCCGCTCAACGCCAAGCTCAGAAGATTGGTGCTCGGGTCTCGCGGATCAAACCCTTTGATCTCAAAGTCGAGCGCGGTGGTGATGCCAGCAAGAAGGCCAAGGCCGAAGATCATCTCTTGCTCGCTCGGCTTGCCTCTGAGCGACCAGACTTGTTCACCCCCATGACCGAGAGTGATCTCTCGCAGATTGAGGTGGGGATTGTCTTCCGGCGTCGGCAAGAGGTGATGCGCGATCGCATTGCTTGTGGTCAGCGGATCCTCAAGCGCTTGATTGGTGAGACTTTCGTCACTGCCAATCTGGCACCGGAGAAGTCGCTTGCCGATCTCTACGAGGAGGTGGTAGCGAACGACGCGGTGTACCAAGCAATTCTCTCTGAAGAAGAGAAATGCAATCGCGAGTTGGCTCGCTTGGTCGAAGCCCAACCGGTCTACGAGCAGATCTTGGACGGTGTGGAGGGAGTGGGTGTGCGCATCGCGGCACCGATTCTCGCTCGCATTGGTAATATCGGGCGCTTTGCCACGGTGGCCAAGTTCAAGAAGTTCTGTGGTGTGCATGTGATGGCTGATGGCCGTTTTCCGCGTCGTCGCGAGGGCGAGCTCGCCAGCTGGTCACCAGAGTTGCGCCAGACCTTCTACTTGCTTGGCGATCAATTCAATCGTCGGCCGGGGAGTGTCTGGGGGCAGAAACTGCTTGAGTACAAAGCCAAGTTCCGGGCCAAGTATCCAGAAGCGGTGCAAGTGCCCAAGCTGGAGAAAGGCAAACCAGTTCTCAATCCGGACGGTTCGGACAAGCTGGTGCGGAGGTATGGCGATGGTCATATCCACCGCATGGCTACGTGGCGAACGATTACCCGTTTCGCCGAATGGCTCTATCGCGAATGGTCGCGCTTGAGCCCAGAGACTGGATCCGTGAAGCAAGATAAAGCAGCGTGAGGAGACGAGTATCGAAACGCTCTAACGAGCGAATGAAGCAATGTTTCTAAACGCTACTTTCTAAACAGTGAGACGGACGCAAGTCTGTGCTTCGGCACGAACCAAGGTTTTTCTCACGACCCATCCTCGTTGCTCGGCATCGGGATGGGTTTTTTCTTTACAAAAACTTATAAATATGCCAGTTTGCAGTTGGTGGTGGGGCGATGATTATGGTGTGCTCTTGCGCGGAAGAACGTCTGCCCACCACCACTTTTCTAGCTCTTTCAAACTTTGGGTTGCGCAAATAGGACTGTCTGTGAAGACGAGAATAGTCGTGCAACTCAAGTAAACTGCGGTGGATGTTGATTTCAGTGTCTTTCGAGACGAGGAAGCCCTTGTCCACCGCAGGACAAAATAAACAGGATGAGGACGAAACTTAAGTTGTTTTCCTAAAAGCGTACAAGGTACTGTCCCATCCTGTTTCTTAATAAAAAGTGAGACGAAGACTTTCTTGCATCCTGGTGCGATTCTTCGGATGTCTCACTTCGCTCCGGTCTTGCGACTGGAGCGTTTTTTCTTTACAAAAACTTATAAACATGCTATTTTCCAACTGGTGGTGGGGCGATGCTGTGCCTGCGTTTTCGCGCGGTTTGTAGGATGTCCCACCACCATCTTTCTAGTTCTTTTAAACTTTGGGTTGCGAATCTCAAACTGTCTGTAAAGACGAGGATCGGTGTGCAACGCAAGTAAACTGCGGTGGGCGAGTGTTGATGAGTCTTTTGAGACGAGGAATCAAATGCCCACCGCAGGACAAAATAAACAGGATGAGGACGATTGGGTTCGTGCTTTTCGAAGCGATGGTTGGTGATGTCCTCATCCTGTTTCTTAATCAAAAGTGAGACGAGTATCTGTTTGCGCTTCGGTGCGAATGGTCGCGTGTTTCACTTGGCCCCGACGTAATGTCGGGGTTTTTTTCTTTACAAAAACTTATAAATATGCTAGTCTGCGCCTGGTGGTGGGACGATCTTCGAGGTGCGCTTCGGCGAGATCAGAGCGGATGTCCCACTACCACTTTTCTAGCTCTTTTTGAAAAATTGGGTTGCGCGTGACTAGTTGTCTGAGAAGACGGAGATTGGTTTGCAACCCAAGTAAACTGCGGTGGACGCTGTAATGGTTGTCTTTCGAGGCGACTGAAGATTTGTCCACCGCACGACAAAATAAACAGGGTAGGGACGAATGATGGGTTGTCTTTGGACGATTTGGATCATGTTCCTCCCTGTTTCTTAATAAAAAGTGAGACGATTCCTTGCGTGCGCTTAAGCGCGACGAAGCTCTTGTCCCACTTGGCCCCGACAACCGTCGGGGCATTTTTTAATTATCTTGAGCGAAGTTGAAAGATGTGTTATACTGTAAAGATCAATGCTTACTTTTCACATTATCACTTTATTCCCCAACAGTTTCGACTCTTATTTATCAGAGTCGATTATTGCTCGTGCGATAAAAAATAAAAAGATCAGAGTTAAGTTCTATAATCCGCGTGATTACGTTCGCGCCAGCAAAACTAATTACAAAAGAGTGGATGAGCGCGCGTATGGTGGCGGTCCTGGCATGGTGATGCAAGCCGAGCCAGTTCTCAAAATAATTTCTAAAATAAAAAAACAGATTAGTAAAAATAAAAAAGCTAAATCACAAACTATCTTTTTCTCACCAGATGGCGAGCAGTTTAGCAATAAACTGGCAGAAAACTTTGCGAAAAAATTGGAAAATATTATCTTGATTTGTGGGCGTTACGAGGGGGTTGATGAGAGAGTGGTGAAGATTAGCAAGGCCAAGAAGGTATCTGTGGGGCCGTATACGCTCACGGGCGGTGAGCTACCAGCCATGGTAGTACTCGACACTACTGCCCGGCGCTTGCCAGGTGTATTGGGCAAAATGAGCTCGGTAGAAGAGAATAGAGCTTCTTCTCACGCGGTCTATACACGCCCGGAAGTGCTGAAATATCAAGGCAAAAACTACAAAGTGCCGAAAGTTTTATTGTCAGGAAATCATGCCGAGATTGACAAGTGGCGCGAAAAAAGGTAGGTTTGTGGTGGCGTTTAGTTAACCGTTTTTTTTTGTTCTTGAAAAACAGAACTAGAGAGGAGATTTGCGATGGACTCAGGCCGTAGGCGAGAGTTAATTATCAGATTGGCCGACTTGTTTGGTCGGCCGGTCGAGTACATTGAGAAAGCTCTGAGAGTTCACCTGTTGGAGATTGAATTGCGAGAAGCAACCACCGCCGAGTGTTGTGAGCGTATTATTTCAACGTATGTCAATTCTGATTTCTGGCGTGAATATCTTGCCATTCGGCGTGCAATGGAAATTCTGGAAGCCGAAGAAGCGGGCAAAGGATCGGTTCTCGCCGATGATCCATTCCACGGCAATGCTCCAGTTGGTGGCTGAAAAACCAATTCTCATTGCACCAAGCCGCTGACCCGATTCTGGGTTGGCGGTTTTTTATCCCCAACTATCCAGATTTGACAAGATTTGCCGCCTTGCTATACTAGCGCCAACAGATTGAGTTATGGCCTCCGCTCCGAGTTGCATTTAGATTAGTAAATTTGGTTATTTTTATTAAAGAAGCTCTAAACTTCGCCTCTTTTCTTTTATGCGTAAAAAAAAATATTTTGCTCGTTATCTCGAACCTCTGGCCGAAATGCCAGACTTGGTTGGTCTCCAGCGTGCCTCTTATGACACTCTACTCACCGATGGCTTACGCGATCTCTTCAAAGAATTCTCGCCAATCAATGACTATTCTGGTAAAAAGTTCGAACTCCACTTTACCAACTTCCAGATAGAACCGCCGAAGTTCGACGAACATTACGCCAAGGCCAATCAGCTCTCTTACGAGGCGGCCTTGAAAGTAACAGTCAAACTGAAGAACAAAATCATCAACGAAGAAAAAGAGCAGGAGATCTTCTTGGCAGACTTTCCACTCATGACGCCGCACGGCACTTTTGTGGTTAATGCCACAGAGCGCGTAGTCGTGACACAGTTGGCGCGCAGTTTTGGTGTCTTCTTTACCGAAAATGAATTGCGCGGTCGCAAATATTTTGGTGCGAAAGTTATCCCTGGCATTGGCGCGTGGATTGAGTTGGACACAGAAGCTGACGACACTATCTATGTGCGCATTGATCGCAAGCGCAAGTTCCCAGTTATTTCTTTACTTAGAGTTTTGGCTGATCTAGAAGGCAAGCAGATTACTGATCAAGAAATTCTTGCACTTTTTGCTGATGTGAAAAGCGACACGGATTATCTCACCACTTCGCTCGCGAAGGATCATGCCAAAAGTGCTGACGAATCTTATGTGGAGGTTTATAAGCGTCTCCGCGATAGCGACCTCGCAACCGTGCAGAACGCGCGGGAGTTTGTGACCGGATTATTTAGCAAAGAACGTTACGATATTTCCGAAGTTGGCCGCTTGCGCTTCAATCAGCGCTTTGGCAAGCCCGCTCCAGCGGATCAAAAAGCCGAGCGTAATCTCTCGTTCGATGACTTAGTCAAGATCATCACGCATATCATCAAGCTCAATAATGATCCAGCGGCCACGCCAGACGATATCGATCACCTCGGCTTGCGCCGCGTGCGCTCGGTGGGCGAGATGCTCTTGCAAAAGTTGCGCGTGGGCATGATCCAGATGCGGCGCAATATTCAGGATAGAATGAGTACAGTGGAATCTACAACCACTTTGCCAATCCAGTTTATCAATCCGCGACCACTGCAGGCAAAAATTAAAGAGTTTTTCACGACTAACCAGCTCTCGCAGTTTATGAACCAGAAGAATATCTTGAGCGAGGTGGAGCATTTGCGCACTTTGTCGGCGCTCGGACCGGGTGGTTTAACCAGAAAACGTTCTGGTTTGGAAGTTCGCGATGTGCACACGTCACACTACGGCCGCTTGTGTCCAATCCACACGCCGGAAGGTCCAAATATCGGTTTAATTTTACACTTAGCAAATTATGCGCGGGTTAATCGTTTTGGTGTGATCGAAACTCCATACCGGAAAGTAAAAGATGGCAAAGTAACGAGCGAGGTGGTTTATCTCAATGCTCTGGAAGAAGAGAAATTAGTGATCGCTCACGGTGCGACGAAACTCGACGATAATCACAAAATTGTAGAATCAGTCGTGGACGTCCGCGTCGAGGGCCATCCAACGACCGCGAAAAGTAATAAAGTAGACTTGATGGAAGTTTCGCCATATCAAGCTTTCTCTGTCGGCACGTCGATTATCCCATTTCTTGAGCATGACGATGCTAACCGCGCGCTGATGGGCTCCAACATGCAGAAGCAGGCGATCCCGTGTTTGCTCCCACAAGCGCCACTGGTGGCGACTGGGATTGAAGCCCAAGTTGCCGCAGATTCTGGCCGTCTCGTACTGGCCGCGCATGCTGGCGTGGTCAAGAGCATTGATGGTCGAGAGATCGTGATTGATGAAGAAGAGAATAAAAAATCTATCTATACTCTCGCTAATTTTATTAGAACAAATGACAATACCGTATTTCACCACAGACCAATTGTGGCGGTGGGCGATAAAGTGAAAAAAGGTCAAGTGCTCGCCGATGCATCTTCTTCGGTAAATGGTCAGCTAGCACTTGGCCAGAACGTCTTGGTCGCGTTTATGTCGCTCGATGGCGCTAACTACGAAGACGCTATAATTATCTCAGAACGTTTAGTCCGCGATGCAGTCTTTACGAGTATCCATATTGAGGAATTTACGGTGAGCGTGCGCGATACTAAGCTTGGCCCAGAAATTACAACGCATGATATCCCAAATGTCGGTGAGACAAAGTTGCGCAACTTAGATGAAGAGGGAATTATTCGCGAAGGCGCAGAGGTCGGCCCAGGCGATATCTTGGTTGGTAAAATTACACCAAAAGGTGAGACGGAATTAACACCGGAAGAACGTTTGCTTCGGTCGATCTTTGGCGAGAAATCTCGTGACGTGAAAGATACTTCGCTCCGTTTGCCAAACGGCAAAAAGGGTAAAGCCATCTCAGTCAAGATTTTCTCGCGCGAGAAAGGCGATAAATTGGAATCGGGGATTATCAAACGTATCCATATTCAAGTCGCAGAACTGCGCAACATTTCCGTGGGCGATAAGATGGCCGGTCGTCACGGCAATAAGGGCGTGATCTCACGCGTGCTGCCGATGGAGGACATGCCCTATATGGCGGATGGCACGCCAGTGGACATTATCCTCACGCCGCTTGGTGTGCCGAGTCGTATGAACTTGGGGCAAATTTTCGAAATGCATCTAGGCTTGGCCGCACATACGCTTAATTACCAAGCGATCACGCCACCGTTTACGGGCGCGACGGAGCAGGAAATTAAAGAAGAATTAAAAGCCGCTGGCTTCTCTGAAACTGGTAAGGTGAAGTTGATCAATGGCAAGACGGGCAACGCCTTCCAGCAAGATATTGCGATTGGCTACATGTATATTCTTAAGCTTGACCACATGGTGGAGGACAAAGTCCACATGCGCTCGATTGGTCCGTACTCGCTCATCACGCAACAGCCGCTGGGTGGCAAAGCGCAACGCGGTGGGCAGAGATTTGGCGAAATGGAAGTGTGGGCGCTGGAGGGTTATGGCGCGGCTTATACGTTGCAAGAAATGTTGACGATTAAGTCGGATGATATCGTTGGCCGTTCGCAAGCATTTGACTCGATTGTGAAAGGTCGGGAGATCGGCGCGCCAAATTTGCCAGCCTCGTTTAATGTTATGTTAAATGAGTTACGTGGCTTGGCGCTAGATGTGGAATTACGAAAGTCTTAATTTAATAACAACATGATTATCCCTAAAAATAGTGAGCAGAAAAACGACTTCAATTCCATCAGTTTGCGGCTAGCGAGCCCGGAGCGGATCCGGGAGTGGAGCCATGGCGAAGTGACTAAACCTGAAACGATCAACTACCGCACGGGGCGGAGTGAGCGCGGTGGTTTGTTTGATGAACGGATCTTCGGTCCAGAACGTGATTACGAATGTTACTGCGGCAAATATCGTCGGATTCGTTACAAAGATATTATCTGTGAACGTTGTGGCGTGGAGGTTACTAATTCGATTGTTCGGCGTGAGCGGATGGGTCACATTGAGCTGGCTAGCCCGGTGGCGCATGTCTGGTTTGTGCGCGCGATTCCGTCTAGGATTGCACTGTTTCTTGGCTTATCGATGGCGGACGTGGAGAAAGTTATTTACTTTGCCGGTTATATCGTCACCAGCGTAAATGCTGACGAAAAAGCGAAACTTTTGAAAGAAATTGAACATGAGTACAAGCAGAAGTTGAAAACTCTGCAAGACGACCGGAGTAAAGAAGCGCTGAAAGAGCAAATGCAAAACGCTAAGACGAGCTTGGAGAGTTTGGTGGCGGGCAAGGTGCTGGACGAAGTCTCTTATCATCGCTTGTCGCTCAAGTATGGTTCGGTTTTTGAGGCCGAGATTGGTGCAGAGGCTTTGCATAAAATCGCGAAAAAAGCGGATCTGGATAAACTCTTGACCGAAGTGGAGACCAAGCTTGAGAGCGCCAGCTCGCTGGAGAAAGCGCGCGTGCAGAAGCGTTACAACTTGCTCAAGTCGCTCAAGCGGGCTGGCTTGCGCCCCGAGTGGATGTTTTTGACGGCCATCCCCGTGATCCCACCCGATCTGCGGCCGATGGTAGCGCTCGATGGCGGCCGGCACGCGACTTCTGACGTTAACGACCTGTATCGTCGCGTGATCAACCGCAACAACAGATTAAAAAAACTGATAGAACTGAATGCGCCGGAGGTAATCTTGCGTAACGAAAAGCGTATTTTGCAAGAAGCCGTTGACGCGTTGATTGATAATTCGATTAGACGTGGGGCGAATGCGGGCGCGATTAATCCGGCCCAGCGTCGGCCACTTAAATCTTTATCAGACGGCTTGCGCGGCAAACAAGGCCGGTTCCGCCAGAACTTGCTCGGTAAGCGCGTGGACTATTCTGGTCGGTCGGTGATTGTGGTCGGGCCAAGTCTTAAACTATCAGAATGTGGTTTACCCAAGCACATCGCTCTGGAGCTATTTAGACCGTTTGTAATTGCCAAAATTCTCGAACGCGAACTAGCTTACAATATCCGTGGTGCGGGTAGATTAATCAACGATCAAGAGCCGGAAGTTTGGGCGATTTTGGAAGAAGTAATCAAAGATAAATATGTCTTGCTCAACCGTGCGCCAACCTTGCACCGCTTGGGTATCCAAGCCTTCCAGCCAATCTTGATCGAAGGCAATGCGATTCAGGTTCACCCTCTCGTGTGTAGTGCCTTCAATGCCGACTTCGATGGTGATCAAATGGCGATCCACGTGCCGCTTTCGAGTCCAGCCCAAAAAGAAGCGAGAGAATTAATGGCCGCGAACCATAATTTACTCAAGCCGGGCAATGGTACGCCGGTCTTCAACTTACGCTTGGATATTGCGCTTGGTTGTTACTGGGTTACCAAGTTCTTGGATGGTGCAACTGGCGAGGGCGAAGTTTTCGGCAGTGTGAACGAAGCAATTACGGCCAATAACTTTGAGGCAATTAATATTCGCGCAAAGATCAAAATCTTAGCTGATGATAGTGCTAAATATAGTCAACACACCGGCACGCTATTAGAGACTTCGGTGGGTAGAATTTTATTCAATAAAACTCTACCAGCTGATTTTCCGTTTATTAATAAAGAAATTAGCGGTAAAGAGATTAGCTTAATCGTCGATCAGTTGATCAATCGTTATGGTACAGATGCCGTGGGACCAATCTTGGACGAGATCAAAGCGTTTGGCTTTCACTACGCCACGCTTTCTGGCACCACTTGGGGCATTGACGAAGTCCGCGTGCCGGTAGAGAAAGAAAAAATTGTGACCGAAGCGCGCGAACAGGCTAAAAAATTAGAAGAAAATTACGAAGACGGCTTGCTCTCGGATGACGAGCGTCACATGTTATTTACCAAAATCTGGAATGCAACGAAAGGCAAGATTGAGAAAGTCTTGATGTCTGGCTTGGAGAGCGAAGGCTCGGTTTCTTACATGTTAGCCTCTGGCGCGCGTGGCTCGACTAGTCAGGTCACGCAAATGTCGGGCATGAAAGGTTTGATCTTGAGTCCATCTGGCAGAATTATCGATTTTCCCGTCGTGTCTTCTTACAAAGAAGGCTTAACGCCACTGGAATATTTCATTACCACGCACGGCTCACGCAAAACACTCACGGATACGGCGCTAAACACTGCTAAAGCCGGTTACCTCACCAGACGCTTAGTTTATGTGGCGGAGGATGTGCGGGTGATGGAAGAAGATTGTGGTGACACCGAAGGTAAATTAATTTCTACAGCTAATATTTCTAGTTTCGATCGGGGCATTGCGCACTTGATCTGGGGTCGGGCGCTCTCGCATGAGCTCAAGAATGCAGCGGGGAAAGTCTTGTTTAAGAAAGGTCACTTGGTGACGCACGAGGATGCGCAATTGGTGGAGAAAGAGGGGATTACGGAAGCTTCTGTGCGGACTTTGCTCACTTGCAAGTCGAGTTATGGTGTTTGTCAGCAATGTTACGGTATTGATCTCGGGCGTGGTCACTTGGTGGCGATGGGTGAGCCGGTGGGTATTGTGGCCGCGCAGGCGATCGGCGAGCCTGGTACTCAGCTGACAATGAGAACCAAGCACTCTGGCGGTATCGATGTTGGTGGCGACATCGTTGGCGGCTTGCCACGGGTGGAAGAAATCTTTGAACGTCGCAACCCTAAGAATCCGGCGATTGTCTCGCAGGTCAATGGCTTTGTGAGCGAGATTAAACGTGATAATAAGCAAAGCGTGATTGTGATTACGGCGGTAGCCGGTAGTAAAATTGCTAAGAAAAAAGGTAAAGCCAAAAAAGTTGGTGCCGAAGACGAATTAGCTGATAAAAATAAGTTAGAAACAGTGGAGTACGAAGTGCCATTGATGCGCGATATCTTGGTGAAGAAAGGTGATGAAGTGGCGATTGGGCAACTGCTCACCAACGGCCCGGCGGATCTGCAAGAATTATTCAAATACAGTGGTAAAGATGTGGCGGAAGAATATGTGATCAATGAAATCAGCAAGATTTACGAACTGCAAGGCGCCTCGATCTCGCGCAAGCACATTGAGCTGATTATTCGCCAGATGTTCTCGCGACGCAAGGTCAAGACAGCCGGTAGCACGGCCTTCGACGTCGGTGATATTCTCGAGTCGCATCAGCTTACAGAAGCCAATGCGGACTTGAAGAAAAGCGGCGAGCCAGCTACGGCCGAGATGGTCTTGCTCGGAATCTCCGAAGTCTCGCTCAATACCAGCAGCTTTATCTCGGCCGTCTCGTTTAGTCAGACCACCAAAGTACTGATCCGCACGGCGATCAAGGGCGGCTTGGATCGCTTGCGTGGGCTCAAAGAGAATGTAATTATCGGTCGCTTGATCCCGGCTGGTACCGGCTTGCGGCCCAACTTCTGGACCCGGCCCAAGGACGACCTGACAGGCTAGAGCCAGTCAACAATGTCGTCAACTGTTGAACAAGTTAAGAGTAAGCTGGACATCGTGGAGGTGGTGAGTGGTTATCTCAAACTGGAAAAAGCGGGGCAGAACTGGAAGGCGCGTTGCCCATTCCACAATGAGAAAACAGCCTCGTTCTTTGTTTCGCCAGCGCGGCAGAGTTACCACTGCTTCGGTTGCAATCGCGGTGGTGACTTGATCAGCTTTGTGGAAGAAATCGAAGGTTTAGATTTTATTAGTTCTTTGAAAATGTTGGCTGAACGTGCCGGTGTGCAGTTTGAGTCTCTGCACACTCAAACGCAAAATAAATCAGAAAGTACGGAAAAAGAATTACTGACGCGAGTGTTAGAAAGTGCTCGGGATTATTACAGTTCGGAACTAAAAGCTAATCACGCGGTGCAAGATTATCTACGCTTGCGCGGGCTGACTCCCGAAACAATCACGAGTTTCCAGCTCGGCTTTGCTCCGGATGGTTGGCAGAATCTGTGCCAGTTTCTGCAAAATAAGCGCTTTAGTGAGGGCGTGCTGATCAAGACTGGTCTGGTTTTACGTTCGGAGAAGAATAACAGCGTTTATGATCGCTTTCGCTCTCGGATTATGTTCCCAATTTGCGACGCAAATGGCAAAGTAGCGGGATTCTCGGGCCGGATCTTTGGTGAAGAAACAGAAAAAACTGGCGGCAAATATGTGAACAGTCCCGAGACGCCACTCTACAGCAAGTCGCGAATCTTGTACGGCTATGACAAGGCCAAAGTGGCGATTAGACGCGAGAATCAGTGTATTGTAGTGGAGGGTCAAATGGATCTCTTGCTCTCGCATCAAGCCGGTTTTGCTAATACGGTGGCTGTCTCGGGCACAGCGCTGACTATTGAACAGCTTAGCTTGATTAAGAGACTGACTGACAACCTAGTCATGGCCTTCGACGGCGACGAAGCGGGCGTGAGCGCGGCTAGCCGGTCTATAAATCTCGCATTATCAGCCGGCTTTAACGTGAGATTAGTCGCGATTTTGGACGGCAAAGACCCAGCCGAGCTGATTCTCGAGAGTAAAGCAAACTGGTCAGAAGCAGTGAAAAATGCAAAGTTGGTTATTGATTTTTTGTTAGACAACTTAACTAGAAAAAAGTTAGAAAAACTGGCGCTGATACACGAAATTGAGAAAACCGTTTATCCGTATCTCGCGGTGTTAAAAAATACTCACGACACTGATCATTATGTTGGCAAGGTGGCGCTGCTCACGCAATTGCCGGAGAATAGTATTAGAGAAAAATTACGTCAGATTCAGATTATTACTGAAGTTGTAGAAAACAAAATAATTCAGCCAGAAAAGTTGTCGCGGAGAGAGAAAATATTAGCAAGTTTGTTTGGTTTATATTGGTTGGGGAAAGAAGATAAAAAGATAGAGCTAGAAGAGAGATTAAAGTTGGTGTTGGGGGAGAAGTTTGTAGAAACCGAAGAGAAATTACTCGCGCGGAAAGGGGAATTGACTCTGACGGCGGAGTTGAGTTACGAGAACATGAGCGTAGAGAAACTAGCGCAAGAAGTGGAAGAATTATTTACTAATCTTAATTTGGAGGTTTATCAGGCAGAAGTTGAGGCTCTGAGATTTCGCTTAAGTCGCGAGGCGGAAAATGAGCAAAATATTTTAGAAAATTTGCAGAGTGTTTATAAAAAGATTAGTGATTTAAAAAATAAAAAATAATTTATGGCGAAAAAATCTAAAACTAATAAAACTAAAACTAAGATTAAAATTAAAGCGAAAAAGCCGGTGCTAAAACGCGCGGCAAAAAAAGCCAGTCCAAAGCCAAAATTAAAATCTAAAGCCAAAGCCAAAATCCTGAAAGTTAAGAAAGTGCTTAAACTAGCCAAGAAAAAGACAGTTAAATCCCCAGCCGAACGCGAACATGAACAGAACGAGCAACGGATTGGCCGACTCTTGCAGAAAGGCCGTGGGCGGGGATTTATTACTTATGCCGAACTTCTCCGCGAGTTCCCAACTATCGAAGTCAATCTTACTTTACTAGATGAGATTTATGAGAAATTTGAACTGGCTGGTGTGGACGTGCTGGAAGAAGGTGGCCTACTGGACGAGGTGGATGAGCAAAAGTTGCTAGAGCGCACGAGCAGTTCGCTGGACTCTGTGCAGATGTATCTCAAAGAAATTGGTAAATACAAACTAATTGTCGCCGCGGATGAACGTGACTTGGCGCGGAGAATCTTGCAAGGCGATGAAGAAGCGAAAAAAGCGCTGGCGCATGCTAATCTTCGCCTTGTGGTCTCGATTGCTAAAAGATACATTGGCCGCAGTGCGGATCTCACACTTCTCGATTTGATTCAAGAAGGCAATTTGGGTTTGTTCAAGGCGGTAGAAAAGTTCGACTGGACGCGCGGGTATAAGTTCTCCACTTATGCCACGTGGTGGATCCGCCAAGCGGTGACCCGAGCATTGGCCGATCAGTCTAGAACGATCAGAATTCCCGTCCACATGGTGGAAACAATTGCGAAATATAAACAAGTGGTGCGGCGACTAACGCAAGATCTTGGCCGCGATCCCTTGCCTGCTGAGATTGCCACCGAGATGGGTGTGGAAATTGAGAAGGTTTACACGATTGAGCAAATAGATCAAGCCACAACTTCTCTAGACAAGCCAACAAATAGCGACGAAGAGCGCTCCACGCTCGGCGAGTTTATCCCGGATCACAAAATTGCCTCGCCCGACAAAGATGCCTCACAACGCATCCTCCGCGATCAGATCAAAGAAATCTTGGCTGACCTATCAGATAAAGAACGGGAAATTCTGGAGATGCGGCACGGTCTCACCGACGGCGTGATGCGCACGCTAGAAGAAGTGGGCCAGCGCTTTGGCGTCACTCGCGAGAGAATTAGACAGATTGAGGCCAAGGCTCACGAAAAGATTCGCCAGCACGAGAAAGCTAAGAAGTTGATGGGGTATTAAAAAAGAAAAAAAATGCCGCTCCCGAATGGGAACGGCACACGTTGAGATTCTTTTTGATCCAATCATACCGGAGCAGAGGGCAAGACTTTTGCCGAACTCCTTGGACGCAAAATTGCATTGGCGAGCTTTAGGAATTCTTTCAGGACATCGGCTTTCCAGTGAGCATGTTTCCATGCAATTGCGAGGGAAAAACGACAGTCGTGAACACGCCACCAGGCGAGCCACATAATCCTTGGTATGTGGTACCAGGTGGAGATAAAAATTAATGTGTCGGACATCTTAACGCCACCCACGGCTCGAATGAAGACATCCATCTCGCCCGCAGTGTTGCCACCTCGTCGGTCGTAAGTGATGATTGATTCAGGCACACCTCGCAAAATCAAATATTGACCCATCATGTGTGCCATCGCTTTTTGGCTTTTTTCTGCAGACACGGTGAGATAAATTATATCTATCTGACCACTGCGATACAGACAAACTGCTTTGTTGCAACGATCGGTGGTTTGTTCATCAATCGAGCCATCTGCTTTTTGCCCATAACCAAACACCAAGGCAATATTCACTTGTCACCTTCTTCCTAGTTCTTGTCAAAGAGCCAAAGACTGGCTCAAAACGTTGTTATTTCAGGCCACGATAGCCAAACTATACCGAGTATAGCATATTGGGGTTTAGAAGTCAAGTAGACGAACAGAAATGTTTTAGAGATTTTTATCTAGAATCTTTTTGAGTTCAGACAGAGGTAAAGCGCCGGGGATCATCGCTTTCTTGCCGTTCTTAAATATCACAACGCTAAACGGTGTGCCTTGCGCGCCAATCTCTAGCGCATTATCAATATCTGCTCTGATTCTAGCAGTCTGTTTGCCACTGTCTAAGCATTCAGTAAATCTCGCTTCATCAATACCAAGCTCACTTGCCATCTTTGGTAACAAGCTCATGTCTAGGCCATTATTAGACGGCGTGACTTCGAAGATTTTATCCACATATTGCCAATATTTTTCTGTCCCACCCAGCTGGGCCACGCATTCTGTGGCCTCGGCCTGTTTGTAAGCTAGCGGATGGCGATCAATTGGGAAGTGGCGATAAACCCAAGCAATTTTGCCGCTATATTCGGCCAGTGCGGTGTGCATAGTCTCGTGGAAAACTTTGCAGAACGGACACTCTAGATCAGAATATTCTACTACCGTGATTTCCGGATTAGCTGCGCCGCGGAGATGGTCGGTGTTGTCAACCGCTCGGACTTTATCTAGCGCATAGCTTGGCTCTGGTGGCGGATTATTGCCGGCTTGATTGTTATTTTTTCCGCTGTAGAGCACGGCGCCAGCGATCAAGATTCCGGCGATAATGATTGCTACTGGTGCGTTTAATTTATTTTGCGTGTCCATGTTATTTTATTCTTAATTTTCTCTAAATTTTAAAAAATTATCTTGAGTAATCTGCCAGTATAACATTTTTTTCTAATTTCAAAAAAAGCGAACCCTATCCCGATAAATCGAGACAGGGTTCGGGGTTAGGTTAAAGTGAGAGAGATGATTATGTCCTAGTGATTCAGCGCCTGAAGGGAGACTGGCTCCGCGGTCGTGACCGGTGTGGTCCAGGTCGAACCATTCCGGGAATGTGATTGCTCACGGGGACAGTCGGTGGGGGAGTTTTCGCTGTTCTGGGATAACCCGGGAACGTTGCCCACTTGAGCACCAAGCTGGGATTCGTGATCGGGTCGATCTCTAGGGCAACATCGTCTTTTTCTTCTGGGAGCACTGTAGTTGACTCTTCACCAAAGATACCAACTGCTGCCGATCCGTTTCCGTAGTGGCAAGTAAAAGTTTTCTTGCCAGTGTAACGAAAGATCACCACGGTTCTGAAAGATCCGCCCTCACTCGGGATTCTTACCCAAGCGAGGCTTCCATCTTTCGAAAGCTCGTGCACTTTCCCAATTCGGACTTGAGTCATTTGCGACTCTGCTAGCGTCGTTGCTTCTGCCATACTGCAAAATCCCTTTCTATTCTTCTCTGAATTTTCCAAATTCAACTTACTTCCACTCAACTTAACACTTGATTCTCTCATTAACCTGTAAGGTACAGCCGGGAGATATGCTATACTGACTTTCTAATTTTGTCAATTTCTGCTAGAGTTTTAGTTAAATAAACAAAATACGCAAAACTATGCAATCAGGCGAAATTAGACAAAAGTTTCTTGCTTTTTTTGAGAAAAGGGGACATGTGATTATTCCCAGTTCTTCACTCGTGCCAGAGAATGACGCTTCGGTGCTCTTCAATACGGCTGGCATGCAACCACTCGTGCCTTATCTGCTTGGCGCGCCGCATCCGGCGGGCAAGCGTCTGGTGGATGTGCAGAAGTGCGTGCGCACGGCCGACCTGGAAGATATTGGCGACAATCGGCATTTGTCTTTCTTCGAGATGCTCGGCAACTGGTCGCTCGGTGATTATTTCAAACAAGAAGCGATTGCTTGGAGCTATGAATTCCTGACTAGTAAAACTGAAGGTTTAGGTTTAGATCAGAATAGATTGTACGTGACTTGTTTTGCCGGTGATGAAAATGCGCCACGAGATTTAGAGTCTTCTGAAATTTGGAAAAGTTTAGGCGTGAGTGAAAACAGAATTTATTTTTTAGGCAAAGAAGATAACTGGTGGACTCCGGGCGCGAACGGTCCGTGCGGGCCAGACACTGAGATGTTTTATGATTTAACAGAAAGTGGTTTGGGCGAACTGAATCAAGAACAGTTTCTGCAAGCTGTAAAAGAAGAAAGTGTAGTCGAAATCTGGAATGACGTCTTCATGGAATATGAGCAGAAAGATGGCAAAGTAATTGGCAAGCTGAAGCAGAAAAACGTCGACACTGGCGCTGGTCTTGAGCGCATTACGGCCGTGATGCAAGGCCAGAAAACGGCTTATGACACGGATTTATTTGCGCCGATCATGGGCAAGATTGACGAGTTTGCCAGTCCAGCGAAATTAGAAAATGTAAAAGCGAAAAGGATTGTGGCGGATCACATTCGGACGGCTGTTTTTATGATCGCGGATGGCGTTCTGCCAAGCAATACAGACCGAGGTTATGTTTTGCGGAGATTGATTAGACGTGCGGTGCGCTATGCGGATATTCTGGAAATCAAATCAGGTTCGCTATTCTGGCTAGCGCAGAGTGTGATTGAGAAATACGGCGAGGTTTATGAAAATCTGAAAACAAATCAAGAAAGTATCAAAAAAGAAATTGAACAAGAAGAAAGTAAATTTAGAGAAACTTTGCAGAAGGGGTTACGAGAATTTGAGAAAGGTGTTGAGCCTTTTGTTTTATTTACTAGTTACGGCTTTCCAGTTGAGTTGATTAGAGAACTGGCAGAAGAAAAAGGGCAGAAAATTGATGAAGAAAAATTTGCTGAGGCCATGAAAGCTCACCAAGAACTCTCTCGCGCTGGGGCGGAGAAAAAGTTTAAGGGCGGTCTTGCAGATCATAGTGAGAAAGTCTTGCAATATCACACGGCGACACATCTCTTGCATCAGGCGCTACACGATGTGCTGGGCGAAAAAGTGATGCAGAAAGGCAGTAATATCACGGGCGAGCGTTTGCGCTTTGACTTTGCTCACGCGCAGAAAATGACAGACGAAGAAAAAAAGAAAGTAGAAGAAATTGTGAATCAGAAAATTGGTGAGAGCTTGCCAGTGCAGAATATTGTCTTGCCGAAAAGTGAAGCGGAGAAAATCGGCGCGCGGATGTTCTTTGGCGATAAATATGGCGAGCAGGTGAGTGTTTATTTTATCGGCGAAAGTCTAGAAAACGCTTACTCAAAAGAATTTTGCGGCGGACCACATGTTTCTAACACTTCTGATTTGAAAGGTGTTTTCAAGATCACGAAAGAAGAAGCCATTTCGGCCGGTGTGAGGCGGATTAAGGCGGTTCTAGAATAAAAAATTATGACTCTAATTATTATTGTTGCTTTTGTTCTGTTTGCCTTACTGTTTTTCTTCAAAATTTATGAAGAAAGATTGGGAGAAAGTCTGACTTCTCGTTACAAATATAAACGCAAAGATTTTTTCTTGTCCCGCGCTGAGCATCACTTTTACGACGCCTTGGTTTCGGCTGTTGGCAATCAATATTATATTTTCGCGCAAGTTCATCTTCCGACGATTTTAGAACACAAATTGAAAGGCCAAAATTGGCAGGGAGCGCTTGCTCATGTTAACCGCAAATCGGTGGATTTTGTGCTTTGCGACAAAGCCTATATTTCGCCCAAGCTGGCGATCGAGCTTGATGATAGAAGTCATGAGCGGCTAGACAGACAAGAGCGCGACAATCGCGTCGAGCAAATTTTACGCGAAGCTGGTTTACCTCTTTTGCGTGTAGAAAATCGTGGCGATTTTAATTCTCAAACTCTGGCAGAAAGAATCAAGCAAGTCATTGGCTAGTGCTTGACTTATAACTCCGCCTGTGCTAGACTTAGATCAGTCAGGCTGTGAGCCTGGGGATAAACAAGGTTTAGAGCCGCTTGGCTCTTTGAAATGAAAAAAGAAAAGGAGAATTGGAATGGCTCAGAGAAAACTGGCGTGGAGAATCCACCGTTTGCCGAATGAAGATGAGTTGGAGAAGAATCAGCAACGGGCTCACGCTGGCGCAGTGCTTGCGATCATCTCTCTGGTGCTCACGGGGGCGCCGCTGTGCTGGCTTATCCCTCAAGCGCGGCTAGCCTGGCTCTTGTGGGGTATCACGCGAGAGGCGAATCAGCGCGAGTTGTTTTTCTTCTGTCTCTGGATGATCTTCAGTGTCGGCGCTCTTCTTGTGGCGGCCATCTGGTCGTTTTTCAAGAACTGGCTTCTGTCGATCAGGGTCGATAACGAACTCTTCCATCAGTAACCACTAAGGAGGAACTTATGTTTCGCAAAATTCTGATGTTCGTGTACTTGTGGCTCAAGTTCAGCACGGGCTTGATCCCAATCACGCTCTTCATTGTCTCGTTTCCCACGCTCAAGTTTGGGAACAGTCAGTGGTTGGGCATGACCATTGCGATCCAAGCTCTGCTGATGTTCGTTGTTCTAACCATCGCTGGTGTACAAGTTTGGGATGACAAGACGCTAAACAAACTGCGCGGCCAAGCGAAGTCTTTTAATCTCTTCGCTATCTTCGCCAATCTCCCACGTTGGACATTCTTGCTCTGGCGAGAGGTTCGCCCGTCGCGGCAGAGAGAGTAAGAGATTTTCCCGGTTCTTGTTTCCATTCAAGCTCGGGCACTTAACTGTGCTCGGGCTTTTTTCTTTGTTTTAAAATAAAGTGAGTGGTATAATTTTCCACATGTCTGTAATTGCTCTGGTCCATATTGGTAGCGCTAGCGTGAGTGGCGGTTTATTGAGCGATAAAAAATTAATTTTTGCCACAGAACATGAGTGCCGCTTTACGGAGAAGTTAGATTCTAAAATGTTTCTTGGTGATGTGGCGGATGCTCTAAAATTGGTGATGCAAGATTTGCTGAATGCTAAGTTTGGCTCGCCGAGCAAGGTGATCGTTTTCTTATCCGCGCCGTTTGTGGCCGGGCAATTGCAAACACTCAAGCAAGAGAATCAGAATAAGTTTAAAGTGACAGAAAGCTTGATCTGGGATTTGGTCTCGCGCGAAACTAATAAATACAAAACTGATAAACAGCACACAGTGATAGACAGCAAAATCATGCGGTTTTATCTCAACGGTTACGAGATCGCCGAACCGCACGGTCAGCAAGCGCAGAGTTTGGAAGTGGCACATTACTTGAGCATCAGCGCCAGTGAGGTAATTGCGAAGTTTAAAAATGTGATTAAATCCGCTTGTCATCATGAGCAGATTGAGTGGCACTCGGCCAGCTTTGCTAATTATCTGCTGGTGCGAGACTGGCGGCCAAAGGACGAAGGTTTCTTGCTCTTAGATATTGGCGGCGAACTGACAGAATTATCACTCGTTTGGCAGGGGATAATTCGCGAATCGTTCTCGTTCCCACTTGGTGGCCACGCGGCGCTGCGGCAAGCCGTGGCTAGTGGCGAATCACGTTCTTCCGGGCGGTCAGCGCTAGAACTTAAACACGAGAAAAGCACTAAAATTTTAGAGAAAAAAGTAGATAAAACAGAACAAGAATGGGTAAATAATTTTAAGACTGGTTTAGAGCAAGTTTTACACAACAAGTTTTGGTCGGGCGAGATTATTTTGCTGACGGAGGATCCAGCTTGGCAGAATTTGTTTGGCACTTGGCTGGAGCATGCCGAACTGGGCAAAATTATTTTCAACACTGGCAAAATCTCAGTTATTCCGTTAACTTCTGACTTGTTAAATAAATTGGTGAAAGTAGAATCTGGTGTCAAAGCGTCAGTAAATTTGCTCGTGAGTAGTCTGTTTGTGTTAAAAATTTAGAAACTGTGTTAAAATAAAGTAAATCAAAATGTCTGCTGTATCAATGCAAGAAATCAAAACTAAGAAACGCAGTTTGCGGGAAGTTCTGCCGCCGAAAAATATTTCTAGCCGGCCAGCTATTTCTGAAAGTGTGAACGATTTGCCAGCAGATGACGATTTACCGCCAATCAAGATCAAGCATTACAATTCCGGTTCTGGCCGTTCTGGCGGAGGGAAAAAGCGCTGGCTGTGGTTTGGCGGTTTGATTATTGTGATTTTAGTGATTGGCTTTTTCATCTCGCAAGCTTGGGCGCGCGTGACGGTGGAAGTTGTACCGTTTAGCATTGATTTAACTCTTGATGAAACCGTTGAGGCTTCGCGAGCTGGCGGCGAACTGACTTTTAGCACCATCACTCTGCCGGCGAAAACTGGCGGTAAACTGGTGAAGGCGACCGGGACCGAAAAAGTCTCGCGTCAGGCGAGTGGTCAGATCGTGATCTACAATAATTACGACAAAAATGTCCAGAAACTAGTGGCTAATACTAGATTTGAAACTAAAGAGGGTAAGATTTACAAGATCCACGAGCCGGTGAGCGTGCCGGGGATGAAGACGGTGAGCGGTAAGGCCGTGCCGGGGACGGTGGAAGTGACGGTTTATGCCGATAAACCCGGCCCGGCTGGCAATGGTCCAGCCACGGACTTTACCATTCCTGGCTTCAAAGGCGATCCAAGATTCACCAAGTTCTTTGCTAGGTCGAAAACACCACTAGCCGGTGGTGTGGTGGGGGAAGTACCAAAGCTCTCGGCCGAAGAAGAAACTCGGGCGCGCGTGGCTCTGCGGGCGGATTTGACTAAGGAATTATTAAAAGAAGCACGGTTTAAAATTCCAGAAACTCAAGTCTTGTTTGACGGTACCACTTTGGTCGACTTCCAAGACGCCACGGACTGGCAAGCGGCCACGGCTGAGAGTGTGTTGATTAAAGAAAGCGCGATACTGAACGGCATAATGCTACCAAGACAAGCGTTCTCGAATAAATTAATTGATACGAAAGTTTCTAACTTTTCGCCAGCCGAATTGCAGATTGCGGATCTGGAAAGCTTGCCGGTGTCACTAGATTTGCTGAAATTAGGCAACTTGAGTGAGGCAAAAGAAATTACGTTAAGCGTGAAGGGTTCAGCTAGATTAATTGCGGTGATTAACAACACTGATATTGCGGCGAAACTGGCCGGTGCCAAGCAAGATGAGATCGACGGCGTGTTAGCGCAGATCAAGAGCATCGCCAAGGCCAAAGTGAGCTTCCGGCCGCCGTGGGTAGGCCAGGTCCCGGCCGATCCGGAGGCGATTACTATTAAGCTTGACGAGAATAATGATAGTCTGCTACACTAGTTCCGCTCTCCCAAAAAATGGAAAATAAAGAAGTTGTCCCCGGCTTGGTGGTTAAGGCCCTACCCAATGCTCTCTTTGAGCTTGAGTTGGCTCCAGATAAGCATATCTTGGCTTATCTGGCCGGTAAGATGAGGATCAACCGAATTAGAGTCTTGGTGGGCGACCGGGTAGAAGTGTTATTAGATAGTTATGGCGGCAAAGGCCGGATCGTCCGGCGGTTATAGTAATTTAGTCAAATAAGTTTATTTATAAAAATTAATGAAAGTTAGAGCCTCAATCAGAAAGCGTTGTGCTGATTGCAAAATGGTCCGACGTCGTGGCCATCTTTTCATTATCTGCAACACTAAGCCGAGTCACAAGCAGAAGCAATAAAATTTAAATTTTTAATAAAAACATGCGTATTGCTGGTATTACTATTCCTGACGAAAAGCGAATCGAAGTGGCGCTGACCACGGTCTATGGCGTGGGTGTGAGTCGCTCGCGCGCTATCTTAGACGAAGCCAAAATTAGTTACGACGAACGGGCGAAAAATCTCACTGCGGAACAGGAGAACACAATCAGACGTTTAATAGAAAGTTACAAGACAGAGGGTGCGCTTAAACGCGAGACGGCTGGAAATATCAAGCGCTTAATTGATATTAAGAGTTATCGCGGCATGAGACATGCTAAGAAACTGCCAAGTCGCGGGCAGAGAACCAAGACTAACTCGCGTACGCGCCGCGGCAACGTGCGCAAGACTATGGGTTCTGGTCGCAAGAAGGTCGAGAAGAAATAAAATAATATGGGAAAAAAGCGCATTATTACAGAATCCGGTCAAGATAACGCCACCAGCACGGCGGCTAAGTCGGCCACTTCTAGCAAGAAGAAGCTGGTCAATGGCGTGGTACACATTGAGGCCACTTACAATAATACTAAATTATTGCTGACCGATCCGGCTGGCAATGCCATGCTCTGGAGCTCCAGCGGTTCGCTCGGCTTTAAGGGCGCCAAGAAAGGCACACCGTTTGCGGCGGGGAAAGTAGCCGAACTCTTGGCTGATAAGGCGCAACCCTTGGGATTAAAAGAGATTGACGTGGTGCTAAGAGGCGTGGGCGCTGGCCGTGAGGCCGCCGTCCGAGCGCTCTCTGGCAAGGGTTTGGTTATTAACAAGCTTACAGATCGCACACCAGTGCCGTTTAATGGCCCCAAAGCGCGCAAGCCAAGACGAGTATAATTTTTTAAATAATTATTATGATTATTGGACCAAAATATAAAATTTGCCGGCGACTCGGGAGTCGCGTCTTTGGCAAATGCGAAACAACTAAATTTAGCATCTCCGGCTCGGGCCAGATGCAAAAGAAACCGGGTGGTCGTCGGCCCAAGCAGTTATCAGAATACGGCCAGCAATTATTGGAGAAACAAAAAGCACGCTATACTTATCTCTTGAAGGAGCGACAATTTGCGACTTATGTTAAACGTGTCCGCGATCATCGCTTGGACGCTAGCGCGGGCGAGACGCCAAATGCTGTTCTCTATAAAGCGCTGGAGAGCAGACTAGATAACGTGGTGTTCCGTCTCGGCTTGGCGCCCAGCCGCGCCGCCGCTCGGCAGATGGTGACTCACGGCCACATTGTCGTTAACGGTCGGCGCTTGAATGTGCCGTCGCATCAGCTCAAGACCAGCGACGTGGTGGCGATCCGGCCACAGAGTTTGCGCTTAGGCATTGCCAAACTGACGGAAAATAATGCCGCCACAGAGAATGCGCAGAAGGGTCGCAGTGTGCCAGCGTGGTTGAGCTATAACGAGGAGAAGCGCGAGGGCAAGCTGGTGGCCGCTCCACTGTATGGCGAGATGGCCAGCGACTTGAACTTTGGTGCCATTTTGGAGTTCTACAGTCGAGTGTAAATTTGCAAAAAGTTTAGAAATTTTATTTTTAATTATTTAATTTAAAAAACATGATCGACACAAACATTATCTTGCCTTCCAAGCCAAAAGTTATTAGCGAAGATTCTCTCAAGGGCACATATGAGATTGAGGGTTTGTATCCGGGCTATGGCCACACACTCGGCAATTCGCTCCGACGGATTATTTTGTCGTCACTCGCTGGCACGGCCATCACGGCGGTCAAGATTACTGGCGCGGATCACGAATTTTCCACCATTTCGGGCATCAAAGAAGATGCGATTATGATTATTTTGGCGCTCAAGAAGATCAGATTTAATCTCTCTGGTGATGAACCGGTGAAAGTGCAGCTAAGCGCGAAGGGTGTGGGCGAAGTGAAGGCGGGTGATATCAAGGGCGGCAGTCAGATTGAGATTTTGAACAAAGACCTAGTGATTGCTAATCTCACAGACAAGAAAGCGAATCTAGAAATTGAGATGACGGTGGAGAAAGGCTTGGGTTATGTAACAAAAGATCTAATCAGAAGTGATCGGAATGAAATTGGCACGATCTTCTTAGACGCGGCCTTCACGCCCATCAGACAGGCTAGTTATGAGGTAGAAAACATGCGTGTGGGTGACAAAACTAACTACAATCGCTTGAGATTAAATATTGAAACTGATGGTACGCTCACGCCGCACGAGGCTCTGGAGCGCGCTATCTATATTATGATTATGCAGCTCAAGGCGGTGGTGGGCTTCCAGGAAGCTGAAATGTCTAACGAGAGCGTGTCTGGCGGGTCAGAGTCTGGTAGTACAAATAAGAAAAGCAAAAAAGCTACTGACCCAGCTAAATTAAAAATCGAGGATCTGGAACTGCCAGCCAGGACGATTAAATTGCTAACAGAAGAAGGGATCAAAACGCTCGGTGGCTTGGCACGCAAGAGTGAGGAAGATTTGCTGGCGATCGATGGCATGGGCGAGAAGAGCGTGGCCGAAGTTAAAGAAATGCTAGAGGCTAATGATTTAAGTCTCAAAGCTTAATTTTTATTTATTAAACTGACATGAGGCACCACAATACAAACAGAAAGTTCGGTCGAGAGAAAAATCAACGCTTAGCGCTCTTACGCTCGCTGGCTGAGGGCTTGCTGGAGAAAGGTCGGATCAGAACGACAGCCGCTAAGGCCAAAGAGTTGCGGCCGTTTGTGGAGAAGCTGATTACCCGCGCGCGAGTAGATAATCTCGCTAACCGGCGTTTGCTGATTAAAAAGCTGGGCACGGCTGGCCGGGTCAAGAAGCTGATGGCGAGCGTGGCGCCGAAATATATTGACAGAGCTGGTGGTTATACTAGGATAGTCAAACTACCGCCACGCAAGAGCGATAGCGCCAAGCAGGCGATGATCGAGCTGGTGTAAAATAAATATCATGACTGAAACTGCTAACAATAACAACAAAATTTACAAGATAGACGCCACGGGCCGAGTGCTAGGTCGCGTGGCGAGCGAGGTGGCCATGATCTTACGGGGCAAGACTGATCCTAACTTTCTGCGTCACGTGGCCCCTAATACCCGGGTGGAGATCAGTAATGCCAGCAAGATGAAATTGGCAACACCTAAGCTGAAAGCCAAGACTTATGCGCGTTATACTGGCTATCCAGGTGGTCTTAAATTGCCAAGCCTGGAGCAAGTTATTGCCAAAAAAGGTTACAGCGAACCGCTAAGATTGGCGATTAAGGGCATGTTGCCACGCAATAAACTGCGCGCCAAGTTTATGACTAAGCTGACTATCTCTGAATAAATTATAATTATATTATGACTGTTAAACTAGCAAAATATTATGAGGGTGTGGGCAAGCGCAAAGAGGCCATTGCGCGGGTGCGTTTGATCGAAGATGGCAAGAGCCACTTTACAGTTAACGATGTGCCGCTCGAGAAAGCTTTCCCTACAGAAATTATGCGGCGTTATGCCCAGGTGGTGCTGGAGAAGAACACGAGTGCTGGCAAATTGTCTGTAAGCGCGCGCGTCGCCGGTGGCGGGCGTAACGCCCAAGCCGAGGCGGTAGCGCTCGGCTTGGCGCGCGCTCTGGTGGTGATGACGCCAGAGCTCCGGACCACGATGCGCCAGGGCAAGCACTTGACGCGAGATGCTAGAATCAAGGAACGGCGCAAGTTCGGCCTTAAGAAGGCGCGCAAAGCGCCACAGTGGAGCAAGCGCTAGTTATTTTATAAAATTTATTAAGCTAATTAAACATAAAAATTATGGCTCATTTTATTTGCACGGAGTGTCGGGGTCTTGCGGAAGCACCGGGTGTTTGCCAGACACCAGATTGTACCCAGAATGGCGATATGCTCGAAGAATGTAACTGCGAAGATGGTGAACACACGGATCTTGACCTGAAGAAAAAGGCTGGTGCTGATGACGAAGATCTTGGTTAGGCTAGATTAAGTTATTTTTAGTCAAATAATGGCAGAAGAAAAAGACTTAGAATTTGTGGAAGAAACAGAAGATGGCAGTGAGCTAACTGGCGAGCAGGCGGTCAAGAAATTGCGGGAAAAGTTGGAGTTATCTCAGTCTGAGAGACAAGAATTTCTCGAAACTAGTCAGAGATTAAGGGCGGATTATGTGAACTTGAAGAGAGAAACTGAAAGCAGTCAGATTGAGTTAATAAAATTTGCTAATCAGAAATTGTTGTTGGACTTGCTTGGTTTGGCTGATAACTTTGAGCTCGCTTTTGCTAACAAAAACGCTTGGGAACAAGCACCGCCAGAGTGGCGCCAGGGTGTGGAGCAGATTTATCAGAAACTCAGAGAATTATTTAAGCAGTATCAGCTAGAAGAAATTGCGGCGCTAAACCAGCCTTTTGATCCCGAGCAACATCAAGCGCTAGCGACACTTGACACAGATAATCCAGAACAAGATAATACCGTCGCGGAGGTGATCCAGAAAGGTTATAAACTACACAGTAAGATTATCCGGCCAGCTGGCGTCAAAATTTATCAAGTAAAATTAGCAAAATAATTTAATAAAAATAACTATAAAATTATGGCTAAAATTTTAGGCATTGATTTGGGAACGACTTACTCGGCGATGGCTTATATCGAGGGTGGGCAGCCCAAGATTATTGAGAATGCGGAAGGCGTGCGCACCACGCCCTCGATTGTCGCATTGGCGAAATCTGGGGAGAGGCTAGTTGGTCTGCTGGCCAAGCGCCAGGCTGTGACTAATCCCAAGAATACGGTGTATGGGGTGAAGCGCATGATGGGTCACAAGTTCTCGGATCCAAATGTGGAAAAAGATAAAAAGCTTGTGCCTTACGAGATTGCGGAAGCGGATGGTGGCGGCGTAAAAATTAAATTAGGTGACAAGTTTTCCAGACCAGAAGAAATTTCGGCCATGATTTTGCAAAAGTTGAAGAAAGATGCGGAAGCTAAGTTGGGTGAGAAGATCGAAGAAGCGGTGATCACTGTGCCGGCTTACTTTGACGATTCGCAACGCAAGGCCACGCGTGATGCGGGCGAGATCGCGGGCTTTAAAGTCCGGAGGATCATTAACGAACCAACAGCCGCGGCGCTGGCTTACGGCTTTAACAAGCGCAAAGATGAGAAAATCGCCGTGTATGACTACGGCGGCGGCACATTTGATATTTCTATCTTAGACATCACCGGATCAGAGGGCGACCAGAGCATTATGGTTAAGTCGACTGATGGCGACTCGCACTTGGGTGGCGAAGATATTGACCAGAAAATTATCCGGTGGATTGCGGATGAATATAAAAAAGAAAGCGGCATAGATGTGACAAAAGATGAACTCGCTTTGCAACGCTTGAAAGAAGCGGCAGAGAAAGCGAAACACGAACTCTCTACAACTTTAGAATCAGAAATCAACATTCCGTTTATTACTTCTGATGCGTCCGGGCCAAAGCACTTGTTATTGAAACTATCGCGCGCGAAATTGGAAGATCTTGCACGGGAATTTATCGACCGATCTATTAGTATTACAAAAAGGGCAGTGGAAGCATCTGGTTACAGTCTGTCAGAGATTAATGAAGTGATTCTCGTTGGCGGGCAAACCAGAATGCCGGCAATTATTGAGGCGGTGAAGCAATACTTTGGCAAAGAGCCGAATCGCTCGATTAATCCAGATGAGGTTGTAGCGGCCGGCGCGGCGATCCAGGCCGGAATCTTCCAGGGTGATGTGAAAGATGTTTTGCTACTAGATGTAATTCCACTTTCGCTTGGCATCGAGACATTTGGTGGCGTGAGCACTAAGCTAATCGAGCGCAATACAACTATTCCGAGTTCAAAAGCGCAGATTTTCTCTACGGCGGCGGATAATCAAACATCAGTTGAGATCCACATCACGCAAGGCGAGCGTCAGATGGCGGCAGATAATAAGTCGTTGGGGAGATTTATTTTAGACGGCATTCCACCATCACCGCGCGGCTTGCCGCAGGTGGAAGTAACTTTTGACGTTGACGCTAACGGCATCTTGAACGTCAAAGCCAAAGACAAAGCTACGAATCGTGAACAGTCTATCCGGATCGAAGCCAGGTCTGGCTTATCAGATGCGGATATTGAGAAAATGAAGAAAGATGCAGAATTGCATGCCGAAGAAGATAAACAGAAAAAGGAAACAGCTGAATCTAAAAATCTCGCCGAGCAACTAATCTACACTGCCGAAAAAGCGCTAAAAGACGCCGGTGATAAAATCTCGAGTGAAATTAAGACGGATGTTGAGGCAAAAATTGCTGATTTGCGAAAAGTAAAAGACGGCGCTGATTTAACTGCAATCAAGCAAGCCACGGGAGCACTCTCGACTTCGATGCAGAAAATTGGTGAAGCGATGGCGAAAAACGCGCAAGCAAATCCAGAACAAGCAAATACTGAACCGAAACCTGACGAAAATGGTGGAGCAGAGAATGTTCGTGACGCGGAAACTAAATAAAAAGTTCACAGATAAATAATTAATGAAAGATTATTACGCTGTTTTGGGAATAGAGCGAACTGCGACAAAAGACGAGATTCGCAAAGCTTTTACGCGCCTGGCGCACAAACATCATCCCGATAAAAAAGGCGGCAATGAGAGCAAGTTCAAAGAAGTGAACGAAGCTTATCAGGTCCTCTCTGATGATGCTAAGCGACAGCAATACGATCATGTTGGCACGACCGGTGGCGCTGGTATGGGCGGCAATGGCGGCTGGGACTTTAGCAACTTTAGCGGCGCCGATGGTGCGGGCATGAACTTCGACTTTGGCGAGATTTTCAGTGATTTCTTCAACAACGCTGGTGGTAGAGCCGGGCAGAGAATCCGCCGGGGACGAGATATTTCGGTTGATATCCAGATTCCGTTTACTGAAGCAATTTTTGGCACCGAACGGAATGTGTTGATCACGAAAGTTGGCACTTGCGATACATGCCAAGGCTCTGGCGCGAGCGAAAACTCTACCCGCAAGACTTGCGCTACCTGTAATGGCAAAGGGCAAATTCAAGAAACTCGGCGCTCGTTCTTGGGTAACTTTACTACTGCGCGTGAGTGTGAGACTTGCAATGGCAGCGGCAAAGTGCCAGAGAAGCCGTGCGCCACTTGCCACGGACGCGGCGTCTTGCGCAAAACGGAAGAGGTCAAGATTACCATCCCGGCCGGTACAGATAATGGTGAGATGATCAGATTGTCTCAGCGGGGTGAGGCTATCCCGAGTGGCGTGGCTGGTGACTTGTACGTGCGCGTGCATGTGGAACCGCATCAGACCTTTAAGCGCGACGGTCACAACTTGACGATGAATTTGGAAATTAAGCTTAGCGATGCTTTGCTCGGCGCGGAATATGCGATCAAAACGCTGGACGGCCAGATTACACTAAAAATTCCGGAGGGAATAAATTATGGCGAAATTCTGCGCGTTAAGCAGCAGGGTGTGCCGCAAGGCCACGCTACCAGCAAGCGCGGCGATCTCTTGATCCGGATTATTACCAAAACACCAACCAAGCTTTCCAAAAAAGCGAGAATTTTAGTAGAGGAGTTGAAGGGGGAGGGGGTTTAGCTAATTGAGTTTGAGATTCTGTGGCTTTTGTGATACGATTTGGGTACAAAAAAATACTGATATCTTATGGTGAAAAGAACCTTCGTTTTAACGGGGAAAGACCTAAAAATAGCTGAGATTTACAGCTTAGTTAACGACCCAAGTATTAACGTAGAAGTCTCTCCAGAAGCTCTGGAAAACATCAAGAAGTCTAATCTATTTATTGAAAAAAGAAAGAAGGATGGTGTTGTGTATGGCCTGAACACTGGCTTTGGTCCAATGGCTTCTTATTTGGTCAGTGATACCGAGATAATTAATCTTCAGTATAACTTAGTAAGAAGCCACGCGGTTGGGATGGGCGAACCAATAAGTGAAACCTACTCTCTTGCCGCAATGCTTGTACGTCTGAATACTTTGATCAAAGGTTATTCTGGTGTGTCGATTGATTTGATTAATAAATTGTTGTGTTTTATCAACAAACGTATCGTCCCCGTTATTTATGAACATGGTGCGGTGGGCACTAGTGGCGACTTGGTACAGTTGGCTCATATTGCCCTTGCTCTAATTGGTGAAGGTGAGGTTTTTTATGAAGGTGTCAGGCAATCAACATCGGTTGTTATTAGCAAACTCGGAATCGAGCCTCATCAGTTGAGGATCAAAGAGGGTTTAGCATTGATTAACGGCACTTCGGTAATGAGCGCAATCGCAGCCATTTTGTGTGTTAATGCTACAAGCGTTTTAAACACTGAAACAAAATTGGGAGCATTGTCGTTGGAGCTGGTCCGCGCCTTCAAAGATAGTCTTGATGAGAAATTGCATCAACTGCGACCGCACCCGGGTCAGGTGTATGTCGCTGAGCGGTTAAGAACCATTCTCGATTCTTCAAAACTAATGCGGGATCGAGAAATGTTTACTCCGGAACGAGATCAGACTAATTCGGTCAACAAAATCTCTGAGATGGTTCAGGAGGTTTACTCTATCCGTTGTTTGGCCCAGATACTCGGACCAGTTTACGAGTCAATTGAGAAAGCCAGAGAAATTATTGAAGTAGAAATAAACTCGGCTACCGATAACCCAATCGTTGATTGGGAACAAGAGCGGTTTCTCCATGGCGGCAACTTCCATGGCGATTACGTGGCTTATGCTGTTGATCAACTCAAGATGACCATGGTTAAACTAAGTATCCTTTCCGAAAGACGGATTAATTTTTTCTTGAACACTAACGTGAATAAGTCTTTCCCGCCATTTTTGAACCTCAAACAACCAGGGTTAACTTTGGCATTACAGGGTTTACAATTTGTGGCCACTTCAACCACAGCCCAGAACCAAACTCTGGCTTTCCCGCAATATGTTCACTCTATTTCAACTAATGGTGACAATCAAGATGTGGTAAGCATGGGTACTGATGCGGCACTATTGTGCGCAAAAGTAATTGAAAATAATTACATTGTCCAAGCAATCGAACTAGTCACTTTATCTCAATGCGTAGATTTCCTAAGATGCTCGGACCAGCTCTCAAATTCGACTAAAGAAATGTTTGCTGGGATTAGAAAGATTTTTCCCGAAGTAATGGACGATCGAGTGATTATAGATGATCTGAAAAACGCTGTCGGGTTTCTGAAATCAAAGTCTCATTAGTTTGCCAAGATGCAACAGCCAATATTTTTTAAGAATCGTTCGGAAATACCAGCTGGTGCTGAAATAATTGACTCTGTTGAAGGCAGCCTTCGCGAGCTTTTCTTTATCCAGAATCCTCAGTTCAAAAAAGAAATGCCAACGGCGGTTGGGCCACTGAAAGAATTCCTGTCCACACAAAAAACCGAGGGGATTTGGATCTATTTGCCTTGGAGTAAAAAGATCATTCACTCTCTACCAGAGGAGTTATACTACAAATTGAGGACCACTCGTAACAGAAATATTATTAACGATGCCGAACAAACTAATTACCGGAGCATCTCTGTGGGCATTGCTGGTTTATCTGTTGGTTCGGCTATTCTCTCGGCGCTGGTAACAAGTGGCGGTCCCAAAAAATTGAAAATTGCCGACTTTGATACTATTGAGGTTTCTAATCTTAACAGAATCCACGCAAAAATTACTGATCTCGGTAGTAACAAGGCCGAAGTAGCAGCAAGAAATGTTTGGGAATTAGATCCCTTTGCTGAGTTATCAGTTTGGAGTTCTGGTGTTACTAAAGACAATATCGAAGATTTTGTGGCTGGGGCGCCAAAGCTGGATGTATTTATTGATGAAATGGACAGCATTGATCTAAAGATTATTTCTCGCCTAGTGTGTAAAAAACTTAAGATTCCAGTCTTGATGGCGACAGACAATGGTGACGGAATAATACTAGATGTAGAGAGATTTGACCTTGAGCCGGATAGAAAGATTTTCCATGGTTTAGTTCAGAATGAGATTGATGAGAATTCTCCATCTGACTTTGCTAATTTGGACTTTAAGAAGTGGTTGAGGCTAGCTACTATGATTGTCCACCCAGACTTTCTAACAGAAAGAATGATTGATTCTATACCGCAAATTGGTAAGACTATTTCAGCTATTCCTCAATTGGGTACAAGTGCTTCGGTTGCCGGTACGGCTACTTCGTTTGTGGTAAGAAGAATTGCTAATAAAGAAGCCATGCCATCTGGCAGGTATACTCTTAATTTTGAAGAGGTCTTTATTCCCGGGTATAAAGATCCTGTTTCAGTGGAACAGAGAGATAACAAGAAGAAAAAGTTTTTGGCAGCTTTTAAATAAGTTATCATGAATCTAAAATCGAACAAGTTTTCTGTTGACTTCAAAAGGATCAGAAGCATAAAGGCTTATAGAAGTTTTTTATTGAGACACAAAATAAAACTGAGCTCGCTCAAAACATCTAAAGACCTTCTTAAATTGCCGGTGACTGATAAGGCCAGTTATATTAACAAGTTTAGACCAGAGAGTTTGTTATTTAAGGGCAAAGTCCCACCGATGATTTCTGCTAGTTCCGGATCGTCGGGACAGCCTAATTTCTGGTTTCGCGACGATAAACAAGAAGAAGTTGGCGGCGAAATACATCGGATTATTCTAGATAAGATCTTTGATATTAATAAAAAAGACAGCACCTTGGTGGTAATTTGCTTCTCCATGGGCGTTTGGATTGCGGGCAGCTATACGCTTAGTAGTTTCCGTTATACAGCCAGGAAAGGTTACAGCCTGAGTGTCATTTCACCTGGTATTGATAAAGAAGACACCTTAAATATTCTGAAAAATTTGGCCCCAAGATTCAAGAACTTGATTTTGGCGGGTTACCCACCGTTTATTATGGATGTTATTAACGATGCCGCTAAAGAGGGGATTGAATTAAAAAACAGGAAGATAAAAATAATCACCTCTGGTGACAAGTTCTCCGAGAAATGGCGCTCGGATCTACTGGCGATGCTTAACGAGAAAGACATGAACGCGTCTCTCATTGGTATTTATGGTTCGGCAGACGCTGGAATATTGGGTCACGAAACACCCCTATCGATTTTCTTGAGAAGAGAGACCCTGGCAAACAAAGCACTAGGTCAGGAACTTTTTGGTGACCGAGTTGGACCAATTCCAGCCCTAGTACAGTATTACCCCTCAGAGGTCAATTTTGAAACTGTTTCAAACGAGCTAGTTCTAACCACCAAGACGGCCATGCCACTTATGCGATACAACATTCACGATACCGGAAGAACCTTAAATTATGCGGAAATAAAAAACATTTTAGATAAGCATAATTTAACAAAAAAGGCGGTCAAATTTGGTTTGAATTACTGGAAACTGCCACTCTTGATCTTAAGTGGTAGAACAGATGTTGCTGTTACTTTTTATGCATTAAACATCTACCCAGAAAATATCAAATCTTCGATTGAAGACCCAAGAATAACCAAATTTCTCACCGGAAACTATAGTGCTTTCAGTAAAACGTCAGAGAAAAGTAAGACGGAGAGACTCTATATAAAACTAGAATTAGCCAACCCGAAGATAAATGGCAAGAAGATTCACCGATTGGTAACGAATGTTTTGGTCGAAAAGCTAAGTGAGCTTAACATCGAATACAGAAAGTTGCGCTCAGCCATAGGCAAAAAAGCTCTGCCAGTGGTTATTTTCACAAACCCCAACGACAATGGCCTAAACAACATCAATGAAAGAAGGCTCTTGTCTTTGAACGGAAAAAAACCGAAAGTTATTTTAATGAAATAATGTCAAACGACGATATCCAGGAGATTATTGACTTAGCCATCTGGGCCCCATCGGGAGACAACTCTCAACCATGGAGGTTCCAGATTATCGAAAACAAGTTACGAATCTTTAATATACCGAACCGCGATAATCCTATATTAAACTTTCAACAAAGTGGGTCGTATCTTGCTCATGGCGCTTTAATCGAAAACCTCAATCTTTTAGCAAAAGTCCGTGGTTACGATTCAACGATAATTCTTTTTCCAGATAAAACAAACTCAGATTTTGTAGCAGAGATCACTCTAGTGAGAAATGCGTTGGGTCAGGTATCTGATAATCTCGAACAATACGTGAGCAAGAGACACACCAATCGCAAACCTTATCAAACTGAACCACTTGATGAGCCTACGGCTGAAGCATTGAAAGGAGCCGTGAGTCAAGAATATGGTCAAGTCGTTTTAGTTACTGATAGAAAAAAGATAGACCAAGTGGCGCCACTTCTCAGTAATATGGAGAGAATCGCTCTCGAGAACAAGGATCTCCACCATTCTTTTTTTAGAAGTATCTTTTGGAACAAAGTTAGAAATCAAAAGGGAAAACCAGGATTGTTTATAGAAACTCTAGAGTTGCCACCACCCGCTAGGCCACTTTTTAAGTTATTAAAATTTTGGCCGGTGACCTGTTTTGCTAATTTTTTTGGCTTCTCACGTTTGGCAAGCAAGGGTAACGCTAAACTTTATGCCCAATCTGGTGCCTATATTGCAATTATGAGTAAGCAAGACGATCCAGTGGGTTTTGTAAATGCCGGACGCTTGATGCAGAGAGCCTGGCTGACTGCAACTTCCCTCAGTCTTAGCGTCCAACCAGTCACCGGGGTTTTATTTATGGGTCGACGCTTTCTCTCTGGTGACACGGGCGATTTTACTCAAGAACATGTTGATTTGGCCGTTTCTTCTTATCAAAAACTGCGGTCGATAGTTGGTCTTTCGGATCAAGATACTATCGCAATACTACTTCGTGTTGGATATGGAAAAACAGCAACGGCGAGATCGGGAAGGATGGATCCGGTCTACGCCTAGAACAAGAAGTGAGTCCTTTAAACTAAGTGTTATTTAATTTATACTTAAGACACCAAACTATATGGGAATGGGAAAAAGGTTAATAGAAGTCAACGGTATTGTGCAAGACCTAAGGTCGCTTAAAAGTATGGGCGACGGTCAGCACGATTACGCGATTGAGCAGAATATTATTTTTTTTGAAGCAATTAAAAATCCGATAAGCTATTTAAAATGGTTATTTTGGCAGGCCCCCAAAATTAATGGTCACGAATTACAGGAAATAAATGATCTTTTGCCCAAATATGATTTATTTATGCATACCAAACTTATTGAGATGGAGAAGAAAAGATTTCCTGGTTTAGTCGAACCAATAGTTGATCGTCTAACAAATTTAATTAACCAAGAACTACGAACGGTGACCCTGATTAATCTTGGTAGTGGTGGAATGGAAGTCGAGAGACAGGTGATAAATAGGCTCATAAAAATGGGCCATGACTATCCTGTTGTTTTTGTTGGCGTTGACCAATCTAGCGAGACTCGTCTGTTAGCAAGGAATAATCTTGCTTCCTTTGAAAGAAAGATCTTGATCACCGAAAAGGATGATCTTTCTCAAATTGATCTAGATAAAATAAAAAGCAAAGATCAAAATAATCAGTATAAAGTTGTTCTTTGCGGAAATGATATTTTTAGACTGCCCGATAATTTTAAGAAAAAATACTTTGATTTTGGGTTACACTCACTTTTCAGACATCATCTTAATGAAAAACAAAAAAATAGATTAGATGAGGTTTTGCAATCAATTGCGGATACCACGCTGGAATATGACGGCTTTAAAGATTGGTTTGGGATCTTGCCCCAAACCATAATCGGTTGGAAACACCCTGTTTTTTTGAACGCAGAAATTTTTTCAAATTTACGTTTTTCTACAAAGTTTAAAATAAAACAGGAAGTTGAAAAAAGGGGCTGGAGGAGTGTTAAATTGAATTTTTCAAAAATAGGATACTACTTGCTACAATGTTATCACTAAACTTTTCACTCCTAAATAATCTCGGTCTCTTATCTGTAGCCGTAACCATAGCTGGTATGCTAATTTTGGGATTTACCATTTTTTTTAATGGCCGAAAGAGTATTACCAATCGGGCGTTTTTAATATTATCGTGGTCCGCGGCATTTTGGAGTCTTGTTAATTATATAAGTTATCAGATAAAAGCTAATTCGGGAGCAATCTTTTTTTGGAGATTAGAATTATTTTTTGCTGTTTGGTTTGCCTTTTCTCTATTTTATTTTTTGATAGTATTTCCTCAACAAAAAGGCGTTTCCCAAAAAAAAGGTATTTTAATGGTTTTTAGCGCCTCTGTATTCGTTTCTATTTTAACGTTAACACCTCTCGTTTTTCGTGAAGTTACCGCCGTAAATGAAAACGGTTACGTATCAAAAATAAAAAATGGCTGGGGGATGGCTTTATTTGGTGGCCTAGTCGCAGTTTTGTTACTTTCTGGTTTGTATGTTTTCATTAAAAAAACATTAAAGGTAGCGCGGCCTAACAAAAAACCCTTTTCCCTTATTTTAATCGGAATGATCACAAGCTGGTCATTAATTATAGTATTTAATTTCTTACTCCCCGCCTTTTTTGATAATCCAAGATTTATTCCGCTCGGTGCTTTATTCATCTTTCCTCTAATTGCTTTCACCTCCTATGCCATCATTAAACACGGCTTATTGAATATCAAAGTGGTCACGACCGAAATCCTAACCTTTATCCTTGCCGTTGTCACTTTCTCGGAAATTATTTTTGCGACGGAGTTGTCGCAGATTATTTTCCGGAGTAGCGTGTTTTTGCTCGTGCTAGTCTTTGGGATCTTGCTCATCAAGGGCGTGCGTAAAGAAGTCGAACAGCGGGAAAAAATCGAAATTTTGGCGACCGAGTTGACCCTGGCAAACGATAAACTGCGCGAACTGGATAAGCAGAAAACGGAATTCCTCTCCATCGCCTCGCATCAGTTGCGGGCGCCACTGACGGCAATTAAAGGCTACTCGTCGCTCTTACTCGAGAAATCTTTCGGCGAGATTAGTGAGAAAGTAAGGGGCGCGGTAGATGTGATCTTCCAATCCAGTCAGAAGCTAGTGACGGTAATTGAAGATTTTCTTAACATCACGCGCATTGAGCTGGGTAAAATGAAGTACGAAATGGCCCAAGTGGATCTGAAGCAATTGGTTGAGACGGCCGTTAAAGAGTTGCATAATCAAATCGCGGCGAAAGGTTTGGAGTTGAGGGTGAATATTCCGACCGGTTTGGACTTCAAAGTCAACGCTGATGCCGGCAAGATCGCGCAGGTCATTGGTAACTTGATTGATAATGCGACTAAGTACACTAAACAGGGTAGTATCACGATTTCTCTTAGCAAGCCGCTGGGCACAAGCAAAGTGCGATTGGAAATTACCGACACGGGCATTGGTATGACGCCCGGTGCTCACGCCCAACTCTTCCAGAAGTTTACCCGTGCCACCGATGCCGGCAAGGTCAATATTATCGGCACTGGCTTGGGCCTGTATGTGGCCAAGCAGATCGTGGAGGCGCATCATGGCCAGATCTGGGCCGAGTCGCCCGGGCCGGGCAAGGGAAGTGTGTTTTATGTTGAGATTTAAAATAAAATAACAGTGAACAATTCAGAAACTATGCGTAGAGATTTTATTATAATTGGGGTAGTGATTCTCTTTTTCTTGCTTGGGTTTTTCTGGTGGAGTGGCGTCAACGTAGACGAACAAACACCAGTAGGTATGGACAATAAAAGCGTTATAACTGAGAAATTTACAATTTCCGCTACCAAAGTGGGTACGCATTCTACGGTTTTTAAAAAGTACGCTTCGGGTAAGGTCGAGGCAGTATTAGAATTTGAAGAAGCGATTGCCGCTGATGATTCTGGAAATTATTGGGCCAGTTTACCAGCAAATGTCGCATCCACACCTGATTCCAGCAAATTGGCTTATATTGATACACAAGGATTAAAGATCCGAAGTCTAGATGATGCTCAAGATGTTATTCTGGTTGAAAAACTAGGAGAATCTAGGGATACGATAAAGGGGTATCATAATTGGAACCCGTCTATGGGGAATGCTAGTTCGATCCATAAACCACGCTGGTCATCAAACGGTAAATATATCTCTTTCTTGATTGCTCAGTATGAGGGATCTAGACTAGGGGTGATCGATATTGCTGAGCGTAAACTCACATTTGGTCCCAGGAGCGGGCGACAGACTTGGTCTAGGGTTGGTAACAGTTTACTGTTGATCTCTAGTTCTAATGACTGTGACGGATGTGAAAATAAAGTTTTAGTTTTAGATGCAGAAACTGGGAAAATGCGAGAGATGGCTAAGGAAGTACTTAGACTGGTAGAAAAAGACTATTTACCAGAATAAAAAAACGGACAAGCATTTGTGGTGCCTGTCCGTTGTTATTGTCTAAAACTTTCTTACACCAGATCAAGGTTTGTTTGTGGAAGGATAGTAAGCATAGCGCAATCCGTCAGAACATTGCGTCTTGAAGTAGGAAAACGGGTGTCCTTCAAGCGTCACGAGTTCCATGCCCGGAGTATCCTGGGCGCCGCTCTCATTCTTTCGTACCGCAAAATGCATATGAGTTCCCTTGGATTCGCCGGTATTTCCAACAACGCCGATTTGAGTACCCGTGGTCACGTATTGCCCAGGAGTTACCGTCAAGCTGCCATCTTTAAGATGTAGGTACCTCGTAGTGTAGCCGTCCCCATGGTCAATGACGATATAATTACCGTTACCAACCACTGGGGGCACGGCAAGGACCATTCCATCAGCAGCAGCGCCGACCGGGACATCAAAACCTTGTTCAACCACTCCTGCGACATAGTAGGAGTCATCAAAATCTAAAGAATAATAGTTTATTCCGGCATGGTATGGGTCAGGGACGCTTGAAGCGCAGTCGGTGCCTCCAGCTTCCGTAGTTAGTAGCCAGCTCTTGCCGCCAGGTAGTGGCATTTTGAGAGCCAGCCCACCGGGCGGAAGCACGCCTTGCCCACCTCCTTCGGGATAGTAAACCGCATAAGCCATCGGCCCAAGACAAAGTGACTTTTGATCACGACAACGTTCATCGCCCGCACAAACCTGCTCCACTATCTGAATGAGAGCATTCATGACTTCTGCGTAGCTAACACCCGCTGTCTTTATCTCCGAGATTATTTGCCACAAATCGTCAGTGCCAGCCTTGGTAAAGCCAGCGTTGCTACAAGTGGCATAGGCCAGATCCTTTTTGGAATACAGTTCATCGAGCTTAGTGCCACAACCGGAGAAGCTGATCGTGATAAAGGGCAAGATCAACAAACTTTTCCTCCACATTTTCCTCATCATTTCGTCACACAGACCTTTCTAGAACGCTTTTGGGCGTTCGTTTGTAAGAGTGTTTTTAGTTTATTAAATTGACAAGCAACGAGGGAGACTATTTTAAGTATAAATTAAATCTGTTATGATGTAGACAAATGTCTGTGGATAAAAAGATTTTATTGTCGGGTGTCAAGCCAACAGGGCAAGTGCATATTGGTAATTATTTCGGCGCCATGCGGCAGTTTGTGGATTTGCAAGATAATTATCAGGCTTTTGTGATGCTGGCCGACTACCACGCGCTCACGACCAATCAAGATCCAGCTCAACTGCGCACGGATATTATGCACTTGGTAGCGAGTTATCTCGCGATTGGTCTGGATCCAGAAAAAGTCGTGCTTTTTAAGCAATCAGATGTGCCAGCCCACACCGAGCTAGCTTGGATCTTCAACTGTCTCACCACGATGCCATATCTCATGCGCGCGCATGCTTATAAAGACGCTGAAGCGAAGAATAAAGAGGTGAGTGTCGGCCTTTTTGATTATCCACTTCTCATGTCAGCCGATATTCTGCTTTATTCGCCAGACGTCGTCCCAGTTGGTCTTGATCAGAAACAGCACTTAGAAATAGCGCGCGACACAGCTGAGAAATTCAACAGAGTTTATGGCGAGACTTTTAATTTACCTGAGCCAGTTATCTTAGAAAATGTAAAAACCGTGATTGGCTTGGACGGTCAGAAAATGAGCAAGAGTTATCGCAATACGATTCCACTTTTTGCCAGCGAGAAAGAGCTGAGACAACTCGTGATGAGTATCAAAACTGACTCTAAAACAGAATCCGAGCCGAAGAATCCGGAAGAATGTAATGTTTTTGCGCTACATAAATTATTTAGTGAAAAAGATTTAGCTGATCTGAAAAAACGTTATGTGGAAGGTCAGATTGGTTATAAAGAAAGCAAAGAAATCTTAGCAACGAATATGAATAGCTATCTTGCGCCAATGCGCGAGAAGTATGAAAATTTAATTCAAGATTCTGGTAAACTCGTGCAGATTCTGGAAGATGGCGCCAAGAAAGCACGCGAGATTGCTGACAAGAAGATGCAAGGAGTGAAGAGAAAAGTTGGCGTGAGTTTTTAAAATTAAATAAACAATGGCAAAAGCGTTAGGCAAAAAAGACTATATCAATGGTCTTAAGACCATTTTTTCTTATCTTGGCCATCATCGGCAGAAGATTATCCAGCTATCGGTGCTGGCGGTTTTATTGTCTTTGGCAAATGGTTTTGCACCACTTGTCACGGGTAAATTATTCGACAGCGTTGTCCAGCAAGATAATAAAGTTTGGTTCTTTTTGATTGGCTGGTTTGCTTTATTGCTGGTATCAAATGTTGCGGATCAGATCAGAGCTTTTCGCAGCGACACTCTAGGACGAAGATTGTACACGGATTACATTCTTAAAGCTTATAATTATCTTTTAGACTTACCATTATCGTTTCATAAAAAAAGAAAAATTGGCGCAATAATTAATACCACCCAAACTAGCGCGGCGGCACTGGAAGATATCTCTAGCAACACTATTTCCAACCTAATACCGCAGTTCTTGAGCATTCTCGTCGCGACAATTGTTACTTTCTTCATTAATTATTGGCTTGGGTTAGTGATGTTTGCTGGTGTGGCGGCTTATTGTGTTGTCTTGATTCGAACTCTCGGACCAAGTGCAATGCTCCAACGAAAAAGTCGCAAGGCTTGGCAAGGAGCTTGGCGCACTGCTCACGATAGTATTGATAATGTGTACTCGGTTAAACAAATGGCGGCAGAAAATTATGAGCAACAGAAAAATAAAAAGAATTTAGTAGACCGAGCCCTCGGTAGTCAGTTGAAAATTTATCAACTGATGAATGGTTTGAGACTCAAGCAAAAAGTAATTATTATCTCCACCCAGGCAGTTGTTTTCTTTCTTGCTATTATTTTTATCCAGCATGGCGGGATGACGATCGGCGAATTGATCACGCTTAATGCTTATAGTGGCATGTTGTTTGGACCGTTTATTATTCTCGGTAATCACTGGCGCAGTATTGAGAATGGCATGATCGCTTTAGAAGAATCAGAAAAAGTTTTGCAATTGCCAACAGAGAAATATATTCCAGAAAACTTAGTTAAGCTAGATAAATTTGCGGGCCAGATTGAGTTTAAGAATGTCAGTTTTTATTACGAGAAGCAAAAGTCAGTCTTGAAGAATATAAATTTTCAGGTTAAACCGGGCGAAGTGGTGGCGCTGGTTGGAGAATCTGGCGTAGGCAAGAGTACGCTGATAGATTTGCTCTCTGGCTATAACTTCGCGAGAACCGGGCAAGTGCTGATTGACGGCGTGAATATCAAGCGTTTAGATCTCAAAAAACTGCGCAGTCAGATTGCTGTAGTGCCGCAAGAAGTTGTTTTATTTTCTGACACAATTGAGACTAATATTAAATATGGCAATTTCGACGCGAGTAGAAAAGAAGTCGAAGAAGCAGCTAAGCTGGCTCACGCTTTAGATTTTATAAACCGAATGCCGAAAAAGTGGAAGCAGATTGTGGGAGAGCGTGGTTATAAGTTATCTGTTGGGGAAAAGCAACGCGTGGCGATTGCCAGAGCGATCTTGCGCGATCCAAAAATTTTGATTCTTGATGAGCCGACTAGTGCATTGGATGCTAAATCAGAAAAGATTATTCAGGAGTCGCTGGAGGAACTGATGAAGAATCGCACGACTTTCATCATCGCGCACAGATTAAGTACAGTTAGAAGAGCCGATAAGATTCTCGTCTTTAAAGACGGCGAAATTGTGGAAACTGGTAAACATGATGAGTTGCTAAAAATCGAGAACGGCGTCTATCGGCACTTGTACGAACTCCAGATTGGCCTGCATCAGTAAAAATGTTATAAATTAGCTTACTTATGATAAACAGAACGCTAATTAGTGATTTGACGGAAAAAGTTGGGCAAGAGGTGACTCTGGCTGGGTGGGTGGATGTGCGCCGCGACCATGGCAAGTTGATCTTTATTGACTTGCGGGACAGCACGGGCAAAGTGCAAATGGTCGTAATTCCTGCCCGGGCTAGCCAAGACGGGCCTGCTAAATCTAGCCCAGATGAGCCTAAAAATGGCCCTGGTGAGGCCTACGAGGCCGCTACGCGCCTGCGCCCGGAGTGGGTGGTAAAAGTGACTGGTTTGGTGCAAAAACGGCCAGAAAAGCTAATAAACGCCAACGAGGCTAATGGCACAATTGAGCTGCAAGTGAGCGAAATTGAGGTCTTAAACCAGGCCGAGACTCTACCTTTCCCAATCGACAGTGACACACGCGAAGTAAGCGAAAATTCGCGACTAAAATATCGTTATCTCGATCTGCGCAGTGCGCGCTTGCAGAAGAATATCCGAATGCGCGACAAGATTATTTCTTTCTTTCGGGATTACTTACACCAGAATGACTTCGTCGAAATTGAGACGCCAATATTGATGAAAGGCACGCCCGAAGGTTCGCGGGAATATGTAGTGCCGTCCCGCCTCTGGCCCGGGGAATTCTACGCGCTACCGCAGTCGCCCCAGCAGTTCAAGCAACTCGCGATGGTCGCCGGCTTCGAGAAATATTTCCAAATCGCGCGCTGTTTCCGGGACGAAGATACAAGAGGCGACAGACAACCAGAATTTACGCAACTCGATTACGAGCTGAGCTTCGTGACGCAAGAAGAGGTGCTGGAGTTTACTGAGAAAATGTTTGTAGAATTAGTGGCGAAACTCTATCCGGAGAAGAAAATCTCGCAAACCCCGTTCCCGAGACTCACTTATGCTGACTGTTTAGCAAAATATCAGACGGATAAGCCAGATTTACGCAAAAATAAAGAAGATCAGAATGAGTTAGCTTTCTGTTGGATCATAGACTTCCCAATGTTTGAGAAGAATAGCGATGGCGAAGTGCAAGCCGCGCATCACCCTTTCTGTGCCGTTAAACCCGAAGATAAAGCCAAGTTTATGGCTGGCGAAGATTTACTAAATATCAAAGCTAATTCTTACGACTTAGTTCTAAACGGCTACGAACTCTCGTCTGGCTCCATCCGAATCCATGACGCGCGCGAGCAGAAACAAGTTTTCGATTTATTAAAAATCTCGGAAGAAATGCAGAAGCGCAAGTTTGGCCACATGCTGGAGGCCTTCACCTTCGGCGCGCCACCGCATGGCGGCTTCGCGCCCGGCATTGACCGCATCGTGATGATTCTCCAGAACGAGCCGAATATTCGCGAAGTCATCGCTTTCCCCAAGACTGGCGAAGGTCAGGACTTGATGATGGACGCGCCAAGCGCGATTGAGGCCAAACAACTGAAAGAGTTGGGGATTAAGTTGGAGAAATAGAAAAATAAGATGGAAGAACTAGAATTAACTTATCTTGCGAAAACTCTGCCAAGTGATTTAGAAAAAGCCGAGAAAAAAGAAATGCTCGATATTTATATTCCAGCCAGTTCTGATCATCCCACTCTGCGCATCCGCAAAAACGGTGACAAACACGAGATTACCAAGAAGCAACCAATTGTGGACGGCGACGCTTCGCGTCAACTGGAGACGACAATCAAATTAACACCGGCCGAATTTGCTGATTTGAGCCAATTGCCAGGCAAAAGAGTGCAGAAAACGCGTTATCTTTTTCAAGAAAATAATGTGAATTACGAAATTGATGTTTTCGGCGGTGATCTCACTGGCTTAGTGCTGGTTGATGTGGAGTTCCCAACCGTAGAAGCCAAAAGCGCTTTTTCTCCACCAGATTGGTGTTTGGCAGAAGTCACACAAGAGACTTTTCTCGCTGGCGGCATGCTCTGTGGCAAAAAATATTCGGATATTGAAAATAATTTAGCTAAGTTTGGTTATCAGAAAGTTAATTTGGAATAAAAAAAGAGGCGGCCACGTTTAGTGGTCGCCTCGGGAATGTGCACAAACTACAAGCTAACTGGCCGGATCAGATGACGCCTCTGGCTCACGGGCATGTGGTTCCGGATAGAGATCCGGCATCCGCGTCTCCATTGTCTGACGACAATTCTTGAAGACTTCTGATTCTTCTTGCGCGATCTGGAAGATCTTGTTCCACTTTTCTTCGTCCCAGAATCCGAGATCAAAAGCGACTTGATGCAGGTAAGCGAAATAGTCTCGTTCCAGAATTTTTGCCGCATCCCGCTCATCTTTCGCCTCAAGAGCCTTGATCTGCTTGGCCCGACGCAAGAGCGTCCAGAGCACCAAATCCTCGATGTCGTGGCTGGTCAGATTAGCGAAGCGTGTCGGAGTGATCTCCAGTGTCTCGTAGAGACAATTGAGCACGGTCAGGAATTCCCTGGCACTCTTTCTTTCGATAACAGTAGTGCTGAGTGCCGTCAGTGAACAAAAAGAGAGAAGGGTACTGAAGAAGGAAAGGATCCCCGGCAACGTGATGAACCAATTACCCCTACCCACTTCATTTGTTTGGGCAAAAGCAACGAGCACACAAGCACCAGTGATGCAGAATATGAGCAGAATTATCTGTAACCACCAGACAAGCCCAAGCTCTCTCTTCCTCACCGCGATCAGCGGATCAGAGAATTTCCGCTTCCAAATTTTCCGCAAACTCTGCGGAATGCAACCCCAGTCGTCCAATTGTGAAAGATCTGCCATTGCTGGCTCCTATTGGTCTGATTATTTTGGAAATGGTGGTTTGGGACCACATCTGCTCACGGTTTGGGGCCGTGGTGCAGACACTTCATCTCCGAATCGCTACCTTAAGACCACAATTCACGATCTATTTATAGCCTAGCAGATTGAAGTGGTTTTGTCAAGTAAGATAAGCGGGGAGTTAAAAAGTAAGAGTTTGTGTTAAAATCTAATGACAAGCATGTCTAATCACTTCCAAATTAAACTTTCTCACGCTGATTTCGAGGGGCCGATTGAAGTGCTTTTGAGATTAGTGGAGGAGAAAAAACTTCACATCTCGCAAGTGGCGCTAGCGAGTGTCACTGATGATTTCATCGCGCATCTAGAAAAGCTGGAGAATAGTGACAAGACGCAGATGGCGAATTTTATCTTTGTCGCTTCAACGTTAATGCTCATCAAATCTATTTCGCTCTTGCCGGAACTGAAGATTACGGAAGAAGAAAAGGGGAGTATTGAGGACTTAGAAAACCGGCTGAAAGTTTATGCCAGAATGAAAGAACTGAGTGAAAATATCAAGAAAATGTATGGCAGAAGAATAATTTTTTCTAAACAAGAAAGGCGAGAACTCGTGCCAGTCTTCTCGCCCAGTCAGGATTTGAATATTAATAATTTACGCGAAGCGATGAATCGCGTGCTGGCTAATTTGCCCAAACTAGCCGAGAAACTGCCACAAGCCATAGTGCAGAAAGTGATTAGTTTGGAAGAAGTGATTGAGAATCTCGCCACGCGCGTGCAGAGCGCGCTCAAGACGAGCTTCAAAGACTTTGTGCGTGACAAAAAAGAAAAAGTAAATGTGATTGTGAGCTTCTTGGGCATGCTGGAGCTAGTCAAACGCGGAATCGTCTTGGTTGAACAAGACGAGCACTTTTCTGATATCTCGATCCAGCAGAGTGAGGCTGGGGTGCCAAAGTATGGTTAAATTGGCCTAAACAAGCTATAATCTGGCTGATTTTATGTTAAATCTAGAAGCCCAAATTGAGGCAGTACTATTCTGGCGAGCCGAGCCTATTTCTGTCTCAAAACTCTCACAGATTTTGAATAAAAAAGAAAGTGAAATAACAGAGAGCTTGATGAAGCTAGAACAAAGTCTAGAAAACAGGGGAGTGAGTTTGATTAGAAAGAATGAGGAAATCATGTTGGGAACTAATCCGGAAGCGAGCAGTTTGATAGAGAAATTAACGAAAGAAGAACTCTCGCGTGATTTGGGAAGAGCGAGTTTAGAAACTCTCACGACGATTCTCTACAAACAACCAATTTCTCGCGCCGAAATAGATTATATTAGGGGCGTGAATTCTAGTTTTATTCTGCGGCACTTGATGGTTAGGGGATTAGTCGAGCGAATTCAGAATCCAGATGATGCTAGAAGCTTTCTTTACCGGCCGAGTTTTGATTTGTTGCAACATTTGGGTCTCAAAAAACTCGAAGATTTGCCAGATTATGATGTGCTCACCAAACAGTTAGAGCAAGTCACAAGTAATCAGACCAGTCTAGAATAAAACATGATTATTAACGTCTTAAAAGTTTTTGCGCCAGCTGTCGTCTCATTCGTTCTCGGCATTATTGGCACGCCATTACTCACGCATTATCTCTACAAATATAAATTGTGGAAAAAGAAGAGCGTGGCCGTGGCCACGGATGGTAGTTCTTCCAGCATCAGTCAGTCGCTACACAACGACGAAAAGCGTCAAGTGCCGCGCATGGGCGGCGTGGTGATCTGGGCTAGCGCTCTCCTCACGATTTTTCTCTTTTGGTTCTTGGCCCAAGTGGACGGGCCACTCTTTGAGAAACTAAACTTTTTGTCGCGTAATCAGACTTGGTTAACTGTCTTTACCATGATCGTTGGCGCGCTGATTGGCTTGATTGACGATTATTTTAGCGTTACAGAAAGATATGACCAAAAAGCCGGCGGCCTATCGTTCTGGAAGCGGATTGCGGTTGTTTTGCTCGTCGCGCTCATCGGCGCTTGGTGGTTCTACACCAAACTGGAAGTGACGAGCATCGTTGTGCCATTCGTCGGCGAGTGGGATATCGGCTGGCTGTTTATTCCGTTCTTTGTGCTAGTGATGCTCGCCGTTTATTCCGGCGGCGTCATCGACGGTTTGGATGGTCTCGCTGGCGGGGTGTTTAGCGCGATCTTTAGCGCCTATGGCATCATCGCTTTTCTGCATAATCAAATCGACCTCGCCGCTTTTTGTTTTGTGATTGTTGGGGGCTTATTAGCATTTCTGTGGTTCAATATCCCACCGGCCAGATTTTTTATGTCCGAAACGGGCATTATGGCACTGACAATGACGCTAGCTGTCGTGGCTTTCTTAACGCAAGAAGTAATCTTGCTACCAATTATCGCTTTCCCACTTGTCATCTCATCCGCTTCTAGCTCCCTGCAACTACTTTCTAAAAAATATCGATCAGGCAAAAAAATCTTTCTTGTTGCGCCAGTTCATCACCACTTCCAAGCTTCTGGCTGGCCGGCCACCAAGGTGGTGATGCGCTATTGGGTCATCAGCGTAATCTGCGCCGTTTTGGGCTTGATTATCATGTTACTTAGCCAGCAATAATTCTAAATAATTCATGAGCCGACCGCGCGCAGTTTATAAACCGTTTTTTGGGTTAGTGATTTTGCTCACGCTGGCTGGATTTTTTATCTTCTTTTCTGCTTCGCTTGGTTTACTAAACCGGAGTGACAGCGCGAGCTTCAACACCGTCGCCATCAAGCAATTTGTGATCATGCTCGTTAGCTTAACGGCGATGCTGGTAGTGTCGAAAATTAATTACAAATATTGGCAGAAGTTTGCTTGGCTGTTCTTTCTCGCTAGTCTTGTGCTCACGCTATTAGTTTTTATGCCCGGACTCGGGTTCCTCGCTGGAGGCGCGCGGCGTTGGATCTTGCTTGGCGGCATGTCGATCCAGACTTCCGAATTTCTCAAACTCGGCTACGTGGTTTATCTGGCCGCGCATTTATCTCGGCCGAAAGAAGAAATTCAGTCATTTCGCCACGGTCTCTTGCCATTTATCTTGATCACTGGAGTCGTTAGCGCGGTGATGATTGCGCAACCAGACATCAGCACGCTGGGCATTATGCTCGCCGGTGGCGTGGCCATGTTCTTTGTCGCTGGTGCTCGTTGGCGTGATCTCGGCGCGCTCTTGCTTATCGGCATCATTGGCATTAGCGCGGTGATTTATCACAAACCATACACTCAAGCGCGGATCAAAACTTTCTTTAAACCCAATGAGAACGTGCTTAGCTCGTCGTATCAAGTTAATCAGTCGCTCATCGCCATCGGCTCGGGCGGACTCGCTGGCCGCGGCTTTGGTCAGAGTATTCAGAAGTTCAAATATTTGCCAGAACCAATCGGCGACTCGATTTTTTCCGTCGCGGGCGAGGAATTCGGCTTCGTTGGCACGACGGTTATTATGTTGCTATTTCTCGGTCTGGCTCTAACGGGCTTAAAGATAGCAACCCGAGCGCCAAACCAGTTTAGTAGACTGCTGACGATTGGCATTGTTATAATGATCACCGCCGGCATGTTCATCAATGTTGCCTCGATGGTCGGCTTGATTCCGCTCAATGGCACGCCGCTCTTGTTTGTTAGCCAAGGTGGCACGGCTTTGCTGTTGGTGCTAATAGAGTCAGGAATTATCTTAAATATTTCTAAACATTATAAAGCTTAAATTATGAAAATTGTTCTCACCGGCGGCGGGACGGGCGGCCACTTTTATCCTCTCATCGCAGTCGCGCAAGCGATCAATGATTTGGTAACAGAGAAAAAGCTAGTAGAAGCGAAGTTATATTATCTCGCGCCAGAGCCCTACGATACGCACTTATTATTCGAGAATCAGATCGAGTATCGCCGCGTAAGTGCCGGCAAGTGGCGACGTTATTTCTCACTCCGCAACTTTTTTGACGCTTTTAAAATCATTGGCGGGATTATCACCGCGCTGTGGCAGTTATATATCATTTTTCCCGACGTCGTCTTTAGCAAAGGTGGTTATGGCAGTTTCCCCACACTTGTCGCGGCCAAGATTCTCGGCATTCCGGTCGTGATCCACGAATCCGATTCTCTGCCCGGCCGCGTGAGCTTGTGGTCGGCCAAGTTCGCGCGGGGGATTGCTGTCTCTTATCCGGAGGCCGTAAACTTTTTTACCGCTTATCAAGACAAAGTCGCCCTCACCGGCAATCCCATCCGCCGCGAATTGCTTAGTCCGATCTCGCGCGGGGCGCACGAGTTTCTCAATCTCGATAGCAACTTGCCGGTCATCTTTGTCACCGGTGGCTCGCAGGGCGCGGCTTTTCTCAATCATGTGGTTTTAGATATTTTGCCAAATTTATTAGAGCGCTATCAAGTCATTCACCAAGTCGGTAACGACAATTATGACGATATGGAAAAGCGCTCCCGAGTTATTTTAGAAAAAGTGGCTAATCATGAGCGTTACAAATTATTCGCGCATCTCAATTCCACTGCCTTGCGCATGATGGCCGGCGTGAGCAATCTGGTTGTCTCGCGTGGTGGCTCATTTATTTTCGAACTCGCAGTTTGGGGTTTGCCAGGGATTATTGTGCCGATTCCGGAATCGATTAGTCACGATCAGCGCAATAACGCTTTTACTTACGCGCGCTCTGGCGGGGCAATCGTGATCGAACAAGTCAATCTCACGCCATCAGTCTTGGCTTCAGAAATTAATAGGCTCATGAGTGATGAAAAATTGCGCGAGAAGATGCGAGCCGGCGCTCGAGCTTTTGCCCGGCCCGATGCCGCCAAGGCGATTGCGGAGGAAATTGTCAGTTTAGCGCTTACTCATGAACTCTAGTTCTCAAACCGTGCGCGTGCGCTTTGCGCCCAGCCCCACGGGGCCGCTCCACATTGGTGGAGCGCGCACGGCTTTGTTTAATTATCTCTTTGCCAAGCAACACGAGAATAGCAAATTTATTTTGCGTATAGACGATACTGACACAGCGCGTTCTAAACCAGAATTTGAAGAAAATATTCTAGCCGGACTTGATTGGTTAGGACTAAAACACGACGAAATTTATCATCAGTCTAGTCCAGACAGAAAAAAATTATACAGAACTAAGCTAGAAGAATTGATTAAGCAAGATAAGGCTTATATCTCGCAAGAAGAAATCAAGAAAGAAGGGGACAGAAGCGAGGTAATTAGATTGAGAAATTCCGGACAAAAAGTGACTTGGCAAGATTTGATTAAAGATGAAATCAGTTTCGACACCGCTGAGCTGAAAGATTTCGTGATTGCGAAAAGTCTTGACGAACCGGTTTATCACTTCGCTTCCGTCGTTGACGATATGGATTTGCAAATCACGCATGTAATCCGTGGCGAAGATCACATTTCTAACACACCAAGACAGATCTTGATTGCCGAAGCGCTGGGCGCGACGCTACCAATCTATGCGCACATTCCGTTAATCCTCGCGACAGACAGGTCGAAACTTTCCAAGCGCCATGGCGCGACATCAGTTTTTGATTTTAAAAAGTTAGGCTATTTGCCAGAAGCGGTTCTAAACTTTATCGCCACACTCGGCTGGTCACCGCAAGCGCAGAAGCTAGAGCAAGAAATTTTTAATTTAGAAGAATTAGTGAAATATTTTGACTTAACCAAAGTGCAGAAGAGTGGCGCGATCTTTAATCTCGAAAAACTAAATTGGTTCAACAAAGAATATCTCAAGAAATTGCCAGAATCAGAACAGTTAGAAAAAATAAAACAAGAGCATGAGTTTTTTGCCACAAAACCAGAAAATATCGCGCCAGAACTACTAAAAAATACAGAATATCTGCCAGAGGTAATCAAAATTCTAGAAACTATTCCAGAGAGTGACTTTGCCGATCCAGAAAAAATAAAATCCGCGATCTGGGACTTCGCAACCGAGAAGGGCAGGGGAGCGGTGCTGTGGCCGATGCGCGTGGCGCTAACCGGTCAAGCCAAGTCGCCGGATCCCTTCACTGTCGCCGCGATTCTCGGCAAGACTGAGAGTTTGGAGCGATTAAGAAGTGTAATTTAGAAAGAAAAAACGCCAGTCTCGGTTGTGTGCCGAGCTGGCGTGAGCTTACGCTCAACTGAAAATGTTCAAGTCATCAAACAGGATTTTGACATGGTCTTCAGGAAGATTATAGTGCTCACCGACTGTCGTCACATGAACTGGATCACGACCATCTCTGCAACCAAGTCGTTCCCACCATCCCCAGGCCAACTTTTCCACTCCCGATCCCACCAAAAGGTGAACATGCCCACCACTTTCAACGACTTTCTTAATCGCGATCCTTTGTTTCTTAAGAAACTCTTGTCGCGCAGCACCAAACTCTTTTTCGAGTTGGTTAAGTTCATTAATGGCTTCTGTTGCGGCCATAATCCTGACTCCTTTTGTAATGTCCAAGTTTATCTCAAACGCCACTATAATACCTACCAAGAATCTCCTAATTTGTCAACTCTTTTCGCTTTTGCGCCTCCAAACTGCTAAAATTACCTCGTGAAGCAGTTTTTTATTTCTATTTTGCTGAGCCTAATTATTTGGCCAGCTTTTACTTATGCTGATAAAGCGAGCGAGCTAAAAACGCAGATTGATAGCCGGCAAGCAGAAATTGCTAAGCTAGATGCGCAAATTGCGAGCTTTGAGAAAGATCTTAACGCGACCAGCAAACAGGCTGGCACGCTCCAGAATGCACTAGCCACACTAAACTTAACTATCAAGAAGTTAGACAGTCAGGCCAAGAAGACAGAGACGGAAATCAGCGCGAGTAAGCTGAAGATTGATGAGCTGAATTTGAATATTAAAAAAACGAGTGGGAATATCACAGAACATGAGCAAGCGATGCGCGAACTCTTGCGCGAGTTGAATCACTCTAATCGCGAGGGCATTACCGAAGCGGTGCTGGGTTATGAACGATTATCTGACTTCTGGGCTGGCGAAGTGCGGCTGGAAAATTTGGAAGAAGCGGTGCAGCAGTCCGCGCAAGAACTGCGCACGCTCAAGACGGACTTGGGCGTGAAAGTAGATACAACAGAAAAGGAAAAGAAAAAACTAGAAGGCTTAAAGCTGGAGCTGTTAGATCAGAAAAAGATTGCTGACGCTGAACGGGTGAAGCAAACTGTTCTGCTCGCGCAAACCAAGAATCAAGAGGCAAATTACAAGAAGCTGCTGGCGACTAGTCGGACCCAACGTGAGGCTTTTGCCAAAGAGCTCTTTGAATTTGAGTCCCAGCTCAAGCTAGCGATTGATACCAGCGCTCTGCCCACGGCGCGCAAGGGGATCCTGGCCTGGCCGGTGGCTAATCCGCAGATTACTCAAGCCTTCGGCAAAACGGTTGACGCTAAGCGCTTATACGCCTCCGGCACGCACAATGGCATTGACCTGCGCGCGAGCGTTGGCACGGCGATTCTCTCCGCCGCTTCTGGAGTAGTCGCCGGTACTGGTGACACTGACTTGACCTGTCGCGGTGCCTCTTATGGCAAATGGGTGCTGGTGAAGCACGATAATGGCCTAGCCACGCTCTATGCGCACTTGAGCTTGATCAAGGTCGCGGCTAATCAGCGACTAGCTGAGAGCCAACTGCTAGGCTATAGCGGCCAGACCGGCTATGCCACTGGGCCACACTTGCACTTTACCGTTGGGGCGGCCACGGGCGTGGCGATCCAGAGCTTTAAGAGCAAGGTTTGCGCTGGCACCTATACCATGCCAATCTTCGACACCCGTGCTTATCTTGATCCCATTTTGTATTTATAAAAATAGTGTTAAAATAAAATCATGTCTAAACCAAACAGGGGATTTATTAAGCTCATCATCACGATTATCGTCGCAATCTTCTTGCTCAACTACTTTCACGTTGATGTGAGGGGATTTATCGAGAGACACAATCTGGGCAGTTTAATCGCGCAAATCGAGCACGCTTTCCAGGCTATTTGGGCGATGATCGTCAACTTTTGGCACGATATTACGCCAAATTAGGCAAATTTGACACTACCTAGATAGTGTTGCTAAACCCTTGACAAGTTAGTAGCAATATGCTAGAATGGACTTATACGGCTCAACTAGGCCGTTTTTCCTTTTAACTTATTCCTACTATCTTACAAATAAGCTTGGCAAGCTTCATCGCGCTTAGTTCGTCACTTAGTCCAAACGTTACACCGAAAGCGGCTAATGACCAGTTCCTGCAAGCCTTAAGAACGCCAGCCGGCGCCATTATGGCTGATTTCTCGAGCCAGGAGCTGGCCACGGCTATGACGATCAAAGACTTGATCAGCCACAAGGCCGAGCAAGCCGGCGTGGACGAAAAGTTGGCGCTCAAGATCGCTTTCTGCGAGAGTCGTCTCCGCCAGTTCGGCAAGAGCGGCAAACCGCTACGTGGCGAGCATAATCCCGACGACGTTGGCCTCTTCCAGATCAACGAGACTTATCATGCCAAGAAAAGTCAGTCCTTAGGCTTTGATATCCATACCACCGAAGGCAACATTGATTATGCGATGTGGTTGCTCCAGAATCAGGGCAGTAAGCCGTGGTATTGGAGCGAGGGCTGTTGGGGTGCGCAAGTGGCTTAAAAAAACCGGAGCAAACCAAGCTACCGGTTTTTTTATTTTAATTTAGTAGGGAAGTGGTTAAGCTAAAGTGCTCTAAGCCTAACGTCGCAAAAGATATATTGTACGACGTGGTAGTATTAGCAAAAGCTTACCTTCCCTCTCACCTTGACAACTAGTTTCTAGAATGCTGGGTTGAGCGTAGTGTGAGTATTAATTTGTACATTCACAACCACAAACCAAAACTGCTCTGAATAAAAAGAAAGGAGAAAGTCAGATGGTTAAGACGACTAAACCGATTGTTGCTGTCCACGGCTTCCTCCTCCGGAAGACAATCACCGGATACGGTAAGGAGACACGCTGGGAGATGCTCTGTGGATTGCGTTCGGCCCTCAAGGCCAATGGCCAGCCGCGGAGATTTGCCGGTAATTGGATCGGCCCGGGTGGAGTGGCAGAAGCTGGTGAGACTCCAGAGCAAGCCCTCTGGCGAGAAACGCAACAAGAGATGAACGTGATGATTGTCCCAGACGCCACGGATTATCTGGGCCAGGTCAATTATCACTACACTCTTCTCAATGAGTCGGTGACGTGGCAAGTCCGCTTGTATCGCGTTACTCGCTGGATTGGCACACCCAAGCCGCTCGAGGGCTTTGACAAACTCGATTGGTTCCACCTCGAGAGGTTGCCATACAGCAAGATGATGGCCGACATGCCGATTATTGTGCCACCACTCAAGCTCACCGAGCCAATCAACGGCCAGATCCTGCGGGGAGAAATCTTTTATCAAGACGAAACCTGCCGGAAAATCGTGAGTAGCAACTTGGAATTTGTGGATCGAAGCTGACATGAACAGACTGAACGCTATTCGCGCCAGTCTGTTTTTTATTCACCAAAGGCGGACAAGTTTTTATAAACCTTTACAGCCACTGGCTGGTTCCAATCCCCTCGCCTTGGCCTCCTCCACACTCGCAAACCAAACTTTGTTTTCTTCTTTAATCCGGTTTGCACCAGAACAGCTTGGCAAATAATACTTCGTGCCACTTTTGGAAGCCACATACTTTTTCTCACTCGCCTCTTCCGTGCTAGCTTTGGCAATTTCTGGCGCTTGAATTTTTGTTTTAGTTTCTATTTTTTGAGAATTATTGGCAGAAGAATCTTGAACAGTTGGCACGCCGGTGATCTCCAGCGGCGCGGCGACCTGTTTAGCTTCACTTAAGCGCCCCAAACCGTAACCCAAGCTGGCTGATAAACAAATCAACAAGATCAAGCTAATCTGCTCTTGATAAGCTTTTAGCTGCTTGATTTTATTTAAGGAGTCTGCTACACTCATGTTTACTTAATTTTAGCAAAATAACGGCGAAATAACACACCATGGCAACAAAGAAATCTGGCGGTACAGCCAAGAACTTGCGCGATTCTAACCCAAAATATTTGGGTGTTAAGCTCTATGCCGGTGAGAACGCTCGACCGGGCTCGATTATTATCCGCCAGCGCGGCACGGACTTTGTGGCCGGACGGAATGTCTCCACTGGTAAAGATCACACGCTTTTTGCACTCACAGAAGGTAAAGTCCAGTTTGGCCAGAAGCGCAAAACCCACTTTAACGGCAAGGCTAAGAAAGTGAAAGTGGTTAGTGTTTCTTAGTTTCTGCTTCTACAACTAACGTAAACTCGCCGGCCACTTGGCCGCTTTTTACGTTTATTTGATATTCGCCCACTTTCCGGATCACCTCTGGCAAAATAATCAAACTAGCTTCTAGCTTAATCTCGCCATCAGTCTGCTTCGCGAGCGCTTGAGTAATCTCCGCTTCGTGGATGCCAGCAAATAAGTGACCAGTCGCCGGGTCAGCTTTGGCGCTAATTTTCACTTTCTGCTGTGATAATTTAACCAGAAAGCTTTTTAGTTTTTCTTCTTGCTTAGCTAGTTCTGCCAGATTTACGCCTAATTCGTGATTTAGCTTTTTGATATTTTCTTTTGTCGCCGGCAAAGCTAAGCCCCGCGCGATGAGGAAATTCTTGGCATAACCATCAGCCACTTCCCTCACTTCCCTCCTCCGGCCGACTTTTGCAACGTCTCTTATCAAAATTACTTTCATGATTTTATTTTATTTATTTTCTAGTTTTATTTACCAGTTAACAAAAACTTTTCCGCTCGCGCGAGCATTAGAGCATCAATTTCTTCGCTATCAGTCACCTTTTCTGGAATTTTTAATGTAATATCTGGTTCTAAGCCATTGTGCGAGATAGAAACCCCTTTTGGCGTTAGCCACTTGGCAATCGTGAGCTTGAGCGACGTCTCGCTGGTGATGGGAATCAGCTCTTGCACCGAACCTTTGCCAAAAGTTTTCTCGCCAATCAAGGTGGCCCGGCCATGATCACGCAGAGCACCAGCCAAAATTTCTGACGCTGAAGCGCTACCACTATCGACCAGAATCACTAATTTTAAATTATTGTTGAAAATATTGTAGCCCGAACTCTGATACAGCTTAGCCTCCTCACCGCGGCCGCGATCCTCGATCGCGATGGTCTTGCCGAGCGGCAAGAACCAGCTGGCCATGTCCACCGCCGCGTCGAGATAACCGCCCGGATTGCCACGCAGATCTATAATTAATTTATCAGTTTTTCCAGCCACAAATTCTCTAAGCGCGTTTCTGAACAGATCAGCCGATGTGCCGCCAAAGTTGTAGAGCGTAATTACAAAAATATCAGAATTTGGTAAAGTTTTCGTTTCAATCGTTGGCACATTAATAACTGCGCGTTTGAGTTTGAACTCAAGTAGCTCCGGCTCCCCCGGTCGCAAAATGCTCAAATCAACGACTGTGCCGACTTCGCCCCGGATCAGATCAATCGCGCGCGAGATGCTAAGTTCAGCGCTGGTTTGCCCGGCAATCTTCACAATCTTATCGCCCACCTTGATCCCCGCTTTCGCCGCCGGTGTGCCGGGCAGTGGCGCAATTACCGAGAGCGCACCATCGCGGACGCCCAGCTCGATGCCAATGCCACCAAAGTGGCCTTGAATTTCCTCATCAAATTGCTTTTTATCCGCTGGTGGTAAAAATTCTGAATACGGATCACCCAGCGCGCGCACTAGGCCCTGCGCCGCGCCATAGACTTTATCTTGATTAGTAATTACTTTGCTACTAGTGGCAGCACTAGAACTAGAAGTAGAATTATTACTTGAGTCCACAAAACGCGCATTGATAATTTCCCACGTTTGCCAGAGCGGCGAGAAATCCACATTTTCTAATTTTTCTATTTCAGTCGAAACAGTTGATGAACCAGAACTAGTTGAAGTAGAAAATAAAAAGCTTGAGTGCGAGCGCGACCACTCCACACCGGTCCAGAACGCGGCAACGAGAGCGATGATAATCGTGATGATGAGCGCGATGCGTTGCGAAGTTCGAGGCATAAGTCCGTCCATTGTGCCAGAAAGTTAAAGAAAAAACAAAGCGGTGCAAAATTAAGAATAAAACTTGACAAAATATCCAGTTCTGCTAGGCTGTGAACAGTCAATAGCTCTTTGCCAACCGAGAGCTATTCCCTCCTCCGAAAGTCATGTTAAAGTCATGTTTTAGTCAAAAAGACTCCGGCACGGTGCTTGGGTCTAAGAATCAACCTTCAGAAAATCAGGAAGGAAACGTGTTATGCGAAAGTTACTGTCAGTTACTCTCACACTCGTGTTGATGCTTGGCCTAACCGCCAATGCTCTGGCTGGGCCAAATGTGCCGCCGGCAAACAAAGTGGAAACGACCAATGATCGGGCTACGGCCTTCGAGATCTTCGGCGATCTGCCGGTGGTCCTCAACCCAAGCGGTGGTGCCACCTATGGTGGCGCGGCGACGATTACGATCATGGCCAGTGGCTGGATTACGGTCCAACCAATCGGCCAGGCTGACGAGGCGGAGAAAGAGCGCGGCTTTGCGATTTACGTGAACCGCAAAACGCCAAATCAGATACTCTACAATGAAGGCGGAGTTATGACCGTGAAGCCCGCTGGTTCCTCACCGGGAACGCCCTTTCTCACACTGAACGGTGGAACACCGGACTACAGTCTCACTGGCGCACTGACTCTAACTTACAACGAGAAAACCGGAGAACTCAACCTTGCGCTGAACGCTGGCGACGCGAACTTCAATGAGAACTTCGTCTTCGCGCCACCTGGCGATCCCACACCGGTTCCACCGTCAAGTTGTCGTTGCACCTACAGCGTACCCAGTAACCCGCGCTACTGCACCGCCGAGCAGAATGCCTGCCCGCCCGGCATGTACGCCAAGTGTACTTGCAACAGCAATGGGTGTACGGCCACTTGCCTGCCGGTTCCGAAAGGCGTGGTCGCAGCAACCTAAGCTCTCGCACAAACCAAACAGATTGGTTGGCAACCAACTCAAGCCCGCTAGCGCTTCTTGGCTAGCGGGTTTTTTGTTACAATAAAACCACTAGAAAATTTAAAATAACATGCTTAAACAATTTAAATACAAAAATGTCACTTGGCTGGATCTGGAATCGCCGACAGAATTAGAAATCCAGCAAATCGGTGAGGATTACAAAGTCCATCCGGTGGTGCTCCACGAGCTAGCTAGCAAATCCGAACGCTCCAAGGTTGATGTCTATAACGACTTTATTTATCTCGTGCTCCACTTCCCTTCTCCCCACGGCCGGCAAGAAATTGACTTTGTGATTGGCGAGAACTTTATTATCACCACGCACTATGAGCTAGTAAACTCGCTCAATGACTTTGCGAAAATTTTTGAAACTGACTTCTCCCTCAAAAGACATCACGACAAGATCCACGCTGGTTATATTTTTTACTATATTGTCAAAGAAATTTACGCCAATCTCGAGACCGGCTTGGACCTGATCAACAAACGCCTCCGCGATGCGGAAGAAAAAGTGTTCTCTGGCCACGAGCGCGAGATGGTGGAAGCGCTCGCCAGTCTCAATCACGAGCTACTGGATTATCAGTGGACGATGAAGTCGCATCACGAGATCCTCGCCTCGCTCCAGACCGCTGGCGAAGAATTCTTTGGCACCAAATTTCGCTATTACTTGCAAGCCATGAGCGGCGAAGATCGCAAAATCTGGAAGATGATCGAGAGCAATCGTGAAGCGTTTAATGATTTGCGCAGTACTAACGAATCGCTTCTGTCTGTCAAAACTAACGAAACAATGAAAGTGTTGACTGTTGTCGCTTTTATTTTTCTCCCACTCAACTTAGTCGCACAGATCTATGGCGAGAGCAAGACCACATTTGTGCTCATGATTATCTTGCTAATTACTGGCATCTGGACGGCTAAATCCAAAAAATGGCTCTAACTCTATTTAACACGCTTACCAAGCAAAAAGAAATTTTCACGCCCAGTTCACCAGAACTGGTGACTATCTACGCCTGTGGTCCCACGCCTTATGATTACGCCCACATTGGCAATCTTAGAACTTACGTTTTCAACGACACGTTAAGACGCGTTTTAGCTTTCAATAATTATCAGGTTAAGCAAGTGATGAACATTACCGATGTTGATGACAAGACTATAAAAGCTAGTCAAGCACAAAATATCTCACTGAAAAATTTTACGCAAAAATTTGAAGATTTATTCTGGCTAGATCTCTCAAAATTAAATATTCTCAAGCCAAATATTACACCACACGCAACTGATTATATCCAGCAGATGATCAGCTTAATCGAGACTCTAATAGCCAAAAAAGCGGCCTATACTGCCCCAGATGGGGTCTATTTTGCTCTAGGACAAGCGGAAAAGTACAGGCAGTTATCTGGTCGTCCCAAGCCCGAAACGGCCTCCCAGAGCGAAGATTTCGCTTTATGGAAATTCTGGAAAGAGGAGGATGGCGAGGTGGCTTGGGATGCACCCTTTGGCCGTGGTCGGCCGGGTTGGCATCTAGAATGTTCCGCGATGATTGAGAGCGAGATTGGCGAAACAGTAGATATCCACACTGGCGGCGTTGATCTCATTTTCCCGCATCATGAGAACGAATTAGCGCAGAGCGAAAGTGCTCATGCTGGCGCGCCACTCGCCCGTTATTGGCTCCACGGCGGCTTTGTGAACGTGAGTGATGAGAAAATGAGTAAAAGCTTAAATAATTTTATTACACTCAAGAGTTTAGAAGAAAAAAATATCACTCCCCTCGCCTATCGTTACTGGTTACTGCAAGCCAAGTATCGCACGACAGTAAACTTTACTTGGGAAGCTGTCCAAGCCGCGCAAACTGGTTATGAAAGGTTGATGAAAAAAGTGAAAAGCTTGCCAGAGGGTGATGAAGTAAATCAGGAACTGAAACAGCAATTTCTGGACGCAATCAACGATGATTTAAATACAGCAAAAGCGCTGACTATTTTACCTGACAATCAGAAAACTTGGCGCGAGTTTGATAAAGTTTTGGGGTTGGGTTTGATTTAAGAAAGAAAAAGCCCCGCACCTGCCAAGTAAGCAGGTCGGGGCTTTAGTTTGAAACCAACAAGACGAGAAACGATTACACACAGGTGTGGACACGAAGTTCGCCAACAGGATCAGTGTGGATGATCGTACCGATTTCTCCATGCCAGGCCAGAGCCAGAGCATTGACATCATACCCTTGATCACAAACTCTGATATCAATCGCCCGGCGTAAGCACAGCTCCACGGCACCCAGATCCATCACCCCCAGCCCCCTTTCGATCATCTCCGCGTGGGAGAGACTGGGAAAAAACTCCGGCATTGATCGATCCGTAGTCACCTGGGGTTTCTTGGGATCAGAGCTAAAAACTCCTCTCACGTTGGTGGCCTTGATGAGGAGATCAGCATCAATGTCGACGGCCAGTTGAGCCGCAGCTGTGTCGGTGCTAACCCCTCCGACACCGGTCCCACCACCAAGAATGGCGATAGAGTACCCAGGCGACTGAGTGACCCACAGATCCAATAGGCTTTGGTAATTGAGAACCAGCGCACTTGTGGCCTCAAAGCGAGAGAAAACTAAGGCTTCTCTGCCTTGTTCTTTCAAAGAGTCAGCCAACACTTTAGCGTTGGCCAAACTCCCCATCATACCGGCGATGTCGGCCACTTCTTGGCTAATGCCAATATCTTTGGCCTCTCGGCCGCGGATAAAGTTACCGCCACCGATTACCACCGCAATTCTCATTCCTCTCTCAACATTACAAAGCCTGGAGATCTGCAAGACCAGACTGCCGATCTTGCTGCGATCCAATGGTCTCACACCACTGCCCATAGCCTCACCAGAGACTTTCACTACAACGTGCTTGCTCATCTGCTTAACTCCTTTCCGAGTCAAAAAGGTTACAAAATTGCCAAAGAACGAGCCTCCAAAAGATAACCCTAGCATATCCCCAACTTATTCCCAAATTGGCCGGGGAACCGCTTGTGCTAGATTTTTCCCATAATGCTAGAATAGCCACATGGCTGTAACTACCAAATCTTGGACGCAGACCGGTGTGCGCTTGCCGCCGCAGGATCTCTTTGCCGAACAAGCCGTGCTGGGCTCACTAATGCTCAAGCCGGATGGCCTGCACGAGATTGATGGCTTACTCGAGCCGATGGACTTTTATGCAGAAAAACACAGACGGATTTATCGCGTGATGTGGGAACTGGGAGAGAAGCACGAACCGATTGATCTGGTCTCGGTGACCAGCGCGCTCAAGACTAATAAAGACTTAGAACAAATCGGCGGCTCTAATTATCTCACCGAATTGGCCAGCGCTGTGCCCTCGGCCGCGAACATTAAATATTATGCGGAAATAATTAAGCAGAAGTCAGCGCGCAGAAAGCTGATTAACTCGGCTGAACAGATTACGGAATTGGGTTATGACGAACACGAAGAATTAGACAACGTCTTTGACCGCGCGCAACATGCTATTTTAAACATCGGGCACTTCTCCAAGAAAGCGTTTGTACATCTTAAGGATACATTGAGCGAAGCTTGGGAACGCTTTGATAAACTGCAAAAATCTGATGGCGAAATGCGCGGCGTGCCAACTGGCTTCCGCGATTTGGATAATAAACTCTCTGGCTTGCAGAACTCTGATCTGATTATCTTGGCGGCGCGGCCATCGATTGGTAAAACATCGCTGGCGCTGGATATTGCACGCAACGCGGCCTGCTTGCACGGTAAATCGGTTGGCATCTTCTCACTCGAAATGAGCTCGCAACAGTTAGTCGACAGAATGCTCGCGGCGGAGAGTCGTGTAGACTCGTGGCAATTGCGCACTGGTAAAATTAAACATGATGATGACTTTACTAGATTAAGAGATGCAATAGACAGACTAGCCACAGCGAAAATTTTTATTGACGACGAAGCTTCTAATAACATTAGCAAAATGAAATCCGTGGCAAGAAAGCTCAAGGCCGAGAAAGGTCTAGACTTGATTGTGGTAGATTATCTCCAACTGATGATCCCGCGGAAAGATAGTGACTCGCTGGTGCAACAAGTCACCGAAATTTCCCGCTCGCTCAAGGGCCTGGCCCGCGAACTAGAAGTGCCGGTGCTGGCGCTCTCACAGCTTAATCGTAATGTGGAACAGCGCGGCGGCAAGCCAAAATTGTCTGACTTGCGTGATTCCGGCTCGATTGAGCAAGACGCCGACGTGGTGATGTTTATCCATCGTGAGGATAAGATGAACGAAAATTCGGAGAAGAAAAATATCGCGGACATTATTATCGCCAAGCATCGCAATGGCCCAACGGGTGAGATCCAGCTCTACTTCGACGATGCGCGTGTGAGCTTCCACACTTTAGAAAAGACCGACTTTGGTGGCTTCTAAAAAAACATGCCAGACAACTTGATGCAAGAATTGACTGATAGCTTCCAACGCTTCCCCGGGATCGGCCCACGGCAAGCTAAGCGTTTTGTTTATTATCTGCTCCACGCCTCCAACGGCACAGCCAACAGATTATTAGAACAAATTGCCAAACTGCGCCAAGGCGCGGCGCGCTGTAGCGAGTGTCAGAGATTCTATTTTTTAACTAATAACAAAACTAGTCAGATAATTTGTGACATTTGTCGTGACGAAAATCGTGATGCTAATTTGCTGATGCTAGTCGAAAAAGATATAGATTTAGAAAATGTGCTGAAAACTGGCACATATAATGGCCAGTTTTTTGTGCTTAGCGGTTTAATCAAAATCTTAGACAAACAACCGGTGGAAAGTATCAACGGTTTAGAACTATTAAACCGAGTGAGAAAATTAGCACCAAATAGCGAGATAATCGCGGCTTTATCAGCGAATCAAGAAGGCGACCACACAGTTGATTTTCTCAAAAAATATCTAGAAGAAATAATAGCCAGAAATCAGCTCAAGTTCAGCACTCTTGGCCGTGGTCTCTCCACCGGTGTGGAAGTGGAATATTCTGATGCCGACACGCTCAAGAATGCGCTCAAGAATCGTGAGGCAAGAAGTTAGTATTTTTATTTAATACTCAAGATTTCTACTTCCGTGTAAGGCTGCCGGTGTCCCCTTTTCACACGATAACGAGTTTTGTTCTTGTACTTAAAGACGAGCAATTTGTCGTGACGATCATCAGCCACGCGCTTGGCGGTCACCTTAACGCCGGCAAGAGCTGGCGTGCCGAGCTTGGTCTCTTTACCATCGCTAGTGAGCAAAACCTCGTCGAAAATAACCTCGCTACCCTCTGACTTAACATCAGTTTTAGCCAGTTTTTCCACCTTCAGCTTATCGCCCGGAGCGACCAAATACTGCTTGCCGCCGGTCTTGATTACCGCAAATTTCATAGTCATAGTGGGGATAGTTTAGCAGATTTGACTTTGGCCGTCAATATAATAAGCTAAAGGTTCATGATCATCAAAGTTTACAATAAAAAGTTCGAAACTTGGGCTTATCTGGTGATAGATAGTTTAAAATTAGGTCCAGGCAAGGGCGGCATCCGCATGACGCCAAGCGTGACCGAAGAAGAAGTCTCGCGTCTCGCCCGGGCGATGACGCTTAAGAACGCGCTGGCTAATATCCCCTTTGGTGGTGCTAAGTCTGGTATCACTTTTGATCCAAAAATTCACACCAGCAAAGAAAAAAAAGAAATTGTGGAATGGTTCGCGCAAGAACTAAAACCCCTACTCGTTCACAGTTACATCGCCGGACCGGACATCAACATGACGGAAAAGGAGATGCAATGGTTTGTGGAAGCAGTAAAGAATAACCGCGCGGCAACAGGTAAGCCGAAAAAATTAGGTGGTTTACCGCACGAGCTGGGCAGTACTGGCTACGGCGTGGCCCAAGCGGCTAAACTAGCACTAGAGTTTAAAAAAATCCCGATCAAGCAAGCTAGCATTGCAATCGAAGGTTATGGCAATGTGGGTGTTTTTGCTCATCAATTCCTGCAAGAGATGGGCGCGAAGGTGGTCGCCGTATCTGACTCACGTGGCGCAATTTATCTCGAAACTGGTTTGGATTATAAAAAGTTAGTGAAAATTAAAAAGCAAACTGGTTCTGTCGTTAATTACGCTAATCTTGATAAAAATAGCAGAAAGTTAAGCAATTCAGCCATCTTTACTCTACCGGTGAGCGTGTTGATTCCGGCGGCCTTGCCAGACGTGATTAATGCCAAAAATATTGACGAAGTAAAAGCAAAAATAATTGTGGAAGGCGCCAATATCCCAATGCGCGAAGAATTTGAGAAAATTCTGCATCAGCGCGGCGTGCTAATTATCCCCGATATTATTGCGAACGCCGGTGGCGTGATCTCCTCTTATGCCGAACACAAAAACTTTACGGCAGAAAAAATGTTCAAATTAGTAGCAGAAAAAATTTCTGCCAGCACTCGCGCGCTCTTGCGAGCACTAGCTAAATCTAAGAAAACGCCACGCGAGATTGCTTGGCAATTAGCAGAGAAAAAGCTAGGCTCCAAACTCTAATCCCCGCCCGCCAACCGCTGTTGCATTGCCTCCAGCGCGCCGAGAGCTGTCTTGCCGGTGCGCTTTTCTTGTTCTAGAAGTTCTTGTTTTACCCGCTCACCACCCCGATTGTAACCACCCGTTCGGCCAGCAGAACGCACTACCCTGTGGCACGGGATATGTGGATCGTGATTACGCGCCATAATGCGCCCCACCGCACGCCAAGCCCGTGGTGAGCCAGCTGCCTCCGCCACTTCGCGATAATTCATTACTTTGCCAGGCTTGATCGCCTTAACGACTTGATGCACTTTTCTGACAAATTCACTCATTTTCCAAATCTGGCTTGTCTAAAACTAATGTCTCCATGCTGGAAGTCTCGCCCGTCACCCGTGCCACATCTTTATCAATCTTTTTCAGCTCTTTATACGCCGAATTATAGTGACTAACCGTTGTCCCCAAGCTTGTGCCAAGTTTGCCGAAATATTGCTCATAAGCCGCGATGTGCTTGCCCAAGTCTTCCACTCTGTCCCGAATCACCTTCGCTGATTCTTCTATTTGCAACGCCTTCAAGCCCTGCAGAACTGTCTGCAAGTAAGCCAAGAAAGATGTGGGCGAGACAATAATCACGTGTTTATCTTTGAATGCATACTCAATTAGATCTCTAGTATTTATTTTCACCGAACCAACTTGCGCGACTAATAAGTCATAATAAATCGCCTCGTGGGGAATAAACATGAAGGCGAAGTCCATCGTGCCCTCGCTCGGTTTGACATATTTACTCGTCTCATCAATTCTGTTCTTCAAATCAGACTTAAATAATTTCTCTAGGCGCTCCCGCTCCACCGGATCGCGTTCTTCGGCTAGTCTATTATAATTCTCGAGCGAAAATTTTGAGTCAATGGGAATAATTTTCTCTTTTACAAAAACCACCGCATCCACAATCGTGCCGTCTTTGAACGGATATTGCATCTGGTAAGAACCAGTTGGTAAAACATTTTTCAGCAAAGTTTCGAGATAATATTCGCCAAGAATACCGCGCTGTTTGGGATTTTTCAAAATATCTTGCAAGCTCTGGAGTTGATCCGCGAAATTTTCCACGCGCTTCTGGCCTTCACCCACCTTCACCAGCTCGCTCGTGATATCGCGAATCATTTTATTAGACTCGCTAGACTGACTCTGGAGCGAAGTGTGGAGAAACTTGCTCGACTCGGTGAGCTTGCTATCCAGCACGCGCGTGAGCTCATTGAGCTGATTCTGGAGCAAGATTAGCGCTTGATTATCCCCCGCCGGCTTCGGCTTATTCTGCGCCAAGAACCAAGCGATTCCGCCACCCACGAGCAAAGCAATAATTACATACAAAATTGTCGCCATATTTCGCTAGTTTAGCATGAATCCCGCTTTGGCGGGAAGATTTTTCAGGCAAAGAAAAAGCCCCGCACCGATTGGATCGGATTGGGGCCCTGAAGTCACAAAGTAGACTGCCTACTCGACTTTGGGAGAACTTTTTTGGAGTTTTTTCTTAACGTCTTGCCTGATCCGTTCTTCTTCCTTATTGACAAACTCCTCCAAAGAGAATGCCACCGGAAGCTTGTAGATGGTGATACGCGTCTCCAACAAGGGCTTGCGGACGGAAACTACATATCTTAGGCTGGACAGTTGCTGTTGCGATGCTAAACACAGCAGGGCTTGTTCGACCGTCTCTCCGCCTGTCCACTCTCTGAACCAACTTGATGGTCGGAAAAGAGAAAAGTTTACGCGCTCAAGTATGCTTGGTAATAACTTGCGGAGAATAAACCCATCTTTACCAATGCAGAAAAACTGTTGTGAACCATAAGAAGAGGGAGCGTACGCCATATACTCAAGATCAAAGTTAATATACCCTGTCGAGCGCAGGACATCGAGGTCTAACCGTTCTACCCTGATCTTAAGGTACTTGAGATCCTTTGGATTGATCTCCCCCAGCCATTTTCGCAAAAATGGAAACTCCGCGATGTATTCTTCGTTTGCAACTTGTAAAGGACTCTTCGACATTTGAAGCTCCTTGTGGCACCGCCACATTTTCAAGATAAAGCACCGCCTTACCTTGGGGAACTATCCACGAGTAATACCCGCGGATTCTCGCCCAAAAACACATCGTTTTCAGGTCTAAACTAAGCCTAGCATACTAACTATCTTGTGTCAAGCCCCCTTCTCTTTTCCTATTTTATTCAAAACTTTCTTCACTTGTTCTAGACTATCCAGATCAAAAACGGAAATCGCCATCGCTTTGACTTTCAACTTCGCTAATTTGGCGAGTTTAGCTTTCACTTCAGTTTTCTCTAATAAATCAGTTTTATTTAAAAATACATGCTCCTGCTTTTTTATTAATTCCGGATTATATTGTTTTAATTCTTGTCTAATTATTTTATAATCCCGCGCCACGTCATCAGATTCGCCAGAAATAATGTGGAAAATCGTTTTCGTGCGTTCAATGTGTCGCAAAAACTTAATGCCCAATCCCCGACCCTCGCTCGCGCCCTCAATCAAGCCCGGCAAGTCAGCGAGAATCAAACCGTAATAAGCGCCCAAGTGCGGCTCGAGCGTAGTGAACTGATAATTTGCAATTTTGCTCTTCGCATTTGTTAATTCATTAAGCAAACTCGATTTGCCAGCATTCGGTAAACCAACTAGGCCAATGTCAGCGATTAGTTTTAATTCTAATCTTAGTTCAAATTCCTCGCCCGGCAAACCAGGCTGGAACTGTTTCGGCGAAGTATTGATAGAAGAACGGAAGAGAAAGTTCCCCTTCCCACCCAAGCCACCCTTCGCTACCAAGACTTTCTCACCAATCTTGACCAACTCTTGGTCGAAGCCGGTCGTAAGATTGTGGATCACCGTGCCCACCGGCATCTTGAGCAGAATATCCTTGCCCGTGTGGCCATCGCGATATTGTCTCTGCCCGTTCTCGCCGTTCTCGGCCTTCTTCTGCTTCTCGAAGCGGAACTGCGCCAATGCACCGATATCGCTAACCGCCTCGGCAAACACGCTCCCGCCCAAGCCGCCACTACCACCAGTCGGTCCTAGCGCCAGCTTATTGCGTTCAAAAGCGACCGAGCCACGCCCGCCGTGTCCGCCGGCTACTCTAATCTTGATATCGTCAACTAACATTGTAACCAGAGCATACTGGAAGTGGTGCTGTAAGTAAACAGGCCCTTCTTCGTCTAAACTAGAGTATGTTCAGAACAATTAAGAAATTATTATTAATCTTTAGTCACAACTATGCTCACGAATATCGCCATCGTTTTAGTAGTTCTCTGGGTGCTCGGTTTCTTTGGTTTCCATATTATCGGTTGGTTTATTCACCTCTTACTAGTCGTCGCGATTATCCTCTTTCTGCTCCGTATCATTAGAGGCGAGAATCCGTTGAAGTAGATAGAAAAAAAATAGATTTTGTCATTTTAACCCAAAAATGATAGAATGCCTGTATGAATTTTGAAGAATTTTTACAAAAAGTAGCCCCAAAAGTTGGTCCTAATGGGGCATTTAGTCTAGCTAGGGACGCGCGTATAACCGCTTTGGAAAAAATATTAAGTAGTAAACTAAATATCCAAAAAGAAGAAATTGATAAGTCTGTGGACGAAGAATTAGAGAAGTTAGCTACAAATATTCTTAAAATGCCGCCACTGCCTAATTAGAATCATGAGTAAAAAGATTGATTACTACGAGGATTTCCTGAGAGTTATAGGCGAGCGAGATAGGATTATAAGAGAAAATAAAAACAAACAACTAGTTTTTAGTTTAATAGCTTCGATTATCTCAATTCTAGCTCTTGCGTTTTTTTCGACTAGCTCTGGTGTATCTCTTTTCTTAAGCCCCGTATTTAAAAGCGAGGATCCCGCCACTCAGGAATTAGCAACAAAAGTAGACCGACTGCAAATCGATATTACCAACATTAAGAAATTATTTAACAACACCAACGTTCCCTCTTTTAATTATCTAAATTCCAAACTCGTATCGATTGAACAAAAAAATGAGTACTTATACAACACCATCTTAGAAAACCCAGATAACGCCATTACACCAATCATACTCAGAAAGGAGCAGAACAATTTAGACCAAAAAATTGAAGACTTAAGAAATCGTGTTGATACAACTAACAGTTGGCTTTTTGGAATAATTGCGACTCTTGTCGTGGCAATAATTCTATTTCTTGGAAAACAAATTTTGACGTATTTTTCTAAGGAAAAAAACTCTATCAGAGAGTAGTCCCAGAATATTCAGTTTTGTGACCCTACAGGGAGTCGAACCCTGCTTCTAGCCTTGAGAAGGCTATGTCCTAGCCGATAGACGATAGGGCCCCGATTTTGTTAAACGAAGTTTCTACAAAATCGAGGGTCCGCGATCCTCGACTTTAGTCGGGATCGGGACCAAGTACCCATATTATTACTTTTTTAGTAATCTTTCAATCGCCGCACGACTTTTCCACTTTTTAATCTGGTATTCACGACCTTGAGCCAAAGATCTGTTTTGGTAGGTTTCCGAGTAAATAAGCTGACAAGGTAAATTATTTTTTGTTGATTTTACTTTCCCATTCTGATGCTCAGTTAATCTTTGTTCTAAATTACCAGTGCTTCCAGTGTAATATGATCCATTACTCAGTTTTAGAATGTAAGTGGAATACATTTTTATCTTTCCTTTCCCGATCCCGATTCTTCGAATCGTGGATCGAGGATCCACGACGTTAATGTTTAATTAACGTCGGGACCAGTTTTCGTCTTGCCTGACAAGTAATTTACTTTTCTCTTCTGGTTGCGCCATAATCTCCTCCACCACGCGCTCCATGCGCAGTGATTGCGAACCTTTTACGAGAATCACATCAGCTGGCGCAATAAAGTTCTGCAGAAACTCGCCAGCCTGGCGCGAATCATCGAAGTGATAAACATTTTTCTTGCCCATTTTTTTCTTCATCGCTTCTTCCACGGCAAATTTCATCCGGAGTCCGACAGTCACCAACACGTCCGAGACGCGCGAAGCCAGAATCCCCACTTTCCGGTGCTCATCTATCGTATATTTGCCAAGTTCGAGCATATCACCCAACACTGCGATCTTCCGGCCAGTAATTTGCAAGCTGTTGAGAGTCTGGAGCGCCGCTTCTATTGCCGCCGGCGAAGCATTGTACGTATCGTCAATAATTAGCGTTTCTTTAATTCCAGCTAGCAAGCGCATCCGGCCAGGCGGTGTGGTGAGGGTTTTGAGCGCTTCGCTCGCGCTCGCTAGACTCATCCCCTGCGCCACGGCCGCGGCGGCAGCCGCAAGCAGCGCGTAGAGCTGGTGCTCTCCGAGCACGCCGTGGAGCTCAAACTTAACGCTCTCGCCGGCATAAGTAATCTGCACACTCAAGCCAACTGGCTGATTTTCATAAATAATTTGCACATCAGACGCCAGCAAATCAGAACCCGTTTGGAAGCCGTAGCTTAACTTTCTCGCCTTCAAGCCATCAGCTAAATCGCGAATTTTTTCGTCGTCATGATTATAAATGACCAAACCCGATTCACTTACCGCTTGCGCGAGCAACCACTTTTCTCGCGTCACCTCTTCGGCGGATTTAAAAAACTCCACATGCACTGGCACTTCCGGCAAACGGGTAATCACAGCCACGTCCAGCTTGAGCCAGCTCACCAAGCGCGCCACATCGCCCGGGTGCTGAATGCCCACTTCTAACACCAATAATTCCGGATAATTAGTTCTAAACAGAATTAAACCCAAACCTTCGATAATATTCTTCAACCACAAAACTAGATTCCACCAAGCGTTATCGCAATTTAAGATAGTGAGCGGCAAACCAATCTCGTGATTAAAGCTCTTCTGACTCGCTCTCAATCTAAATTTACCAGAGAGGACAGTCGCAATCGCATCTTTTGTACCCGTCTTGCCCACACTGCCAGTGATGGCAATGATTTTGGGCTGGTACTTTTTTAAGACCAATCTCGCCTCCCAGCGGAGAATCGTCGTGATGAGAAATCTAGCGGTCTGGCGGAACATTGTAGTAGTTTAGCAAAAATTTCGTGAGCTTCATAAAGGGCTCGGTGAGCGTGGCCGAGGCGTAAGGCGCGCCTTGCGGATGGAGTTGGTAGAGAAAAACGAGAAATCTAGGATTAGAAGCCGGGAAATAGCCAAAGAATGAGTGGAGAAAATAATCTGGATCATAGCTATTTGCCCCCGGACGAACCTGTTGGGCTGTTCCCGTCTTGGCCGCCACGCTGTAGCGTTCGTTCTTGTGCTGACCACCAAGTAGCGCTGTATCTACAACAGTCACGAGCATTTGAGTAATAGTTTTGCTAGTTTCAGGTTTAAGCACTTGCCGGATTATTTCTGGCTTGATGACTTGTGTGAGTTTAGAATTATTGCGGCTGATCTCGGTGACCACATGCGGCTTCACCAGCACACCGCCATTACCGAGCACGGCGAGCGCTCGAGCCATCGTAATGGGCGTAACGGCCAAACCTTGGCCGAAAGCAGCCGTAGCGTACTCAATATCTCGCGTGCTATTTAAATTAGTAATCAAATTATTAACTTCGCCGGGCAGATCTATGTTAGTTTTCTCAGCCAAGCCATACTTGAACATATACTCACTAAACTTGATGCGGCCAAGCTTTTGCATCGCAAACACCGCGCCGGTATTAAGCGACTGATTAAGCACTTCTTGCATCGAGACTGTTCCCCTGCTTTTGAAATCAAAGTTGTTGATCGTTTTGTTGTTCAGCATCAGCGTGCCAGCGTCAAAATATGTCGTGCTGGGTTTAACCACGCCCGCGTCCAGCGCCGCCGCCATGGTGAGGGGTTTAAAGATTGAGCCCATCTCGTAAACTCTCTCTACCAGTGGATTGGCGAGAATATTGAGATTATCTTTTTTACCACCAGGGTCAAAGTCTGGTAATGCCGCCATGGCGAGCACAGCGCCCGTGTGCGGGTCCAGAATAATCCCACCGACCGTCTCCGACTGCCATTTGCTCTTGATCAGCGCCAGTTCTTGCTCCAGAGTTTCTTGCACTGTTGACTCAATACTCGTCACAATATCCGCCTCGCTGGTATTGACCGCCTTGCCCCAGAGCGATCCGCCAAAATCAGATAAGACTTCTGACAAAAAGCTGACAAAAGTTTTATCTGATTCACGTTTTAGCAGACTCTCATACTGCTTTTCCAAACCATAACTGCCCACACCTTCGTAATTTAAGAAGCCCAGGGCATGTGCTGCCGTAGCACCAGCGGGATAAAACCGCCAGCGTGTTTTGTACAAGTTTACACCTGATAATTTTAGACTTTTTATTTTGTCAGCTGTGGCTTGATCTAATCTCGTCGCAATTTCCTCATACGGATCAGTGCTCTTGCTGGCTTTGGCGATGAAACTCTCGTGATCTAGTTCTGGCAAGATATTAACTAGCTTGCTGTAAATATTTTCTAAATCTGGACTCGCGCTAGAAATTAGCGTGGGATTAAGCGCGAGGATAAAACCGTCACGCATAGTGGCGGCAGAAACAAGTTGCGCATTTTGTTGCTTAAAGAAAATTGTACCACGATCACTAAGTTGCCCCGCCGGACGCTGATATTGCCTATCAGCTTTATCAGCATAAAAGTTATTCTTGATTAGTTGCAAAAAAAAGAGCCGGCTCACTAGAACCAGAATCATAATGAAAATTATCAGCGACAAGAGCCGTACTCGACCAGTAAAATTAACAGACATGGCTCCAGATTAGCAAATTACTCTAGCGCAGACTAGGGTAACGCAACTTTCGTGTTCAATGCCACCACACCACCAGCGAGTGGCCGGGCGAAAATGACGCTCCCAGCAGCATCGTGGAAGCCGAGCGCATAAGCTCTGTCGAGCGTTACGCCACCAGATAGAGCCAAATATTCTGTTTCTAATGAGACAACGGCGCTCTGGCGTGTGGCCAAGTCGTCCAGCGCGCGCTGACGGCCCACGAGGTTGAAGACTACGCTATTGACGAGGCAAATATAGAGCACAAAGAGGGCTACCACGCCGCTGGCGAGTTGCTTAAAGAGTCGCTCTTGTTGATAAATTTTATTAATATTTCCCGCTGTCATCTTTTTATATTTTTTTAATAATCCTTAATTGCGCACTGCGTGATCTGGGATTTTGTAATGTTTCAGCTCTAGCTGGTTTAACTGCATGTTTAGTGAGAATCTCGCCACTATTTTCCTCTGCTTTAGCTTTGTAGAAGTCTTTGACAATCTTGGCCTCCAAACTGTGGAAACTGATCACGGCCAATCGGCCGTTCTTCTCGTCTAGCTTTTGCCACACTGCATCTAATCCAGCTTTCAGCGCGCCCAGTTCGTCGTTTACAACAATCCGCAAAGCTTGGAAAGTTTTAGTCGCAAAGTGTAACTTTCTCGCCTTACTCCGGTACCAAGCTGGTACGGCATTCCTGATTATTTCCAGCAAGTCAGCCACTGTTTCGATTTTTTTATTTTGCCTCTGCGCTACAATTTCTCTGGCAATTCTTTTAGCAAAGCGTTCTTCGCCATAAGCGTAGATCACGTCAGATAAAGTCTCTTCTCGCCAGTGATTCACAACCTCACTAGCCGTTAATTCAGGATTTTCACTAAAGCTCATCAGCAATTTCTCGTCTAATTTCTGAAACGAGAATCCCCGGCCCGATTCTTCCAATTGCTGCGAACTCAAACCGAGATCAAATAACGCCGCATCTAACTTATTAATTCCCGCTTGTTCTAGTAATTCTGCTAAATTTCTAAAATTGCTATTTAACAAAATTATTTTTGCGCCGGTGTTTGCTTTTTCGAGATTAATTTTTGCTTCGGCAATAGCGTTCTTATCAGCATCAATGCCAACTACTGTTCCTGTTTTGCCAACTTGTTTCGCTAGTTCCACAGCATGTCCAGCGCGGTTTAGAGTAGCATCAAGTACTGTCTCACCAGCTTGAAGATTCAAACCTGTCAAAACTTCTTGTAAAAGAACTGGATCGTGTTTCATCAGAATTAGTTTCAGAAAAACAGTTTAGAACACTCCAATCTCGCCTAACTTTTCTGCCAGGGCATCGGCTTGCTTCTCCACGTTCTGTTTGTAAGCTTGCCAACGCTCTTCGTCCCAGATTTCCAAGCGAGAGTGCACACCAGCGATCACCGTTTTGGTCTGCAAGCCCGCGAATTGCCGCAAGTAATCAGGCAAGAGGATGCGACCCATGCTATCCACTTCGCACTCCGCCGCGCCACCGAGCATAAACCGGTTGAAGCTTCTGGTATCTGCTCGCAACATGGATAAGCTAGCCAGCTTTTCCGAGATCCTCTTCCACTCCTTGAGCGTGTAGACAAAGAGACAATTATCCAAGCCTGGCGTAATCACCACCTGACGACCCACCTCCTTGCGCCATTTGGCGGGTATTGCCAGGCGCTTTTTGTCGTCAATCGTGTGTTTGTGTTCGCCAATCAGCATATTTCGATTTCCCACTTCTCCCCACTTACCTACTATTCTATCCCACCCATCACCATTTACCAACCCGAGTTATCCACAGTTCCCCAGTACTGTTTTTTAGACAAGAAAAAACCACTACTCTAGTGGTTTTTCGAGAAATTATTTTAAAAATTTTACGGCAACACGATCTCGTCTCCCAAATTTAAGCCACTCACAATCTCCACTTGGCCGTCAGAAGCGCGCAAACCGGTCGTCACTTTTACTTCTTCATTTTCGCCATTAGCATTCTGACGCGTCACCATCGCCTCGGCACCAACAAACTTGATTGCTCGCGTGGGCACGGCCAGCACTTGCGCTCGCTGGCCAGTTACCAGCTCAATATTGGCCGTCATGCCGGAGCGGATTCGGGCGTCACTTTCGGCAAAAGTGAGAGTAATTTTGTAAGTCGGTACACCCTCCAAGATCGTCTCCGCCGGATCAATCGCGGTGACAGTGGCCTCAAACTTGGCCGCATCGCCGTAAGCGTCGAGTAGCACAGTCGCCTTGTCACTCAATTTCACTTTCGCAATATCAACTTCTGGCACATTAGCTTCCACAATCAGTTGACCATCAGTAATCAAGCCCACCAGCGCCGTGCCGGCGGTGGCAAATTCGCCCACGCGCGCTTCTTGTTTCGTTACAATGCCAGAGAACGGCGCGCGGATCGCGTAATCAGCGAGCTTGGCTTGCGCGTTTTGCAAACTATTTTTCTTCTCGTTCACCACTACCGCTTGCGACTCGAGGCTGAAATTATTAGTGCTACTGTTTAATCTCTCCTGACTAATCGTGCTGGTAATCGCTCCGAGCTCGGCCACGTAGCTATTGATCGTCTGCAATTGTGTGCCTAGCCGCGCCCATTGCTCGGCGACTAGATCTGCCTGTAGCGATGTCCAATCGCCAGAAACTGATTTATCGTGGAAATATTGCACGAGATCTCGTCCCAATTTGATCAACTCACTCAACTGCTTGAGCACTTGGTGAGTATCAGTGATTATTTTTTCGTCTAGAACAGTGTCGGTGACATTAGCCTGATCGCGTTGCTGATAAAGCGCAAACAACTTAGCGTAATTATTTTTTAGAATATTATATTGTTGCTTGGCCGTGCTTGGCACCGAGCGAAATTTGGTCTCATAACTGCTAACCACCGTGGCGTAATAAGTGAGATTATCACCGCCGATGGTAGAACTAGTGAAGTCGCTATCGAAAAAAGTGTGATTGACCGAATCCAGAATATCGCCCGCCTCGCCAAAGACGCGCACCAGCACGCTCAAGCCATCCTGCCGCGCTTTGTCTAGTTTGTTGGTGACGAACTGACCAGTGCTGGGGTGCTCCAGCTTAGCAAGATCAACTTGCGCTGTCTCCAGTGCTGCCTGGGCGTCATTGACCGCCTGGACGGCGTCGCGGCTATCTAGCCGCGCCAGCACGCTGCCAGCTGGCACTTGCTCGCCCACCGCGCGCTCAACAGCCACAATAAAACCGCTTTGCTTAAACGCGAGATCAGCTTTTTGGTTCGCCTTCACTTTGCCAATCACGCTCACGCGCTCTAATAAATCAGTTTTGGCAACTGTAAAAGCGCCAGCATCGCTGTTAGTATTGCGAGTGAAGAAAAAAATTGCCAGTAAAATAATTACAACAACAGCAATCCCCGTCCAGAGTAATTTTTTATTTTTCATTTTTTGGTTTTAGCGTGGGGAAGAAAATTACTTCTTTGATATTACTCGTGTCAGTAAAAAGCATTGCGAGACGATCAATACCGATGCCAATGCCACCATTAGGCGGCATTCCGTATTCCATGGCCTCAAGATAATCCTGATCGCTTGGCGAAATTTCACCTTCACCGCCTTCTCTTTTTTGATCTTGCTCGCGATAACGTTCTGCCTGCTCCACGGGGTCGTTTAATTCGCTAAAGGCATTGACCATTTCTAGACCCACGATAACTAACTGGAAACGGTCAATAAAACGCGGGTCATCTGCTTTGCGCTTAGCAAATGGATTGAACCCCACGGGGTAGTCAATGATAAATGTCGGCTGGAGAAGCTTTGGTCGGCAAACTTTTTTGTAAATATTGTCCATAATTTTCTCTGTCGCTTCGCTCGGTTCCACCGCCACGCCAAGCTGGGATGCCTTCAATTCAAGCTCGCGACGAGTTGCATTGGCCGGATCAGGGATCAGCGCGTAACGTTTGAGCAGGTCAAAAAAGCCAACAACACTAAATTTTGGAGCAAAATTAATTTTCTCATTGTTGTACTCTAGAGTGTCTGTGCCAAAAATTGCTTTTACCAAATACTTGAATAGCTTTTCCACAAACTCACGCTGACTGGTCGCGTCGGCATAAGCCTCTTGCGACTCCAACATCGTAAACTCCGGATTGTGTGTGGTATCAATACCTTCGTTGCGAAAGATCCGGCCAATCTCATAGACTCGATTGAGACCTCCCACCAACAGCTTTTTGAGATAAAGCTCTTGAGCAATCCGCAGATTAAAGTCCGTGTCGAGAGCTTCGTGATGGGTCACAAAAGGCCGGGCCGTGGCTCCACCAGCCAGAGCTTGGAGAATTGGTGTTTCTACTTCCAAATACCCGTGTTGATTAAAAAATTTCCTGATCGCAGTAATTAGCCGCGATCGTGTTTCCAATTTGGTTCTAACTGGAGGCGACATCATTATATCCAGATAACGCCGCCGGAATCGCTCTTCCACATCTTGCAAACCGTGCCATTTATCCGGCAAGGGTCGCAAACTCTTGCCGAGTAGACGCCAAGTTTTTACGGCTAAACTCTTCTCTTCTCTTTTTGTGATAAACAAACTGCCGCTGGCTTCGATAAAATCGCCAACATCTATAACGTCACGAAAAAGTTCAAATAATTTTGCGTCCATTTCGTCACTTTTCGCCACTAACTGCAATTTTTCCGTGCCGTCATCTAAATCGAGAAATAAAATAGAACCTTGACCACGGATTGCCCGTACGCGCCCGGCCACTGTCAGCGCTTTTTTGCGTTTGCTAAGTTTTGTAAAATCAGATAAAACCTGCGTGAGAGAAAAATCTTGCTGTGCGCTCACCGGATAAGCCTCGGCGCCATGCTCGCGCCAGAGCGCTAATTTGCGCAAACGCTCGGTCCGCAATTCTGCTAGCGATGCCATTTTGTTTTTAAAAAAATTAAACTAGTCTATGCTAACCACTTTGTAACTCACTTTGCCTTTTGGTGTCTGCACCAGCGCTTCTTCCCCCTTTTTCTTGCCCAGCAGAGCCAAACCCAGCGGCGACTGGCCGGAAATCTTGCCGCTCGCCACGTCTGCCTCCTCCGAGCCCACAATCGTCAGTTTACTCTTCTTGCTGTCACTCTGCTTTTCTACCGTCAGAGTTGAGCCAATTTCCACCTCTGCACTGTGGTGTAGCGCCATGATCTGGGAAGTCTTGAGCAAATTCTCCAGCTGGCTAATCCGATCCTCAATTTCCGCCTGTTCTTCACGCGCCGCGTGATACTCTGCATTTTCTGATAAATCGCCCAGAGACTTGGCAAACTCCAACCGTTCTGCCACCTCCTTGCGCCGCGTCATCTTGAGCTCGCTTAGTTCGGCTTCCAGCTCCGCAAATTTCTCTTTACTCAAGTAGTCTGTATTCATAGGCATGTTATTGGTTATAAACAGTCCGACTATTCTAAACCAAAAAGCTTTTTTAAGCAAGAAAAAAGCCTCGTGCTCGCCTATTTAGATAGACGAACCGAGGCTCTGGATCAAGATTTCACGCTACTTCTGCCCAGCTCGCGACTCAGCTTCGGCAATGGATTCTGCCCGATTCCGCCAAAGAAACCGAGTACGATTCAAATCACTAACACGAGTGACGTGACCAGGGCAATCCTCATTACCACACAGTGGCCCCGCCAGCATATCTCCCTCGTTCTCTCGTATTTGCGATCCATCCCATAAAGCCCAACAATTATCGCACTCATAAGTACCAATGTACGCCGACATACTTAAACCTCCAATTTTTTGAGAAAAGTTTAGAAGAAAAAAGAGCCTCTGGAATCAACTATACACCGAATTGCTTATTTGTAAAATAATTTCTAACTCTTAAAATATTCTGGCGCATTGGTGCGCATCCAGTCAAAGACTTGCCGCATCACGTAAGTGGCGCCAATGAGGTTAGTATGCGAACCTTTTTCCATCACAATTGTAAACGCGTAGCGCGGATTATCGTAGGGGAAAAAGCCCGCTACCCACGAGTTCACAAACTGCTTGCTGGCGCCCAGCTCGGCGGTACCAGTTTTACCCGCCACAGCTAGATCAGTCATGTTCAAGCCAACAGCCGTCCCCTCGCGCACAGATAAGCGCATGCCCTCGCGCACAATCTGGAGATTATCATTATCAAGCCCGGGAATCGTTTCCCACATTGGCGAGGCGCCAGGCTCGGTAGCTGTGAGCGTGGGTGTGACAAGATGTCCACCGTTGGCAATCGCCGCAATCGCCCGCACGATCTGTAGCGGCGTGACTTGGAAGCCATATTGACCGATAACCGTGTGATAAGTATTGCCGAGCAACCAATCGGCGCCGTCAAAGTTCTCACGCTTCCACTCCGGCGTGGGCACCGCGCCGGCCGCTTCGCCAGCGAACTGACTGCCGGTCTTCTCGCCCAAACCAAACAAGTGCGCATATTGATCAATTTTCGCGATGCCCAAACCTTTTTGATCAGCGTACCCGCCGCCAATCGCATAAAAATAGACATCAGACGAAACAGCAATTGCGTGACGCAGATCGACCCAGCCATGCGCCTTCCAGTCTTTAAAGACAGTTGGCTTATCGGGAAAGTACGGATTAGGAATGCTAATCTGCCCAGTGCTCTCAATTTGCTTGTCGGGCGAGATCAATTTTTCTGTCAGCGCCGCTGTGGCCATAATCGGTTTGATGATCGAGCCAGGCGTGTACAAACCAGCCACCGCGCGGTTTAAGAACGGATGACGTTCATCTGTTATAAAAGAATTTATTTTAGTTTTATCAACGCCAGCGACAAGAATATTCTGATCATATTCTGGATTATTGACCAGCGCGATAATCTCGCCAGTGCTCACGTCCAGCATCACACCGGAGCCAGCCACAAACTTGCCGTCACTGACCAGGCTATCAATTGCATGATAAAACGCGCTCTGGAGCCGAGCGTCTACAGCAAGCGTGAGATTCTCACCGGCCACTGGCGGCTCGAGTAAATAATCCGAATGCGGTTTACCCGCCACGTCCACTTCTTCAATTTTAATTCCAGGCGTGCCACGGAGTAGCAAGTTAAAAATCTTTTCCGCGCCATCACGGCCGATCAGTTCATCAGCGTCAAAGTTTTCTTCTTTTACTTCTGACTCTTTTGGCTTGCTAATGTAGCCAACCAAGTGCGCAAAACCGGGTTGAGTGATGTAACGCCGACCGTGATCGTTCCAAGCTAGTTCTGTACCCAATCGATCCGTAATAATTCCTCGATCTGCGAAAATATCTAATCTTCTTAGTGTGTTGTTCGCACTGCGCGTCGCTAATTCTTCGCCATTTACAATCTGCAACTGCAAAGTCCGGCCAAAAAAGATCAAAACTACCAGCAACAAACTGGCTGTGAGCCAAGAGAAAGCACGCCGACCAATCGGCCGCTCGATCTGCCCTTCAAATTGTTGTTTATCGAAAGAAGGTAAATTGCTGGCATCGAGCAAAACTTCTTCTGGATCTAAATATTTCTTCACAGTTAGATTCTAACATTTTGATGCAACTCGCGCGCCAGCAAGAGCAAGATCACAGCAAAAATTGTCACCGGAAGTGTGAGCCGTAGCGGCCCAGCCAAACGCGCGCTGTAAGTGAGATCAAAAAGTAGAGCAATAAATAATAGCGCGTAAAAATCCGGATAAAATAAAATTAAGCCAAAAATGGCGAGCACGATCAACCACCACGGCAGCCACCACACGCCCAAGAGCAAAACTAAACTAATTATTATCTTGTTTCTGTAAGATAGAGACATATTTGAGACTATTTGCGTCTAGTGGTGCTCGGAGATAGAGCGTTTGCTCAGTTTTATTGGCTTCACTCTCCACTGCGCCAACTATTGCGACTAACCAATCCTGGCTAGCGCTCGGCACAATTGCTCGCTCGCCCACCGCCACGCTCAAGCCGCGCGGCACGGTAGCGATAAAATTGCCGCCACCACGACCAAGCAGTGTAACTGGCACGCGCGCCTCGCCCAAGAGCGCTGGGGTAGTAAGACCAGCGAGCGTGAGTAATCTAACGCGACTGGTCGCACCGGTAACCTGCACAACAGCGCCAAGCCAGACGTGATCAAGCGTGGTGATCCAGTCATTAATTTTTATTTCCGGCTGACTATTGGCACTCCCCAGATCAAGTGTCAGCACATCAAACGGACCCGAATGCTCTGCACCCAAAGAGCGAGCGATTAATTGTGTTGATTTATTTTGTTCAAGAATTTTACCAGCACTGGCCCGCAAGCTTTCGTTATCTTTCTGCAATTGCTCACTCTGTGTGGCCAATAAATTAGCGCTGGCTAGTTTGAGTTGCAAATCTTGATTCTCTAAAATTAGTTTATTTTTATCAGCAAAAGCGACCGTAAAACCTTGCCAGATACTGGCAACATTCGTACCGATATTCCAGAAAGGTCGAGCGACACTTGTAGCCACGCCAGCGCCCAGCTGATGAATCCCCGCACCAGCAAAAACTAAAACCACCAAGACAGCTATTAAGCCCAGAGTCAGCTTGAGCGACTTTTCACGCCGGCCATTATCCTGGCGTCTATTTGGGAGGGAGCTCATTGTCATCAGTAATTAAAATATCGCGGAAATGGTCAAGATCTTCCAAGATCACGCCCGTACCGCGCACCACAGACGTAAGTGGATCATCCGTGAGATGAATCGGAATTTTTAGTTCACTAGCCAGCAACTCCGGCAAACCTTGGATCAGCGAGCCGCCACCTGTGACCACAATCCCCTTGTGCATAATGTCAGAAACAACTTCCGGCGGCGTCGCTTCCAGCACTTCCTTCACCGCATCAACCAGCAGAGAAATAGAATCACTAATCGCCTCGCGAATATCGGCATCAGTAATCACTACCTCTTTGGGCAAACCAGTCACCAAGTCACGCCCACGAATCGTCGCATCTTGGGTCTCGCGCCGCTTCTGCACCGAGCCAATCGCAATCTTCACTTCTTCGGCCGTCTTCTCGCCCAGCAAAATTTTAAATTCATCACGCACATAAGCCACAATATCTTGATTCAATCTATTACCCGCGATCCTCAAATTTTTCGCCTGCACAATCCCACCCAAGCTAATCACCGCAATGTCCGTTGTACCACCGCCAATGTCTACAATCATATTGCCCACCGGATCATGCACCGGCAAGCGGATCCCGACCGCTGCGGCCATCGGCTCCTCCACAATGTGCACGACGCCGGCACCAGCATTCTTGGCCGCATCACGCACAGCTCTAATCTCCACATTAGTGATCCCCGACGGCACACCAATCACCACTCTTGGCCGGAGAAACTTCTTAGTCGAATCTTGGGCGACCTGACGCAAGAAATAAGCGAGCATCTCTTCGGCCACTTCAAAGTTCGAAATCACGCCATCCACCAGGGGCTTGACTACCGTAATGTGCGTGGGCGTGCGGCCAACCATCTGCTTGGCGTCATTACCGATCGCCACCACGCGGCCGGTTTTCTCGTTAAGCGCCACCACCGATGGCTCGTTGATTACGATCCCGCGCTCTTTCACATACACCAGCGTATTGGCTGTGCCCAGATCGATGCCAATGTCATTAGAAAATAATTTATAAAAGCGCTTAAGCATTATTTAATTTATTTTGCCAAAAATCTAATTAATTCTGTTTCGTCAATATTAGTTACTTCTCCAGTCTGCCGATTTTTAAATTCTAATTTACCAGCCTCTAATGTTTTACTGCTGACTACAATCCGATTTGGCAAGCCAATCAAGTCCGCATCCGCAAATTTCTCTCCCGCCGGTGCGTCGCGATCATCGAACAAAACTTCAATCTTATTCTGCACTAATTTTTGATACAGTTTCTCACTAGCTTGTTTAACTTCGTCACTTTTGCCAGCCAGCGAAATTAAGTGAACCGAGAAAGGCGCGACACCTTCTGGCCAAACTAAGCCATTCTCGTCGCTCAAGACTTCGGCAATTGTGGCGAGCAAGCGACTTGGGCCCAGACCATAACTGCCCATCCAGACCGGCTGTTCTTTCCCTTCGGCGTCAAGAAAATTTAGTTTCAGTGGCTCAGAAAATCTGGTCCCGAGCGAGAAAATATTGCCGACCTCGATTGCCTTGTGCGGCACTAAATCCTCTTTTTTTAAACCTAATTCTTCTAGCACTTCTGGCGTCGCCACCTCGATATTCACGGCCAGCTTCTCATCAGCTGATAAGTAAATCGTGTCTTCGCCGGCTTCAGAAAGTGTCTGGAACTCGTGACTATACTTCGAGAAAGCGCCGCCAGAAGCGAAAGTTAAGTAAGTTCTGTCACCCAAGCCAACTTGTTTAAAAATATTCTGATAAACGAGCAAAACTTGCTGATAAAATTCTTCCTGCTCTGTTTGCGTGGCATGAAAAGAATATAAATCTTTCATCAAGAATTCTCGACCGCGCATCAAGCCCGATTTTGCTCGTGTTTCGTTTCTAAACTTAGTCTGGATCTGATAAATCGCTCTGGGTAAGTCGCGATAAGATTTAATGTGATCGCGTAATAAATTAGTCAGTGGCTCTTCGTGGGTAAAGCCTAAACCAAGTTCACTCTCGTTTTTTAATTTAGTTTTGAACCACACGTCCACTTCCTGATCATTCCAACGACCACTCGCCTGCCAGATTTCTGGATTCTGCAAGGCCGATAAATTTACTTCCACCGCACCTAATTTATTCATCTCACTTCTAATCAGTCTGTTTATCTTTTCTAGCGTCTTTAAGCCCAGCGGCAAGTAACTATAAACTCCGGCCAATTCTTTGTGCACAAAGCCGGCTCTAATCAGTAACTGCGCGTTTTTGCTAACCTCATCCTTCGGCGCCTCGCGACGCGTTTTCGTAAAGAGTTGTGATTGTTTCATGGTGAGGCTAGTTTAACGCAAAAAAAGAGCCCCCGCAAACACTTGCAAAAGGGGCTCAAGAAAATCTATTAAGCCGGCGAGCAACAAAAAGGGCCCGCCACACACGTGACGAGCCCAGCATCGCCTTCACCAACCCTGGCTTAGGCTAGCAGAAACACTCGGGAGTTGTTTTTTCTTTGGGAACTGCAAAACCAAACACAATCTGTTCGCCGGGGCGAGAAGCTCTTTTCTTAGCTTTGGCTTGCTTCTGTTGCGCTTCCCGACGTTTATGGACTGACTGAAACAAGATGTTGACGATCCTCACTTCAGCATCGCCGACAGTGGTTGTGTTCGATCTCCCGAAAGAACTATTTGTTGGCTTTGTTTTCTTCATAACCAACCATCCTTTCTGATTAGAACTATATCACAAAGCTATTTTAATAGCAAGCGCGCAATATCGCCGTAAGTGACCACCGCCATCAAGAGCAAGAGCAAACCAAAGCCAACCAGATTTAGAGTGTTAGCAACTTGCGGCTTGATCGCCGAGCCTTTGATTTTTTCTATTAACAAAAACAACAATCTGCCGCCATCGAGCGCCGGGAAGGGCAACAAATTTAGCACGGCTAAATTTATAGATATAAAAGCCGTGAACGAAAGCAAGTAAACCCAACCGAGACTGGCCGCATCGCCGACTAAGCCAGCCAAGCCCACCGGCCCGGTGATATTCTCCAGCACTGGTTGGCCAGCAAAAGCTTGTTTAATTAAATCAAATAAACCAACGACAGTAGCGATAGTGATGTCAGAAGTTAGCACTGCGCCACGAGCAAAGGCCGGGAACAAGCCAAGTTTAGAAGTAATCACTTCTTCCAAACCAATGCCAATGATGGCCCGTGATTCTGAATTAGTTGGATCAATTTGTGGTTGAACAGTAATTTTCTGTTCAGTTCCGGCTCGTTTAATCACTAAATCTAGATTTTGCGCCGGATGTGCGGCCATAAAGTCAGCCACAGTTTTTGGCTCTAGTTGCTCTGGCTGTTTTTGTAAACTGTCAGTTAAGCTCACAATTTCGTCACCAAGCTTGAGGCCAGACTTTTCTGCTGGGGAATCAGTTTTGACTGTTGTAATTAGTAAGCGCGACTCGCCAGTCAAGCCCGCTGGTGCCTCACTACTCGCCACTGGCAAGCCGGACATCAGGCCAATGCTCAAGAAGAGCCAAGCCAGAATCAAATTGCAAACCACGCCAGCGACAAGAACTAAAGCCTGCTGATATCTTGGTCTATTTATCAAACTCCGCGAGGCGTCAAAACCGGTGAGCGCTTCTTCGTCTGGATTCTCGCCAAAAATTTTCACGAACCCACCAAATGGTAACCAGTTTAAAGAATAAGTAGTTTCCCCACGCTTAAAACCGAAAACGCGCGGTGGGAAGCCGAGGCCAAACTCGTCCACACGCACACCACACTTCTTGGCCACGATAAAATGCCCAAACTCGTGCGAGAGAATCAGCACGGCGAGAACAATAATAAAAATAATTACAGACACAAAATATTTTTTACTAAACTAACTCCCAATTTCCGTCTCTTTGCGCGCTTTCATTTCGTCTATTTTTGCACTTTCTGCATCCACAATTTTCTGCAATTCTTCTTTCAACCTAAACTTATCGTCTTCGCTAATTTCTTTATTCTTTTCTTTTTCTTGAATCTCATTCCAAGTTTTTTCCCGTTCTTTCCGGAGCGAGATTTTTGCTTCTTCAGATTTTTCGTGAGCGAGTTTAAGTAAAATCTTGCGTTTATCAGCCGTTAATTCTGGGAAAATCACACGGATCGCCGTGCCGTCTGTGGTGACAGACACGCCAAGATTTGCAACTTGAATAGCCTGCTCCACGCCTCTGACTTGCGACTGATCCCACAAGCCAATCTTGAGCGTCCGCACATCCTCCACGCCAATCGCGCCCACGCTCTTGAGCGGGACCCGCGCGCCGTAGCTCTCCACTTGCACGCTATCCAAGAGCGCTGGCGTGGCTCGACCCGTCCGAATGCTCGCAAACTCCCGCCCGAGCCAATCCTCGATCTCGGTAATCTTATTTTTTAAACTAGCAAAGTTGTAACTCATAAAAATTATTCTACCAGATTTTTAGACAAGAAAAAAGGCGCACCGCTAGGGATGCGCCTTGGAGATTTTGCGAAAACCTGCCTAAAAACATTGCCCTACGAGCCCCACCGAGAGTGACGACTGTTACGTACCTCCCAGGAATTCCGGCACATTTGCCGAGGATATGAACCCATCTTCGCAAACTTGTCTGCCAACTCCTGGAAAGTGCCCTTCTCCCGTGCTGAGACCCAAGAATGTATCCGAGGTGGGCAACTTATTTTAACTGGCCGAACCCATCCGTGCCTGCCCCGGTTATGACCCCACAGCCATCGATACCCTTTATAAGATATCTTGAGCTTAGAAACAAAGTGTTGTTCGGGACTGTATCGCACCTCAGGAAGAGACGATCCGGTGGCCACAACACGAATACCGCCACCAAACAAAACGACTCGCCAATGTAATTCGTCGATCAATGTCCATGCTGGAGCAGAAGTATACTTAATTTGTTTGGGGAAGAACATAGGTAGTTCAACTTCCTTTTCTGCGCGAACCTGATCAATGGCGATCAAGCTTTGTTTGATAACCTGAATTACAAATTCAGGAAGGACGATAGTAGTCATAACGACCACCTTTCTTCCGTACTGATAACACGGACAATTCGATGCGCAAATAACGCACCAACTCTTAACTAAATTGTGAAAGAACGCCTCTCACTTCCAACCCCCATTATAGCAAATGGGTAGAAATTGTCAAGGGGTAAAAAGTGCTTATTCTTAGCCCTGCTTTAGCACCGGCAAAATGAGCGCAATGTGTTGCAGAACTAATCTAGAAGCGCCAGATGGATGTGATAAGTGCTCGCGGCCAGCGCGGATTTCGGCTAGAGCGAAGATTAATTGCTCACTCGCCTCTTGTGGTTTGAGTATTTTTGCTAAAGCTTGCTCGAGATTATTTAAAAAATCCAAACTCACGCCTTTGTGATTATCTTCGTTATCGTCTAGTAATTTTTCGAGATATTTTAATCTCACTTCTGGATTATTTTTGATAAAATCTAATATTTCTGTTTGCTCTATTTTTTCTTCTGTTTTATTTTCAGTTTTTTCCGGCAAAATTAACTTTTCTAAGCGAGATAAAAGCGTAGGCAAGAGCAAGCCAGAATTACTTGTCCCCAAGATGAAAACTGTGCCGAGTGGCGGTTCTTCGAGGATTTTCAATAAAACATTCTGCGCTTCGGGCGTGATGCTCTCGAACCAGATCAGAATAAACTTTTTATTTTCTACATCACTCGCTCGCCCACCACGTTCGCGAATCTCGCGCGCTTCGTTGATGCCAATAATGCCAAAAGTCCAATTCTCTATTTTATTTTTTTCCTCGTTGAGTAGCAGAGAATCAGGCAAGCCAGACCAAACTTCTGTCGTGCTAGTGACGAGATAAGCGTGATGCTTAAAATCAGTTTTTGGAGATGATACTCTTTTTGTAGACATTGAGATGCTCCAGCGCAATGCCGGTGCCGTTGACGACGCAGTAGAGCGGATCGGTGGCCACGCGCGCTTTTACTCCAGTGCGCCGGTAAACCAGTTCTGCGAGGTTAGATAACTGCGCCGAGCCGCCGGTCATAATCACGCCGTGGTCGATGATGTCACTAGCCAGCTCGGGTGGAGTGTCTTGGAAGACGCTCTTGATTGCTTTCACAATTTCGCGTAATTCATTATCAATCGCTTTTACAATCTCATTCGTTTTTACTTCCGCTGATCTGGGTAGACCGGTGAGGAAGTCGCGGCCTTTGATGGTATAAGATTCTTCGTTCTCAATCGGCACGGCGGAACCAATTTTGATCTTCACTTCTTCCGCCGTTTTATCACCAATCGCGAGATTGAAAGTTTTTTTGATGTAATCCGTAATCGCCTGATCTATCTTATTGCCCGCGTACTTTACAGACGTAGAAGCCACGATGCCGCCCAAACTAATTACCGCCACATCGGTAGTACCACCGCCAATATCGCAAACCATATGACCTCTTGGCTCATAGATCGGAATGCCCGCGCCGATAGCGGCCAAAATTGGCTCTTTAACGACGTAAGCATTCTTCGCGCCCGCTTTGAGTGCTGCTTCTATAACAGCTCGCCGTTCCGTACTCGTCACACCGGCGGGGACAGAGATCATCACGTCTGGTTTGAAGAAGTTAAACTTGCCGATTGCTTTATTGATATAGTAACGCAACATTACTTCTGTCACTCGGTAATCCGCAATTACGCCGTCCTTCATCGGCCGATAGGCGGTAATATTATCCGGCGTTTTGCCGATCATCTCTTTGGCCTCAAGACCAACGGCTAAGACTTTATTATCAAGTTCTGAAACGGCAACAACCGACGGCTCGTTTAAGACAATTCCTCGTCCGGGGACGAAGACGAGCGTATTGGCTGTGCCAAGATCAATGCCCAATTTTTTGACCCAAAAGCTCATGCCTGACAGTGTATGGCTTTTTCGCCCTTTTTACAATATAGTGAGGCTCATGAAAATCGTCACAGTCATCCCCATTTCTCGAGGTATTTTTCGCGAATATCTCACTTATTTTACAGCGCAAGAAGTGGAAGCTGGCGACTTGGCAAAAATTGTGGTGAGAAACAAGGCAACTAGTGCTTTGATCATCAAAACCGAATCACTAAGTAATTCTGCTTCCACAAAAAGCGAGCTAAGATCAGCCGAGTTTAAATTAAAAAAACTGGGTCTAGTTATTACTAAACAGTTTCTGGATAAGCAAGTAATTAACGCGGCACAAGAAACCGCTGATTATTACGCGAGTAGTCTGGGTGTGGTGCTAAAAAGTTTACTGCCGCAAGCTTTGCTCACGAATAACAAAACCCGCAAAAATAATAAAAAGACAGAAACAGAATTAGCTAAATCAGAAACAGGGAAAGCAGAGATCAAGACAGAAAAGTTAGCTTTGCAAGATAGCGACTTGGAAAGATTAACTTATTACAAAAGTCTGATCCGCGAGGAATTTGCCAAAAAGTGTTCGGTCCTGATCTGCTTTGCCAGCTTGGCAGAACTGATGAATGCGAAAAATATTCTCGAAAAAGGCATCAGCGCTTACACTGTAATTTTACACAGTCAGTTGAGTCCAAAAGTTTTCCTTGAGACTTGGCACGAGGCTGTTACAAATAAACATCCAGTTTTGATCTTAACTACCGTTTCTGGCTTAACTCTGCCCCGCAACGATTTATCGACAATAATTCTAGAACGGGAAAGTGCGGCGGCTTATCGCGGTTTCGCCCGGCCATTTATTGATTATAGATACTTTGCCGAAAAGCTCGCGCAAGCGAAAAGTTTAAAATTAATTTTGGGTGATATTTTATTGCGACCAGAGACTGGTTATAGATTAGAAAATCGAGAAATTATGCCAGTGCAAGCGCCACGCGCGCGGCTGGCCAGCTTGAACGAAACAAAATTATTGAATGTGGCTGGCAGTGATATTTTGACCACAGAAGTAAAAAGTTTAATTGCTGAAACTAATCACAGCCACGAGAAAATTTTCTTGCTGGCGAACAGACGCGGCTTAGCGCCACTGATTGTGTGCGACGACTGCGGCCAAGCCATGCTCTGCGGCAACTGCGGCGCGCCGGTAGTGCTCCATCAGGCAGAAAAAGCTCAACAAGGCATCAAAGAGACCACTATTTTCCGCTGTCACCAGTGCGGCGAGACTAGAACGTCAGAAGAAAAGTGCAAACACTGCCAGAGTTGGCGCTTGCGGGCGCTAGGTACAGGAATTGAGAAAGTGGCCGCAGAATTGAAGACACTAGCGCCACACCGCGCGATCTTCCAGCTCGATAGCGATCATATTAAGACCTACAAACAAGCGAGTGACTTAATGACTAAATTTTATCAGAGCCAGAATGGCATACTGTTGGGGACAGAAATGGCGCTAAATTATTTAGCAGAAGCCGAAAAAGTAGCGCACAGTGTGGTAGTAACCGTTGACGCAATGCTCGCGCTACCAGACTTCCGCATTAGCGAGCGCGTCTTTACGCTCATCTCGCGCCTGCGTGCACTAACGAGCAAAACGCTCTTGATCCAGACCAGGCAGGAACAAAATGAAACACTAGCGCAAGCCGAGCGCGGCAATTTATTAGAATTTTACCGGAGCGAAATTGCTCTGCGTGAGAAATTAGTTTATCCGCCATTCTCGCTACTCATCAAGATCACACGCGAGGCAACGACAACCGAAAATCGTCAGATTTTTAAGCTCTTAGCGCAACGTTTAGAAAAATACGAGCCAGCGGTTTATCCGGCTCTGCACCAGCCCGGCAAGCACATCTCGCGTTTAAATTTATTACTCAAGTTAAAAACAAGCAACTGGCCGGATGCTGAACTTGCGAACAAATTAAAAGCCTTGCCGCCAGACTTTGTTATCCATGTTGACCCAGAATCAGTTTTGTGAGATAATTACGAAATAAAAATAAAGAAATTATGCAAAAGATAGTCCAAAAAGATGCGGCAGTTTTGAGACAAATTGCTAAAGCGGTTACTAGACCAGAATTCAATTCGCCAGCGCTCAAGACGCTCTTGCGTGACATGAGCGCGAGTCTAGCACAGGAACCGGACGGCATCGCTCTCGCTGCGCCCCAGATCGGCGTGAGTAAGCGCGTCTTCATCGTCTCTCACAAAATTTCTGGCGAGAATAATGAGAAGACAGAAGTAAGGCCAGATCTCGTCTTCATCAATCCGGTGATTACTAAACTGTCAAAAAAGAAGAAGTTGCTCGAAGAAGGTTGTTTATCTGTCCGGCCAATCTATGGCGAAGTCGCCAGAGCTGAGAAAGCGAGCGTAGAAGCTTATGATGAAACCGGTCAGAAATTTACACGTCACGGTTCTGGCTTGCTCGCGCAGATTTTTCAACACGAAATCGATCACTTGAACGGGATTCTGTTTATTGATAAAGCTGAAAACTTGCACGAAATCTTGCCAGAGGAACTAGAAAACAGCTAAAAATAAAAATCTAAAATGCTTAATTTTGCTTTCTTCGGCACAGATGAATTCGCGGTTGGAGTTCTAGAACAGTTGAAAAATAAAAATTTCCTGCCGAGTTTGATCATCACCACGCCAGATAAACCCAAAGGCCGGAAATTAGTGCTCACTCCCCCACCAGTCAAGATCTGGGCGGAAAATAATAAAATAAAATATTTACAACCAGAAAAATTAAAAGAGTTTAAATTAGAAAATAATTCAGAAAATAGTTTTGAAATTTTTGTCGTCGCTTCTTATGGCAAAATAATTCCCAAAAATATTCTAGATTTGCCAACGTTTGGCACGCTCAATCTTCATCCTTCACTGCTCCCGAAATATCGCGGACCCACGCCAATCCAAACGGCAATCTTAAATTCTGACAAAGAACCAGAAACTGGCATAAGCGTGATGCTCGTAGATGAAGAAGTCGATCACGGACCAGTGCTAGTAGCTGCTAGCTGTGAGCTTGGAGCGATGAGCTTTCTGAAACTTAGAGAAAAATTAGCCAAGCTCGGCGCGGACTTGCTTGCCGAGGTGATGCCAAAATGGACTGCCGGAGAAATAGAAGCGCAAGCACAAGATCACGCGCAAGCGACTTTCACAAAAAAGATAAATAAATCAGCTGGCGAAATAATTCTAGACGAAAAAAATAGTGAAATAAACTACCGAAAATTTCTCGCCTACACGCCATGGCCGGGCATTTACTTCTTCGACCAGCAAAACAAGCGCGTGAAAATTACAGCTGCGAGTTTAGAAAACAATGTTTTTGTAATAAAAAAGGTCGTCCCGGAGGGACGACCTGAGATGCGTTGGGAGGATTGGGAGCGAGGATTAGCTAGAAACTACTGAACGGGAACGCAAGTGCCCGAGGAGGCGGTCGCGATCCGTCCAATCGACGCAGAGCCTGCAGTCGCCCGAGGCATAGAGCACGAACGGCACACGGCCATCTGAGTAACGGGAACCGGCACAGAGAGTCCAGTTCTCGATGTCTAAATGCCTACCCGTCTCCCAGTGATAGAAGAGTTCCAGCAAGAGCCGCTCCAGCAGAGTCATGCCCAAATGGTCACGCGACTGAAGGTCATCAGCCGAGAGATTTTTATTCTCCTCATCGGCCTCCACTCGATCGCGGATCCAGATGGCGTAGTTCTGGGTGGGCTCACGGTCATTGTGGACAATTGCTCCGTTGAGATCCTCCGTCCAGCGCCAACTGGGGAAACTCTTGGCACAGATGCCGAAAACTTGATTGCAATCCAAGCCCTTCAGCACCACCACGAGCCGGTAGAAACCCGCTCGCCTCAATGGCACTCGGAGCTTCTTGAACTCCGCCCGCAAAGTGCTCGACTTGATGCCGAAGACGAGACGATAGAAGTTCTGCCAGCGCTCGAGCCACTTGTCCCGCGCCAGAATAGCCTTGACCGGCGCACTGGGATCAGATCTCGACTCCAGCTTCAGCCAGCAAGTCTCCTTGCGGAGAAACTTCTTGCCTTCGGCGAGCCACAGTTCGCCATCCTCGCCCGCCAATCTCTCTTCCAATTCCGCTCTCAGTCCCTGCACCGCAGAGAGTGGGAGCCTGCCGAGCATGTGCTTAGACATGGTCAGCTCCTTCCTTGTGAAAGGTCTAATCTCGGTCACTGCCGAGCCAGTTGTCCCGCAACACGCGAGGACCTCAACCCCCATTATACACCCAAGCGCTCCATTTTGTCAATCCCCTACTTAATTTCCACTTTTTCGATTTTCACATCTTCTAATGGATGCGCGTTTTCGTTCACTTTCACCTGTTCGATTTTATCGACAACTTCCATGCCGGCAATTACTCGCCCGAAGGGCGTGTGCTTGCCGTCCAGCCAGTCCGTGGCTGGCGCGGTGATGATGAAGAACTGCGAGCCGTTCGTATCTGGCCCGGCGTTCGCCATCGCGAGAATCCCACGCACTAATTTAGTATCGTTACCGGCAAACTCATCGGCAAACTTGTAGCCCGGATCGCCCGTGCCGTGAATGGCAAAATTACTTGGTTGAGACTTAGTGAGTGGATCGCCACCTTGGATCATAAAAGTCTTAATAACTCTGTGGAATAAAGTGCCGTCATAAAAGTTACGTTTAGTTAACTTTAAGAAATTTTCAACCGTCTTGGGTGCTTTGTCGGCAAAAAGCTCAAGCGTAATATCGCCCAGATTGGTGTGGAGAATAACTTGTGGATTTGTGTTCATGTTAGTTTTAGTATCTTTAATTTTTTCTATTTTTTCTTGCTGTTCGGGTCTTTTGGGATCAGTGTGGCTTTTTTTATAGTTATAATTGTTGTACCAATTCCAAGCAAAGACCACGACAACAGCCAGAACAATTACACCCAAAATTTTGTTATTCATAATTTTTTATAATTTTATTTCTTACTGTCTCTTCCACGGATTAATACTTCTTAACATGTTCTTGATTCTCCGCCCACCGCGGCGCAAGAGTGTGTGACGTTTGCCATGCCAACGTTTGATCTCGCTAATTATCTCGTCCTGCATTTCGTCAATCGCCGCGTACAGGTCGTCCTTATTAGCACTCGCGTGGAGACTCCGACCACTGAGTAGAATGGTTATTTCGGCCTTGAAAAAGTCGCCATTCTTATGATGTTGTGTGGTTTTGGCCAAGTTTACCTCCGCCCGGGCAATTGCTCGCTCAGACTCCGTAATAAACTTCTCGACGTGGGCCAATTTCTCATGCAAATAAGCCTCCAGCGCGTCTGTGAGCTCGAGGCCAGTCGTTTTGATATTTATATTCATAAAGTTAGTATAACAAAAACCAGCGCTATCAGTAAAATTTGCAAAAACGGACCCAAGATCATTCTCTTATTTAGGCGCCAATCAGTGTGAATCCAAACATGGAACTTCTGCAACAATTTGAGTACTGGCCACTCTAATTTAAAATAAGCAAATTGCAGAAAGTCTGGCAAAACAGCACCGATTAAGCCCCAAATCACCGCACTATTTAACTGCCAAGCTAAAAAATTAACAGCGAAAAGTAAAACTAGCAAGCCGAGCAATAAATCTAAAAATATTTTCGCGAGATCAAAAACGAAATCGCGATTAATGGCCATGCGCGGATCAAGCGGATTCTCCGGATCAAACTTGTGTGTCCGTAACGGATAATCCCAATGCGGGACTGCATCGAGCAAAAAGTGTGATAAAAAGCCGGAGAGAAAGGCTAGCGCCGGGTTGCTAATAACTTGCCCAAGTGCCGCGCCAGTAATAAGATGTGTGGCTAGAACCATGTTTTTGTTTTTAAAAAATTATTTAAACTCCTGTTGACCAACTGGATTACAAACCGGGCAAGATTCTGACAAAACATGTGTCTCGCCGAAAGCGAGCAAAGCCTGACGAAATGGCAAAATGGAAATAAAATATCTAAAATCAGCTAGCCGACGAAATATCCAGCCCAAGTAGCCATAGAGCGTGAGGGAGCCAAGCACTGTCGCCGCCCAGTCCGGGCCAACGGGAATGGACGAAAACGGCACCTCCGGCCGATAAACCCGCACCGCCTGACCAAGTGCAAGCGCTTGGAAAGCCCGAGCCACGTGGGCGCCATCACGCGCCGCGGTGCTGGCCAGGCCACTGTACTTGGTGGCCGCGCAATCACCAACCACAAACACGTTTGGGATACTACTGGTGCCATCCAGGGCAAGCATGGGCCGGAGCGCACCATCCACCAGCACGCGGCTTTTTTTATCAAAGCGTAAACCCGGGACACCAGCCAGCAAACTGTGAGTTTTGACACCAGCTGTCCAGATGATTGTCTTAGATCTAATCGTCATATCGCCAAGCTCAATACTGTTTACTTCTTCTCGCTTCAAGACTCTGTTTAAGAACACATTTACACCCAAGCCGTGCAAACGGGCTTTTACTCTCTCCGAAACTGGGGCTGGCAAAGCCGGCAACAATCTGGGTGCGGCTTCGATTAGATCTACAGTCACGAGCGCCGGCTCCAAACCGTGCTTCTCGGCCAATCGCCGGCCATAGATCGCTAGCTCACCAGCCAGCTCCACGCCCGAGGCTCCACCGCCAACCACCACCAAGTGCGCGCCGCAGACTTTGTCATCGCCCGTCGCTGTGCCGGCCGCGCAACTCTGGAATAGCTCATGCAAATGTGATTTTAACTTTAATGCTTCGGCAATAGATTTGAAACCAAACGAGAACTCCGGCAAGCCGCTGATACCAAAGTAACTCGTCTCACTGCCCAGCGCAATGACTAAATAATCAAAACTGTAACGCGAACCGGATTGGCCGGTTAATATTTTCCCAGCTAAATCTATTTTATTAATCCGGTCGCCAATTATTTCTATTTTTTCTTTCTGTTTATTTTTCTGATCGCGATAAGGCGCAAAAATTTGTTCCAATGGCACGCACACTTCCAGCGGCGAGCGGCCGGTGACCACACGATACAGCGCCGCGTGATACTCAAAGTGCGGTTTGTCGCTAATTAGTTTTATCTCAAACTCTGGCAGATTTAACTTGGCTAAATTTAAGGCTGTACTCACACCGCCAAAACCGCCACCGAGAATCACAATTTTCATTACATCTATTTTAGCATAACAAAAGCCGTCTGCAGAAATATTTTTATGAGAAATACTGCGAGACGGCTTATTGCACCCTTTAACCGCGCTGTCCATAAAGTCTCCTCCATGCTTCGCTAAATTTTCCACTCGCTGTGTTGTAGAGTTCTTGCCATTTGGTTTTATCCAACGGCAGTTTACTCACAACATGCGTAAGGCCATAGGCCCGACGCATAAACGTTTCTTCCACATCATCCAGATCTGCTAGTCTCACAACTTGCACAAACTTGGCTTCGTCCATTTTTCATCACCTCCTTTCGGTGTTCAAGAAAAGTTCAAGAGACTAATTTTAGTCTAGCAAATTTAAACTATTCTAGCCAGCCAAAATCGATTTACTTATTTGCGAGCGACAAGCACAGATTGAGGATTAAAAACATCTCGTCTATCAGGAAAACCTAAAAATCGAGACTTCGTAACAGTAAATCCAGCTTCTTTTAAAATTTCGTTCCAATCCTCAAGGGTTCGATAAGCAAAGGGCACAGGCATGGCTGTCCTCATACTAAATACTCGATTGGCAATCCAATCATTTACACCCACAACCTTGTGGCGTTCTACTGGATTTAATTTCATGAAATCTTCATACTGATTTTGCCCTAATTCTGGCGGTAAGATTTGAGAATAAGCATCTTCGAGAATGATCAACGTTGCGCCAGCATTTAGAACTTCATGCAAAGACTGCAAATATCTTTTTTGCTGATCATACTCCATATGATGCAAGACCCAAGTAATAGTGACGATGCCTGGTTTTTCTTTCGCCACAAAAGATAAAAAATCATTTTCTTGAACTACTTCGAATCTGGCCCCCTCTTTCTTTAGATTTTCCCATTCGGGATTCTGCTTAATATCGATACCAACAATTTCACTGTTTGTACCACGATTGATTAAAAGTTTGATTAAAGTGCCAAGACCGCAACCCAAATCGAGAACTTTTCCACCATTCGGCACTTCAGAGACGATGTATTCAGAAAAATATTCGGGCACTAGCTCGCCAAAAAAGTGTTCCAGCTCAATTTTTCTCAATTCGTCTTTGTGTCTTTCAATAAAAACAGGCAAATCAAGTTTAGTAATATTTTCCAGAAATTCGCTAATTAACAACTGCGAGAAACCCAAACTGGTCATTGATTCATGTAAATTTCTTACGATAAAATCGCGCAACTTAGCGTCAGATAAAACGTCTCTGAGCAAATCATGATATTCCATAAGAGCAACTATTTTCCTTCGGCAAACTTTTCAACAATCAGTCTCGCCTCTTGGTCAGTAGATTGTCGAAGTGGATGTTTGAAAAAGTAAGAACTCCACTCTTGATAACCAGAAAGCGAGCGATCTAGAGCCAACTTCATTGCTCTAATTGCGTCCACCATTACTCCGGCACTGTTCGGACTGTCTTCAACGCTTAACTTAGTTTCTATCTCAAACGGCACATCGCCAAATTGTCGCCCTCTAATATTAATGTAAGCAATTTTATTGTCTTTAAGGTGTGGCACATAATCAACGTTACCAAGCTTGATCGCACCAATCTTTCCATGCCAAGCAACGGATTCTGTTTTTGACTCGCGCTTAAACTGACACCGTTCCCCAGTCATCATGTTTTCGAAATCCGTGTTACCACCAATATCAAGCTGATAAGTATCGTCAACAGATTGTCCACGATCAAGCACAAGTTGGGTCAAGGCGCGATGAACAATAGTCGCTCCTACTTGGCTCTTGATATCGTCTCCAGCACAAGGGATACCTGCTTCGGCAAAACGTTTCGACCACTTTTCATCGCTAGACACAAATACGGGAATCGCATTGATAAAAGCAATTTTATGTTCTAACGCTTTCTCCGCCCAGAAGTGAGTAGCCTTGATCGATCCGACTGGCAAATAACTTACCAATATCTCTGCGCCACTTTCCTTCAAAATAGAATCCACATCATTGGGTTGGCTTACAAGCGGAAACTTATCTTGCATGTGAGTTGCAATACCATCAAGAATCGGTCCTGCAAATACCCTTACTCCCGTATTTGGAACCTCAGAAAATTTTGTAGTGCAATTTGGTTCAGCAAAAATTGCTTCGCCGATATCTTTGCCAACCTTGTTGGCGTTAACATCAAAAGCAGCAACTATTTTGATATCTCTAATTAAGTAACCACCAAAATTATTTTTCATTAGTCCCACAACTGGCTCAGATTTTTCGTCCACATTTTTATAGTATTCAAGTCCCTGAATGAGAGAGCTTGCGCAGTTACCTAAACCAACGATAGCTACTTTTATTTTTTGATCTTTCATTATTTTTATAATAACAAAAAAAACTGCTTCACTAAAATATTCTAGCTTTAATCAACAAACGTGAGCGCGTGACCAGTTTTATTACCCCGCCCCGTGCGGCCAATGCGATGGACATAATCCTCATAAGTCGCGGGCAAATCATAGTTGATCACGTGACTGACATTATCAATATCTAGACCACGCGCGGCTACATCTGTCGCCACTAAGATCTGACTGTGATTACCATCAAACTGGCTTAGCGCGCGCTGACGCTTAGACTGATTCTTGTTACCGTGAATCGCTTCGGCTTTGAAGCCACGTTTAATTAAATCTTGCGAGAGCCGCTCCACGCCATGTTTCGTCCGGCCGAAAATTAAAACTTTGCTGAAATGCGACTGGATGAGTAAATTATGCAAGACTTCGATTTTCTCTTCGCCCCGCTTCACACGCACCACGTCTTGATCAATATTCTTGGAAGTATCACCGGTTTTGACAGAAATCGTGACCGGCTCTTTGAGAAATTCGCGAATCAGTTTATCTAATTCTGGCTTGATAGTAGCTGAGAATAATAGAGTCTGCCGTTTGGCCGCCATCTGCGACATAATAAACCGCATGTCATTAACAAAGCCCATGTCGAGCATTCTGTCTGCCTCATCCAAAACAATAGTGCCGAAAGTTGGCAGTTTCATCACGCCGCGCTCCACCAAATCTTTTAACCGGCCCGGTGTGCCGATCACAAAGTTGTGTGGCCGGCGGAGATTAGCGATTTGCTGACCAATCGACGCGCCGCCAACAGTACAAACCGAGAAAACGCGCAAAGCACCACGGAAAGCAGCAAATTCTTCGTTAATCTGAATTGCTAATTCCCGCGTGGGCACTACGATCAAGACCCGTTCGCTAGAATTAACCAGCACTTTGTTGAGAAGTGGAATCAAGAAAGCCGCTGTCTTGCCGGTTCCCGTATTGGCAATCCCCACCACATCCGAGCCGGCGAGAATAACCGGGATCGCCTGATCTTGGATTGGTGTCGTTGCTGTGTAACCTTTTGTTAGAATATTGCGTTTAAGTTCCGGACTAATCGCAAAATCAGTAAATTTATGTTTAGAAGCATAAGCCTTCATCTCCGCCACTGGTTCGGCCTTGCGGATAAACCGCGCTGGATTGATTGCCGGCCCACCCCGGAACCCGCCCCGACCACCACTTGGCCGGCGAGAATAACCGCCAGGCGGGCGGCTACGACCTCTATAACTACCGTGATTATTACGCTGATACATACTTAACTTCAGTATATATTAGTCTAGATTAGATGTCAAGGTTAGAGTCCGCGATAGACGATAGCCGAGATATCAGCGATCACTTGTTGCAATTGCCCAAAGTCCTGCCCCTTGGTCATTACACAGAGCAAATAAGGCCTGGTGGGATAATAAACAACGCCACAGTCGTGGAGCTCACGAGAGATTACTTGTCCGAGAGCGTCGGTGCTGGTATGTTCGCCAAATTTATGAGCCACCACTATATCTGCCGGTACACCGGCCACTAGACCATGCTTGAAGGTAGTGAGGGAAAGGAGCTGGAGAGCATACTCCGATAGACCCCGTGGCAGATAAGTAGAACTAAAGAGTGTCCGGATAATTTGAGAGAAAACCTGTGGTGACATGTAATCAACCGTATCAGCTGTTGGTGGCGGTGGGATCTTGAGGCCTTTAAAGACTTCGGCCAAAGCTTGTTTATGCTGATCAAACAGAAGCCCGAGGGCCACATTATCGGAGTCGACGATCATTGCTTCAATCAATTGTTTGATAGTATAGCGACCGTCTGCTAAAACATGACTGGGTGGATAATGCTGACCAAAATCAGTTTTGTTTTTATAATACAATTCCTCTGTCAGGATATCTGGATTAGTGCTGGCCGCCTTGAGATACCAGAGCATCACCGCCACCTTAAGCATACTCGATGGGCCATAGAGCCACGTCTCATTTACCCCAGTCCACCGGCCAAAGTTGAGGTCACGAAAATAAACGGAAATTGATTCGGCCTTACCCTCTCTGGTGGCCTTGTGCACAAACTGCTCGATTTGGCTCTTGAGTGCCGCATACTCCGGCGACTCACGTGGTATGTCAACGAGCAAAAGAGGTCGGATAAAATGATATTGGCTAGAATCCTCCCGTATCTGTACTAGCGGATTAGGTTGGTGCGAGACATACCAGACACGGAGAAACCAGCCAAGCACAGTACCAACTATCAAAGTAGTCAGAGCAACTTGCCACCAAACTAGACGCTTAAACATCAAGCCTAGTTTAACAAAAAATCACTCTGCTTGACAATTTAACTCACTCGACTATACTTATAGTGTAAGTTCATTGGGCATGTGAGAATGATCGTTGATAGATAGAGTTATCTTCTAGTTTTCCAATCAGTTCAGCTGTTTACCCATAAACCATAACTCTCTCTTCTCTTCGACTTCATTTCCCTCTCATCCCCAATCCACTTACACCCCCTCGTCGCTTCGGCACGAGGGTTTTTTCATGTTAATTAACGACTTTCTCCTTCGAAGTCTTGGGCCACTTCGCCAAATTTCAAAGTCACGGGATCAAGCTTGAGCCAGACACTCTCGCCGACCGAAGGCGCCACTGTCATCGGCTCATCTGGTTTACGCACAGCGTAATTGACCACAATCACATTGTCTCTCAGCGTTTCTCGCACTGTTACACCCTCATCAAGATTGACCGACTGCGGCGCAATCCGATCGCCCAAAAAGTAAGAATCAGAACCAACGTGGCCATTGACTGTATCCAGCACGGCTACGACGTAGAAAAATGTTCCGCTGCCGCCGCCAGTTTGAGTGACCAAGAACACCAAATCTTCTCGGCCATCATTATCCAAGTCGTGTTTAAGTTCGTGACCAAAATAGCGGGTAGTAATTTTTGCTCCGGGGATCGAGGCCAGTGCGACTTCCGCCACGCCATCCACCAGCGTAACTGGTGTATTCTCGACTTTAAACGTTGCGTTGCGCGCATCGAAATTTGCAGAGTTCTCTGACCAGCTAAAACAAATAGCGATAGCAACAACAATGCTAACTACAATAATTAGATAGACGATACTCTTTTTCACGTATCCTGAATTATATCTAAATTAAAACTTTTTTGTAATGCCACTGTTGCGCCGGCGTCTTAGCTAGAGAAGATGACTGATATTATCCATGCCGATATCTTCTTCTTTGTGGCAACGCTCGCGCTCATCGCCATTAGCGTTCTCGTAGCGATTGCCCTGACTTATTTGATTATCTTACTCCGCCGTCTCAACCAGACTAGCAAAGATGCCGCCAATATTGTGTCGCGAATCAAGAAGTTTTTTAAAAAGCGTTAGAAATTATTAAGAAATAAGACAAAAATAAAAAGAAAAATATGAAGAAAAAACCAGAGAAAAAACCAGAGAAAAAACAAAATTATGAGGCGATCACTCACGCCATTGCTGATAAGTACCACGTGCTCAAGCAGGCCAGCCTGGATGATATTCTCGTCTTTGCCCGCGATCTCAATCACGCTTGGCAGAAGTTGGAGAAAAGCGCCGGCAAGAAGATATAACAAGATATAACTATGCCTGATACAAAATCAAAAGATATTGACGCCGACAACGCTAGCCGAGAGGCCGCTGAGGCCGAGGAGCGAGCCAATGACGCCCACGAAGCCGCTGCCAAAGAGCATGAGGAAAAAGCCGCCGAACACGAAGAGAGGAGCAATTAGAATTAACTGGCTCCCTGGGTAGGATTCGAACCTACGACCAATCGCTTAACAGGCGACTGCGCTACCGCTGCGCCACCAGGGAATAAAAGGAATCGGAAATACTATAACACAACTCCCCCGCCCAAGCATCTCTCGCCAGCGTAGAGTACTAAAGATTGACCAGAAGCTAGCGCGCCCGGAGAAACCAAGAAGGTGACCTTATTTTTGTTAATTTTACAATCCAAAAGTTCTCCGCGATGCCTAATCCGCGCCTGATAGATCTCACCAGTTTCTGGTCTCGCTAACCAATTAGTATCGACTAGATTAATTATATTATTTTCTAAAACTGGTGGCTGGTCTGACACAATTAAAATATTCCGCTTCAAATCTTTCCGCACAATATAACCGTGATGACGCTCGCCGATCGTGTAGAACCACACGCCGTCGTGCTGGCCCACCACTTTCTCTTTCCCAGCAACAATTTTCACCACTTTACCGGTTTTAGTTTTAATATATTTCTGCAGAAACTTTTTCACATCCAATTTGCCAATAAAACACAAACCCTGACTATCTTTCTTCGCAAAATTTGGTAGCTTAAACTTTTTCGCTAATTTTCTCACTTCAGTTTTCTGATAATTCCCAACCGGAAACAAGCACTTCTCTAACTGTTCGGGTTTTAAAGTCCACAAGAAATAGCTCTGATCTTTATTCTTGTCTCTACCCATCGCGAGCGAGAAAATATTTTTATTTCTAACAACTTGCGCATAATGTCCAGTCGCGACAAAGTCCGCGCCGTTCTTGATGGCCCAATCGTAAAAAGCGCCGAATTTCACACTTCTATTACATTCAATGTCCGGATTCGGCGTGCGGCCAGCTTTATATTCTCGAATCATATATTTCACCACTTGCTTCTCATATTCTTCGCTCAGATCTATCGTAACAAGTGGAATATCCAAGACTGCCGCCACGCGCATGGCCTCGCGTCTATCTTCTCTCCAAGTACACTTAAAACCTTCCGGCTCCCAGACTTTGATAAACACGCCGGTCACGCTGTAACCAGCTTGCTTGAGTAGCGCCGCCGAGACCGAGCTATCCACGCCACCGGACATGCCCACAAAGACTCGTTTATTTCGCTCTCCTTTCTTATTCATCATAATTAAGCTAACATATCTTGATGTTAATAGTAATCAGCTTGGCGACAGCTATCTTTACTCTACTTGGTGGCTTATTCGCGCTCAAGTTCCGCGATAAACTGCACTTGATTCTCGGCTTCTCGGCCGGCGCACTCATCGGCGTGGCTTTCTTCGACTTGTTACCCGAAGCTCTCGAGCTTGGCGAGAATTATTTCTCTACTTCGCAAATCACTAGTCTAATCGCGCTGGGCTTTCTAGTTTATCTAATCTTAGACAGATTAATCTTGCCCCACAGTCATCATCACGATGAACATTGTGAGAACGAGAGTCACCGTGGCCGGTTCGCTGCCGGCTCGCTCTCCTTCCACAGCTTGCTCGACGGCATCGCGATCGGTCTCGCCTTCCAAGTTTCTAGCGCGGTTGGTTTAATCGTGACTCTCGCAGTGCTAACTCACAAGTTTCTCGACGGCATCAGCATCGTTAGTTTAATCCTGAAAGACGGCGGTGAGAAGAAGCTAGCCTTCCAGTGGCTAAGCCTCGCTTCCATCGCGCCAGTGGTTGGCATCATCTCCACCCTGTTCTTCACTCTCCCACAATCTGCGCTCGCACTGATCCTCGCATTCTTCGCCGGCTTCTTCTTCTACATTGGTGCCAGCGACTTGCTCCCCGAGAGTCATCACGCTCACCCCACGCGCTGGACAACTCTTGCTACTATTTTGGGCCTTATCGTGATTTACACGGCGGTTAGTGTGGCTGGGGTTTAGGAAATTTTGGGAAAATAAAAAAGCCACCGGATTAGGGTGGCTCGACGAAAAATGCTTCCATCATCGTCGTTTTGATTCTAGAAGAGAGATCTCCTTCGATGATCTTGGGAATAACCTGACTAATCAAGTTCAAGAGAACTCGTGTATCTATCTCTGTGAACTGTTCAGCAGTCCTTCCGGACGACTCAAGATCGACAATCTCAAGCTCTAGTTTTTCGAAAAGTTTTCGCGCCAATTTTTCCTCTTTCTTGTAAACCTTGACCTTGCAGAAGGTAAAGGCAAGAACGAAGAAAATTTCCACCGTCGGATGATTCATATTCATATTAACTCCAATCTTCAAAGACCGTGAGCGGCACGTTGCCACCTTATCTAGTGATAGACTACAAAACTACAACACACTGTCAAGTCTTGACAAAATGTGGTGTAATCACGCCACAGGCGGACAAGTTTTCTGGCAATCCTCCTTCGCCAAGGCTACGGCGGGATAAATAAAAAAAGCGCCTCGGGTTTGTAGCCCGAAGCGCTTGTGATTTTTCGTCTAGAACCAATCACTGGGATTAGCTCAGACTAGTTTCTCCCTAGTTGAGTAGCAAAGAAACGAAAGTGGGAATGTCAAGTTCCGAGGCCCAGAGACCGCTGGGCGTTCCCTGACCATAAATCTTGGCAAGGACGAAAGCTTGGACATCCAAGCCGTCGATTGCGCCATCGCAGTTCACATCTCCGGAGAGACATTGCGTCATGGCACGGAACAAGAATTCCGAGCCGTGCCAGACAGTGAGACCGCCGCCAGTTGAGACGCCAGTTATCGGCTGGCACAACAAATGGAACGCTGGTCCAGCCGAGGTCATTGCGCCGCTGGATAGCACGGCATGACGGATCTCGATATCGGCTTGAGCGCTGACCGGAAGCAAGCAAGCAAATACACACAAAACGAACAGAAACCTCTTCACAATTTTAACCTCTTTTCTTTCTTCGTTTGTTTTGTTTCTAGTTCTTGAGCAACTCAGATCACGGACCGGTTATGGTCAGACCTTTGCAAGTGAGCCATCCGCTGGAACCATCCAGAGTGACGGTCTCCTGCCCGGCAGAATCGCAGGCAAAGACTTTGCCACTCCCGGCATTATTCCTTAATCCCGCCAACAGTGTCCCATTGGCAGAAAAAACGTTAACGACACCATTGATTCCGTCGAGAAAGATCACATCAACATTCGCTCCGTTCTTGATAACCAAAGAGCCCGGAGCAGAAGTTTGACCAAGGACAAGATTATTCGGGACCGTCGCGGCATAAACCGCATAAGGTACCCAAACAAACTGGATTCTTGGCGAAACCGCATTGCCATCGACAGAGAGCTCCAGATAACGATCACTGCCACCGGCAAACGAGGCAACCTGGACGGTAAACAGTGTGTTAATCACACCGTTGGTGACAGGCACGCTGGCAATGCTGTCTGGCGTCCCAATCACCGCGCCACCCGTTGGAGCATTATAGATCGTAAAGGTCAGATCTGCCGGACCGAGCAAAGCCTGTGTGCCATCCATAAGGAGAGCACTGTAGCTAAACTCGACATCACTCACGCTTCTCCCGCTATTGTTAACAACAACCGCGAGCTTTGGGTCCTGGACCTGAACAGAGCCAGGGCCAGCAATCGCTCTGCTCTGCAGATGGGGAAGCAAAAAAGCTCCCGCAACGACACAGGCGAACGCAAACGAACCGAAACATTTTCGAACCATTTTACTTTCCTCTATCTTTCTTTTTTCCCGCTAGAAGCTTGAGCTTCTAGCTTTTAGTTTACTGTTTACTCACCAACCACAGCCGGCCCACCGTGGGCCCTAATGGTCAGAAGTTTGCTTGTGCTGAACGCGTTTCCTTCCGCAGCCGTGTAATGGCCATTAACAACCACAATCAGTCCGCCACTAGCAATTCTCGTGACAGCCTCTGATAGATCAAAGTGTGGCCGGAACACGGTGCCTTCGATATTGTTCATTGGCTGTGGGTGATTTCTATCCACCAACCGAAACTCCGCAAAAGAACCTTTCATGTAATTGGCAATATCAGCCTCAAACTGATTATTCTCAAACGAGGTTCCCTTATTGCCAGCGGGCGGATTACAGCCACCATGCGTGTGGATACCCATCACTAGGCCATTAAGTTCCAAAATGATCGGACTGCCAGAGTTGCCACCGGTAGTGTTCACTCGATACTCATGATTGATCCAAGAGGAGCTAATCGTATTCTCAGCCACATAAGGACCAGTGGCCGTTTGCCGAGTAAAATTGTCCACACCGCTATCGCTACCAAAGCCGGTCACTCGGACAATGCCACCAGCGGCCGGTTTCTCTCGCGTTAAGCGAAAACCAATGCCGTACTTCTGCCAAGGCAGAAGACCATCACTGTTTGGCCCAATCGAGAAAATGGCATAGTCATTACCCGGCACAGCCGTCTCACCTGGGGAACGAACAATTGCACCAGTGAGATCCACTGGGAACTGGTCGGCCACTGGTGCCGGATTAATCGTTCCGTCGAGGTCGGAAGCTGGGACAGGTCCAAACTCCGCCACGCCAGAAAGATCCAAGACGCCGTTACCGTCAGGATCAACGCAATGCCCGGCACTGAAGACAACTTCTCCCACACCCAGGCCACCACGTGAGCCAATGCCAACGGTAAAGCAAGTGCAAGGCCCAAGGCCAAGTCGCCCGATTCTGCCGTCGTTAGAAGCCACGCGATCGTCAGGGCCACACAAGCTTCTCTCTACTTGCTCCTGACCTCTTAGACCTTCCAGTACTTCATCAACAGACACGGAGATACCTTGCTCGCCGGGCGCCACGTGGAGTTCGATCTCCACCGCATCGCCCTTAAAGAAAGCCGACGCATTGGCCCAGAGAGCAAGCGCCGTGCTGTCCAACTTCTGCTCCTCCAAAGTTTGGAGACTTCGCAGAATAATGTAGCTGCGCTTACCCAAATTTGCTTTGAGATGAACCCGCAGCCACGGAGCGCCAACAAATTGTACGGTACCCCCCGAAAAGGGTTTGGTAAATTTGTCGGTGTGATTACCGTGAACTTGTGAGTCCAGGGCAACACAGTGATGTGTATACCTCGGTCTTGGCTCACCAAAACTTGGTGAGGCCAAAACCAGAACTAACAACAAACTACTCAGTCTCATCAATACACCTTCTTTCTTTTTCTTTTTTTCTAGTTGTTTTTTTGCTTACTTTTACTTCTCAAAACTAATTAAGAAGAATGATTGTCAATGACCTGCTCTCACACATAAATGCGAGCAAAAGATCAAAGCCAATCTCAAATTACACCAAAAGACCTATTCCGTCAAATTACGGTAGTTCTAGTAGTTTCTTGAAAATCTCGAAGGTCGTGCGCGCGTCGGCGAGGGCTGTGTGAGCTGACTGATTCTTGACGCCAAAATATTCGCTCAAAGCCCAGAGGGAGAGTTTCTGCAGTTCCGGCCGCGCGTGCAATTTACCAAAAACCATCGAAGGCAAGTCCATCTTGTGATAAAACACTCGCGGCATGATCTTCGTCTCTGCGAAAGCATGCTCTAAGAATGACCAGTCGAAGGTCACATTCTGCGCCACCACAGTTGTATCTTGAATTTTTTCAGCCAGAGTTTTCATCGCTTGTTCGAGCGAAACAGCAAAAAGCCAATCGCCATCGTTGTAACCATTCACCCGCAAGGCTTCTGGCTCGGCTTGGTTGAGTCTAGTCGGCTTCACCTTCAGTTCTAGCTCATCGACAATCTCCCATTTTGGCCTGGCACTATCATCCAGTGGCCGGACGACTAAGCAACCTAATTCGATTATTTCATGCTTAGACGGATCCAGTCCGGTCGTTTCTAAGTCTACGAACGCTAATTTAGTTTTCTTCATGTTTTTTATATTTAATTTAGCGCAGGTATTTTACCTTATTTTGTTTGTGTCCAGCAAAGTCCACGGCATAGTGCGTCTCGCCTTTCCGATCGGCCAAGTAGAACCAATAATCAGACTTGGTGGGATGGATCGTGGCCTCAATCGCTTTTAGTCCTGGCGCCACAATCGGCCGCTCTGGCAAACCGCGCTTCTGGTAAGTCACCCGCGCTACATCTACTTGCAACATCATTTTGTCGTCTAGGCGCTTCCACAAGATTCCCGCGATCAGCTGCCGCGTGGCGTAATCATGCGCTTCTTCTTCCACAATCGCCGCCATGTTTAAGATATCTTCCCAATCTCGGCCAGACAAAAGTGACTCGCTGTGCAAGCCGGCCGTTTGCCGCAGAAAGTTTTTCCGCAGAGTTTCTACTAATTTATCCGCACTAATTTCTGATGGAAAAAAGTAAGTATCCGGAAAATTTTCCGCCGGCTTTTCGTTCAATAAAGCTAGCAGATTCTCTGGCTCTAGTTTTGTTAATTTATTAAGCAAGATTTGCGAAATTTGTTTGGGTGATGAACCTTCGGGAATCGTCACCTTCACCGGATTAAGCACAAACTGGCCACTCACTAGCCGTCTGGCAATCGTCCAGCTGTTTAGTTTACTCTCAAACCAATAATCACCCGCTTTAATGCCATCATTCCCGCCAGAAATCCTCACTAACAGATTAAATAACAAGCCGGTTTTAATCACATTTTTCTCGGCTAAATTTTCCGTAATTTCTGCCAAACTTGCTCCGTCTGGGATTTCTATTTGTTTATTTTTGGGGAAATTACTCGGCGCTTGGATGAGCCAGACGAAAATGGCTAACAGTGCAATTAAACCAAGCAAAATCACTTGCTTGCGACGAGTGAGTTTAATTTGGCGAAGGCTAGAAAAACGACGCATGTTGAGCTAAATAAAATCTAAAAATTAAATTGGCAGATTGGCTGGCGGCTCGGCGCGCTTGGACTCGATCTTGCCCAGCGTTGGCGTCATCGCGGCACTACCTGGGAAGTGGTAAATTGTCGCTAGTTCCTCGGCACTAAGAGTAAACTGCGCGCCCACATAGGGTGGATAAAAGAACGCACGTTGGCGATAATTATTAAAGAAAACTGCTTTAAACTTCGCCAAGCTATAGCCACGCCAGAAGGCGCTCCACGGATATTTATCGCTGGTGGTAAAAGCGGTTTTGAAGCCATTTGAGTCTGCCGCATTGTATTGCTTAAAGATCCCGAGCGTACTCACAACCCTGTTTGGATGATACAGCTCCGGCTTGGCCAAGTAGAGCGCGCGCAGGCCACAATCAAAGCCGGGCTTGGCCAGCGAGCGCTCGATATCCTCCACCACTTTGCGCTCGCCAGGCGAGAGAATGGTTAGGCCCAAACTTTCGTCTTCACCGCCTTTTTTGTCGCGTTGCATAATCTTCTCGATTAACGCTTTACCTTCGTCTTTCCATCCCTGTTTGCCCCACCAAGTGCCAGGCTTGTGGAAGCGGTCTTTGGCCGCTTGCACTGGGATCTGGATCCACAGTTGCTCACCCGGCTTCATCGAGCCAAGATATTCGAGAACAGCCGTAATGGGATCCGTGCGCCAAGCGTCGCTCTCACTGTCGCTAGAGATTTTATCTAAGCCATAATTAACGTAAGTCTTGATGGGGTAAGCGTCGGCTTTGCTAAGTTTAAACTCCGCGCCCCAGAGCTTCCAATCACTGCCGGGCAAGTCATACGGCACATTGTGGACGTAATCTTCCACTTCGTGAATTTCGATTTCTGGATATTGCGCGTAGAACTGCGCTTCGATTAAATTTTTAAAAAACTTTTGGGCCCAAATATAGAAGTGCACTTCGCCACCAATCGAGACTAGCTCGAGCGATGACCAGGCACGAGCCTGACCCAGAAACCAAATTTTATAAAAATTATCCCCATCCCAGCCTTGATGCAACGCATTAAGCGCCAGCTCCATCGCTTGTGGCGTTTTCATGAGAGTCTTGGGAATCTTGATCTCAAGCAAGACAAATTCTGTCTCACCAAGATATTTCGCCCGCGTGTAGTAACGCAAGAGCTTCCACGCTGCCACAAATAGTAAAACCGGCAGACAGTAAAAAACTATCGGTATACTGATGCTAACAACAGACTGAATTAGCGGCTCAAAAGTCACGCACTAATTATAACACAAAAACTATTTTGGATTCGAGAAGAGACCAGACTTTTTATCTTCTTTAAAGAATTTAGGATTCTTGAGGTTAACTAAGATAGTATTATCTTTGACATAACGCTCTTTCTTCACAGCCGCCATCACTTGAGCTTTCGTCATCGCGCCATTTTTGTCGAGAATTTGCTTAATCACGTCGCGAACAATACCCGGCGTGTAGCCCCAATCGCCAAGCGCATATAATCCCCGCCCAACGAGCACGAATCTCGGATCTTTAATTAATTCATTGTGACTAGTCGCGGCATTAGTTTTGCGACCAAAGGTGGCCGTAATCTCTTTGGCGACTTCGGTAAAGTGCATTGGAGAACCCTTGCGACGCATGACGAGGAAAGCGTAATCTTTGATCCCTCTTACGCGCACATTTGGCGACTTGGCCAGGCCCCACTCGCCCACCGGACTCAAACCAATCTCTTTGGAGAGCTTGAGCCAGTTCTTGACCTTCTGCCGAGCCATCTCTGGCGAGACGCGTTTATCCAAACCACTCATAAAGTGCTCCACAATTTTATCTTCAGAAACTAATTCGTTAGTATCGAGAACTTGGCAGAGATTGCGTAGTGACTGATGCACGCCTTCGGCGAGGCTCGCATCCACCGTCCAACGATGATGGAAATAATCATCTTCTTTTAGTTTCGCAAAAGCGTCGCCGAGCACAAGCAAGAAGTGCACATTATTCTGGACCACCTGATCTTTAGAAATATGATCAAGAAACTCCTGCTCGTGCACCAGGCCGCCGTAATCTTCCATCACACCCTTGAGCTGGGCAAAGATTGACTGAGCAGCTGTATTGGCCTCAGACTTCTTGATCTGCGCAATCGTGGCATTCTCAATCTGCCGCACGCGCTCGCGGGTGATGCCATAGATCTGGCCCACCGCCTCCAGTGTCATCGTCTCTTTCGTCGCCAAGCCATAACGACGCTTAACTACGTCACGTGGCCGCGCCCCAAGGCTGGCCAAAAGCTCTTTTACCACCTCAACTGGCTTGAAGGCCATCACCTCTTTTGTTTCTTTGCTGTTGTTATTCATGTTTTTATATTATCATAGATTACAAAATTAAGCAAACGTCCTGGGATATAAACTACCTTTTTTACCGTTTTATTGTCAAGCCACTTCTGCACTTTAGGGCTCTGTAGAGCCATATTCTTGGCTATTTCTTCTGTTGCTTCTTGCCCGCCACTCAACACGATTTTGTCACGAATTATACCATTGACCTGAATCATAATATTTTGCTCACGTGTTGTAGTTTTTTCTCCAGATTCACTCAGTTCTGGCCACTTCTCTTGATGAATCGAGGTGTTATGTCCCAACTTTTGCCACAATTCTTCTGCGATGTGCGGCGCAAAGGGTGCGAGAAGCTTAAGAAAAACTTCATAATCTGTTTTACTCACGCCTTCTTTCTCAAAAGTGTTCAACAAAATCATCAAGCCAGAAATAGCCGTGTTAAATTTGAGACTTTCAATATCTGATGTTATTTTCTGCACCGAATCAGCTAAATTTTCTGCAGTTTTTTCTGACAGATTATCACTCAATTTCCAGACTCTCTCCAAGAATCTTCTTGGCCCAATTATACTTTCTGTATTCCAAGCCACCGCTTGCTCAAATGGACCCATGAACATTTCGTACAATCTCAGCGTATCAGCGCCATAAAGTCCCACAATTTTATCGGGATTAATGATGGTCTCCGGCTTTGACTTACTCATCTTCACTCCACCTTCAGCGAGAATTAAGCCGTGACTCGTACGCTTCTGATACGGTTCAGAATTTGGCACTAATTTGAGATCAAATAAAAATTTATGCCAGAATCTAGAATAGAGCAAGTGCAGAGTCGTGTGCTCCATGCCACCGTTGTACCAATCCACGCCGCCAAGACTTGTTCCAGTTTTGCCTAGCCAATATTGCAATTTTTCTTCACTCGCAAATTCTTGAGCATTTTCTGGATCGCAGTAACGCAGATAATACCAGCTTGAACCCGCCCAGTTCGGCATCGTGTCAGTTTCTCGCCGCGCTTCGCCGCCACATTTCGGACATTTCACATTCACCCACTCACTCACGCTCGCGAGTGGCGATTCGCCGTCATCACGGGGTTGATATTCTTTGACTTCCGGCAAAATCACTGGCAAATCACTTTCTGGCACAGGTTGCCAATCACATTTGCTGCAAAAAATCATCGGAATCGGCTCACCCCAATAGCGCTGTCGCGAAAAAATCCAATCGCGCAGTTTGTAAGTCGTTTTCGCCGTGCCAAATTTCGCGATTATTTTTTCCCGCGCCTCAACAGAATCTAAGCCGGAGAATTCGCTGGAATTTATCATTACACCTTCGCTAGCCCAAGCATGTTCGGGTTTAAAGAACCGGTCGAGCCACAGCTCGTATTCTGAACATTTGATATTTTTGTCTTTCGCCAGTTCGTCCCAAGTTAGCCAAACGACTTCATGAATCTGTTTCTCCTCTTCCGACAACTCTTGCTGTTCTTCGTTCTCTAACTCAAAAACCAGAGCGTGAAAAACCGCTTTTCGGTTCTCGTTCTTGTGATTAGCAAAGAAATGCGACTCGACTGGACCACCTAAAGTTTTCACATACTTCACATTTTTATAGCCGGTTTCTTCGGTAATTTCTCTTTTTGCTGCTTCCACCATATCTTCGTCACCCTCGATCCCACCAGTGATAAATGTCGTCCAGGGAAATTTTTTCCACTTCAAACACAAAACTTTCTGATTTTTGGGATTAATAATTATCGCCTGAATGGCATTTCTCGCTACCGTTTTCACGCCTTCGCGCGGCGGATCGTGGGTGTCGATCATTTTGGGCGTCACCACTTCTCTAATCGGTAAATTATGTTTCTGCGCAAAAGCAAAATCCCGCTCATCATGGGCCGGCACGCCCATCAGTGCGCCGGTGCCCACATCAGACATTACATATTCTGCTTCCCACACTGGAATCTCCTCCCCCGTGGCCGGATTAGTCACATACTGGCCAGTAAATTTATCGGTTTTGCCAGCAATGGCCAGATAAGTCGCGCCGAAAATCGTTTCTGGCCGAGTGGTGAAGACTTTGATCACCCCACCCGCACCCTCCCCCAAGGGGAGGGCTAAGTTTATTTGCTCCAAAACTTTTTTAATGTTATTTAAAACCTCTTCGTTGCTGAAACGAATAAGTTTATAGCCGAGTTGTGCCAAATATTTTGTTCTTTCTTCGTCAGATTCCTTTTGATAATCATGAACATCCCCGTCAACTTCTACTACCAACATTTTTTCTAGACAAACAAAATCAACAATAAATTTTCCAATAATATGTTGGCGGCGAAAGTGGCAACCTAGTTTATTGTCTCTTAATTCTTGCCACAATTTCTCTTCAGCTTCAGTAGGATTCTGACGCATACCCACCGCTTTTTCTTGTAAAGCGCGGTAGGCGACTGGATCAGCAGTTTGATAGCCAAATTCGCCCCACCCATTCCCTCCCCCAAGGGGAGGGTTCTTTCTCTCTTCCCCCTCTCCTTTGGGGAGGGGGTCGGGGGTGGGGCTGAATGGAAACTCAATCTCCGCTCCCTCACTTCTCCCAATCCAATTTCTCTGCTGGATTTTGATTTTTTCTAAATAGTCTACCGTGTCCAGATCTTTATCCAATCTGTCCGCATACTTCGTAATCGCCAGCATCCATTGCTCTTTCTCTCGTTGTTCCACTTCCGTACCACAACGCTCACACTTACCATCAACCACTTCTTCATTCGCCAAACCAATTTTATCTTTCGGACACCAGTTAATTAGCGTTTTCTTCTTATACGCCAAGCCGTGCTGATAGAACTGCAGAAAGAGCCATTGCGTCCATTTGTAATATTCCGGATCAGTGGTGTTGATCTCGCGTGACCAATCAAATGAGAAGCCAAGCGCTTTGAGCTGTTTACGAAAGTTATCCGTATTTTCTTGCGTCACCAGTGCCGGCGCTTTGCCCGTTTTGATTGCGTAATTCTCTGTTGGTAGACCGAAAGCGTCCCAGCCCATCGGATAGAGCACGTTCTGACCCATCATCCTCCGCTTTCTCGCCAAGATATCCAGCGCCGTATAACTCCGGATGTGACCGACATGCAAGCCATCACCAGACGGAAACGGAAACTCCACCAAACAATAAAACTTATTTTTTTCTCCCGCTTCGCTTTTTTCTTGCGCAGAATAAATACCAGACTTCTCCCATTCCGTCTGCCATTTCTGCTCTATTTGATTGTGATCGTAAGCTTCAGCCACGGCAATTTTACTTCACCAGCTAGAAATTTACTGATTCTGACTTAACTTCTTAATCCCCAACCAGATTAGAGCAATCAGCGCGACCGCGAGGATGATTAAGCGCAAGTAATCGTTCATGTCACTCCAGTAACGAGTAGAGCCGACGATGAGCGAGACCACGCCGCCAAAGGAGACACCGAGTGAGACGGCGCCCGACTGCGTGAGCCAGAAGCCCGCGCCGAGCGAGAGCAAACCCAGCACGATCAGCACAATGAACACGTTGCGATTATAAACTTTGTGCACTTCATTATATTCTTTCGCACAAGTGAAAGTGACATCGCAGTAGCCCTGCGGTTCAGCCGGCGTGAGCGTGGCTGGCACAGTTACAGGCCGTGGCTCTTTACTGAAGCTTGCGGGAGCGTTCCAAGCACCACCCACGCCCACACAATCCTTCTCATTACTTGGCGAAATGTTGACTTGCTTCTGCGGGCAATAAGTGTCCCACGTTGGCTCCTGATAAACCACCTTGGTCGCAAAGTGGAAGAACAAATTGAGCACAATAATCAGCGACAAGATTAGTGCCCATTCCAAAATTTTTGAATGTTTCATCTCTAAATCTTAACACGAATCAGAAATAGTTCCGACTTGACAGAATTGGCACAGTTTGCTAAGAATGTAAGTGGTCAAGGTCTTCGAAATTACAGATTGCAACGCGTGTTGTGATCACCAAAATTGGTTAGAGGAACAAAACAGAAAGGTACAGGGTAAAACATGTCCATGGGAATCTACTCCGATGTGACGGCGAAATACGAAACAACGAATCCAGCCACAATACCGCCACTTGAACTCACCTCGAAAGACACCGTGTTTCTAAGTGAGATAGCGGGTAATTGTGAGCCCATCAACGAACACTCGGTGAGGATTCTCGTTCTTGTTGGACGTCGAGTCAGGAAAGAACACGAGAGGTTGACTCTCCTTTCGGATCAAAGAAAAAAGTCTCACGAAGCAGAATTGGTTGCATTGAGAGAAACACACGAGGGTAGATTAGAATTGTTGAAGGTTCAACACGCAGATGAGGTTGGGAATCTCAAAAGGCAGCTATTCAACTCTCACAAGTCCATCTTCGAGATTGAAATCCAATTCACGGCTTCACAAAAACGCAAGCTGCAGAGAGCTGGCCTCGCTCGTCTCTATGACTTCACCCAGAAAACATGGGACGAAATCAAGCAACTGCTTGGCACGAGAAAGGCTGACCTAATCGGCCAAGTACTTATCCTTCGTGGCCTTCAGTTCAAGAAATGCCGGTAACCAATCAACCACCAGAGCGCAACGCGCTCTGGTGGTCTTTTTATTTCCAAGAATTTATCTGCTTGACAAAGTTAGCCCAATTTGCTAAGAATGTAGGTGGCAATAGTGCCTTTTGACAGAAAGTAGGTAGACACATGAAATCTGGGTCCTCACTGCAATCGTTATTCATGGTAAAGTGTCTGGTTGACGAACTAATTCTCGACCGACCAATTACTGAATTGGGATTATACCAAAGAGCAGAAAACATTCTGAGATCAGTCCATATCGACACCATCAGAAAGCTCACCCAAAGCTCTGAACGTGTGTTTCTCTCCTACCGTGGGGCAGGAACAACCTCACTGAAAAGTATCAAGCGTGAGCTAAACAAACTGGGTCTTTCGTTGCAACAAGAAACCTAAGATCAATTAGCTCGATATTCGTAACCGGAGCACACGCGCTCCGGTTTTTTATTTTTCTAAATTTTGAATTCCAGAACCCGCCTTCGCTAAAGCTACGGACGGGCAAGCATCGCCGTCAGATTTTAAACTCAATTACATCTCCGTCACTCACCACATAATCCCGCCCAACCGTACGCCAAGTTTTGCCGGCCAGTAAATCTGGCCAAGTAATCACTTCCGCTTTGATAAACTTTTCTTGGAAGTCGCCATGGATCGCCGTGCCAGCCTCGGGCGCCGTCCAGCCTTGCTTGATCGTCCAAGCCCGCGTTTCGTCCTCGCCAGTGGTAAAATATGTGGCTAAGCCGAGCAAAGCGTAACTCTGTTTGATGAGCTCATCCAAGCCGGTGTTGAAAATCGCATCAACTTCCACCCACTTCGCGCCTTGTCCGGCCATCAGATTTTCTAAAGCTTTCGTATCCGCTTTGGCGCCAGCCGCTTCGGAATTATTGAAAACATAGAGCATCGGCTTGGCGGTGAGCAAGTGCAAACTCTTGAGCAAGATTTTTTCTTCTTTATCTAAACTTAATTCTGACACTAACTTTCCCTGTTTTAAAATTTCTTCAAGTTTTTTCAACAACTTTTCTTCAAGAACTGCCTCTTTATCACCCCGACGCACATCTTTCCCAATTGTCATCAAGCGCTTTTCAACTGTTTGCAAATCTGCGAGCGCTAATTCTAAATTGATAGTTTGCACGTCATCCAGTGGAGAGACTTTATTATGCACATGGATAATATCTTTATCGTCGAAAATCCGCACCACCTCCGCAATCGCATCCACTTCGCGAATGTGCGAGAGGAATTTATTACCCAAACCCTCACCACTCGCCGCGCCCTTCACCAAGCCAGCGATGTCTACGAATTCGATCACCGCTGGCACTGTCTTGGCTGACTTGGAAAAATCTGACAATTTCTGTAATCTCTCATCTGGCACCGGCACCACGCCCACACTCGGATCGATAGTACAAAATGGATAATTTTCTGCCGGAACAGACTTCTTCGTGAGCGCATTGAAGAGCGTGGACTTCCCCACATTTGGCAGGCCGACAATGCCGATTGAGAGCTTCATGTTGCTAAATATGCCTTATTTCCAGCTAAAGTTCAAGCAAAAAAAAATAAACCCCGTTCGCGATGCTGTGCATCGGAACGGGGCGGTGTGGTTCAAATCAGTGTCAGATTATGATCAGGTGATTTGAGATTAACAGAAAGATCTGCGCCGGCGAGGAAACAGAGGGAGTGAACCCAATCCGGCGATTGCCAGCGTCGCTGGTTCCGGCACCGGGCGATAGTCATAAGTGACTTTCGCGGTCAGGTTGAGAACCGGGTTCTCCACCTCTAGTTGCCACGAATCGGGCACATACGGCCCGAAGTTCGCCGTCTGGAAGATCACGTCCGGCGTGAACATGAAGTCCGCTGTGCCTGCGCCCAGATACGCCGCAAGCGGCTGAGCAGGATGTGAGACGGTCAATGTGGCATACGAGACGGTGCCAAAGTTGTGACCGTCTGGGCCAGAACTCTGGAAAACATCGTTATTACCACCATCGCCGTCATCCGGAGTAAGTGGGACCGAGGCTGTGTTCACAATCTTGGTATCGCCACTCGCGAGGCCGGCCGGGCCAGTCACTGACCACGAGCGAATCAGCTGACCTTGGACAAACAACTGCTGACCATGGTCAAACGGATCGTCGTTATCGGCCTGCAGATCCACCGAGCCATCATGGCAAAACTCCACCAGCACACCGACCAGCTCGCGCGTGCCACCCATGTCGTCGAACTTGGGGACACTCACCACCACGCTCGGCTGGAGCGCACTCTCGAACGAGTTCGATCCACTCACCATGTACGAATCCGCGCGCGCCGCGCTGGCCGTGAGCAACACGGCGACCATCCCCACCAAACTGGGAACTTTCATACTCAAACTCCTTCTTGTCGAAGAACAATTTAGCCGCAAACCCTGCAGCCTTGGGAAGTTAGACGAAAATCTAACCAACTTATACCCTAGCAGATTTGCAAAAACTTGTCAAATATTTAGCTCTGCTTCAGTTTTTCTAGCTCTGCTTGGTGGGTTAGCATCACTTCCATGGCCGCGGCTTGTTGATCTTGGCCAGACTTCACTTTTTCTTGTATTTCTTCCGCAATTTGCTTAAAAAGGGCGGGATTCTGCTTCACAATATTCATCACTTGACCGGCTTGCTCCTCGCTCACACCGTGAGATTTGAGCATTTTCTTCAAGATAAAGTCGCCAAACATAAGTTTCTAATTTAACAAATATATGCTACAGTGGCAAACGAAAAGTTTTAAAATATTTGGGCCTATAGTATAGCGGTAGAACGGTTCCATGGCATGGAACAGGTCCGGGTTCGACTCCCGGTAGGTCCACAGAGTTTCCCCCTACTTCACCTCTTTCTCGATATCTTCGATTTCTTTTTTGATATATTTCTCAGCGGTCCGAAGATTCTTGCGGACACGAGTGAGGATGCGCGCTTCTTCGCGAGTCAAGTCGCGCTTCGTTTTAGCTTTCTCTAGCAAGCTTAACTGCTTCTCCAGATCTTCGCGCAGGAGATCAAAGGCTTGGCCGATTGACTCTTCTGCCTCATGCACTTCGGCTCGCACCTTGCGCCGCAGGCGATGTAAAGCGCGCTGGCTGTGCTCGAGCAAGAGCGCGAGTAAGACGAATAGCGCCACAAAAGGAATCGCGACCGAGAGAGCGGAAACAGCTTTATTGCCCAAGCGCCACCAGGCCGGCGGGCGCACGTTCAGCTCAATCGCCGTGCTGGGCAAACTACTCGCGCCGTCATCGCGTAGCACTCGGGCGGTAATCGTATAATTGCCGGCCGGCAGTTTCTCTGGCGAAACAAAAGTAAAGCTGCCGAGGTTATCGCTCTTGATGCTGGCAATTTCGGCTGGATTAGCCCCTTCTTGCACGCTCACAAGCAAGCCGGTATCGGGATAAGTTTGACCTTTGGCCACCAAATTCTGCCCGGCGAGTAGATCGGTTGGGTAATCCGTCCAAGTTGGCGAGAGTAGCGGTAGAACCGTGACAGAAATCGAAGAGAGTAATGCATTACCAGCGCGATCGAAAGCGCGCGCGGTAATAGTGTGTGTGCCCGGTGGCAAGGCTGGCGTGCGATAAACTTCACCACGACCGCCACGCCAAACAGGCAGAGTCTCACTACCCGAACGTAATTCGTAATAATCTAAGCCAGAAGTACTATCGCTCGCGCTTAAGAGTAATTTAACTTTTGGATCCGTGTCGTCGTCCCGGGCGCTCTCGCGAATAAAGAAATTAGTCGGCTTAGTCGTGTCTATTTGCAGGCGATAATGACTCGTCTCACTCCACTCGCCGTTACCCAATTTAGCTTGAACGTGGAAATACCACCTGCCGTCACCCAGATCATCCAAAATTTTCTCGCTCACGGCTGGCTCATAGAGCACGCTCGCCTCGCCACGCGCTGTTTTATTGACCGCTAGGCGCACCGCACTCGCGCCACTTGGCAAATCCCAGCTCAACTTGGCCGTGCTGGCACGATACCATTTGTCTTGATCTGGATGCGTGCTGGAAGTAATATTTAAACTATTCTGATCATCTTCAGTTTCAGAAATATCCGGAATTATCGGCTTGGCGATAGTTGGCTCTGTCGCCGCACCGCCAAGTTGCAAGCTGGCACTACCGGCGCTAGTCAAGATATTACTGCCTTGGCCGTCATTGGCGAGCACGGCTGGTGTGACAAAACTTAATTTGGCCGAGCCCGCACGCTTGGCTCGGAAGTTGATACTCAAAACTCGGCCAGAATTACCGGTAAAACCGGGATTAAGCGCCACGCCTTCGAAATTTATTGTTCCCGCAGAATTAGAAAAGCTCGGCTCTTGCACCCACAGGCCGACGACCGAGCCGCCCTTGGAGAGCGAAGTGACTTGCAAGAGATCAGCGGGGAAAGTGACAACGCCAGAAACAGCGTTCATGGCTTGGTCAGGTGTGGAAACGATTATTGTAACAGCAAAATTCTGACCAGCTGAGAAATTTCCAGTATTTGGACTAAGACTAAGTGACGCCGCGTGCGCAAAACTTGGCGCTAAAAAAAGAACTGAAGCAAAAAAGATTAAAAATATTTTTGAAATAGAAAAATGCATGTCTATTTATTATACTTCAATCGTGCAAACAACCACAAGCTCGCAATAATCCCCGCTACGAAAATTGCGAGCACGCCCAACTTTTTACGCAATGAGAAAGTTGAGACTGGTTCTAATTCTAACTCTGGCGCTGTTTGCGGCTTCTCCACCGAGCTAGGAAAATTATTCTGAGAATTATTTTCTGGATTTTTGTTCAGATTCATAGTCACCGGGATCTTTACCTCAGGCAAAACATTTTCTGGTTCTGGCTGGTTAATTACCTGCATCTGGGTTGAGAACAATCTCTGCCTAATTAAATTAAGCAAATTTAACAATAAATTTCTCAGATTTTCAGAAATTGTCGTAATAGCATTCGTGACGCCGTGGCTGATATTGCCAATAAAGCCCGAGCCACCACTGGAGCCATTCCCCGATCCTGTTCCGGTTTCTGTCTCCGTCCTGGCCGAAGCTGGTCGCCAGTCAGTCTGGACGGAACAATTGTCACAATCAAAAGTCACTCGTCCCACACTATTACCAGATGTCCCAGCCGTACCCGCAAAAACACCATTATCACTGATACTGATGCCGCCTAAGTCGAGCCAGCCGAGGCCCGAGACCCACGCCGCGCCGCTCAAGCTCCCCTCGCTGGTATTGGCCACGCTCTGGCTAGAATTGCTGGGCTGGAAGTTGATCCAACCATATTTGCTACTCCAGCCATAACCGGATAAGCCGGAGTCGGTGACTGTGACACCCACATACTCGTCGCTAGTGTTCGTTGGCGCGAGATTGATCCAACCGAGATTCTCACCCCAAGCATAAGCGTGGCTGGCGCTGACCGTCCCCACAGTTTCGGAAGCTAAAGCAGGACTCACCAACGCTAGCGCGAGCAAAAAGATCAAACAGACTTTTTTAAGGCGCATGTTGTTCTACTTGTTCTGTTTTATTTTCGGCCTCTGCTTGCACCTGCGCGAGGGGCGCTGTTGTCACAATTTTATCCACCGCCGGCCGATACAGCACAGCTAGATGGGCTTGCGGGAAAACAATCACCTTATCGCCGTTCTGAGCTGAACGAAAGAAGTCTTGACCGTTCAATTTTTCGCGATCAGACACCGTGGCCACCACCACACCGGTTTCGTCTGGGATAATCATCAGTCGCGCCAGTGATTTAATTATTTTTGTCGTTTCATTTTTCGCTCGGATTTCCGGATCAGTCTGGAGCGTGCGATAGCGTTGATAGAGATAAGCCACCGCTACTAAACACAACACAAGTAACGCAACCAGAATCCGCGTCAAAACCGTTTGTCTGGCATTAGTTGTTTTACGATTAGTACTAACAGTCATGATCTAAAAATATTAAATAGTTTCTGGGACAACAATTTCTTCTGCTTGTTCAGAATTTTCTGGATTTTCTGACTTTAGTTCTGGTGCTGGTTCTGGTTTAGTAATAACTTCCGGTTCTGGTTCTGGTTCTGGTTCAGATTTAACTTCCGGCGTCACACTGGCAGGAGTGACTGACTGATTTAGTTTATCAAAATCTTCGGCCTTCAAACATTTTTCCGTGCCATCTGCTCGTTGCAAACACAGCTCTCTAGTGTGAACTTTCTCAAAATAACCAACAACTGCCGTTACTCGCGCGCTGACAAAGTCAGTCACGGGCTTTAAACCTGTTTTAACTTTTTCCAGAATATATTCGCGCGCGTTTCGAGGACTTTCCGTACTCACCTCATCCAAATTTAGTGTGAGTCCGCGGCTCTCCAGTGTCTCACCCCAACGCGCTTCTTGCTCTTGCACGGCGCGTACCACCAGCGCCAAGATCGCCCGGTCATCAATACCGCTAATCTGGCCCTCACCATCATGTGTCGCCAAGTGGTCATCAACTTCGGCAGTATCTTCCGCAATAAAACCGTAACGCGTCCGACCGTCGCCCTCGTTGTAGACGAAAGAGACCGGCTCCAGACCGGCTAGAGTTTCTAAACCAGCCACTTCTAGCTCGGCGATATCATGCTTTGTCGCGCGGGTGGAAGACAAGCAAGCATCAGAGGCGCTGTTATACACAACTTGCTTACTAGAGCTCAAGCACAGCGAGCCAGCGCCAGTAGAGCCAGTGAGACCGTCGAAGCCGACTGTGCCAGTAACCGAGAGCGTGCGCCACGGCGAGGTGGTGGCCACGCCCAAGTTGCTGCCCACTTGGATATTGCCAGTGAGCGTAATCGCCGGATTGATCAATTTATCCAACTGACAAGCTGAGCAAGAAACCGTGCCAGTGCCATCAATGCTGTAAGTAGTAGTGGAAGCAGTGGTAATGCCATTGAGCGAGAGGCCATTACCAGTGATGGTGATGGGAGCAATAGTACTATCGGGAATTAATTGTGCGCCAGAAACGTATGTGGTGCCACCACCAGTGTGATAAAGCGGATAAGTACCACGCATCACACCACCTAAGACCTTCAGATCATCGCCGCCACTACCATTGCTAATACCGTGAGGATAAAGAGCTACTTCCAGCGTAACCCTAGCCGGAGTACCACCACAACCAGGCATATCAAGGGCGCCTTCGGCATTGGCGTCAAAAACTCTAGCTTTGACATAAAGGTTGCCGCAAGCAACCTCAATACCACTACCAGTGCCACCGCCTTCGCCACCCATAATAGTATCGGCATATAGATTAACATTGCCATCCGTCACAACGGCGTCATACTCTATGGAAGAAATATCGCGAGTCACGTGAGCAGTAAATTGCGCACCAGAACCAACCACAATCGCACTGGCATTAGGCGAACCGGCAGAGATTGAGCGAATGCGCTCGGCTGAGACTGTGACGGAGCTGGCGGCATTGGTGATAGAAAAAGGGGCGTGATCATTACTTCCAGCATTGCCCGCATAAATAAACTGACCGTGGCCACCAATAGTAGAAGTTGCGGCCCCGTTAGTGCCATTTGCACCATCATCAAAGATCGCCGCGCCAGAACCGGTAAAATAGACTACAGCGCCAGGCTCAAAGTAATAATTAACGCCAGTCTTGAGCAGATTACTAGTGTCATAAAAACCCGGGCCAACATAAATAGTGCTGGATGCAGTAGCGTCTTGTTTTGCCTTCTGCAACATCGCACCGCGCGCGGCGTTGGTGTCGGAAGAAATATAAGTTTTAGTACTAGTCGGTGTTTGTAGAACAATCGAGCCGGCCAGCGTAGTGGTGGCGGTAAAAGTGTTGACGCCAGAATAAGAATTGGTGGAAGTGGTACTAACATAGTCTAACCCGGCCGTGGCTACGCTCACGAGGCCAGTGGTGGACTTGAGCAAACCAGAGAAAGAATTGATGGAAACATTGCCGGTAAGGTTGAGCCCGCCGGAGCCGGCTTGCAAGTTGAGTGCGGTGGCGCCAGTGGTATTGCCAAGCGTGATTGTCTTGGCGCTGGAGCCGGTGCCAAAGTTTAGAGCACTAGCCGCAGCCGAATCAACCGTCAAAGCACCGCTACCAGTAATCGTCCCGCCGTTGACGCTAATATTATTGGCAAAAGTGGTGGAGCCATCGTCGCCAAAGGTGACAAAAGCCGTGCCATTATCTTTGATAATAAAGTCGCCCTGGCCTGCGAGATTAAAAATCAAATTAGAATCCGTGGCAGTGTCGGCGAGGGTGAAGGTGAGATCACGATTATCAGTGGTAACAATCGCATTGCCACTGGTGGCGTTATAAACTGCCTGCAAGGTCGAGCTGGCCACCGTACAGTTGGCAGTGGTTGGCGCACATTCGGGATCCAGCGTCTCGCCCGGGTCATAGGGTTGACCATCCCAAGCGGCAAACACCACTGAAGTGAGCAATAAACTAGTAACGATGACAGCGATGCCTATTTTCTTCATTCACACTAATTATAACCCACTTTTTTCACATCCCAAAGCTCTTTGCCCACATATTTTTCCACTTTTTCTAAGTCAGTTAATAACTTGGTTTCGGCTGCTTTTTCTTCGTGAGCCAAGTCACGAGTCAGCTTAGCTTGATGTAAGATATTTAACTCGGCCTCAATGTCTCGCCTCAGGATGGCAAAGCCGCGTTTGAGTGATTCTTCGGCTTCTCTAATTTGCTCGCGCACAAGATGATTTTTATGTTTTACTTTTTTAGCATGAATTAATAAATCTGTAATTAAAATAATCAAACCCAAAATTAATAAACAAATTATCAACAAATAAATCGCTTCGTAGCTTAATCTAGATGCACCGAGTTGGATTGCCCGCGAGCTGACAGTTAAGCCGAGTTGCGGCCCTGGTGGACTAAGTTCGTTATCGCGCTTGGTTTGCGTCCAGAGCAAGTAACCACCAGCGGGTAGAAAAGTGTCATGCCGATAGAACCACTCACCGTTCTGGTCAGTCACCACATGACGACTCACCAGCTCGCCAGTCGCCGGATTCTGGAGATAAATCACGACCTGACTATTCGGGCTATCAGACTTACCGCCAAGATAAAATATTTCTTGATTGGAAATTTGACGAGAGATAGTTGTGACTACCGGCGGCGCCACCGGCTCGCCAATGATATTTGCACTAGTCGCGGCTTGCGCAGAACTAGCGATAAATAAGCCAGCACTAATCGCCATTAGCAAAATCATGAGAGATTTGCCATAACGTTCGCGATATTTCTGCAATTCACTTAACTGGTCTTGAACATGGCCGGGTAATTCGGCGGATTGATGTTGCCGGTGGAGATGAAAGTGGATAAAACGTAAACGACTAGATAAGTAGCCAAGTAAAATTAAAATTAGCAAAACGCCGCCAAATAAATAAGGCCAAGTGATAACCACTTTATTTTTAATTACCAAACCCGCGCTAGAAACAAAGCGGAAGACTGGCGTCACTATTTCCAATCTCTGCGTGACTTCGCGATAATTGCCAGCCACATCGTAGGCGCGCACGATTACATCATAACTACCAAGCTCAAGCTTCGGCGGCACATACGGACTATTAGACTCAATAAATAGTGCCTGCTCGCCCTGCGGCTGGAGCGAGATTAAGCGCAACTCATAGTGATCTAAGCCGGACGAATTATCGGTGGTGCTAAACTGGATCACTGGTTGCAAACTCGTCGTTCTATTTCCTGGCAAGATCTGGACAGGAAAATCAGCCGGCAAAGTTTTATCGACCAAGAGCGCAAAGTGCGTGGTATCGCCCCAGGTGCCACTGCGCAAGGCTTTGACATGAAAGTAATGCCGCCCTTCGCTCAAATCGCGATAACTCACGCTGGTTCGATCGCCTTCAGAAACATCGTCAGGGATATCCAGTGGCTCGTCGCTCAAGATATAGCTGTAACCTTGTGCCTCACCTTCGGCCGCGGCCCAAGAGAGCAGCGCGCTATTGCTCGCCTGCCACTTGGTCTGATCCGGATGGGTGGCAGAGGTCACAATCGGCCCGGCTGGCGGTGGCAAGATCAGCTGATAAATCCCGTTCTGGATATTGGCGAGCGAGTCTGTACCAATGCCATCATTCAATAAAACTTTTGATTGATTGAGAAACTTGACGACAGCTTGACCAACGGACTTGACGCGAAAAGTGAGCGTGGTGAGCAAGCCTTGACTAGTTTTGAGTCCGCCCGGGATCACGCCTTCCAGATTAATTTGCCCAGTTTGATTATTGAACTGCGGCGCCGTGACCCACACGCCCACGACTGACTTGCCGACTGTTGGCGAAACTAGTTGGAGTTTGTCTGGCGGGAATTGTAAATTCGCCGCGACGGCGTTGATGTTCTCACCATTTGAGTCGATAAAAATCGAAACATCAAAAGTGCTACCAACGGTAAAAGTGCCGGTAGGCGGCGAGAGCGAGAGCGCTGCCGCGCGCAAGCTTAGCGGCGACGCGAGTAGGCCAAATAAAAATAATGATAACAGAGCGCGGCGATACACAGTGCAATTATTATAAGCCAGAATCGATAATTAGGATATGGTTTAGCCACACCAGTTTCTGGCGCAATAGTTTCGATTCTAGTATTACCTGCTAGATCAATGGCTCTCACACTCACAAAACTCGCGCGTGTCTGGTCGCGCAAGACATACGGACTTACTGCCTCTTGCCAGTTTGGTTCGTCTGATTTTTCTAAATACTCAGCCACTTGATAAACTTTAACTCCCACGCCAGTATCGCGCGTGGCAAAAGCCACAAACCACTGGCCGTCTAAGATATTTTCATCACGAGCAACTTCTGGTTGGAAGCGTTCTGGCGGATCAGTATCCGGAGCTAGAGTCAAAACTGGCGCCGAATTTATTGATTCAGCGTCAAAAGTTAAGGTCAGATTTTTCGCAACTAATTCAACCGCTGTTGCGTCCGGTTTATTTAATAAAGCTTGGGGATTCTGCCACTCTAGACTGGATTTTTCTAAACTACTGCCAGATAAAATTAAATCAAATAATTTGCCCGGCTGACGTTCGGACTTTAACGGACTAAGCACGCCAGCAAAACCGCCCGGGATAATGCCCGAAAATCTGATCGTGTTGGTGATTTTGTCAAAGTATGGTGCCTCAATCCAAAAATTTATTACCGAATCGGTAGTCTTAATGCTCTCTATTTCAACGTTTTCTGGCACAATAATATTCGCTTCTAGTGCGTTAACGGGCAGACTTGATTCTGTTTGTAAAAAGGCCGAAACTTGCAGGAGTTCGCCCGGCTTAGCCGTCGCACTTGCTGGCGCGAAAAATATTTCGGCCGTTTGCGCTTGAGCAAAATTTCCCAACAAAATAAACAGAGTCAGAGTTAAACTAATTAAACTTATTTTTTTATACATTATGATTAGCCAGTCCAATAATAAGCCATGATGCTAAAGTCGCGGAGATCCACCGCGCCCTCGCCACTCAAGTTCGCTTTTTCTAATAATTTGAACGCGCCAACGAGCGGCCGCTTGTACCAAAAGGCAGCAATTGAGAAATCCACTAAGTTTACTTTGCAATCACCGTTCAAGTCGCCCTTAGCTGGGCAACGTGGCTCATTCTTCGCCAGAATATTTTTTGTCCCCACGGCAAAGATCGCCGGCGCACCAAACTCACTCAATTCTGTAGCCAAAGCCGACTTAGACCGCGCCAAGTGCTGACCAATCTCGAGTGGCGCACTATCAAAATTATATAAATAAACGCCATTGCTATCAGTATTGGCTCTGAGAAAAAACTGATTCTCCGAATTGACCTCAATCGTGATCGCGCTACTCGGCACGCTCTGGCCAAAGATCGCCAGATTATCACCGCGCTTGACTTGCGCTTTATCCACCGAGATTGTGGGCGCGATGAAAATGCCAGAGACATTGGTGGTAGCGCCAGTCGTCACATAGACTGGAAAAGTAAAAGTGCTAGAGCGCCGACCGTCTTTATCCTCGCCATAAACGGAAAAAGTGTAACTGCCAGCGGCGAGCGTGGTGAGTGCAACACTAAAGCGCGCATCGGGCCCGGCAATGGTCGTCACAGCAAGCTGGCCATCTTTGAGAATACTCACGCGGCTAAGCGGATAAGCACGACCGGAGAAAGTGACACCAGTGGGCGCGGCTGGACTGCCGCCACCGCCTCCTCCCCCACCTCCACCTCCGCCACCGCCTGGATTAGGATCAACCGGCGGCTCACTGCCATCACTAACAGTAACTGATAAAGTGGTATTACCCGAACCAACTAAAGCGGCAGAAACTGATTGACGAGATGAGATTAAAAAACCGCTGACAATAATAATTACCAGACAGCTGAGACTGACTGTCTTGAACTTCATGACGTTGGCGGAGTGACGATCGAGATCCGCACGCGCCGCTTGAACCAGCGCAAGATCAAGAAGAGAACGACCACAGCGAGAACAAAGCCAAGCACATACCACACCGGCACGACCCAGAAGCTGAGCGAATCAGTCGTCATGGCTGTGCCCTCACCGTCGTAGAGCGTGGCATTGGCACTGTAGCGACCGAGGAACCAACCATCTTGCTCCCAATTAACATTGATATTTTTGATCCCGGTTGGTAGCACAGTTTGTCCTTGGATTGGCACGCGGGCCACCACTTGGCCAAACATGTTACTGATCGTTAGCGTCCCTTTTGGCTCAAAGTGGACCGTACCGGTATTCTCAAACTTGATCGCAAAACTAGCCGGTAAAGTCTGGAGAAATTTAGGGCCAGAAAAATCCAAAATTTTACCTTTTTGTAAATGGCTACCAGGCACGGTGACGAGAATCAACATGCCAATGCGCGTGCCGATTGAGAGTGTTTCGGCACCAGTGCTGGGTCGAGTGGCTTTGAAGAAAGCGACACCAAAGTGGCTACCCGGCTCGGCACTCCACGGCGCGGTGATAGTGTAAGGAATATCCACGCTCTCGCCTTGTTTGAGATCAAAGACGCGCTTGCCGCCGAGATCAATCCAGTCACGGACAGTCGTCACGCCTTGCGCTCGGCCCACAAATTGGATGCTCTCCGCACCAGCCACGGGGATAAAATCTTCCACGCTAGCCTCTACATTAATCGGCTCACCGTCACTAGCGCTAGTGAGATGGATGACGCCCGAAACTGACTCCCCAGGCTGGAGTGTTTGCGAAACTTTCACTGGTTGAATCGTCAAACCAGTGGCCGCCTGAGCTCTTTTTATCTCAAGAAAGAAAAAATTAGAAGCAACAAAAAGCGCAACGAGAATTAAACAAAAATTTTTGAGCGAGAATCTAGGCATGCTGAGTTGGAACTAAAACTAATTAGCCGTGGCGGTATAGGTAAGTGGCGCAGTATAAGCACCTGTCTTCTGGCTCGCGCCAACGTTGAGATAATATTGGACAGTATTGAGGTGAGCACTGGCGCTATAAGAGCCAGCACCAGCATTACCGATAGTCCGAGAAACGGTGGAGCTGGCAATACCAGCCCACAAACAGCCAGCGACGGAAGTGGTATAACAATCACTTGTCCCCCACCATGTAGTAGCCAAGAACGGTGTACCGTTGGTGCTGGAGGCGCTCATCACGCGGAAAGCTAAAACATTGCCGGAATTGGCGAGCGCGGCAATGGTGGCCGCATTGCCAGCACTGGTGGTGGCCGTACCCGGGACCCACTCGGTTTGGTCGGTGATCTGATCCGTGCCAACCGTACAGCCACCGCTGGCACACTTGAGGTTGTGATTGCTGGAGTCTTTGTTGTCGCCCGAGAGCGCGACGATCCAGCCAGTGCTATTGTTGGTCGTTACACTCAAGGTGGTGGTGGCATTGAGCGGCGTGCCAGGTGTAATGGTACCAAAGGCGGTATTGCCGCCGTTATTATCGATCGCAAAAGTGAGTGCGGTGTTAACCGTTACCGTGAGCGTGGTAGCTTGAGTGGCAGCTCTCACTTGACTAACAAAAATTAGACTAGAAAAAACTAAACTGACGATTATGACTGAAGAGAAGAGAGATTTAAAATCCTGTTTAGACATGTTACTAATTATAGCGCTTTACCATAAGATAGCTAGCAAAAAGTTATCCCCAATTACGGATTGGCTGTGACAGTGTAGACTACATCGCCAGAATAATCGCCGCTCGGTTGCGTGCTTGGTACATTAAGGTTGTAGAGCACAGAGAGCGTAGTGGTAGCTAGCGCGCTGGTAGAGCGATTCGCAATCTCGGTATCCGAGCTGGGCAAACCAGCAAAGAGCGCGTTGACGGTTGTATCGTCTGTGCCCCACCAAGCGCTGGCGTAGTTCGGTGTATCGGTGCCGGATTGCTTAACGCGAAATTGCAATGTGAGCGGCTCGGTGGTGCTGGCTGTCGCGTTACCGGCGCTGGTGGTGGCCAAGCCCGGCGACCAGTTGGTTTTGTCGGGGATAGTGAGTGCAGTATTGGTGGTGAGGCGCATAGTAGCCGTGGCATTGCTACGACGGACAGCGAGGGAGAAGCCAGTTAGATTAGCACTTCTAATCGTGATAATACTGGAAGTGGCAACAAGCGTGCCGGGCGTGAGTGACGAAAACGCTTCCGTCGCGCCGTCTAGCGAGATCGTCAGCGAACCAAAGTCCCAATTGAGGTTATTACCGCCGTCGGTTGTATTATTTGGAAAAATTAAACTGCCGAGCGAGGCATCACTATCGGTGGTGCTAGCATAATTAATATTATATGTGCCGTTGACGGTAAAACCCCAGCGCGTGCCCCAAGTGCTGGCGCGCAGGTCTACGCGGTCGTTACTATCAAGACCAACAAAAGTCACCAAACCAGAAATTGTTGTCGTGGCATTGGAAGAAAAAGTCAGAATCGGATCGGTGCTGTTATTGCTCGTATCAACTTTCTTGAGATTATAGAAGGTGGTGGCGCCAGTAATGGTCTGATTCGTGCCAGTCAGTTCTACTGTGCCGGAATTGTGCGTGAAGGTGCCGCCATTCCGCGTCCAGTTACCCGCCACAGAGAGGAGCGCCGGCGCAGTGACTGTGCCCAGAGTGTAAGTGAAGGCATTGGTCGTGCTGGCGTTATTGGAAAAAGCCCAAGCGCCACCAGAGCCATCAAAGGTGAGATTATAGAAGGCGCTAGTCCCCGTCATTGTGCCGGCCAAAGTCTTGCCACCAGCAGTAGCGTCGAAGGTGACTGTGCCAGAATTGGCGGTAAATGTTCCACCAGAATTATTGTAACTGCCACCGACTGTCATGCTCCCAGCCGGCGCACTAAATGTGCCACTAGAAATTGTTAGATTTCCGTCTATGTCCGTGGTGTTAGAACCTATTGCCTCTAAAATTCCACCCTGAAGCGCTAGATTGCCAGCAACCGTCAGACCAGTGTCGGTAATATCAAACGTGCCGGCAGATTGAGTGAAATCATTAGCCACATTCACCGAGTTCAACAGAGTAAAACTGCCACCAGATTTACTGATAATTAAATTATAAAAAGTTTCGTCTGTGTTTGTCTCTATAGACGGTGTACTAGAAGTATCGAAAGTGACCGTGCCAGAGTTGTGAGTAAAAGTACCACCGTAACGTGTCCAGTTGCCCGCGACATTGAAGTTGCCGGCTGGCCCAGTGAGCGTGCCGCTGGTAATAAACACGTCACTATTCGCATCAATCGTGCCATTCGTCGCCGTGAGCGTGCCGCCGGAGATAGTGAGAATGCCGTCGAGAATTAATAAATTAGAATTAGTGGAAATATCGAGCGTACTGGAGGCCACCGTAACCGTGCTGGAAGCATTGAGCGTGGCGCTAGTCCGGAAAGTGTCTTGATTGCTAGCCGAAGTGTCGTAAATCTTGAGCGCATAATAATCAGTATTACCGAAATCTTTGACCGTCTGCGTGGTCGCCGCGCCAGTGCCATCGCCATAATATTCCCACGTGCCACTGTCGGTGTCGTTGGTGGAGAAAGAAACAGTTTCTGAACCTTGTAATCTGAGGGTGCCAGAATTGCTGAAGTTGGTAGTGGTCACAATATTTTTTCCACCTAAATCTAATATTCCTGCAGAAATTACCAGATTATTTGTGACATCAGCGTGATTAGTAATTAATGTTGTGGTCGCGGTGCTGGATTTATTGATTGTTAAATTATAGAACTGATTTCCCGTTCCTGTTCCCCCCAAATTTATAGTGCTTGATGTCGCTGTAGTAAATGTAACCGTGCTGGTATTGGGTGTAAAAGTTCCAGCCGTTTTCCAAAAATTATTATTTACGGTAATGGTCGAGGCATTCCCCTTTAGGGTAGAACTAGCGTGGCTCATCACCAGCGAGCCGGTGGTTAGAGCATAGTCCGAACCAGTATTCAGAGTAGAGGTGGCGTAGTAAACCCCATCAATAGGAGTGTTAGTGAGTGTGGTGGTAGCATTCACGGTGAGTGCCGCGCCCAAGACCACGTTGAGAGCTATCGCACCGGTCTCAATACTAGTGGGGTTCACGTCGAAGGTGTTACCGACAGTGATGGCACCAGAACCGAAAGTGTAAGTGCGTGGACTAAAGACTAGACCAGTGGCGACGGGTACAACCTGGAGATTATAGAAGGCATTGGTACTGGTAAATGTTCCGGAGGTCAGAGTAACCGTGGTGCCATCACCAGTATATTTGACTGTGGAAGTATTAGCGTTGAATGTCCCCGAGCGCGTGAAGAGTGTGCCACTGGTGGCGCCCAGAGTGATGGTGGAACCATTGGCGGTGAAGGTGCCAGCGGAGGCGATATTTATCAGCCCAGTAGTTATCGCGTGATTAGAACTGGTGGTATCGAGAGTCGACAAGCCAGAAGTGGTACCAGAGATTGTGATTGTCTTAGAAGTACTCACCGTCAGCGCGCCACCCAAATTCACCGTCAATGTCTTGGCCGAAGCGGCGGTGGGATTGATGGTGAAGTCGCCGGCGATGGTCATGGCGGCCGTGTTGAGCGTATATGTGCGATTATCAGTAATCGTCGGCGAGAGAGTGAGATTGTTTAGTGAATTAGCCGAAGGACCGAAAGTGCCAGAAGTAATCGCGACCGTGGCGTCGGAGGTGACGACAATAGTGGAAGTACCACGGACCAGAACGCCAACGGTTGTCCCCGTTCTTGTCAGCAATGTTCCAGAAGTACCAGTGAGTGTGACGGTGGAATCATTGAGAGTGAAGGTGCCACGGTCATCGATAATCACAAAGCCGGTGGTAATGGCGTAATTACTGGACGTGGTAGTAAGGGTAGCCTGACCGACAGTGGTACCCTTGATAGTAATCGTGCTCGTATTGGCGCCAGTAATGCTACTGCCCATATTGACCGTCAGACGCGCGGCGGTGGTGGCCTTGGTGGCGTTAATCAAGAAGTCGCCATTCACCGTGATGGGTGAGAAGGCATTGGCTTGCAGAGTGTAAGTGCGTGCGGCAGTAATAGTGGGCACGAGTTGGAAATTGTTGAAAGTTGTAGTGCCATTGACGCCAGTGATTGCCGCGTCAGAAGTGATCTTGACGGTGGAGTTGCCAGGTGTGAAGGTGGCAGTGGAGCCGATCGTCCAAGCCGTGCCGGCGGCCGCGGGTGTGAGCGTGAGATTGCGGCTACCATTATCGGTGGTCAGAATCCCGCCGTTATTGATGGTGATGGAAGTGATAGCCGAATCCACGTCTAGTGTGACGGTGTCGCCATTGACGATTGTGACTGTGTCGGCCGCTTGAGGGACTGTGCCACCACAGCTCGTCCAAGTGCCAGCGGTATTCCAGTTGCCACCGCCGGTGCCATTGGATTGGCAAGCATTGTCGGCCGCCACTTGCCACTCGCGCGCTTCGGTAAAAATTTCTTGCTCACCTTGCCTTATTTTTGCTGGGCCAAGCAGATAAATCTGCGGCGAGACTGGTGGCGCGTGATAAGTGTAAGCAAATTCTCGCGTCTCACCGGCGGCCAAACTTAGCGGCCACGCGCTCTCGCCGCTGGTTACTGTTAATTCCCCTGGCAAAGTTTCTATCAACGAACCAGAAAAATTCGTGTGCGCAGTCACACGCAATTTCATTACATAATCCGCTTTAAAAGGGTTAATACGCGTGGCGCTAATTCTCTCGATTACTAAATTATCGCCAGATCTGACGAGAATCTCGTCTCTAATTTCGTGATTATTCTTGAGATCGGTTAAAGTTAATTTATAACTGCCAGTTTGGGAAAAAAAATAATAAGCAAAGTAATCCGGTTCATCGGTCACATTATTAGCACCGCAAGTATCGCTTCTAATTATTTCGCCCGTTTTAGTTGATAAAAAAGCCTGGAGATTATCCGGCCCGGAAATTTTTAGCGCCAGATCGGCGTCACAAATCGTGTGACCAGTGTCATCCAGCGCCGCAAATTGCAGATAGCCACGCTCGTTGGGTGCATAAATAGATTTATTGGCATTGAGCGCCAGCACGCCCCAGGTAAAGTCGCTTTCGGTCACAATCACCCGCCGCGCTTGGAGCAATTCTACGCGCAAACGATAACGCCCGGGACGGAACGCTTTGGCCGTTTTCTCCACGCTAATTTCGATCTGTTCGCCTGATTCCGTTTCCGTTGTTACCGCCTTCAAGTCGGTTAGTTTGCCAGTGGCGTCCAGAATTTCGGTCTTCAACACTCGCAACTTTTGGCTGGGAGTAGCCGCGAAGGCTGGCTGGATCAAGCGCGGCGACTGGAGCCAGTTCAACAATTTCTCTGGCACTAATTTCTCTAAATCTAGTTCTGGCAAATTAATTAGCGTAGTTGTTGCTGTTTCTTCTGGATTTGTTACTGGTAGTTGTAGATCAGTACTGGTTGCGGCTTCTAGACTACTTGTGGCAATAAGACTGTCTCGCGTAGTTGTAGCCTGCAAATCAGCAACTAACTCACTCACCAAGTCTGGATTGATCTCAAAACTAGGCGTTTCGTTAGCGCTAAAGTCGCTCGTTGGCGCCAGCAAGAGCGTGTTCTCCGGCGCCGTCACTCGTGGTAAGAACGAGATTTCTTGCGGCGTAATTTCCGTCTCAAACGGACTCTCATAAAAAACAGCTAATTCCAAACTATCTAATTCTATTCTTGGCGGTTCGTCTAGAGTGCTTAAGCGCTTAATACTAATCTGTAACTTAGACAAATCTGACCAATTAGTAATTGGCAGAGTAAAACTCGCTTCGCGCCAATTGCTCTCGCCCACCTTGCCAAGTGTCTGCCAAGTTTGACTATCCAGCGTGTAGAGCACTTCTAGATCCTGATTCTCAGCGGCAATCTGTTCACCAGCGGCGAGAACTTCCGAAGCAATTTGCGGGCTAGAGATATTTTCGGCCACAGTGGTAGTAGCCCAAGCAATATTGATTAAACCCCGCCACCAAGAGGTGGGAGATTCTGAGACTGGCGGAGAAACATTTTCCGACGCTGGCTGGGAGGCATCTGTGGGGCTCGGAGCGGCCTCAGGTGGTGTGATAACTTCGGGGGTAGTGTTTTCTGGAGTTTGCTGGTTTTCTTGATTTGGTGAATTCTCGGGAGTGATTGGATCTGGTAAATCTGAATTTGGTGAGTCAGCCGGAGTTGTTGGTAATTCTGATTCTGGTGTAGTAGAAGTAGCCGTGCTGGTGGCGTTTAAATCGTCACTAATAGTTAATTCCACTGGTGAGTCAGCATCAGTCGGCGTATCAAGAATAATCCCCGCTTGCTCGGCAAAGTCATCGCCAATCAGGCTAGTTGTGGCTGTTGTAACGCGATCGCGAGAGAGATACTTGAGTTGCCAAGTTAGCTTGAGTTGGAAATTTTTGGGTTCGCTGTCATCCGGAATCTCACCCTTAAACTCGCCACAAAAAATCTCGGCCAGAGTGTCGGGCTTGAGCACGGCGGAGAGCTCATCTGGCGCGCCACTCGCCCGCTCCGGACTCTCCCAACCACCCAAGCAAGTGGCTGGATAAAACTTGGCAATCCCGGCCCGACTCTCTAAACCAAGAAAGTTAGCCGCGGCAAAGACAATAAAACCACAGCTCAGCACAATTACGCGCCGACGATGTCGTTGCCACCACGATAAACGCACGCTAACCGGAGCGAGTTTCATTCGCCCTTAATTATAACTGGAATTGATTAGCTTGCGAACTGATAACTCGCAAGAGTCCAATCTATTAGCTCGCGAGTAGCAGTAAAATGATCGGAGGAACCCAGAACAACGCTGATTAAATAGCCAGCTTGATTTGGCGCGCGTAAGATAAGTAACAAATTTTTCCCAGCTAGATCAGTCGAGCCCGTTTTGCCACCAATAATTTCTCCAGCCCACGGCGCGGAAAGTAGCAACTCGTTAGTGCTATTGATCTGATGATGAAACTCGCCATTTGCCTGTGCGAGAATAGCGGCTGGTAAACGCGTAAAGGCGAGCAGTTCTGATTTATTCTGCAATAACCACTTCGCAAACAGCGTGAGATCATAAGCGCTAGAATAATTGACGCCAATTTGTGAATCTAAGCCATGAGGATTAAAAAACCTAGTGTCGTGTAGTGCTAATTTATTGGCTAAATTATTTAAACTCTGAATAAAATCAACTTGACTGTGATTAGCGAGCACAGTCGCTGCATTATTGCTGGATTCTAACAACAGTGGCAAAAATAAATCGCCCAGGCGAAAACTCTCACCAACGTGGAAGAAGCCGCTGTCAGAATTTTCTGGCAAATCTTCGGCTGCAAGCGTCACGATTTGATTGAGATTATCTTCTTGAGAAGCCACTGCGGCTGTAAAAAGTTTGGTGATGCTGGCGATCGGCCAGCGCAAGTTGGCATCTTGCGTGGCGAGTACGGTGAGCTGGCCTCGCGGCGAGAGATAAGCCGAGATAAAAGCCCGCGCGCCAGTTGCCGGCGGTGGCAAGGTGGAGACTAACTTGGGCGCCAGCTCGGCCCCGGGCATGGCTGCCACGGCCGCGGTGAGCGGCGCTGGCGCGAGCAAGAGATCGCGGTCGGCGGCCAGGACCAGCGCCGCCACTAGGGTGAGTGGCAAGAGCGAGAGTGAGAGCAACCGAGCAGTAAAATTCATTTCCTTTTTCACCAGACAATCTTAGCAGATTTGAGAAAAATACAGAATCTAATATTTTTTAATAAACTCGTAAGTTTCTCTAAAAAGTTCTTGCGCCGTTTCACCTTCGTCAAAATTATGATGAGCGCCTTTGATTATTGCCAACTCTTTTGGTTCATTAGCATGCTTAAAATATTCTTTGCCCGGCTTTACCAACATTCCTGCTCCAGCAACAATTACTTTGATTGGTTTACTCACTTTCTTGATTGCCACTTTTGGCGCAGGAAAATTCTTGTGTTCCTCATGCATCTTTTTGCTATAAATAAACTCCACGCCCCACTTAATAATGTAAGCGTCTAAATGCTTATCATATTTCTCGTCATCACGATCACGACTATAAGAAGAATCCCACAGAATAATTCCGTCTACTTTGCTAGTATCAGAGAGCAAAATTGTAATGCCACCAAAGCTGTGCCCAGCCACAAATATTTTTTTAAACTTTTTGCGGAAAAATTTAACAACCGTGTTCAGATCAGCCGCATGAGTTGATAAGCCACAGTCTGATAGTTTCCGGGCATCCTTTTCCCAACTATATAAATCAAATCTAAATGTGTTGATGTTTTTCGCAGCAAAATAGCGAGCGCCGTTATAGAATTTATGCTCGTTCCGATAGCCAGTCAGGCCGTGCACGAAAATTAGCAAAGAATCAGATTTCTTGTTCGCCAAACGTAACGTACCGTAGACAACATGCTTGTCTGGCGTTTTTATCTTAATCTCTTTTTCCATAAGTCATAAAATTATAGTTTGCTTCTCATACAACATCGGCAAACAATCTTGTTTCATGCGAAATTTCGTTCCGTGATTGTGTCCAGTGCGGGCATCAAAATCTACAAGAATTTTTCCTTCCTCTATCGCTTTCAGAAAACCTTCAAAATTAAACTTCTGCAACATCATTATTTTCGTGTAATGATAAAATTCTTTTTTACGTACAATCTTTACTTCCGCTTGAACATAGAAAGCGTTGAGTAATTTTGTTCCGGCCTTGTGCTCTAAATCGTCAAAGCCCCAATATGGCTGTGGATCAAGTTCACGGAGGCCAATCCTCTTTCCAACAGATTTGAGCCACTTTTTGTGTCGAACATCGACACTTCCAGCATCAAAAGAAATCAATATTTTCTTTTCCCTCCGATCAATTACGACCTCAAACCCCCGATCACTTCGTGATTTCCCGTGGATTGTTTGTCGAAAGCTCATCTCACCTTTTGGATATTTTTTACCACTTTCTTGGTGATGCCAGCCATACTTAGACAAAAGTACTTGTGGCACAAAGCGGATCGCGCGCGGTGATGGCTCGATATGAAAAAGAGTTGTGAGTGAAGTTGAGGCGAGACGTTGCGTTTTTAACTCCCACTCAGCAGCATTAGGAATGGGTAAGTTATTTTCTTTAATACCCAATAAATCCTCCAGCGTATTGCCAATTCCACCGCTGTTACCTCGCCGAGTATTGGGAACAAAGCCCATGGCCGAAATCTCTTTGAGCTTCGCAATCAACGCTGGTTTTGTATAGATGACTGGCTGCTTTTTTGTCATTTTACCAAAGTTTAGTTTGAGACTGGTGTTGTTTTATTCTATTTTTTGCCATCTGGCAGTATTCTGGCGAAATATCAATGCCGATATAATCGCGCTTGAAGTTTATCGCAGAAATCGCCGTCGTACCAGAACCCATAAATGGATCCAGAATGACTTTAGCATCGGTTGAGGAAATAATGCGATCAATTAATTTAACCGGGAAAGCCGCTGGATGTTCGTTATTCATCTCCTGCGTAAATTCCCAAACATCGCCGTGACCGTTAGCTTTCGTTATCAGTTTAAACTTCGGTTTAGCGATTAGATAAATAACTTCATAGGTCGGCAGAAAATATCCGGAATTAAAGTTGAAACCGCCCTTTCTTTTCCAAATAATAACTTGCCGAACGGGAAAACCACTCACAATATCCTGACGATCTTGCAATAATCCTCCCTGTACACGCCATTTATGATTATAAAAAATTGCTCCATCTTCAGATATAACTCTCATCATTTCATTCAGACAATCTCTTTGCCACTTCACATACTCGTCATGAGGCATGCAATCACCGTGGTGCGAATAGCCTTTTTGCAAAGCAGCGTTTGCCCATTTACCGCCACGACCATCTTTCATTCCATTGCCGGTAGAATTCTTGAGATTATATGGCGGTGAAGTAACAACCAGATGAACTGACTCATCTGGAATATTTTTCATTACATCAACAGCGCTACCACAAACAATCTGATTGAGAAATTTGGATACAAAAAGAGAGGGTGATTTTCTTTTAGCAAAAGGCGTTTTTTTAGTTAAAGCAGTCATATTTATATTATACCAGTGGACCCTATCGGATTCGAACCGATGACCTCCACATTGCAAATGTGGCGCTCTACCAACTAAGCTAAGGGCCCAAAACACTACTCCGCCAGCTTATCAAGCTTTGCGGCTAAGTCAAAATCCTTACTGGTCAGGCTGTTCGTCTCGTGAGTGCTAAGACTTAGCGTCACTTGATTATAAGAAATCGTGATATCTGGATGATGTTGTTCTGCTTCGGCTAATTCACCTACTTTATTTACAAAATCCAGAGCCTGCTTAAAGTCAGCAAAACGGAAAGTGCGCGTGAGTTGCTGACCGTTATTTTCCCACTTCATGTTTATTGAGCGCTAAGTTAACGAGATGATTAAGAAAGTCCGGATAACTGCAACCCACGGCTTGCAGAGCTTTGGGCAAGAGCGACTCGCTGGTGAGGCCGGGCAAACTGTTCGTCTCTAGCAAATAAATTCCGCGCGGTGATAAGATAAAATCTGAGCGCGAATAATGTCTAAGTCCCAAAGCCTGATGCGCCAGCACGGCTAATTTCTCTAATTCTTGTTTCTCCTGATTAGTAAAGACGCCGGGGCAGATTTCTTCTGTCTGGCCATTATATTTATCCGCGTAAGTCCAGATATCTTGATTGCCCGGCCGGCGGATCTCAATCGGTGGTAGCGCGTAACTGGCCTGATCGCGGAAGTGGTCCAGCACACCCACAGTTGCCTCTTTGCCCTTAATATATTCTTCCACCAAAACTTTGTCAGAAAATTTAAAGCACTCGGCAATCGCCTGCTTGAGATCATCAAAATTCTTGGCTAATAACAAACCAACGGACGAGCCACGATCCGCCGGTTTGACAATCCACGGTGGCGGCACAGTGCGGAAGACTTCGCGCGCCGCGCTGTCTATTAAATCTACTAATTCCGCTTCGCTATTTTTCTCCACCAATTTGCCCACCGGCACGCGCAGGCCAGCGCGACGGAAGGCGCCCTTCGCCAATTCTTTGTTCATGCCCAGAGCCGAAGCAAAAGTGCCAGAGCCAGTGTAGGGCAGGCCTGCTTGTTCGAGAACTCTCTGCACTTGACCATCCTCACCATATTCGCCATGCATGGCATTGAAGGCGACATCGGCATATTTACCCAGCTCCAGCGGCTCAATCTGCACGCCACGATGGTGCCACGCGCCGTTTTTATCAATCAAAATATCCACGCCGTGGTAATGCTCCGGCAAGTGCTTAAGCACGCTCTCGCCCGTCTGGAGCGAGACCGGATACTCATGCCCGGGTCCACCACGCAAGACTGCTACTCTAATTTTACTCATTTCTACGCCGGTTTGATCGCCGCCAATTGCTCTTTGACTTTGTCGAGCAAGTCATCAAGGGTAAAGTTAGACTTGACCAAAAAATTAGCCGCACCAAGATACTGCGCTCTCTCAATATCTTCTTTTTGACCAAGATTAGAAAATACAATAATCGGCACGGCCTTGAGACTTTCTTCGGCTTTGATTTTTTCCAAAACTTCGAAGCCGTCTAGCCCCGGCAAGATCAAGTCCAGCACAATCACGTCCGGCTTCACTTCCTTAGCCACGGCCACGGCGGTCTCGCCATCCACCGCCACTTGCACGCCTAGACCTTCTTTGTCCAGCCGCTTGGCGGCCAGCGAACGGAGAAATTCGTCATCCTCGACGATCAAGACTGTCTGTTTTTTGTTCGGCTCCATTTTTTGTTTTTTTATTTAAAACTGGTGTTAATTTTCATTATAACTTAGCTCTGATTTATCTGCAACGGCGCTTGCTGCAATGGCAAAGTGAGATGGAAAGTTGTGCCTTCGTTCTCTTTGCTCTCAAACCAGATCTCGCCCTGATGATTATCCACAATATCCTTAACTATCGCCAAGCCCAAGCCATTGCCATCTGTTACCAGCTTAACCGCATTAGATGACCGGAAGAAGCGCTGGAAAATCTTGGTCTGCTCGCCGGACGGGATGCCAATGCCCGTGTCGCTGACTGTCACTTCTGCCACACTTCTCGCGCTGTTCAGTTTAGCATCGGATAAAGTAACTGTCACTCGGCCACCCAATTTAGTATATTTCACCGCATTATCGAGCAAATTCTCAAACACCACGTGCAACCTTTTGGGATCAACTTGCGCGACTAAACTAGTATTTGGCTTATTGAAAATCAATTCAATATTTCTCGCCTTAACTTGATTCGCAAATAAAAACAACACACTGTTGATCAGTTCGGCTAAGTCCACATTCGCAAAATTATAATTTGCCCGCGTGTCTTTGCCTTCTTGGATCGAGTCTATTTTCAACAGCTCGTTTACTATTTCTATCGCTCTGTCTGTACTCTCATAACCTTTCTGCGCAAACATTTTCTGCTCGTCTGTCACCGGCCCCAGTTCGCCCTTCGCCAGCATATCGAATGTCCACTTAATCGCCGAGAGTGGCGTGCGCAATTGGTGAGTAGTCACCGAGACAAACTCAAACTTGGCTGTATCTAATTTATCTAAGCGTTTATTAGCGAGATTTAGCGCCAACTCCTTTGCTTGTATCTCGCGCTGTTTGGCCTCCACCGCTTTGGTCACTTCATCGGCCGGGACCATGCCCTCTTGCGGCAAACCCAGTTGCGCGATTTGTAATAACTTTTTTACTTTCTGATGTTCGCCGTACCAGAGAAAAATAAACGGGTGAAAAATAATCACCACCGCGGCCAAGAGCAAGACCATTGGCAAATCCATGATAGAAATATTATAGCAAACTATCTTGGCATAAAAAAATACCCTCAAAACAGCGCTTTTCTTCTCTTCTTCCGATGATACGCAATCGCAAACCTGTGTGCTTCGTGGTTTATTTTAATAATCACTTTTTCTTGCTCTCGAGCGCTAATTTTGTCTCCTAAAATTTCCCGCGCTTTATGTCTCTCATCTTTCACGACAGAAACTAGCTTAATATTCTGCAAATTATTTTCTTGTAAAACTTTTTTCGCCAGATTTAATTGCGTTTTACCACCGTCTATTACTAGCAAATCTGGCAAACGCCATTCGGGATGATTAAACCTTCTTTCTAGAATTTCGCGCAAGCCGGCAAGATCGTCACCAGGCTTAGCCTCACGCAATTTAAATTTGCGATACTGATTGGGATTAAATTCACCATTCTCGAGCACCACCATCACGCCAACGGCACTCTGACCAGCGAGATGAGCGACATCATAAGCTTCTAGTCTGAACTTCTTCTGACTATTATTTTGATCAGCGAGATTTATATTTTCTGATTTGATCAAAGCGACGTCTTGAATATGTTGCAGTGCGAAGAGGCGTTTTTTTACTAATTCAGCTTGTTCAAATTTCTGGGTCTGCGCTAAATCTTTCATCTCTTGTTGCAGATTTTTCAGCAAACTTTTCTTCTTGCCAGCAAAAAATAATTTGAGTTGTTTAATTATTTTCTGATAATCTGGCTGACTGATTGCGCCATTACAAACACCCGCGCACAAACCAATCTGATAGTTAAAACAAGCTTTGCCTCCGCCAGCTGGCGGATTCGGTTTACACTTGTCCCGAAACGGGAAAATTTTCCGGATTAATTTCATGGCTGTTCTGATTTCACTAGAATGCGGAAACGGGCCGAAGATTTTACTATTTTTATATTCTGTTTTCACCAGATCTTTTCCTCTAACCAATAACACTCTAGAGTATTTTTCTTTCGTTATGACAACAAAATAAAAACTAGAATCATCCTTCTCTTTCGCATTATATTTCGGCTGATATTTTTTAATTAAACTCGCTTCGAGAATCAGCGCTTCAAGAACTGAATCCGTCTTCCGATAAGCCACACGCGTGGCCTCTTGCATCATCTTCACCAGCCACTCGCCACGCGTCGCGTGCAAGTCTTTGCCAGAATAACTTTTCACTCTATTTCTCAGATCTGTCGCTTTGCCAATATAGAGAATTTCCCGAGCATGTTTAAACAAGTACACGCCAGGTGTATTTGGTAGCAGTTTGAGTTGTCCACTTTTGATCATTTGACTGGTTTATCTAGCTAGGAATATAATTAACTTGGCCTCGATATTTGTCCTTAGTTCTCTCTCCTCCTCTGGAAAGCGCCGGATTTCACCCTTGTGGTGGAGCCCGACGCTTTCTTTTTTTCTCTCTAAATTCAAGTTCCTACTTTTCTAAAACTCTTTTCAAGTACTTAGCCGTGTGCGAGCTGGCAATTTTCGCGACTTGTTCTGGCGTACCTTTCGCTACCAGCTTACCACCGCCAGCGCCACCGTCTGGACCGAGATCAATCACATAATCAGCATTCTTAACGATTTCCAGATTATGCTCAATCACGAGAACAGTATTGCCTTTGCCAACTAGCTTGTGCAAAATCTCTATTAGTTTTTTCACATCCTCGTAATGTAGACCAACTGTCGGCTCGTCGAGAATATAGAAAGTGCGCTCGGTATGTGGCCGGTAAAGTTCGGACGAAATTTTCACGCGTTGCGCTTCACCGCCGGATAAAGTTGTCGCAGATTGCCCTAGTTCGAGATAATCTAGACCTACTTCGTGAAGCATACTTAATCTGTCAGAAATCGCCGGAATATCTTGGAAGAACTTAAGCGCTTCTTCTACGGTCATTTCTAAAACCTGAAAAATATTTTTATTTTTGTATTTCACTCCCAGCGTTTCTTTATCAAATCTCTGACCGCGGCACACGTCGCATTCCACATAGACAGTCGGCAAGAAGTGCATCTCTACAGCGATAGTGCCATTGCCCTGGCAGGCCTCGCAACGTCCGCCCGGCACGTTGAAGGAGAACCGGTTTGGCTTCCAGCCCTTCACTTTCGCACCTTCCGTTTCAGCAAATAACTGTCTGATAAAAGTGAAAGCGCCAGTGTACGTGGCTGGATTCGATCTGGGTGTTCGCCCGATTGGCGACTGGTCAATCAAAACCGTCCGGCCGAAATATTCTGTGCCAGTGAAGCTCTCACAGTTGAAAGTCTGCGCGCTTCTAAACTGCCGGTCTAATCTGGCTTGCAAGTTTTTATAAATAATCTCGTAAACAAAAGACGATTTACCAGAGCCGGAAACGCCCGTCACCGCGACGAGTTTGCCCAGTGGCACGTCCACATTGAGATTTTTAATATTAAATACATTGCCACCTCTGATCTGCAAAGCGCCTTTGTTCTCACTTCGCCGAGCTTCTGGCTGGGGAATTTTCGCATCACCGCGCAAGTAATCAACTGTCAGTGAGTTGTAATTATTCTTCTTGCTCGTTAGCAACTTCTCTGTCTCATCAGCGACCACGATATGCCCGCCGTGAATCCCCGCGCCCGGGCCAATGTCGACAAGAAAATCAGAAGCGAAGATCGTATCTTCGTCATGTTCCACGACAATAATTGTGTTGCCGAGATCGCGCAAGTTCTCTAAAGTCTTGATTAATCTGTCATTATCGCGCGAGTGCAAGCCAATTGTGGGTTCGTCTAAAACGTATAAAGCACCAACAAGACGCGAGCCAAGCTGACTGGCTAATCTGATTCTCTGTGACTCGCCACCAGAGAGAGTGTTAGCGCGTCGATCGAGAGTTAAATAATCTAGACCAACGTCGAGCAAGAACTTTAATCTGGCTTCAATCTCTTTCAGCACTACTTTCGCAATTTCCCGTTCTTGTGATGTTAACTTAATTTTCTCAAAAAACTTGAACGCCTCAGCGATAGACAGATTAGCGACTTCCACAATATTTTTACCGGCCAGTCTCACGTGTAGCGCCTCTTTCCGCAATCTCGCGCCGGCGCAATCGTCACAAGCATCGTCGCCAAAGAGGTGCTTCGTGCCGAGGCCATTACAAGTCGCACAAGCGCCGTATGGCGAGTTGAAAGAGAATAATCTTGGCTCGACTTCGGGATAAGAGAAGCCGTCGTAGGCGCAAGCGAATCTGGCTGATAAAATTGTTGAATCTTCTTTGTTTAATAAAATCCGCACCAAGCCTTCCGCTTCGCCGAGCGCGCGCTCCACCGCTTCGCTCAAGCGTTCATTGGCGCTATCGTGCAGAGCTTGCGACACACTTTCAGCGATTTTTTTATTATTTTTAGTCTTCGCCTGATTGCGGAAGTCGTCGAGATTTATTTCATCAATCAGCACATCAATTTCGTGCTTTTTATTTTTGTCCAGAATAATCTTCTCGCGCAGTTTCTTCCGCTCGCCATTCACCAGCACTTCCGTATAACCACGTTCTAATAAATCGTACAAAAGTTGGTAATATTCACCTTTCCGGCCACGGACGACTGGCGCATAGACGCGCACACCACCTTTCGCCATTTTTGCTTTAGCAATTTTCTCTCTCACCAGAGCTACAATCTCCGCTGGCGCCAATTTCTGAATTTCGCGATTGCAGATTAAACAATGTGGCTTGCCCACCCGCGCGTACAAAACTCTTAAATAATCATAAATTTCCGTAATAGTCGCGACGGTTGATCTGGGATTTGACGATCTGGTTTTCTGATCTATCGAGATAGCCGGCGAGAGACCAGTAATTTCGTCCACATCCGGCTTCTGCATCTGGTGCAGAAACTGCCGCGCATAAGCACTCAAACTCTCAACATAGCGCCTCTGCCCTTCGGCAAAAATCGTGTCAAAAGCGAGACTAGACTTGCCCGAGCCAGACAAACCGGTAAACGCAATCAATTTATTGCGCGGAATTTCCACCGTCACATTTTTCAGGTTGTGAGTTCTGGCGCCTTTGACGATAATTTTGTCTTGACTCATGAAAATTTAGAAATTTAGTGAGGTGGTGTATTATAGCACGTTTTTCGCAAAGAAAAAAGGCTCTGCATTTCTGCAAAGCCCTTTTGGACAAGGTTATGGTACTTGTCTCACTGACCCTGGTCACCTGGATACATCGGCGCACCTCGTCCCGGCCTACCTGATAGATGACCATTGTTGCAGAGTCCCGCGAATTCCCGGATCTCCTCCGGAGAGGCGTCACCCATGGCCGACAGGAATGCGCGAAGACGATCTTCCGGCCTATCCGGATTCTTCGGCGCCCAGTCACTAATAGTCCCGTCAGCCCTCAGGTAGGAGGCGAAGAAACTGAGGTCCCAGGGGTTAGCACCCGACGCCAGATACCGACTGGAAAGCTGTGTATATCGATTGTCCGTCATCTTACTACTCCTCTGGTCAAAATGGGGTTATTTTTGTCAAAGTGCTACCAAGCACCTTCCACTCCTAAGTATAGCATAAGTGGCATATACTTGTCAAGTGTTTTTATAAGATGGCAGTTTTTGACGCCAGGAAAGCCTTATTCTTAGCCAGATTTTGGGGGTGGGGTAAAATTGACCTTATTTTAAGCCATTTTTTAGCCTATTTCTAGGGCTTGGTTGAGCCAGATTTTGGCAACTTTATTTTTTCCTCTTTTTATCAACCTGATCGCCAGCTAAAGCACGAATTTCGTCTCTCAGTAGTGCCGCGGTTTCGAAGTCCAGATTTTTTACCGATTCAGACATTTGTTTTTCTTTGTCAGCAATTAATTGTTTGAGATTGTCGCCGTAACGCGCGCGATCTAGCGCCACAAGTTGCCCCACCGCGCGATCATGTTCATTCTGCAAGCTCGCTGTAATGTCAGAGATTTTCTTGATGATAGTCTGCGGCGTGATTTTGTGTTTTTTATTATATTCGATCTGGATTGCCCGGCGACGGTTTGTTTCTTTGATTGCGCTCGCCATGGAATTGGTAATGTGATCAGCGTAGAGAATCACCCGGCCTTCCACATTCCGCGCTGCGCGACCAATGGTCTGGATGAGAGAAACTTCCGAACGCAAGAAGCCTTCTTTATCCGCGTCTAAGATTCCGATTAGCGAAACTTCCGGCAAATCCAAACCTTCGCGCAATAAGTTCACACCGACCAGAACATCAAATTCTCCCCTTCTGAAGTCAGTGAGAATCTTGATGCGTTCTAGAGTTTTGATCTCACTGTGCAGATATTCTGCTTTCATCCCGCCTTGTTTGAGATAATCGCTAAGATCTTCCGCCATCTTCTTGGTCAGCGTCGTGGCAATCGCGCGATAACCTTTCTTAATTTCTTTTTCTGCTTCTTGCACGAAGTCTTTGATCTGGCCCAAATATTTCTGATTTGAGATGATTGGCTTCACCGTCAATTCCGGATCAATCAAACCAGTTGGCCTGATAATTTGCTCGACAATATTTCCGGCTCCACTCACCTCTTTCTCATAATCGCTCGGCGTGGCGCTGGTATAGATCACTTGTCCCACGCGCTCAGTGAACTCAGCAAACTTCAACGGCCGATTATCTTTCGCGCTTGGAAGCCTAAAGCCATATTCTACTAAATTCTGTTTGCGACTCGCGTCACCGGCGTACATTCCGCCGATCTGTGGAATCGTCACGTGACTCTCGTCAATAATTGTGAGAAAATCAGGCTTATCGTCTGCTGTTCTGGGAAAGTAAGAAAGAAGCGTATCCGGTGGTTCGCCAGACTGGCGGGCAGACAAGTGTCGCGAATAATTCTCGATGCCATTGCAGTATCCCACTTCGCGAATCATCGCCAAGTCATAATTCGTTCTTCTTCTTAATCTCTCAGCCTCAAGCATCTTGCCGTCTTTTTCTAATTCTTTTAATCTCACGCTTAATTCAGCTTTGATTGCCTTGAAAGCTTTGTCCCGCGCCGCCTCACTCGTAATAAAGTGCTTAGCCGGAAAGAGATAAATCACATTTGGCGTTTCCAGAACTGTGCGCGAAATATTATCTATCTTTTTAATTTCTATAATCCTGTCCTCATCCAGAATAATATTAAAAATTTCTTTCGCGCCTGGCGGAATCACTTCGACTGAGTTGCCGATCGCCCTAAACACACTAGACTGCAAATCCGCATTACTGCGCTGATAATGAATCTTGATTAATTTTTTTAATAATTCCGTTCGCGTCATTTTCTGCCCCACAAATAATTTCAAATTTTCTTCTTCATATTCTTTCGGCGAACCAAGTCCATAAATACACGAAACACTCGCCACGATAATTACATCTTTTCTGGTCAATAAAGCCTGAGTAGAAGCATGTCTAAGCCGGTCAATTTCTTTATTAATCTGCGCGTCTTTCTCAATGTAAGTATCTGTCGCGGCGATATAAGCCTCCGGCTGATAAAAGTCATAATAAGACACGAAATAGTGCACGGCGTTATCCGGAAAAAAGTCCTGATACTCCTGCGCCAGTTGCGCGGCCAGCGTCTTATTATGCGCAATCACGAGCGTCGGCTTCTGCATTGCTTCGATCACATTCGCGGCGGTAAAAGTCTTGCCCGAGCCGGTGACGCCGAGCAGAGTCTGATGTCTCATGCCCTTCTCCAAACCCGCCACCAAGCTGGAGATCGCCTTGGGCTGGTCGCCCGCTGGCTGGAATTTAGAATTTAGCTTAAATTTACTCACGCCACCAATCTAGCACTAATTTTTAGAATTAGCGAAACCGCACCGGAATCTCGATTTGTTCATCACGCGCTGGATCACCAGACGGATTATCTTTTTGTAAAATCAATTTGCCAGTCGCCGTGGCTGGTGTGGGAAAAGCGAGTGTGACAGAAAAAGGCACAAAGTTTTCCGTCATCCACTCGCCTTGCGCTTGCGCGGGCATGACAGCTAATTCTTGACCATTTTCGTCCAACAATCTGACTGGAAAAGAAGCTTCGAAGTACCACGTCCCACGCGCCTCGCCGGTGACCGTGAGCGGACTCGAAACGATTTGATTAGACTTTGGATCAGTTAATTTGATTTTAGCGTTTTCTGGAGTAACTTTCTGATTGTAAATTACAGCAACAATAACTAGCGCTAAAATAATGAGAGATAAGACAACTTGATTTTTATTCATGCTCTAAATTTAACACCGATTGAAGATTTTGGGAAAAAGAAACCTCCGAGCGGTTAGGCTCGGAGGTGAACTCATGGGCACATGTTCAAAGTCCTTGGTTGCAGAAATTAGCTCTTGCTTTGGATTTGCTCCCGCAGAATTTCTACCTGAATCTTCCCGAGCTCGAGACCGTCAAAGGCTTCTTGCAGTGCAACCACATTTGAGAGTGAGGTCGCGGGGGTCGAGACAAACTTCAGAAGAAATGTCGCGGCCGGGCTCTTGCTAAGTTCAAAGATGCCCCAGCCACTCTGGTCGTGGCGGGGGTACTCCGCCCCAAGCACCTCCTTGAGAGAAGCGAATGTCATCTCAAGCGGTTGATGACAGCCACCCTGTTCGATAAGCTGCATTTCCCTCTCCGAGAGTTCGAAGCTGATTTCTGCATAGCCTTTCAGCAAGTAACACCCATTCTCCTTTCCTTTACCAAGGTTCTTACCACAAGAGATGCACCCGTGCTCCTCATCCATAAAGGGCCGGATGAGCTTGACCAGCTTGGCAATGCGCTCGATTTTCTCGGCGACCGGCAGGCTGGCAGGGAAACGGGATATGTGGAGATTCCGCACAAACTCGAGTGTCTTCCGCATGAGTGATTCACTGTGAGCAATGGTGGCCCACTCCTCACGACCAAAACCAGCCTTGCGACCCATTACCACCACTTCGTGCATGAGACCGAGATCTTTCCCAAATTCTTCTGCCATGACACAGACCTTTCTACTTTTGACGCACCCAAACCCGACCACAAGTCGAGCCCAGACACACCATTCGCACCATTATGACAAGGTGCTATTCCAACCCCCATTATACTCCTATCAAGTTTATTTGTCAAGTATTTTACACTGTTTTGTCAGAATATGGCTCTAGTTAGCCCCAGAACCTCCCCCAACCCCCTCCTTAACCAAGGAGGGGGTGCCCCGAGTGTTAACGAGAGGTGGGGAGGTTGTAATTTTTTAGAAAATTATCTCTAAACTCCGCAAATTTATCATCTAGAATAGACTGTCTAATCTTTTTAACTAAATTCACGGAAAAATACAGATTGTGGATAGTCGCGAGCGTGGCGCCGAGCATTTCTTTGCCCCGAAACAAGTGCGCCAGATAAGCGCGGGTGTAATTTTTACAGCTATAACACTCGCAGTCACTTTCTATTTTATTAAAGTCTGTTTGAAATTTAGCATTGAGAATATTAATTCGGCCAAACTTGGTTTGGAGCGTGCCATTCCGCGCCATGCGCGCCGGCGCGACGCAATCAAAGAGATCCACGCCGTTCTCGATGCCCATAAAGAGGTCTTCTGGCTCGCCGATGCCAAGCAAATGCCGGGGCTTTTCTTCTGGCAAAATTTCGTTAACCCACTTCACCGCTGTCTGCATATCCTCTTTCGCAAAGGAGCCACCAATGCCGAAGCCGTCGAATTCTTTGCCAGCTTCTGTTTTCATTTCTGAGATAACTCTAGCCGACTGCTTTCTTAGCGCTTCTTCTCGACCGCCTTGCACAATGCCGAAGAGCGCTTGAGTTTGGGAATTTTTCTGAGCGTGATGATAATCCAGACAACGCCGAGCCCAAGCATGCGTCCGGTCAAGAGCTTCAGCCTGATAGCGCAAGTCTTCCGCTGGCGAAGTACATTCGTCGAAGGCGAAGATAATATCCGCGCCCAGCTGATGCTGAATCTCAATCGATTTCTCCGGCGTAATATAGTGCAGTGAGCCATCGAGATGCGACTTGAACGAAACGCCGTCACTTCCCACTCTGGCCAATCTCGGAGCATCAGAGTCATCAAATCTTTCTGGAAGCATCAGCGCCGGATCGGTAATCTTCACCACTTTCGAGAGTTCCTTGCCATAAGCCGCGCCGAGTGAGAAAACTTGGAACCCGCCCGAGTCCGTCATCGTCGGACCGGACCAATTCATAAACTTTCCCAACCCTCCAGACTGCTCAACCAGCTCGGCGCCGGGTTGCAAGTACAGATGATAAGTATTGGCCAGCACCGCTTGCGCGCCAAGTGAGCTAATCTGTTCGGGAGTCAGGGATTTTACCGTCGCTTTCGTCCCCACCACAATAAAAGCTGGTGTTTCAATCTCGCCATGCGGCGTCTCTATTCTCCCGGCTCGCGCTAGCGTACCAGATAATTTCTTCTCAATCTTGAATTGCATTTTTTAAGCTAAAAGCTCACAGCTAATCTCCTAACAGCTACTATCTAATAAACCGGATTACAAGCTTTGCACACACCCAACTCTTCTAATTTGTCGAGATAATGAATCACCGTACTTACGAACTCCGCATGACTCCAGACCAGTGGCGAGACTGAGAGAGCTTGACCAGTCGCTGGATCAAGTTGTTCGGCCAGGAGACCAGCCGGGCTCGCATGCCGGACGACCCAGTCTAAGGTTTCTTTCACTACTTGCAAGTCAGCTTCACTCTTAGCCAGCTTAATCTGATATTGCGCTAGCCAGAGCGTGGTGACGAACCACGGATTGCCCGTCGCCAGATTGCTGGTCTTGTAATATTTATCATCCTGATAGCGCGCTACGCCACCAGTCGCCGTCTTGCAAGTTAGCGCGGTTTGAGTAACTTGGAAAGCGCGCGCCAATTTCTCATCGCCAATCGGCAAAATGCCGAAGATCATTGGCCCGTAGAAACTAGAAGCATCAATAATCTCTGACTTCTTCGCGCTAGTATCTTGACCAGCGCTAGCTAAATGCTGATAGAAACAGCCACGTTTATCATCATAAAGTTCGCGCATGATGGCGGTCTGGATCTCGCTCGCGGTTTTATCATAAATCCGCGCACTTTTCACTTTGCCGAGTAGCTCGGCAAAGTGGCTGGCGACCCGGAGCGCGCCAGCCACCGCGCTAGCGGTGAAAGTGCTCACGCCAAATTGCTCTTCCCACAAATTATAACTACCTTTCGGCAAACCGGTTTTCTCGTCGCGATAAGTAGCCATAAAGTCGGCCGTCTTTTTGATCAGCGAATTATAAATTTCCTCAATAAACTCAATATCTTTGGACACTTGATAGTATTGCCACAAACCGATCAAGACGAGCGCGGTTTCGTCTTCTTGAATTGGCAACTCTGGCTTGCCAGCACGCAACCACGGATGCCACGAACTGCCGAGCGATTTATCCGGACTGTACTTGTGCATAAAGTATTCTCCCTCGCCGAGCACGTCGTGACAGAAGGCGAAGAACCGCCGCGCCACGGTGAGATCACCGGCTCGCGCTAGCGCGATCGCCGAGACGGCGGCGTCGCGCGGCCACACATAATTGTAAGTATCTTTACCGTGTTGCAAGATCTGCGAATCGGAGGAAGCGATAATCCCACCCGCGCTGTCCGCATGCGCGCGGATAATAAAGAGCGAACACTGAAAAAGTTGCACGATACTCGCGTCTAAGCCATGAAAAGTCCAAGCCTGTCGCGTGACCCACGCCTTCCAAAAGTCGCGGGTCGTGGCCACCAAGTGACCGGCACCGTTCTCAATTACATAATTATTAAGCGCAATTACTTCGGTAATAGAGTGACCAACCGTGAGCCAATAATACAAGATTTTTTCTTCACCCGCTTGATAGCTATCAGTTAAACCAAGCGCCGAGTCCGCTCGGCCGTGCTCGATTGGATTCTGAGAAAGCTGGCCATCAAGTGCATCTACATGTGTGCCTTCTTTGCCCTCGCTACCAAAGACGCCGGTAGAATAATCATCAAAATCGTTTCCCTCTAGCTTGGCATTGATGAGAAAGGCGCGCTGATTGCGATAGTGGATGAGCGCGTGATTAGCCGGATCGAAGTAGGCCGTATGCGCCATGTGCGACTCATAAAGCTCGAACTGATGCGCAAAAAAGATTTTGATTTCTCTTGCTTGATTACTCAAATTTTTCACTACTACTTTCCGTACAAAAATATTTTTCTCGTTATAAACAACATCTGTAAAGATTAGCGAAATAGCCAAGCGCGCGTGAACAGCTGTAATTTTACTCACAAAAGTTTCTGGCTCATAGTTAACTTCCAACTGCCAACCAGCGTCGCTAGTCCAAGCCAGTTCGCCATCCACAAAAGCGCCAACGCGATGCACATATCGTCCACCCAGTTGATTCTCTAAACCAACATGCGGAAAATAGAAGTCGCGCACTTGAGCCCGCTCATCGAGGTTGACGAGAATCTGCCCATTCCCCAAAACCAGCGCTCTAGACATTGGCAGGATTGTTAATTCTTAGTTCTAAATCTTTCACAGCATTCATGTAAGAAATAAAAGCCTCGTATGGCGACTCGTAAGGCGAGAAATATTTGTGCACATCGCCATCGTGCCACCACTTGGTACACATATAGTATAAATGGTCTGATGTTAATAATCTACGCCAGTTGTTAATTAAATTCTGATCTTTAGTCTTCAGAATATTCTTCTCCAGACTGTAAATTTTCCGCGCTGCGTCTTGTTGCATTGGGTTAGAAAGCCACGCTGATAGATCGCGCTCGGTGTCAGCCCAAGAATAGAATTCCGGCGCATCTATTTCATCTCTTGGCTGATATTTCTGAATCGCCTCTGAAACGGTGACGAAATTATTATCTGAATTTTTCAGAATCTCTGTTGGTAAAGCGCGGAGAAAATCAAAAATCCCCGTGTCCGCCCACTGATGTTCGCCAAATGTTTCGTAATCCATGAAGAGGTTCACCACTTCGCCAGAGCCGTTTAAGGCGCTGACCCAACTGGCAAATTTCTCGGCACCCAGCGGCCACTCGCTCCAATCTTTGCTAGAAAATCGGAAGGCAATATCGTCAGATAGTTTATAATTCTTGAGCAATAAACCCGTATTTTTCAGACCTTTTGGCCGATAAACAAAATTCGGACTACGCCAACCCAAGATGTGATCTGCGCCCTCGGCGAGAATTCCGCGAAAACCCAGTCCAGCAACCTCGTTTGCTAAATTGTTATTGTAAATTAATTCGGTATGCCGAAAAATTTCTGGTTCAACATTAAATAAATCTATTATTTTCTTTCTATGCAATCTAACTTGTTTTCTAAATTCTGTGGGCGAGTATAAATAAGCCAGTGAGTGATGATAAGTTTCGCTCAACAGTTCCACTCTCCCCGTCTGCACTAACTTCTGAAAAGACTCCAGCACCGCTGGCGCATACATTTCCATCTGTTCCAGCGCCACGCCAGAAATAGAGAAACTGACTCTAAATTCTGGATGTTTCTCTAATAATTCTAATAAAACTTGATTCGTCGGCAAGTAACACTTCTCGGCCACTTTCTTAAATATCTTCTCATTATTAGTTTTCTCTTCTGAATTGTCGTTGAAATAATTGGCATCCTGACCAATATCAAAAACGCGATATTTCTTCACCCTGTGTGGCTGATGGACTTGGAAGTAAAAACAGACTGAGGGCATGAGCTAATTTTAACACAAAATAAAACGCCCCGTTCTGATGTTCAGCGTCAGAACGGGGCGAATACAATTTGGGTTTAAGCGTGAGCTGGGTCCACACGCGGTGGCGGATGCAGAACGGGAAACCGACTTTCTCGCCAACGACGGTACACGCCATAAGCAGTAAAGAGGAAAAAATAGGCTTGAGCAACAATGGTTCCCCAAGAGGCATTCATGTAAGCTTCCCAGATTGTTCCAGCTTGTCCCGCAAACATGGAGAAACTGAAGATCATAAACTGTCGGTGAGACAATTTGCCGCCCTTACACGTAAACCACGCCCAACCGATCATCTGGCAGCCCATCAGTGACCAGACCAAAATCTGCCAAGCAGCCATCGCCGACTCCCTTCTAGCCCTAGTAAAGAGCAAAAATAGTTAAAACAGCCAAACTAAGTATAGCACACTTGTTTGTAAACAGCAAGGCACTTCTCGGCGGCCTTGGCCCAAGTCACGCCTTTCACTTCTTCACGACCGTAATCTGCTAAAGTCTTCTGTAAACTATCGTGTTTCAGCACGGCCAGAATTTGATTAGTCATTTCGTCAACGTCCCAGAAATCAACTTTCAGCGCGTGGGACAAAACTTCCGCGACGCCAGACTGTTTGGAAACGAGAACCGGCGTGCCGTTCGCGAGCGACTCGAGTGGCGTGATGCCAAACGGCTCAGAAACCGATGGCAAAATATAGAGATCAGCGGCTTGGTAAACTTGCGCCAGTTCAGCGCCACGCAAGAAACCGGGAAAGAAAAACCGGTCAGAAATCCGCAACTCTGCGGCTAATTTCATAACTTGCGGCAACATATCGCCCGTGCCAACCATTACAAAGTAAGTTTGAGGCGCATATTCTAAGACTCGCTTGGCCAACTGCACGAAGTAATCTGGACCTTTCTGCAAAGTAATCCGGCCGACAAAAAGCACGATTTTATTACCAGATTTTTTTAAGGCTTCTAATGTCCCGGGCAAAACAGTATATTCTTCTGCTCGCACACCATTGTGCACCACTTTTATTTTCTCACTCGCAATGCCGTAATGTTTCACCAACAACTTTTTTGTCCAATCCGAAACCGCAATAATCTGATCAGCGAGAGCCATCCCCCTTTTCTCTATCTCATACACTTGCTGATTAACCGTGCCGCCGCCGCGGTCAAACTCTGTAGCATGCACATGCACCACCAGCGGCTTGCCACTCACCTCGCGCGCCACCAAGCCAGCCGGGAAAGCTAACCAATCATGCGCGTGAATCACATCAAAGTTTCCGCTTTCTTGCTTCACGAGCTTCCTCACTCTTCTCGCATACAGTTTCACTTCATCAAGCAAACTTAGACCGGCAAATTTTTCACTCACACCAGTGCCAGTCTTATAAGCCGCAAAAATAATTTTCTCATCTCCAACCAAGGCCGCCGGCCCCGCGAAGATTATCTTGAAAACATCAGAAGTGATTGGCAACTTCTTCGGCAAGACGAAAATCGTCTCCACTTCCTCATCAGCTAGCGCTAGCGCGAGACCCTCACAAGCCGTGCCCAAACCACCACTATTGTATGGCGGTAATTCCCAGCCCAACATCAAAACACGCGGAGTCATAACTCCCACTCATTATACAATATAAAATACTAGTGACTAATTTTAGAAACTAATTAGCGCGCAACGGTTGAGGTTTCGAGATAACTAGTCTGTAATTTAGAAGTAAAAATCTGCTGATTGAGAAAGATAATACCAGACAAGACCAGAATCAAGAGTAGAGCATTGGTGATGATATGCGGATGTTGGATCCTGATCTTGATGAACAAATTAAGAATAAAGGCGAGCAGGACAAGACCAAGCAGAGCAAAATAAACTTTGCTCGAGAGTGTGTGCAGGCGCGTAGCCATCACTTGCCAATAAGAGAGTTTGGTGGCCGCTGCCGCCGCGCCAAGCACCTGGTTGAGGCGCGGCTGGGCCGCCGAGACGGCGGCGAGGCCTCCGCCCAGAGCGGAGGCCGGGCGGCCAAAAAACTGGACCACAAAGAGCGTGGCTCGGCCCTGATAAGTGCCAGCCGCCACGCCAATGCCGATCTCGGTAAAGGTCTTGTGGATTAGATTAGCCTGATGCGTCGGCGAATTCTGCCAAGCTTGCACCACATCACGAGAGTCGAAGAAGTTGACGGCCAAATTCTCACCGGCATAGCTGTAGTCATAGCCCACGCGATTGAGCCAGAGCCACGGCGGATTACCCTCCGGACTCGCGTGTGAGAAGTAAGCTCGCCGCGCCATGTCTTCGGCCTTAAGCTGGGCCGCTTGCGCGAGCAAGAGATTAGACGCGAGTATCGGCACTTGCGCTTGCAGGCGCGCTTCGTTGGTAAGCGAGACTAGCGCCTCGGGCAAGACAGCGGCCAAGAAGCCATTGCGCGGCAAGACGAAGAACGACGGGATGATCACGCTCGCCTCTACTAAGATTACCAACAAGAGCAAGAGCGCCACCGAACCCTCACGCAAGAAGTGCGGCTGATGCTCATTATGCTCGCCGGGAATAAAGTATTTCTTGAGACGATCGCGCCAGTTCATGATTGTGGTAGTTATTCTAACACAGAACCATCTCGCCCAATCAACCTCGAAATTTAAGCGTTAATGTTAGTTAGTCGCGAGACGAAGTTTGAGCGAGTTGAGGAAGTTCAGGATCTGGACGTGGTTGTTTGGCTTAACCGTCATCACGCCGAGCACTTTGCCTTTATTAGCCAACATCCGCGTGAGCAAGTTAATAAATTTCAAGAGTTCTGGATTGCTGATCGTAGAAGCGCCAAGCACTTGACCGGTTGGTGGGATATTACCGATGAAACCGCCGCCACCCGATGTGCCACCGCCAGGATTATTTGCGGGAGGAGGAACTGGGGCAACAGGAACCGTTGTGTCATAGAGGGTCGTCGCATCAGGATCAATTGGCGGAACCTCCACATTTCCAGCTTCATCGATAGTGATCGTGTAGAAATCGTAAGTGCCATCGCCATCAACTGGTACAAAATCAAAGTAAGCAGTATCGTCGCTAACATCCGAAAGATGGGATAACCCACTGTCCACCCATCCACCACCATTGTGGCGATAAAATAGTTGAGTCCCCGCAACTCCAGAGGCTTCACCAAGTCCATCGGTGAAATCAATGACAACACGAATTGGTGAAACACTAGCATTTGTCGGAGAAAACGCAGAACTCATGGGCGCAGTTGTATCTACGACAGTAGAAAACTCTGGAGCAGAAGCATCTGTCGGGATATTTTCGTGATTCCCCGCTTCGTCGAAAGCAACAGCAATAAACTGATAAGAACCATCACCATCTGGAGAAACAAATTCCAATGGATCACCAAAGGAAGAAGTGGGCCATTTAGTATAAGGAACAGCACTATTGTGTCGATAATACAAATCCACACCAACCCCAGAACCATTATCCACTAATGGCAACAAGGTAAACGGAACTAAGAAAGTACTGTTGTTATAATACTGAGACAGACTCGAAACTGCCGCTTCTGGTACTGTCTTGTCAATAAAGAAGGCTGGTAGACCTAAATTACAGTGCCCGTCATTGGTGTCAAATGAAAACGATGGATTAAACTGACCATCTTCCGTTAATTCGATAGGAGACGGAAAATTAGGAATAACACTGGTGTCACCAGACAATGAAATACTAGCATCAGTAGTAAACCAACCAAGAATGGATTGTGGAACGCTCTGGTCATTGCCGATGGTTCCAATCACATCATAACTAAGAGCACCCGGAGTTGTCCCCGTGCAAGAAACTTGTGCGGGAGTAAACTCATCAGCCAAAACTGGCGCAGAAAAG
>JBBTQW010000002.1:179233-443401 GCA_038065495.1 Patescibacteria group bacterium
TGGCGCAGAAAAGTACAGTTTGGGTTTGAAAAATATGAGTGATGCGATTGCTCTGCGCAATAAATTAATCGACAGTTGCGAGCAGGCGGCGCAAACCGATGATGTTGAGACCAGAAAAAAATTACTGACCGCTGTCGTCGTGGGCGGTGGCGCTACGGGTGTGGAACTGGCCGCGGAGATTGTGGAGTTCTGGCAAGAAAATCTGGAGAATTATTACCAGGATACTAGAATCAAAAAGGTTGAAGTGCGCGTCTTGCTCGTCGCGAGCAGTGCGGAACTCTTGCCCCAATTCCCGCCGCAATTACGCCAAATCGCATACGAGACGCTGACGGAAAAAGGTGTGAAAATTAAAACTAATGCGAGTGTGACGGAAGTCACGGCAGAATCTGTAAAATTGGCCGATGGCAAAATTATCGCTGCGCAAACGGTGATCTGGGTCGCTGGTGTGAAAGCGAAAAATCTCACTTTCGCCGGTTCACAAATTGCCGAAACCGCACCCAATGGCCGGCTCAATCTCGACCCGTATCTGCGCTTGCTGGGACAAGAGAATGTCTACGCGCTCGGCGACATGGCCGGCACCTCACCGATGCTAGCACAAGTGGCCGTCCAGCAAGCCAAGACCGTGGCGCGCAATATCGCTGCCAGCTTGAGTCACAAGCCGCTCCAGATTTTTAAATATCGCCAAAAAGGCTTACTCGTCTCGCTGGGCCAGTGGCAGGCCGCGGGAGAAATTTGGGGTCTCACGCTCCATGGCCGGGCCATGTGGTGGCTGTGGCGGACGATTTACCTCTTCAACTTTCTCTCTTGGCGCAAACGCTTCCGCATCGCTGCCGAGTGGACGATCAATTTGTTCTACCCGCGCGACATTACGAGATTGTAAAAATAGTAAAAATAATCTGTGTCAAATTCTAAAAAGTTTCTAATCTGGGGTGTCATTATTCTAGCCGTCATATTTTTACTTTATTTACTAGTTCAACAATTTTCCCAGCCAGAGATCAAAAACCGCGATTCGCGGGGCACGAGCATCGTCGCTTTTGGCGATAGCTTGGTGCAAGGCGTGGGCGCCAGCGCTGGTCATGATTTTGTCTCGCTCCTTTCGACAAAAATTAAACAGCCAATTATCAATCTCGGAGTGAGTGGCAATACCACTGCCGATGGCTTGGCCAGAATCAATCAAGTTCTAGAAGCCAAACCAAAACTAGTCATTCTACTCCTCGGAGGCAATGACTATCTCAAGCGCTTGCCAGCGAGCCAGACTTTCCAAAATTTAGAGCAAATTGTGAACCAGATTCAGCAAGCAGGCGCGATGGTGCTCTTGCTGGGCATCCGTGGTGGCCTGCTCACCGATAATTACGACGACGAATTTGCCGCGCTCGCGCGCAGTCAGCAAACCGCTTTTGTTCCTAATGTTCTCGACGGTTTGCTTGGCGATGACCGCTACATATCCGACACCATCCACCCCAACAACGCCGGCTATCAGAAAATTGCTGACAAAATAGAGCCAGTGTTAAAAGATTTATTAGAGTAACTTCCCTTTCTTCCTCTTCTTCTTTTCTCGATTTTTATTAATCAAGTAAGACTGCTCAGCGAGACGAGTAAGCTCTTCCGGATTCTCTAGCATCTCCGCCGGCACTTTCCAATAACTCATCATCACCTTCTTCCCACCTTTGGCTTCATAGACAAACGGCGCACTCCCCAGTTTCTCATATTCCGCCTTATTACCCTCATCCACTTTCAAGTACAGCTCACCGTCCACAATAATTCCAAAAATCACGCCGGCCTTATACACGCCATAACCACCAAACATCGCCCGCGCTGTCACGCCAGTTAGACCAGCCAGCAAATCTCCTGTCACATATTCCGCGAATTCTCGGGAAGAGGGCATGGGATTAATTGTAGCGTCTAATTAGTTCTTATTCTCTTGTCTTTCAATAAGGCAAGGACTAAACTGCTCCTAATTGCCAAGGCATTCTCTACAAAGATAGAGCGACTTCCGTTTGTACTAACTCTAGGGTTGGTAACTGATCCCTGTATTCCAAACACCGTTCCGTTCGTATCAAAAACCGGGCCACCGCTCATCCCAAATAGACCGATGTCTCTAACCAAGAAACCGTCATGGTTGCGGATAATTCCCTGTCCGTTGTTTGAGGCTAGGCTCATGTAGTCAAGAACAAAAGACGGCTGAAAATATCTCCGGACTCCACCCAATTCTAGCCCACCTTGTGGATTATTGGATATGGTCGCTAGTGGGTAGCCAGCAATACAGATTGTTTTCCCAATATTTGGTAACCCCTTCGACAAATTAAGATGTTCTGGTGACTTAATTTTTACCCTACCGACAAAAATATCGTTTTGCTCGTCGCGGGAAATTTCTTCTATTACCAGCGGCGGGTCTTGTAATTTATTCGGCAAGTAACCAAAGAATAAAAACTGAGTATCTGGTATTCTATTATCAAAAACATGGGCAACAGATATAAAATTACCATTTGAACTTACAAAAAAACCCGTCCCGACAACAGAAACCCGCGACTGTGTCGCTGACAGTTTGTCTAAACGGAAAATGGGAAACATTGTTTTTTCAATTCTTTTTATTGCGTATACGAACATGAGTGTGGATAACTTGATTTGTGGACTTTCTATTTACTTTCTATAATATCATATATGCTCACAAAAAGGCAAGCACAGGTCCTAGATTTCATAAAAACCTACAGGGCAAAAATGGGCTATGCTCCCTCACTCGAAGATATCAAGCGAAAACTCAAGTTTGCCTCTGTTTCGACTGCCCATTTCCACATTTCAAAACTGCGTGATTTGGGCTATTTATCAAAAGAGGAAAACAGGCCTCGTTCAATTGAGGTGGTGGGACGAGAAAGAATGATCAGTGTCCCACTCTTAGGAACAATAGCCGCTGGGCAGCCGATAGAGGCAATTCAAAACAAAGAAACGATCGCCGTCCCGATAAGCAAGATTCCCCCAGCGGCGGAAGTCTATGCCCTTCGTGTAATCGGGAATAGCATGATTGATGAAAACATCAATGACGGAGATATTGTCCTAGTACGCCAGCAGGAAACAGCAAAGAACGGCCAAAAAGTGGTGGCACTTATTGATGGCCACGAAGCAACCTTAAAGAAGTTCTATAAAGAGAGGGGTGGTATTCGCTTACAGCCGGCCAACAAAACTATGGAGCCGCTCATTTTCAGGAACGGACAAGATGTGTCAATTCAAGGTGTTGTGCTAGATGTTGTCCGCGAAGAAAGCCCTGTCACTATTTCGTTCCCAGAAATCAAAAAGGGAGTGAGGCAACAAAAAAGGCTTCCCCTTAATGAGATCATTTGTGGTGATGCAGTAGCGGGACTCAAGCAACTTCCCGACGAAAGCTGCGACGTCGTTATTATCGACCCACCATATAATATCGGAAAGGATTTCGGAAATAATATTGACCGAAGAGAATTAAATGAATACGTCGCATGGTGTAAAGAATGGACCAAAGAATCTATAAGGGTGATGAAACCAACGGGAACGCTGTTTATTTATGGATTTAGCGAAATCTTGGCATACCTCTCTGTAGAGATTACTGTCAATAAACGCTGGCTGATCTGGCACTACACAAATAAAAATGTGGCTTCACTAAATTTCTGGCAGAGAAGCCACGAGGCAATAATCTGCGCATGGAAAGACAAACCCATATTTAACAGAGACGAGGTCAGGGAGCCATACACTGATGGTTTTCTAAACGGAGCAGCTGGAAAAGTGAGGAAAGGAACTCTGGGGAGATTTAGTAGTAGTGGATTAGAGACTGTTTACAAAGCTCACGAAGGTGGCGCATTACCTAGGGATGTTATTAAAATCCCCGCTCTTGCTGGCGGAGCAGGAATGGTTGAGAGATGGTTTTTGTGCAAGACCTGCGATAGCGTCTACGAACCACAACAATTGAAAAGTCACGACGGGCACGAAATAATGAAACACCCAACACAGAAACCCTTTGAACTATCAAAAAAACTAATAAAATCCGCTATGCCCAAAAAGAATGGTGTCGTCTTGGTCCCTTTCGTTGGCACTGGATCGGAGTGCGCAGCCGCAAAAGAACTAGGGCAATCTTATATCGGATTTGAGATTAATCCTGATTACGTAAGACTGGCCGAAAGAATGGTGGACAACAAAAAAGCTGTTGCAAAATTATTTTAAGGTGTCGTCTATTTCCTTCTTTTTTTGCTCAAAAACGTAGGGGGTAAAAACGACAAAACCGTTGGGAAATCGCTTTAACTCTTTATTCTCCGCAAATCTTTTGTACGGCAGTTTATACTCTCCGTTCTTTTTCTTTGGGTTTTCGAAATAATCACTGCCGGGAACCTCATATTTTATATCGACAAACTCGCCCAGAAGTGGGTTTTTTGATTTAGGCTTTTCTTGCCTCACTTCCCTACCAAGAGACTTTTTCTTTACCTGATAGTTTAAAACCCTGTTTTTATACTTCACCTGGAAATCGGCGCCCTTGTGGTCAAGTTCACCAGACATTTCTACTGTACCACTGCCAAAAACTGACTCGGCAACATACCCAGCGTGTATTTGAGTAATAATACTGGCCCACGTGCGATAAATTCTGGCGGGCAGACCTTTAGCAAAACACACTTCGCACATTCCGGTCTTTTGTTGGAAGCCGTCAATCACAGTTTTGTGTTCTTCAAGATACTCATTATAAAACTTTTCAAAGCTTAAGAATTTTTTCTCATCCCAATAAACCAAGTACAGCATGTTTATTGCCTGTACTTCTTTGGGTAGATCCATTTCCACAATTTTAATGGGTCTATACTTCTCGCGATAACTCTTAAGATTGACCGACTCTAAGAATTCCTCAAATTTTTTTAACAACATAAATTATTTATTAGTTGCCAGACTAGGATTCGAACCTAGATTCACGGCTTCAAAGGCCGCTGTCCTACCATTAGACGATCTGGCATTATTATCACACACTACCATATTTTGCCACTTTTTTCACCTTTCTGGTGTTATAATCTCTATATGCAAAACAAAATCCTAAAAACCGCCATAACGAACGCGATGCTGACCGCTGGCTACGTGTTCTTGATCGCTTCCTTCTTCTTCCACGTCGAGCAGATCTTCGGCTCGGACAAGCCCGATACCGTGCTGGCGCCGATGATGATGTTGCTCCTCTTCGTCTCCTCCGCTGGGCTCACGGCTTGGCTCGTCTTGGGCCGGCCCGTGCTCTGGTACCTCGATGGTCACAAGAGTGAAGCAGTGAAACTGCTTGGCTACACGCTGGGGACTTTATTTGCGATTACGATTCTGGTCTTTCTCATCTCGTTTAGTCTGACCAGGTAGACCCCCCATTTCCCTTGTCTGGCGCTTAATGCTATGATAAGGGAGCTTTAATAGATAATTAATAAATATGGCAAAACCAAATTCTGCATTTATGAAGCCAATGAAGGTCAGTCCGGAACTGGCACTAGTAGTGGGCGCAGGCCCAATGCCTCGCTCGGAAGTGGTCTCCAAGCTGTGGGTTTACATCAAAGGTAAGAATCTCCAGAATCCCTCCAACAAGCGCAATATCATCGCTGATGAAGCGCTCAAGGCCGTCTTTGGCGGGAAGAAGGAGGTCACGATGTTTGAGATGACCAAGCTCGTCTCGGCGCATCTCTCGTAATTCTCGGGAGTTTAGGAAAAGAATAAAGCCCCGTCCGCGATGCTATGCATCGGGACGGGGCTTTTGTTTGCTGAAACAGAAACACGAAACGAAAGAGCTAATCACTTTTCCTGCTTCGGCTCCAACTGGTTGATGCCTGGCAGAATCGGCGTGGACATGGCGATTAATAACAATCCACCGCCACTGATGATCAAGAAAGTTGGCGAACCAAAGTTCTCGATCAGTGCTCCGGCGAGCATCGGCCCCAACATCATACTGCCGAAAAAGAAGAAGAGCACTATGCCAACCACTCGGCCCATGAGGGGGCCACGAGCCAGACGCATCACCGCCCCTCTCAAGGCCAGAAAACTAAACATGTAACCTAAGCCAGCAAGGAACATGAGCGCGACGGCCAGCAACAGATTGTCGGTGCCAGCTTGCGCCAAGAGGAGCAAACAAGAGCCGACCAAAACACAGCCACCAATCACTAACCACTTGGCACGGAAACGCCCGCCCAAAGAGATCACTAGTATTGAACCTAGCAATCCGCCCAGGCCGTGACTACCGCCCAAATAACTGTAGACCTGCTTGTAATCTCCCGAGAACATTTCCTTAGCAATCACTGGCAACACAACGGTAAAAGAGAAGCCGAAAATGCCAATGGTGGTGGAGAGCAAGATCCCCAGTCTGATACCCGGCTCACCAAAAGTGTAAGCCAAGCCACTCCGGAACTGCCGCCACGGATGGACCGGCTCCAACTCTCTTGGCGGGAGATGACCGAGGTGCATCTTAGTGATCGCTACCAGCAAACCACCGAAAGAGAGTCCGTTGATCAAGAACGCCGAACCGTAACCGACAGCGAGAACTAGCGGGCCAGCTAGACCAGGACCAACGAACTGCGCCACGTTCCACAGAGCGCTAAAGGCTTGCGAACCCGGGCCCACATTGTGGCCATGGAGCACAATATCCTTGATAAACGCATTGCGAGTCGGCGCGTCCAAGACGGTAACAAAACCGCCCAAGAGCGATAACAAGCAGATCTGCCAGACCGTGATCAAGCCACTAAAGGTCAAGAGAGCCAGCGCCAGAGCCTGGATAACACCCAAGACCGAAGTGTACTTGAGTATCAGGCTTTTATCCGCTCGATCCACATACACTCCCGCAAAGGGCGCCAGTACGGCTCCAGGCAAGAAGCCCAAGGCCCACACAATGCCAACCCAATAGGGAGCGTTGTGTGGTACCAGCTTGATCACCAAGAGACTCAACACGGATGATTGCAGCAAGGTCCCACAAAATGAGACAAGCTGCGACCCAAGATACCAACGCAAATTACGTTCATCCCAGAGACCAGTTCTGGTCGCGGGATTAACCGAAACAGGAATATCCATCTTTTCAAAGTCCTTTCTTATCTAGCCAAAACTGATTGTCTGTCTTTTTTCCGTAGTAAGAATCGTCTTACTACTGGCAGAAACCATAGCATAATATACTGTAAAAAGTCAAGTCTAGAAAAAATCTAGAATAAAAACAGAAAAACCACAGCTACTATAATCCGATAAAGGCCAAAAGCGGTAAAAGTGTGTTGTTGAATATATTTTAGTAAAAACTTAACGCTAATTAGCGCAAAGATGAAAGCGCTCACAAAACCAATAAGCAACAGATCAAACTGCGCCAGTGAGAAAGCGCCAGCGCTTTTATAGAAATCATAGATTGTAGCGGCCAACATGGTTGGTATTGCCAACAAAAAAGAGAATTCGACAATAGTTTGACGCGAGAGACCAAGCGCGAGGCCGCCAATGATGGTGGCGGCCGAGCGCGAGACGCCCGGCACTACCGCTAGCGCTTGCGCCAAGCCAATGGTCACTGCCTGACGATAAGAAATATCTTCTAGCGACACGCTATTTTCTAAATTAGCTGATTTACTGGTGTTATTTAATTCCCGTTTTTTGTGCCAACGCTCAAAAATAATAATAATCACACCGCCAAGCAACATGGCCCACAGCGCAATATTTGTATTACCAAGTAAAAAAGTCTTAATTAATTTATAGAGAACAAAGCCAATAATCGCTGTGGGTAAAAAAGCGGCTAAAACTTTTTTATTAAGCTCGCTGTTTTTTTTCTGGAAAAGCGTGACGCGATACAACCAAACGACAGCCAGAATCGCGCCGAGTTGAATGATAATAATAAAACTCTTGAGAAAGTCTGTCTCTGCGAGTTTTAGTAATTGCGCAGCCAGTGTGAGATGCGCGGTGGAGGAAATCGGCAAGAACTCGGTAAAGCCCTCCAATGCCCCCAAGATAATCGCTGTCAGCCAAGTCATGATCTATTTTATTTTTTTACTTAAATTTACCTTTGGCCGCACGGAGGAAGGCGACAAATAACGGATGCGGCCGGAGTGGCGACGATTTGAACTCCGGATGGAACTGCGTGGCGAGGAAAAACGGATGCGTCGCCCGTGGCAGTTCCAAGATTTCCATCAATTTGCCGTCCGGTGATGTGCCGGAGAAAATGAGCCCAGCTTTTTCTAACTCCTCAACAAAAGCCGGATTGACCTCGTAGCGATGCCGGTGACGCTCGCTGATCTTCTGACTCTGGTAAATCTTCGCCGCCAGTGTCCCCTTCTTCAGCCAAGCCGGATAAGCCCCCAGCCGCATCGTGCCACCAAGATTACCACTGCTTAAATTTTTCTTCTGCTCTTGCATGATGTTGATCACAGGATACTTAGTCTCAGCGTCAATTTCCGTCGTGTGCGCCTGCTTGAGACCAGCCACGTGCCGCGCGTATTCCACTACAGCAAGTTGCATGCCATAGCACAAGCCAAAGTACGGGATTTTCTTCTCCCGCGCAAATTTGATCACCTTAATATTCCCCTCCACACCGCGCTCGCCAAAGCCGCCCGGTATCAAGATGCCATCATAACCAGCCAACTTTTTTAATTTCTCACCATTTTTCTCATAATCACCGGAGTCTAACCAATCTAGTTCGGCTTTTACTCCCAGCTTAGTCGCCGCATGCTTGAGCGATTCTATAACAGAAACATAAACATCTGATAACACAAACTCGCCGGTTTTAAAATATTTGCCCACCACCGCGATTTTCACTTTTTTCTTCGCGCTGGCTTGCCGCGCCACCATCGCCCGCCAATCTTGCAAGTCGGTTTGTTTGGGTTTTAACTTCAATCTTGCCAAGACCGTGTTACTTAAACCATCTTTTTCAAAATTTAGGGGAATGTCATAAATACTGTCTACGTCCGGGGCCGAAATAATGCTCTCGGCACTGACATTAGAAGACAGCGCGATCTTTTCTTTGCGTTTTTTGTCTAGCGCTCTATCACTCCGCGCCACGATAATATCCGGATGAATGCCGTAAGAGTTCATGGTGCGCACAGCATATTGCGTGGGCTTGGTCTTCATCTCGCCAATCTTATTCGGCACTGGTAGATAACTCACGAGCACGAATAACACATCTTCCGGATTTTTTAACCTCAAGATCCGCGCTGCCTCGATAAAAATCGAGTTCTGATACTCGCCCACTGTGCCACCAATCTCCACAATCGTAATATCCGCTTTGGTTTTGTCAGTTGAGAGTTTAATCCGCCGCAAGATTTCTTCCGAAATAGCCGGCACTGGATCTACGCATTTGCCGTTGTAACCCAGCGCGCGCTCTTTATCAATTACATATTTATAGACCATGCCGGAAGTCATGTAATTCTCCGCCGGACTGGCTTGATCAAGAAAGCGTTCGTAATTGCCCATGTCTTGATCCGTTTCGAGCCCAGACTCAAGCACAAAGACCTCGCCATGCTCAATCGGGTTCATCGTGCCGGCATCAACATTCAAGTACGGATCAATCTTCATCGGATTGATCTTGAAGCCGCGTGCTTGCAATATTTTCCCCAGTGCAGAGGTAGTGACTCCCTTGCCGACGCCCGACATCACTCCTCCTAGTACGAAAATATATTTATGGCGCGACATGGCGGATATTTAGCAAATCAAGTTTTGAGTAATTTGCGCGTAGCCATAAAGCTCGCCAGCACACCCAAAATAATTCCCGATAACAACAGTAAGCCAAATAAACTAGCAAAGTGCTGGCCAAAATAGCTGGCCAGATCCACCCCACCATAAATTCCCGCCGTTTGATTCCGGATCCAAATCGCCGCCGGATAGAGCAGGGCGAGCGAGAGCAGTGAGGCAATCACGCCGGAGATAATCCCTTCAAATAAGAACGGCCCGCGAATATAGTTGCGACTGGCGCCGACGAGCTGCATCAGCGAGATTTCTTCGCGAGAAACATAAATCGCCAAAGCAATCGTGTTAAAAGTAACGACGAGCGAGATAAAAATCAAAACTAGTGTGATAGCAAAAGCGAGCTTCTTAGACGCACTCAACAGATGCAAGAGTTTATCCACCACGTCTTTCTTAAAGATGACTTGATCAATGATCGTCTCGCCACCGGGCGTGAGCGCGCTATCGGTCTGGAGAAAGTTTGCGATCGTCTCGTAACGACCAGGCTCGACCGCTCGGATATTGAGCCGCGCACCAAATGGATTACCCACTTCGGAAAGTGACTGAATGATCAAATCATTATCCGCATTCCGTGCCCGAAAGTCGCTTAATTCTTGCTCGCGCGAACTGTAAGTCACTTCTTTAATCTCCGGCAAGAGCTCTAGTGATTTCTTAATTTCTGTTACCCGACTCTCTACCACATCAGGTTTAAACGAGACACTAATATCCACTTTGTTCTGCACATCAGCGAGCGCGGAGGTGAAAAAAGCACTACTCAAGACCAGCGCCCCGATCACAAAGAGCGTAACGGTGAGCGTGATGACCGATGCCGAAGCTAGCACCGGCGTGCGGAAAAAGTTTAGCAATCCCGACCAAGCAATTCTTCTTAATTTAACTAACATGATGTTTTAAAAAAATTATTTACAACACATACTTGCCAGCCTTATCATCACGCGTGATCTTACCGTGCTCAAGTGTGATAACGCGCCGACCAAGACTATCAATCACGCCTTTATTATGCGTGGTCATGATCACCGTGGTGCCGATGTCGTTGATTTTGCGCATAATCTCGATAATCTCGAGCGTGTTGATCGGATCCAGATTACCAGTTGGCTCATCGGCCAGCAAGAGCTCGGGCTGGTTAACAATCGCGCGAGCAATAGCCACGCGCTGGCGCTCGCCGCTGGAGAGGCGCGCTGGGAAAGACCAAATTTTGTGTTCTAAACCAACCAACTCCAGCACATGCGGCACGTCGGCGGCGATTTCTTCATCAGACCGCCCAGCACTTTCCATTACAAAGGCAATATTTTCGAAAATCGTCTTGTGGGGCAATAAGCGAAAATCTTGGAAGACGCTACCGATCCGCCGCCGCAACTGCGGCACCTCGCGCGCCGATAAATTGTGAATATCAGTAGAATCAAAAAATACTTTGCCCGCCGTTGGCTTCTCTTCAGCCAAGATCATCTTCAATAGAGTCGATTTGCCGGCACCAGAATGCCCAACAATAGACACAAATTGTCCCGGTTCGACAGTAAAACTGACATCATCAAGACCAACTGATCGATCAGGATAAATTTTGCTAACTTTGTCGAAATAAATCATTATTATTTTTGCAAACCCGCCTGCGCGGGCAGGAACAAATCAATGTCGCCGTCTAACACATCTTCGATTTTACTAGTTTCCACACCCGTCCGATGATCTTTTACCATTTTATACGGATGCAAGACATAAGACCGAATCTGACTGCCCCACTCGATTTCGGCGGTTTTGCTGATGTGTAAGCCTTTCTCGCGCGCTTCGCGTTCTTCTTCTTGCCGCTTATACAACTTACCTTGCAAAATTTCCAACGCGCGTTCGCGATTGCGCTCTTGCGAGCGCTCGGCGGTAGAGTGCGCTGATAAATTTGTGGGAATATGCACAACTCGCACGGCCGTTTCGCGTTTGTTCACATTCTGACCACCCGGGCCACTGGAGCGCGAGAACTCAATCTTTAAGTCATCTGGAGAAATTTTGACCGCCTCGCTCTTGCCAAATTCCGGCACTACCTCAACTAGCGAAAAAGAAGTGTGTCTGGCTTGTTTGGCATTGAACGGTGACACCCGAACCAAGCGATGCACGCCTGATTCGCTCTTTAATATACCATATGCCTGCTTGCCTTGCACCAGAAAAGTGACATTCCGATAACCGCCGTGATCGTTCGCATGCTCGTGGATCAGCGCGAGGCCAAAACCGCGCTTCTCGGCAAACTTAGTGTACATGCGAAATAGAATAGCCGAAAAATCTTCGGCATCATCGCCGCCCGCGCCAGAGAAAATGGTGATTACCGCGTTTAACTGATCATATTTCTCGCCACCCAAGAGCTCATTTTTTAAGCTCTCAATTTCTCTAATCACCTCCTGCGCGCGCTGTTTATCTTGCCAGAAGTTAGCATCAGCCATCTGCGCCTCTAATATTTCAATTTGCTGCGAAATTTCACTATTTTTAGCTGTTTCAGACATGATTTTGTGAGCCACCTCCCAGGATCGAACTGGGGACCCCCACTTTACGAAAGTGGTGCTCTACCAACTGAGCTAAGGTGGCAAAAAACAGAGCCAGAGGAGAGAATCGGACTCTCGACCTCCATCTTACCAAGATGGCGTTCTACCACTGAACTACTCTGGCGTGAGAGCCGTTTAAATGTAGCAGAATTTCGCCAAGTCGCCAAACTGCGTTATAATGTAATTTAATACCAAAAAAAAAGCATGTCACAGAATAAACACTTGACTCTTAAGTACTTCGGCGAAAGTCTAACTGTAGTCATCGGCCTGGTTCTGATCTGGCGTGGTGTCTGGTACATTCTCGACGCTATCGACATTGCCCTATTCAACGGTCATCACTACACCACTGCCATTGCTGGCATCATCATCGGATTATTCATCCTCTATCTCCCCGACCACGATCTCAAAGAATTACGGAAGTTGTAAAATCAAACTAAGAATCCCCTTCAATCTCTTCGCCCACGACGAAAGTGCAACCTTCCGAACCAACCACCGCGCTATGCGTAACGCCGACCGGCACATCGATCCGATCAACGGGCTTTAAAATGATCGTTTTTTGATCCAATTTCATCGTGATACTTCCTTTTATTACATAAAAACTGACTTTTCCTTTATGCGCGTGAGCTGGATATTCCGTATTTGGTTTATCTTCCCAATCATAAACATTAGCAAAACCTTGCTCAGTCAGAGTTCTTTTGCACTCTGAAATTGTTTCGTCATAATTCATGATTTCCGGAATCCGCGAACGTGGAATAATTCTGACTGGAACTTCTTTATTGCCGGCCAGAAATAATTTCACCAGACGATGCAAGCCATCGAGCAATAACCACTTGCCTTTGTTTTCCATCACATCCAGCGGATGCGAAGTATCGGCGCGCTGAATCCGTTGCCATTCTTCTTGATGAAGTTCCGGATTTTCGATCACTTCTTTGGCTGAGAGATTATAGACACCGCCATTTTCCCACCAGAACGGCATCTCAAAATGCCAGACTAAATCCGCAACCGGCATCGTCGTAATCGGTTCATTTAATGGCCAAACTTTTTTCTCATCCCACGAGAAATCAAAACCGACTTGTTTGATAAGTTCAAGATTGTTCATGTTTACCTTTAATACCCCGTCGGTGGTTTTTTAAGAATAGATGGTTTGCCGAGCGTGAGACGATCAAGGCTAGTCATAATTTTGTCAGCAAAGTCGCTGTGTTGCCTGAAGTCCCCACCATTTTTTGTCACAAATTCGGCTAGATAATTTTCGGTTTTGGCAAAATCATTCTCAAATGACTGATTAATATCCTTCCATTTTATTCCTCGCAAGAGCTGTGCTAACTTTTCGTCAAAAGCGAGCAAACCGTTTAGCATCAAGAACGCAATCGCCGGATAACCAAGATAACCGCGCCAATACGAACCATTGTCGTTGGCCGCAATCTGCTTAGTTTGCGGATCATAAACTACCTCGTAATACTTCCCGCCAGACGAAGAAAAAACTTTGGCTTGATTACCAGATATTTCCACTCTTTCGTCAGCAATCGCTCCCAGCGCTTCGTAAACTTTTACCTTCGGCGGCAGTTTCCATTTCATTACTCCCCAGTCTACCGTTTTACCTCGCCCCACTCAAGCATTGCGCTAGTGCGGGCGTGTCCGTCCAACCGCACTCGCCGCTTTCTTGACGCTCGCAAGTCGCGCCTTGGTAACAAGCATAGCTGGCCGTGTATTCGCAGGTGGAAATGGCATTAGGCTCATCTGTGCAGAGCTGGCTCGAACAGCCGCCCACGTAGCAAGCCAGCGCACCGGCTGGGAACTTGGGCGCCAGTGTAACGATAAAGCGATATTCTTCGTCTATTATTTTATGAGTAGAAAGGGTCGTTGGCCGGACTTCGTCGAGCGTGATTTGCAAATTTTCCGTACTGCCGGTTTTACCCACTTCTAGCTGGAGCGCGCTATCACCAGACGGCCCGGAGAGATTGAAGGCAACAGTCGCTCGCCCGGCTTGGAAGCACTGCACATCGCTCGGGCAACGGCTATCTTCCAAAACCGCCCACGGCGTGATCGCGAGCTCGCCGAACTGGCGCTTCTCATACAACTTTAGTTCCACTCGCGTTGGCTCGGTAATGGCCGGACTGGCGACTACTGGCGGCACGGGCACTGGATTCTCTACAACTGGCAGAATTGGCTCATTTGGCGTGGCAGTTGGCATGCGAGTATAGACCACGTAAGCCGAAGTCATCAGCAAAGCGAGAATCAAAATCACTACCACAAACCAAAAGTTACTCTTGTTTTCCATAATTTATCTTTAATTTGTTACGATAGATGACGCTAGAAAATGCTAGATATTACTGCGCGGTCAACCGGACTTGAACCGGCAACCTCTCGCGTGACAGGCGAGTGCTCTAACCAGTTGAGCTATGACCGCAACTACGGAGGATACTATACACAAAAAAGCCCCGCGCGTCACCTGTGACGCGCGGGGCTGGATATCCCAGATCAACTCTGCTCACGAGAGGCCGGCTGGTAGCGTGGCGCCCCTTACGATCATACCGAGAGTAGCTTTTTCTTCCAGCCACTCGGCGTGCTTGGCCAGAATGAGCGGAGCCACTTCTTGCTTCTCTATCTTGCTCGTGTCCACGACCAAATCGAAGTCAGAGCAAGGCCAATCGTAGCCCGGATACATCGCAGCAAAACGAGCGTGGTCATCTGCGTCCCTCTGCTGCAAAACTCCACGAACATAATCCAGTGACTTGCCCGGATACCGATCCCGACAACGTTCAGCCCTGATCTCTAGTGGGCAAATAAATTGAACATGGAAGGCATGCGGCGCTAGGATGTGTGATAAACGCGATTCCATCACCACATAATTACCTTTGCCAAAAGCCGCCAACTCGCCATCACAGTCACGATCGTGGCCAGCCTGAGGATTATTGCGGTTGAAGGCAACAAAATCCTCAATTTTGTTCATACCACACTCCACTGTCTTGCGACGCATAATGTCGCCGCCGCTAAGGAAACGCCAACGCCAAATCTCAGCTTGTGTGAGTAATTTCTGCAAGTGGAGAATCGCGTTGCTGGTGCCACAGCCGGAGGCACCGGTGATTGTGACAGCGTGAGACCAGCACCAAGCTTTGGCTAGCGCCAGTTTGGAGTACAATCTCTGCGAAACGACCATAATCAACCTCCTCCGTTTATCTGGTTTCTTTAAACAAAAAATCAACACAAAACAACAAAGAGCCACCAATCCCAACCCTAACAAACAAGCAAAAATTAGTCAAAAAATAAAGCCAGAAAAAATAGAAGCTTTGGTGTCGGAGGTGGGGATCGAACCCACGACCCCAGGCTTATGAGTCCTGTGCTCTACCAACTGAGCTACTCCGACTTTTTTCAAAATAAATCCGGGTTGCGGGGCCTGGATTCGCACCAAGATCTCGAGGTTATGAGCCTCGCGAATTACTGTTACTCTACCCCGCACTAGTTCCGCCCACAGCGGAAGTCCCCAGATACTACCACATTTCTAAATAACTTCAAATTCTTCGAACACGTTTTTGAACAAGCTAATCACCCGTGCCAGTTCACGCTTGGTGAGCATATAATCGCTCTCATGCGCGATCCGGTTACGCACTTTGTGCGCCTCCCAAGCGTCTTGGATGGTGAGGAAATCGCTTGGCTCAATGCTCTTGAGCCGCTCACCCAAGTTCTCGCCCGCCGGGCGCAAGACTCTGACCATCTCGTCCAGCATATTGTCGGCCTCAATAATCGCCAGCTTCCAATCCGCTGGATTCTCGCTCTCCTGCGCTTTCAAAACTCGCTCCCAGCGCGGGTCAGTCTTGGGCACTTCGATATCGCTCTTAGATTGCAACATTAAGTCCAGATTATCTGATTCAGCCTTACGCAGTTTGATAATCTTGAGCGCGATGATAATAATCGCCACCCAAGCCACGAGCGCCAGCCCAAGCCAGAGAATGGTGAACCAATCCGCCGGCGCCCCAAAGCGCCGCGAGATCAGCCACTGATAGATCCGGTAGAGTAAATTGTAGAGATATTGTAAATTAAGGTACCGAATCATTTTATTTACTCAAATTTTCTAGATCTTTTCCCAACGCAAAAAGTCTGTCTTCGCGCCAAGGTGGCGCAATGAGTTGCGTGCCGATTGGCAAATTATTCTGATCTTTGCCAGTGGGAATAGAGATCGCCGGTAAGCCAGCGATATTCGCCGGCGCGGTGAAGACATCAGCCAAGTACATCTGCAAGGGATCACCAGACTTCTCGCCAAGCTTGAAAGCCGTCGTCGGCGCGGTCGGTAAAATAATTGCATCAACCTGATTAAACGCTCTGGCGAAATCTTGCTTGATCACCTCACGCACGCGCACTGCCTGACCGTAATAAGCGTCGTAATAACCAGCTGATAACACATATGTTCCCAAAATAATTCGCCGGCGCGTTTCTGCACCGAAACCAGTGCCTCTAGTCTGCAAATAATCTTCTAATAAATTCTTCCCCTCTTTTTTCAGCCCGTAACGCAAACCATCAAAGCGCGATAAATTGCTCGAAGCTTCGGCCGGCATAATGATGTAATAACAAGCGAGCGAATATTTCACGCTTGGCAATTCTATCTCGACAATCTCATGACCAAATTGTTTTAATTTCTCTAGAGTCTGCTCGAAATTTTGCAAAACATCTGGCGCTACGCCGGAGCTGATAAGATGTCTGGGAATGCCAATCTTAAATTTCTCTTCGCCACGCTGTAGCTCCGCCGGAGCGAAAGCGGGAGCGTCAACTGTTGTGGCATCATTCTCATCTGCTCCGGCAATTACATTATAAATTTTTTCCGCATCAGCCACCGTTTTCGTAATTGGTCCAATTTGATCCAGCGAAGACGCGAGCGCCGTGAGACCGTAGCGCGAGACGCGACCATAAGTCGGCTTCATGCCCACGACGCCACAGAAGCTCGCTGGCTGGCGAATACTGCCACCCGTGTCCGAGCCCAGCGCCGCGTCACAGAGACCAGCGGCCACAGCGACAGCCGAACCGCCAGAGCTACCGCCCGGGACTCTAGAAATGTCGTGTGGATTCTTGCTCGCGCCGTAAGCGGAATTCTCCGTACTCGCACCCATCGCGAATTCGTCCATGTTTGTGCGACCCACAAAAACCGCTCCGGCTTCACGCAACTTTCTGATCACCGTCGCGTCATAACTGGCCACGTAATTAGATAAAATTCTAGAGCCAGAAGAACTAATTCTATTTTTGATCAAAATATTATCTTTGATCGCCAGCTTCATGCCAAACAAAGCGCCATTTTTATTCGCCACTTTTTCTTGCGCTTCCACATCAGGAAAAAATTCCAGAAAAGCGTTTAATTTTTTGTTATCTGTCTCTAGCATCTTTCTTATCTTTTCTTTCTGAAATTATAAAATTTTCTTAACTTTGAGAAACTTCCCGCCCAATAATTTCTCGCGCTCTTCGTCACTCAAGCTCGCTTCTACCTCGCCATCCTCGCGCAGTTTATTGTAGTTTTCGCCCAAAATATCTTTTTTCTCACTTTCCCCGCCTGCATTTTTTAATTCTCCAACGTAGTCCAGAATCTGACCCAGTTCGCCGGCCAGTTTAGTCTCTTCTTCCGGCGTCAGCGCCACCCGCGCCAAACTTGCCAGATTCTTCACTTCGTCATTACTGATCATTTTTTTATTTTAACACATTTCTTGCTAAATATCTGACTTGACAGAATATAGCTAAATTTGGTAGATGTGGAGGTGGCGTTTGAGATAAATTTGGACTTTTTTTGAGGAGACATCGTGATGACTTGGTTAAGTGAAGTTGGCGTAGCATCATTTTCCATTGGAGCTGGGTATTTACTCGTGTCCTTCGTAGCGTGGCACATTAGAAAAGGAGAAGCGGGTTGGGAGGGTAGACTTTGGGAGCGCAGACTACCGATCTACGTAAGAATCTGCACCACGCTGGTGGTAATTGGCTTAATCTGCCTCACCATAGCTTTCTTCCTACCAGTCGAGTTACCGCCCCCTGTTGTGGGGGCGGTTATTTTTTTCTAACTCACCCCTGGCCCCTCTCTTACTCTAAGAGAGGGGAAACTCGCCCTCCGCTTAAGCTAAGAGGAGGGTTGGGAGGAGTTATGCTAGTAATTCCAAAAACTCCTCTTCGCTCAAAACTTTCACGTCTAATTTTTCTGCTTTCTCTAGTTTAGAACCCGGATTTTCGCCAGCCACGACATAATTAGTATTTTTAGAAACCGAACTTGTCACTTCCCCACCCAAGTTTTTTATTCTCTTCTTCGCTTCATCGCGCGATAAACTTGATAGTGTGCCAGTGAGCACGAAAGTCTGGCCGGAAAGTTTTTGCGTTATTTTTGGCGTTGTGACTTGGGCAATTTTCACTTGCGCGAGCAAATCTTGCACGGTTTTTTGATTTTCTGAATTTCTGAACCAATCGAAAACAGACTTAGCCACAATGCTACCAATGTTATTTATTTTTTCTAAATTTTCTAGACTCGCCTCGCTGATATTTCTGATATTTCGGAAATGTGAGGCCAGATCTTCCGCTGTTTCTTCGCCAACTTGCGGAATAGAGAGCGAAACGAGAAAGTGCGCGAGCGAAACAGCGCGACTCTGCTCAATACTCGCGAGTAGATTATTGACAGAAATTTCAGCCAGTCTGGGCAAGTTTAGCAATTTATCTCGTTTAGTTTTTAGCTCAAAAATACTCGCAAAGCTAGAAATTAACTTATGCTCTAGCAATAAATCAATCATTTTCGGCCCACAATGATTAATGTCGAAAGCGTGTTTGCTAACAAAGTGATAGAACTGGCGCTTGTTCTGTAGAATAGAATTTTTCTGCACTAATTTATACGCCGCCTGACCTTTTATTCTCTCAATCTTCCCAATTCCCAAAATATTTTTAGGAAAGACAAACGGTTTGCTGTTTTTTGGCCTGAGTTCGGGTAAGACTTGCACGATATCTGGGATAATGTCGCCGGCTTTGCGGATTATCACCGTGTCGCCAATCCGCACATCTAATTTTTTAATTTCATCTTCGTTATGTAAAGTTGCGCGAGAGACAGTCGAACCGTCGAGGAAGACCGGCCGGAGATGCGCCACCGGCGTGACGGCTCCCATCCGGCCAATTTGTAAAATAATGTTTTCGACAATCGTCGTCACTTCTTCGGCGCGAAACTTGAACGCAATCGCGAAGCGTGGCGCTTTCCCCGTATAACCCAACTTCTCCTGATCTAACTTTTTATTAACTTTCACCACCACGCCATCCAGTTTGTAATTTAACTTATCTTTTTCCTTTTCCCACTTCTGCCAGAATTTAATTACCTCTTCAATATCCTGACAATATTTATAATTCTGATTAACTTTGAAGCCCAGACTCTTCAACTTAGCTAATTCTTGCTCTTGCGTGCTGGGAATAGCAAAATCAGCTTGCGCAAGATCATAGATAAAACTGTCTAAATTTCTTGACGCGACAATTTTTGGGTCAAGTTGCCGAATCGCACCAGCGGCGAGGTTGCGCGGATTGGCGTACAATTCTTCGCCTTTCCGCTTCTGCTCACGATTAATCTTGGCGAAATTCTCTTTGCTCAACCAGATCTCGCCCTCCACAATAATATTTTCTGGTTTAGTTAATCTGATGGGAATAGACTGGATAGTTCTCACATTATTCGTGACATCTTCACCGACCGTGCCGTTACCGCGCGTGGCAGCAGTCTGGAGCAAACCATTCTGATAAGTCAAAACAATTTTGAAACCGTCTATTTTTAATTCACAAGTGTAATCAACTCCGTCAGCCGACGGATTCCCCAGCACCTTCTTCACTCTGGTATCGAAATCTCTGATGTCACTTTCCGTAAAAGCGTCATTAAAAGACCACTGGGGTACCTGATGCGTAATTTTCTTGAACTTATTACTCGCCTCGCCAGCTACTCTCTGGCTCGGCGAATCCGGCGTCACCAGCTCCGGATATTGCGCTTCTAGTTTTACTAATTCATCTTTGAGCGAATCTAGCGCTTCGTCAGAGATCGTCTGCTGGTCTAGAACATGATATTCATAACGATAACGCTCGATTAAATCGCGCAGTTTGGCAAGACGTTCTGTGGCTTCTTTTTTGCTTATTTCCCCCATTTGGGGCCTAGTATATCATAGTCGAAGCGCGCTCGACGGTGCGATCGCTGGTAATGTAACAAGCAGCTGTCCCCTCGCCAGATTGTTGAAAATTATTGTAACCCCAAGCTCTGATGAGCGTTTTGCCAACGCCAAGTGGCAGATTGGTGAGAGGGTTAAGCGTGCCTGGGTCCACACCTTTCGTCACTTCCACATAAGCACAAGTTACTTTCTCGCCACTATCGAAAGTGCCACCAAAATTATAAGTAGAAGTAGTGTCAGCTGAATTGATACCGATCGTGAAATCACCGCAAGAAACCGACCTGAGTCCGTTGCCACGGAAAGTTAATAAATTATTTTCTAAAGTGAAGTAGCCAAACGGGCGCTCATCAGGATTCTCCAAACTATCATAATACCTGGCACAGTTGCGCGCACTATCGGCAGCATAGAAGGCGAACTGCGACTCGCGCGCGAGTGACGAGAGCACGAGCTGGCGAAGCGTGATGTTTAGTAAAGTCAAACCGACTGTCAAAACAATCGAGACGAGCAAAATCGCAAATAAGATCGCGACGCCCGCTTTTTGATTTTTATAAAATTTATTCACAGTGTTTAATTTCTAACCTTTGCTAAATAAATACTCAACAAGCGTTAGCGTTTTTGCAATATCTTTGTTAAACCAAGTGACGGTGACAGTCACTTTTAAAATTTCTGAAGAAACTTCGCTCATCTGGATTGAACGCGTAAAAATTGTGCCGATTTGATTGGTAGAATTAGCATCGTACAGCTCGTATAAACCATTCCCGTTAGCCTTGTTAAATCTCAACTTACAACTATCATTTGGCGTAAGCTGCCCGCCCGTAGTGCAATTAGGATCGATGTCTCCAGTCAGCGGATTAACCTGGCAAAAAGTACCGGAATCACCACTCAAACAAGCTTGGAAGCCAGGGTCTTGTTGAAAAAAATTCCCCGTTAATTCCGTGTATTGATATTTCCGGGCCAGCTCATAACGCTTATTAACCACCAATTCCATCGCCTCTTGCGCGAGATAGTTAGCTGCGATCTGATTGGCCGCAAAGATGCCGTCGCCAATGCCGCGCGCCGCAATCTGCAGTGGACCAATCACACCGATAATTAAAATTGTAATCGCCACCAGCGCCTCAACAAGGGTAAATCCGCGAGAATGATTGGCGTAAAAATTTTTAATTTTAGAATTTTTTAGCATGATATTTTTAGCGTCGGTCAGAAACAGTCGTCTGGATCGCAAAGTCGCTGGTCTGATGCCCGACCGTGGCGGTGCCGTACAAACTAATCAGCACGCGCGGCTGGGAATCATTGGGGTCACAACCGCTACCATTGTTACAATTACCAACAACATAAAACTTGAGACTTTTGACATCCAACTGATCATTAGTGATGGGCGTAAAGCTCGACATCGAGCCGGAATCCGGACCTTTGGCCACTTGCAATTGTCCCTTGCCAGCCACCGTGCGCAGACGATAAATAAACTTGCGGGGATTGCTAGGGCCTGGATCATCAGCCAGTTTAAACGCAATCGCAGTGCCCGGAGTGCTGGTGCAATCTTGGCTGTCGGCACTTGGATAATTTGGCGAAATTGGCGGATCAGCAAAATCACTAGCCGCGGCGCAATAATATCCGCCACCACTTTTTAATTTTAACGTCATGCTATCGAGCGCAAAGTTGAGATTGTCCATTGCTTGCTTGATCGCCTGCGCTTTTTGGTTGATATTGTTCGCTGTAATCACCGCGCCGGTGGCGATCACCGCGACCGTGGCAAAAATCGAAACTGCCACCATCAGTTCGATCAGTGTAAAGCCACGATTATTCTGATTATTATTTTTATTTAACATGTCAGATTAGACGTAACATAAATATGCCCCGTGCTCCAAACGCAAATATTTTTTACAGTATTTGTTTTGGCAGAAGATAAAGTAATTTTAGCATAGCTGCAAACGCCCCCAGTGCAAGAAGAATCTAGACTATTCCCGCTGCCATTATTAAAGGCGGCTTCGGGATTTGGGCGATTGAATAGAATATTGAGTGGAGTAGTGTTAGAAATATCCTGACAAGCACCAGCCGACTCACAGAGTTGAACTTTGGTAAAAACCAGCCCACCACTTAAATTATAAACCTCGCGACATTCGGAATTAACAACGCCGCAAATACCACCAGCAAGATCGAAAGTTTTGGTAGTACCAGTGTTTTTGTTGTCACCAAATAAAACAAAAGAATTGGCTGACGGTTGAATCCCGCCCTGACTTAAATTGATATAAACCCCGTAAGACGGAAAGGGAGAGTTAGAGCCGAAGAAAGCTCCCCGCGTCTGGGAGCCGAAGGCCTGCGCTTGGCGGATGACTAGTGCCACTTCTTGCGCCACCAGATCCAGCGAAGAGCGATCACGGAAGCCGGGTAAGCCGGCCAGCACCACGCCGGTCATGATGATAATAATCGAGACCACGACCATCATCTCAACAAGAGTAAAACCTCTCGACTGCGCTCGAGGTAAGGTTCCCTTAGAAAAAATTAAAGACAGTGAGGACATTGAGATTAAAAAAGAAATTAAGTAACAAGCCAAGCACAATAAACGGCGCAAAGGGTAACTCGCTCTTCAGGTTAATTTTAGTCGCTTTGAGCAGAATCAGCAAGACGCCAAAGAGCGCACCGGACCAAAAGGCAAAGATAATTGCCGAGAGCGCGCCCGGCCAGCCGAGCAAGAAGCCCACGCCCAGCGCCAGCTTGGCATCGCCGAGGCCCATCCAGCGACCAGACGAGACCCACCAGAGAAAGAAGAAAAAGAGAAACAAAACTAAGCCAGAAACCAAATGCTGAAAAAAAATGGTTGGAACAATCTGCGTGAACGGCCAGTTAGAAAAAATGAGAGCGAAAATAATAAAAGCGTAGACGAGGCCATCGGGAATTATCTTATGTCGCAAATCATACACGGTAATTACCAGCAAGAGCGAGAAAATAACTGCGCTAAGCAAGAATAATGGCTTGCCGAGAGAAACGCCCAAAAAGTGCTGGAACAGCGCGACAAACAAAACACCATTTGCTAACTCTACCGCTGGATACTGCCAAGAAATGGCGCTCTGGCAGGCACGGCAACGCCCACCTTGTGCGAGAAAGCTGAAAACGGGCACCAACTCGTACCAGCTTAGCGTGTGCGAACAGGCAAAGCACTGCGATCTCCCAGTAGAGACACTCCGCCCGGTATTGTAACGATAAATGACAACATTCAAGAAACTGCCGACGATTAAGCCGAGCAAAAAAATAAACAAATAGACTGGAAACATTGCCAAATTATAACACTAATCTACTCAAGAGCAGAGACCGGCATTGATTGGCGCACCACTCACCACTCGACTGGCACTATTAGCATCTACACACCAAGATTTGGTGGGATCATCACGCAAGCGGGCCGCCACCGCCCAAGTATTGCCATTGGCGTCACAGATAACACTACTAGACATTGCACTAAGTGTGTTGATATACCCAGAAATAATCGTGTCTTTAAAAATAGAATTGGTGGCAAATTGACCCAGATCAATGTTACCGCAGAATGTACCACCAGAGCCGATTGCGCACGAAGCTTGGACAATGCAAGAAATCGTACCATAATTGCCTTGTGGATAATTACCATAAAGAGTCTCTGCCCGATTCCTTATTTGGATTAAATTCTGCTTAATGGCAGCATCGTTGCCACGATTTTTCGCACTACTCACAAGAACGCCCACAATGCTGGTGAGTATGCCGATAATCGCAATCACCACGAGAAGTTCGATGAGGGTGAAGCCAGAGTTTTTCACAGGTAAATAGACACTATGGCCGATCAAAACTACAGGCAGTAGGCCCTATTAGTGTCATCGGAAAAAATCGGGGTTGGTGATGAGGGTGCAGTATAAAATTTACTTACATTGGCACTATCTACACACCACCAGGAGTTACCAGAGCTATCAGAGGGCAATTTTGCTGCTACCGCCCACTCAGTGCCCGTAATACCGGCGCCCACACCGTCAGTATCATTAACTTTTACACGAATGCTTGTGGCTAATCCTCCGGCACTTGTCTGAGCTGACAACAACAACGCTTTCATTTTAGTTACATCGATACCGCCCACAAGACCATCATTATCAAACAGCGCTTCGGGCCTCTGACAGCCAGTTCCACTAATACCGGTCCAAGTAGTGCCACCAATACCGCCACAACGAGAATAACTGCCCAGCTCGCCAATTGCCAAGTTCATTTCTGTTTTTAAATTATTTAATTGTTGCTTCACAGCGGCATCATTAGCACCACTTCGTGCTCCACCGAGCAGGGTGATGGCAATTCCTGACAGGATAGCGATAATCGCGATTGTGACCAGAAGTTCAATCAAAGTAAAACCTTTTTTATTCATGCTAAACATTATTACACGAAATATCATAAACGCCCCTGTGGACAACACAAAATCCCCCAATAGGGGGATTTTGTTATAAACTAAACTAACCAAATTAAGCGTTATCGCAAGCTACATCACCGCTTGATGCACCGGCAGCAATTTCGGTTGCAGCAGTGACGGTGCTAACACCAGAATAACCAGTGCTATCAACACAGTAGAAAGTACCATCGTTTAAGACAACAGACGCTCCCCATTTGGTTGGAGCTACACCAACAGCAGTGTCCTGACCACACTGGACAACGTTAGCCGCTGGAACTTGGGACTGAACAGCAGTCTTCAACGTCAACAAACTACCAGTGACTGAGGCAGCAGCGTTACATAGATCCACAGCGTAGAGACCGGAGGCAGTTACGCCCAACTCAGCTTGTGAGCGCATTGAGGACATGCTGGCCTTTGCGGATGAGTCCTTGGCCTTGTTTCTCGCAGAACCAAGCGACGTCAACACAATACCCGACAAGATACCGATGATGGCGATAACCACCAAGAGCTCAATGAGGGTGAAACCTTTTTTAAGATTCAATTTCATCATAAATTTCTAAATTCTAATAATTAACTTTCGACTTTTTAATAATAGCAAACATGAGTAATTGGTCAATGAATGGCCATCGTGTCGATTCGACGCCATCCAGCCTCCCCTTTTCCCCTCTTTGACCATTACCGGCTAATTATAGACCAGCACGAGAACAGCGCAAAGACAGGAGGATGTGGACAACTACCGCCCCCGCTCCTCACTAACCTTCGGAGCACCCCCTCCTTAATTAAGGAGGGGGTGGGGGGTGGTTAAATTCCGCTCGCCAGATTATAAATCGGCACAAGCACAGAGGTGAGCAGCACACCCACGCCCAGGCCCAGCAGCACGATCATGGCTGGCTCGATGAGGTCAACGAGTGTGTCTACGGCATCATACACTTCGCGCTGGTAGAAGCGCGCGATGGTGTCTAAGATAAAGCCCAGTTTGCCGGTTTCCTCACCAACCTTAAACATCTGGATCATAATGGAAGGCACTTCTTTATACTTACTCATCACGCCGGAGATCTGATTGCCGGCTTTGACCGATTCGGCGGACTTGAGCAAAATCTCGCGATACACGCCGTTATCTACTACATCAGCCGTAATCTCTAGCGCCCGGACCATCGAGATGCCGGAGGTCAACATGGTGGAGAGGTTATCCGAAATACGCGATAAGTAGAGCTTGGCGTAAAGATCGCCCACGTAAGGAAGGGAGAGCTTAAAGTGCGAGAGCGAGCGCTTACCAATATCGGTACGCAAGTAACGGGTCACGAAGACGGCCAGGACAACGATGCCAGCAAGGAGGATAAAGCCGTAATCAACGAAGAACTGACTAATGCCAATCACAATTTTGGTATAGATTGGGATAGCTTGGCCGGTCTCTTTGAGGATCGCGCTAAGTTTAGGGATCACAAAGACGAACATCAGGATCATTACGGCGATAAAGGAGAGAATGATAAACGCCGGATAGATCAGCGCATTCTTGGCTTTGCTAATCAAGCCATGCGAGCGCTCCAGATAAGCGGCTAAATAAGTAAAGACTTCGGATAATTTGCCAGATTCCTCGCCGGATTTGACCATGTTCACGTAGAAGAGCGAGAAGACCTCCTCATGCTTGCTCATGGCGGTGGAGATTAGCACGCCGCTATTGATCTCATCTGCGACTTCGGTTAAGACCCGTCGCAAGAGCGGATTCTCGGCCTCGCTGGCAAGCAGGCGGAAGGTGGAGAGCGCCGAGACTTTGGCTTCGAAAAGGGTGGAGATCTGCCGCGAGAGCAGAACTACTTCTTTCAACTTTGGCCGGCCGGAGAAAATAAAATATTTCGAGAGAAAAGTCTTTTTCGCATCATCAGCCGAGATAATGTCGAGAATAATCAAGCCGCGGCGCTGGAGACTAGAGATCGCCAAGTCAATGTTTGGCGCATCAATATTGCCCGCTTGCTCCTGATTCTCTTTCGTCGTCGCTTTGTAATTAAATAGCATGCAAAATAAAGTAAAACAAAACTAGAGCATCCGGGCCAAGCCTTTGGGATTAAGCGAGTAACGATAAGCTGTTTCCTGACTAATCTCGCCGCGACGCACCAAGTCTGACAAAGATTGATTGAGATTAATCATGCCAGCGTCTGCGCCAGTCTCAATTACTACATCAATTTCGGCTGTGCGGCCCTCACGGATTAGGTTAGAGACGGCGTTGTTGTTGATGAGTAGCTCATAGGCTGGGATCTGGCCGCCAGCCACGCGTGGGATGAGGCGTTGAGAAAAGATCCCAGTGAGCGAGCCGGCCAGCTGGATACGAATCTGATTCTGCTGATTGGCTGGGAACGAGTCGATAATTCTATCGACAGTTTGCGAGGCACTATTGGTGTGGAGGGTGGAGAAAACCAAGTGGCCAGTCTCGGCTGCCGTCACCGCCGTGGCGATAGTATCGGGACTGCGCATCTCGCCGAGCATCACCACGTTCACATCTTGGCGGAACATCGCGCGCATGGCTTGGGCAAAGTCAACGGTGTCGAAGCGCACTTCGCGCTGGTCAATAATCGATTTATCACCGGTAAACATGTACTCCACCGGATCCTCGATGGTCACAATATGCTCGGCCCGTTCTTCGTTAATGAGCTGGATCAGCGAGGCCAGCGTGGTGCTCTTGCCCTGCCCTACGGGGCCCACGGCGAGGAAAAAGCCTTGTTTGCGCCGGGCAAACTCGGCCAGTTTGTCTGGTAAATTAAGCTCGCTTAAGCTCATGATCTTGGTGGGAATGAGCCGGAAGGCCGCGCCCACATAGCCGCGCTGGAGGAAGGCGTTGCCACGGAAGCGCGTTCCTCCGCCGGCCGAATAAGCAAAGTCGAGTTCTTTGGTCTCGGCAAAGAGCTTCTTGTTCTCGCTCGTGAGGATCTCATCAATCAAGCCGCGGGTATCCTCTGGCTTCAAAACTGGTTTATTAACGAGCGGGATCAAGTCGCCAGACACTCTGATCGTTGGATTGCGCCCCACACTCAAGTGGAGATCAGAAGCGCCCTCTTTAATTACGGTAACAATTAATTCTTCTAATTCTTTTTTATAGTCAGTCATGATTTATTTAATTTAGCGCGTTTACTATTAGCAATATCCAGCGTCTTGGCCACCACCTCGCTTGGCGTGGCTGTGGCTTTGACAATATAACCATCCACGCCCAGCGCCAAGCCCTGATCAATATCTGCCTGCTGACCCATGTTGGAGAGAATAATCAGCACTGTCTCTGGTGCGAGATTTTTCTCTTTTAATTTGCCGATAAGCTGGAAGCCGTCTAATTTTGGCATCAAGATATCGATCAAGAAAACTTCCGGCTTAAGGCCGTTGATCACTTGCTCCAGTGCTTCCTCGCCATCGGTGGCCGTCACAACGTTAAAACCGAGTTCGGTAAACTTAAGCGAGTACATATCGAGTAAAAATTTGTCGTCGTCAGTAATGAGAATTTGCATAAGCTAAATTATATTACAATTTGCTAACTTCTTCAAAAGGCACTTGGCCAGAAAAGGCTTTCAACAGCGCGTCCTCACGCATGGTGAGGAAACCTTTCTGCCTAGCTAGGCTCGAGATCGCCTCTTCCGTTGGTGTTGCCAGCATTAGTTGCTCAAACTCGTGATCCATCTCGAGGACTTCGAAGACGGCCACCCGGCCACGCGTGCCCGAGGGGCAAGTGGGCGAGGAATGGGCTCGGAAAATTTTCTCCGGCACCACAATCTTCTGCCGCGTTACTTCTGGGATCTCCGACATATATTTATCCACTAGCGCTCGCATGCCAGCCTCCAGCGGTATCGCCTCTTTTGATTCTTCGCACAACGTCGGCACTAATCTCTGCGCGACAGCGAGAATAAGCGTGGCGGCGATCAAATATGGATCCACGCTCATGTCCATCAGGCGCGGGATTACGCCGGCGGCATTATTTGTGTGAAGAGTAGACAAAACTAAGTGACCAGTCAGAGCCGCCTGGATGGCTAATTTGGCTGTTTCGGAATCACGGATTTCGCCAACCATGATGATGTCCGGATCTTGGCGGAGAATACTGCGCAAACCGTTCGCGAAAGTGTAATTAATTTCTGGTCTAACTTGTGACTGACTAACGCCCGGGATACTGTACTCAATTGGATCCTCTAGACTGACCACATTATTTTTCTCCCGATCAATCTCGTGGAGCATGGAGTAGAGTGTGGAAGTTTTACCAGAGCCAGTTGGCCCGGTGATCAAGATCATGCCGTAAGGTCTTTTTAGAGCCCGACGGAAAGTCTCGAGATTACTGTTAGTTAGTCCCAACTGGCCAAAGTTTAGTAACTGCCGCTCCGGATCCAGAATACGAATCACCACCTTCTCACCATAGTAAGTGGGCATGGTCGAGACACGGAAGTCGATTTTTCTGCCTTCTACTCGCGCCGAGAAGCGCCCGTCTTGTGGCTTTCTTCTCTCATCTAATTTCATATTAGTGAGAATCTTGATGCGCGCCACCACCGCATCGTGCACGGTGCTGGGCAGGAACAAGCTGGCATAGAGCGTGCCATCCACGCGGAAGCGCACTTTGATATTATCCGGTGTAGGCTCGATGTGGATATCAGAAGCGTTACCGGCCGAGGCATGCTGGAGAATAACGGCCACGATCTTGGTGACTGGCGCATCTTCCACAATCTTTACATCTTTCTTTTTGTCACCCACTTGCGCCGCGACTGGTGTCTGACCTTTTTCCTCATTCTGGATCTCGTAATCCAAGTCTGACAAAGCTTTCGTCACCTGACTCGTCAAGCCCTCGTAACTCTGGATGGCGTGAGTAAAGTCGTCTTTGGTAATAGAAAATAATTTAAACGGCAAGCCAATCTTAGAAGCAATAAACTGGATCGCATCGCGTGCCTCCAGATTGTTCGGGTCAATCATGCCCACTTCCAGCACACCGTCTACCACACCCAGCGGCACAAATTGATAGTAAGTAGCCGAACTCTTGGGCACAAACTTAAGCACTTCGAGAGGGATCTTATGCCCTTCCTCGATGGTAAATGCGGGAATGTTGGCGCTGGAGTCCATTATTTATTTAATTTTTAATTCTAATTACCACGCAGACTGTCTAAGCTTGAGCCAGTGCTCTTGCTAGAAGTGGCAGAAGAAGTAGAAGTCGCTACTCTATTGTTATTGCTAGAACTGATAGTGCTAAAGTTGACTGGCGCAAAAGGGTTAGGCCGGCCAGGCGTCTGATCGGGCAACACAATTGTTGACTCTTGCAGGTCTTGGAAGACGGGGTTAGAGAAAACTTCGCCACGCAAGTTGAGCTCTTTGAGGCCCGTGAGTGTGGCGAGGAACTCGTCTGCTGCGCTCCCTTCGGCCGTATCACTAGCAAAGCCGGCCGCAGTGAGGCCAGCTTCTTCGCCACCAGTCACATCAGTCGCATCGCCACCGCCCATCAAGAACTTGTAGCCAAAGAAGAGCAAGACGAGCACTACCGCGGCGATGAGAAGATTGAAAATTATTTTACTGCCAGTCATATTTATTTTTTTTTATTTTATACTATTTTTTGCTAAATTATTTCAGCCAATAAGTCTGAATCTCCACGTTATAATCATAAAAGTTTTTCTCGTTCGAGCTAAACGAGGCAGAGGTCACGTCGACCAAGCGCAAACTGCGCGCCAAGCGTTGCAAGAAATCTCCGAAGTTTGTGTAGGCCCCCGAGACGGAGAAGCCCAGCGTCACGGCGCCCTTCTTCTGTCCACTTTCGGCAATCACCTCTTTGCCCGACTGACCCTCCTCCGTCTTGATCTTCACATTCCGGATACTCATGCCGCTAGCGCGCGCGATATTATTGATATCAATAATCAACTTCACGTTATCCACATTGTCTGGCAACAGCTTGTTTAATCTATCTAAGTCAGTAGCCAGAAAGTCATTAGAAGTTTTGATTAAACTATCACGCACCTCTTTTAGTTTTCTGGCGTTCGCTAGACCTTCTTCTAATCGCACTTTCTCAACTCTTAGGGTGTTGATATCGGCGAGTAGTGGCTTAGTTAAGAAGAAGAACATGGCTGCAGCAGCGACGATCATGGCAAATGGCAAAATAAATCTAGTCATGTTTTTATTTTAAAAAATTATGGCGTAGTTGGCGAAGCGATGGTATTAGGATTAGCCGATAAAGTGCGCGAGTAAGAAGTGACTTCTGGTTCAACATTTAAGACTAACTTAAAGATCACGTTACCAAAGCCGTCGAGATCCAGATCAGAAAAGATAAAGCTCTTGATCCGCCCTTGATCCCGAGCGAAAATTTGCGTCTGCACCGCAATATCCTCATAGCTCGAGGCGCGGCCCTCAATTGTGGCGGCATCAGCCACGAGCGAGAAGCGAGTGTAATACACAGACGGCAGAGTCAACTCTTCCAGCATGGTAAAGACCGGCAAGAGTGTACGATGCGTATTTGCCAAGTCCTGGCCAATCAATAACTTGTCATTCAATCTCTTCAAGTAAATAGTTGTAGCTTGATCGAGATCTTGCCGGGCCCGCGTAATGCTAGCCTGCAAGCCACAAGATTGCGCACCAATGCCGGCGAGACTGGAATCTGTGCAGGGCGCGTTAATTGAGCGGTCGAGCAAGCGCTTGTAAGCATAAGTACCGCCCCACAAGGCAAAAGCAAGAATGAACACCAGAACGCTCACCACAGTGGTGAGACTAACGGTATGTGGAATCACTTCGGTATTCCGCGAGAGAACCGATTTGGGAATAAAAGATGTTTGGGTGTCTTTATCCATATTCTATGTTCTATATTATTTGCTCACTATAATTAAATCACATTAACCCAAGTTCTGTAAGTGCCTAAGTGCTAAACCAATCGCCACGGCAAAGCCCGGACCCGCTTCTGAGAGCACATTATCTAAGAAAGCTGGGGCTTCGACTTTATTAAACGGCTTGCCGAGCACTACGGGAATCTCAAAGTTCTTGGCTGCGACTTCAAATAACCCTTTTAAGAGTGAGCCACCACCAATCAAGATAATCCGGCTCACAGACTTTTTCTGCTTCGCCTGATAATCCAGAATTATCTTGTTCGCCTCGGAGAAAATATATTCCACCAGGCCATTTACCGTTGCCGAGACGCCCTCGCCGGTCAAGCGCTCCGACAAGCCAACCGTGCGCTTGATTTCTTCAGCCTTCGCAAAATCTACTCCCAGTGTGCGCGCTAGCGCCACGGTAATATCTTGCGAGCCTTTGTGGATCGTGTGCGACACACGCACAATCCCGTAATCCAAGATCGCCATCTTGGTACTACCCGCGCCAATATCCATAATCGCCGTTGGTGCCATCTCGCCCGAGAAGACAGATCTGATAGAGCTAAATGTTTCTATTTCAAAGAAGCTCGGCTGCACACCCACGCGCGTGGCCAGGTCTTGATACTGGCTGATCACGCCTTTATGAATCGCGGCGACTAAAACTTCCAGTTTGTTCGGCGGCGGTTGGTCGGGATTGATTTCTTGATTTGGGATCTGCCACCAATCTATCGCCACTTCGCCAATCGGCACCGGGATATACTTGCGCGCTTCTATCGGTACCACTTTGGGCAAAGCGCTCTCACTGACTTTCGGAATGTCTATTATTACGAGCAAACTAGACGCTAAGGGAATTGCTAGCGAGGCAGCGGTAGTGGTGGTGTTCGCTTCGCGAAAGAGGTCTTTCAATGCTTCGGCTTGCTTGTCGGGCGGGAGCACGACCGCTTGCCCCACCGCCATATTGCGGTAGGGCCCAGTGGCGATCTCACCATATGTCTCTAGCACGGCGCGACCACGCTCTTTGCGCAGTTGGACAATCTTGATCGACGAAGCGCCGATATCAATGCCTAGCACCTTGTCGCTTTTCTTTTGCCAAAGAGCAAACTTGGTGAAATCAAGAAACTTCTCCAGCGGATTAGCCATTATTTTTTCTCCAGAATATTATATCATAAACAGAATGCCAAAAATCAACTGGCGGGAACACTTATCCACAATCTTAGATTTAATTTTCCCGCCCACTTGCTTGGCGTGTAAAAAATCTGGCAGTTACTTGTGCGCAAACTGCGTAAAATTATTACCGGCGGCTAATAAAACAGCAGAAAATTATTCAGCAATATTTGCTTATCAACATCCAGTTGTTAAACACGCAATTCACCTACTCAAATATCGCGGTGGGAAAATTCTCGCACGCGATCTCGCAAAATTACTTCATCAGCATTTAAATTTAGAGCAAAATAGCGAGAAATTTCTCGTCATTCCCATTCCCTCTTCCAAAAATCGTGAGAAAAAGCGCGGTTACAATCAAGCAAGAGAATTAGCGCGGGAATTAGTAAAGTTAGCGCCAGAGAAACTAGAGCTGGGTGAAAATATTTTAGTGAAAGTTAAAGATACAGTCAGTCAGGTCAAAACTAAAAGCAAAACAGAGAGATTAGAAAATCTACGCGACGCTTTTGCGATTTTAGAAAATCAGAATCAAATCATGCGCGAAAAAATTACTAACCAGCAAATTATTTTACTCGACGATGTCATCACCACCGGCGCCACGATGAACGAGGCCAGAAAAGTTTTGATAGAAGCCGGCACGAGAAATGTTTTAGCATTGGCCCTCGCGCGGGGTTAACGCAAGTAGAGATTTTTTAGACAAAAAAACCTAGAAGTTGCAGCCCGCTTGCTCGCCATAATGGACGAAAGTATCAGGATTGCTCCCGACGCACGAAGCATAAACCACCTGTCCCCACAATTGGCAACAATACAACGCGTGAGGGTCGTTGGTGTACAAACGCTCACAAATATTATCTAGTGGCTTTACAATTGCGAGACAGTCTCTACGAACCACGGAGACAATCGCCGTGTTATTGTTGCCATCAGCGGCGTCGAAGGTCATTGGTTGCGTTGGCACTCTCGGTTGATAATTATTAACCATCACCACCGTGGCCAGCACCAGCGAGCCAACGGCAATCCAGAGCACAGGTAAAGAAAGATCGTTTTTCATAACCTCCAGTATAGCAATCTCGCCAGAAATGTGATAGTTTATTGGGGATAATTGGAGACGTGGCTGAGTGGTCGAAAGCGCCTCACTGCTAACGAGGTAGGGGTCACACCCTCACAGGTTCGAATCCTGTCGTCTCCGCATCGTGCCAATCTTTAAGTATCTCCGTCATCCGCAAGAATTTGCCACCTCGCTCAAGGTGGGACTTTTTCTCGCTCTGCGCGATATCCGCCGGGCCAGCTTCTGGACCACGGGCTTGATTATCGTGGTGATGACGCTCACTTTTCTCAATCTTGTTGTTGTCTCGGGAATTTTGGTTGGTTTAATTGAAGGCGCAACAGAGGCAGTGCAAGAAAGATATTTAGGCGATATTTTTATTTCCACCCTTCCTCAACGCCCATACATTGATCAAACGCCGACTTTGCTCAAGAGTATCGAGAACTTGCCAGGCATTGCGGCCATTTCGACGCGTTATACTACTAGTGGCAAATTAGAAGCCAACTGGAAAGTCTCACGGCCACCAAGCAATTTGCCGGAAGAAGTTGGCACCACGATCGCCGGCATTGACCCAATTGCGGAAGATCAAGTGGGTGGCTTATCCGAGCGGATTATCGAAGGCGAATATCTCACCGCTGATGATTATAACGAAGTGATGTTGGGAGCGATGTTGCTAGACAGATATCTCGGCTTTGACAGTGTCTCTTTTCCATCACTAAAAAATGTGCAAATTGGCGACAAGATTCGCGTCACTATCGGCGAGACGGCGCACGAAGTACGCGTCAAAGGCATTTTGCGCAGTAAAGTTGATGAGATAGATAGACGCGTATTCTTCAACGCCGCACAACTGCGTGGGATTATCGGCCGGTATGATTATAATGCGGATGAAATCGCGGTGAAGTTGCAAGACGGCTTTGATCCACTTGAAGTAAAACGCGCGATGCTCGCTCGCGGCGTGGATAAATATGCCAAAGTGCAGACCGCCGAAGAGGGCGAGCCAAAGTTTATCAAAGACCTCAAACAAACTTTTGCTTTATTGGGTAATGCCATCGGCTCTATCGGACTGGTTGTGGCTTCGATCACCATTTTCATCGTCATTTTCGTCAACGCGATCACCCGCCGGCGGCAAATTGGGATTATGAAAGGGATTGGCGTTACCGGCACAGCCATTGAGTTCTCGTATATTCTCCAGTCACTTTTTTATGCTGTCTCCGGTATGTTGCTCGGCTCGGTTGTGGTCTTCTTTGTGCTCAAGCCATATTTTACGTCTTATCCCATCAACTTTCCCTTTTCTGACGGCATTCTCGTCGCAACGGTGAGTGGCACCGCGATCCGCGGTGGTGTACTCTTTATCGCCACCATGATCGCCGGTTTCATTCCGGCCAGAATAGTCGTAAAGCAAAATACTCTTGATGCCATTCTTGGCAGATAAAACATCATGCTAACTGCAAAAAATTTAACCAAAAAGTTTGAGAGTGGCACGAGCGAACTGATCGCGCTTAATAATGTGAGCATTAGCGTCCAAGAAGGCGAATTTGTGGCGATTACTGGCAAGAGCGGCTCCGGCAAATCCACTCTGCTTTATCAGCTCGGCTTGCTAGATAAACCCACGAGTGGCGAGATTTTCTTGAACAACAAAAATGTCACCAATATTGATGATGATGCCAGGACCAGAATTAGATTAAGAGAATTGGGTTACGTCTTCCAAGACTATGCCACGCTGCCCGCTCTGACTGCTCTAGAAAATGTAATGTTGCCACTCCTGATGCTGGGTGAAGATAAAGCCCAAGCTACCAAGCTCGCCACCAAAGCGCTAGAAAGTGTGGGCCTGGGTCCGCGGCTCCACAATCTACCCAGCCAGCTCTCCGGCGGCGAGCAACAGCGCGTCTCCATCGCACGCGCGATTGGCCACGATCCGGCCATCCTCTTTGCCGACGAACCAACCGCCAACCTCGATAGCGCCACCTCGCAGATGGTCCTGGACGCCTTCCTCGAGCTCCACCGCGACGGCCAGACGATCATTATGGTCACCCATGAGCCAGAATATGCCAAACTAGCGAACAGAGTGATCCATCTCACGGACGGACAGATCACGGTTTAAAATAAGCCTAACTAGAGCCATATTTTGGCTTTTTTCACTAAAACAGTGTAAAAACACTTGACAAATAGATTTGATAGGAGTATAATGGGGGTTGGATGGTGCTATGTGGCACTTTGACAACAATGTTTCGTTTTACAGGAGAATCAGCCATGACTTATTTTTTACTCTTCGCCGCGTCAGCTTTTGGATCGGGATTTAATGCCTATTGCTACGCTCTGGACCCAAGTACCAAAATTGCACCGTTCAACTTGGGCCTTGCCGTAATGTGCTTCCTCGCCGCTGTCCTTTTTGCCATACCCGCAGGCAAACGGCTTACTCAAGAGCATTCTTGATAGATGCGTTGCTGACTAAAATACCGAGGCCCCGATGCGTTCGCGCATTGGGACTTTTTTCTTCCGCCCAAGGCAAACAAGTTACCTAAAAATGCTAAACTAAGCTGATGTTAATTAACTCTAATTTCCAGCCGAAACGGGAGAAAAACGACAGACTGCCACCCGGGCAATATGAGACACGCGACTTCCCTGTTTTATCACTCGGCCCCACGCCGGATGTTAAAAAAGAAAGCTGGAATTTGCGCGTTTTTGGTTTGGTGGAAAGTGAGAAAACTTGGAACTGGGAAGATTTTAATAAATTGCCAAAAATTGATTGGCAGAAGGACATTCACTGTGTCACTAAATGGTCGAAATTTGATACAAGATGGTCTGGAGTAATGCTAGACGAGATTATGAATCCGCCAGCTGGCGGAGTAAAAGTCAGTGACACGGCCACGCACTTGATTGCTTATTCGCATGATGGCTACACTACTAATCTGCCAATTGAGGATATTAGAGACGGTAAAGCAATGATCGCGGTGAGTTATGACGGCGCTGAGATTGAAGCCGAACATGGCGGACCGGTGCGATTACTCGTCCCCCATCTCTACTTCTGGAAAAGCGCGAAGTGGCTGAAGGCGTTGGAATTTGTGACGGGTGACAAACCGGGATTCTGGGAGACGCGCGGTTATCACAATTACGGCGATCCGTGGCAAGAAGAGAGATATAGTTTTGATTAGAAAATCATGAGTGAAAATAAAAACTGGCAAATTGCGACTCTAGTTAAGTCAGAATTAGCTTCGGTAAATGTGAAAAAGCTGGTTTTCAAGATCAACCCCTCGACTGTGCTCGGGGCAAGTAAGGCCGGTCAACATTATGATATTAAATTAACCGCGCCAAATGGCTACGTGGCAGAGCGCAGTTACTCTGTCGCTTCCCCGCCAGAGCAAACCGATGAAATAGAATTTGGCGTGCAACTGTTCGAGAATGGTGAGGTTTCGCCTTACTTGTGGCAGATGAAACCCGCCACGGCGGGCAAGTCCGGCGATCAGGTGGAGATTAGAGGACCAATCGGCGGACACTTTACTTGGTGCCACACCATGCCCGGGCCGCTCGTGCTGATTGGTGGCGGTTCGGGCGTGGTTCCCTTAATCTCAATGATCAGACATTGGCAGAAAAATCTGGATGATAGAAAAGTGATCTTGCTCGCGAGTTTTAGAAGTTTAGAGCATGTTTTATACAGAGCAGAATTAGAAAAACTAGAATCAGAGAATCAGAATTTTAAATTTACTAAAGTTCTAACAAATCATGAAGCAAGAATAGATAGTGAAAAGTTAAAAAATGTTTTAGGCGAAGTGCTAGCAAAAATGCCGATGATTTATATCTGCGGACCCACTAAATTCGTGGAAGCGATGAGCAATTATCTCGTCACACTCGGGACTAATCCACACCTGATCAAGACAGAACGATTTGGTTAGTTTATAATATTGAGTATGAAAAATAATCAAGATTTAGCTTTGTTACTCCTGCGCATTGCGCTGGGAGCGGTGTTTATTACGCACGGTTGGATGAAGTGGCAAAATATGGATGGCACAATCCAGTTCTTTAGCAGTATTGGTTTATCGGCCATGTGGGCTTATCTCGTGGCGACGATTGAGCTACTCGGTGGTTTGGCGGTCTTGCTTGGTATCTGGCACCGGCTCGCGGGCTGGTTGCTGGCCGCGGTCATGGCCGGCGCGATTATTACCGTCAAAGGGAGCAAAGGCTTCTTGGGTGGTTATGAGTTTGATCTCGTGCTCTTACTAGTTGCCGCTGCTCTGGCCATGATGCCACCAGGCAAATATCTCGTAGTTAAGAAACCTCGTTCCGAACACTAACTAAAAACATGAAAGCGAGCCGTCTCGATAACCTGGCTGATGGCATCTTCGCCATCGTCCTGACCTTGCTCGTGCTCGATATCCGCGTACCGCTCGTCGCCGGCTTAACGAGCAATACTGATGTCTGGAACGCCTTGCTCGAGATCAAGCCCCTCTTCTTGAGTTATTTGCTCTCGTTCTCGCTACTCTTTACTTACTGGCGCGCGCATCACTACTTTACTTCCGTCTTTGCCAAGAATATTGATATTAGATTGACGAATATTAATGCACTTTTTCTCGCCCTAGTAGCGCTCGTCCCGTTCTCGTCGCAGTTGCTTGGCGCTTACAGTCACACCCAGATCGCGATTTCCGTGTACGGTCTACATGTGATCCTGCTCGGCGCCACGCTGTGGTGGATGCGCGATTATGTGATTAAGTCAAAGTATATTGAGAATAGTGAGATTTCAGAAAGAGATCTGCGCCACAGCACACTGCGTCTCGCCGTGCCAATAATTTGTTCCGTGCTCGCAATTTTCATCAGTTTCATCAATACCACGCTCTCGCTCGCGCTCTACACTTTTGCTATCCTCTTCAATCTCTTGCCGCAAAGCGCCACCCTCTTTGGCCACTTATGGCACGAGAAGTAAAACGTTGCGACTGGACGAGAAATAATCTCTTGATGAATCAGTATCACGACGCTGAATGGGGCGTGTCGTGTTTATCTGATCAGAAATTATTTGAGTATGTAGTTTTAGACACTTTCCAGGCTGGCTTGAGCTGGCAGATTATCATCAATAAGCGCGAAAATTTTAGAAAAGCATTTGCCAATTTTGATGCTAAGAAAATAGCGAAGTTTAGTGAAAAGAGAGCGCAGAGTTTATTAAAAAATGCCGGAATAATTCGCAATAATTTAAAAATTCGCGGCACTATCAGTAATGCGCGAGCTTATTTAGAAATAAAAAATAATTCTGAGTTTAAAAATTTTGCTGACTATATCTGGAGCTTTGTGGATCACAAACAAATCGCGCATAAAAATAAGAAATTAGAGAATCTAGCCGCAACTAGTCCGGAGTCAGATAAAATGGCCAGAGATATGAAGGCGCGCGGCTTCAAATTTTGTGGCTCTACGGTTTGTTATGCGTTTATGCAAGGCGCGGGCTTGATTAATGATCATCTCACCTCTTGCTTTCGTTATAAAAAATGCTTGGCAGGAAAGTTAGAATTTTAAGCAAAAAAAGAGGCCGGGGAGTTTTGGTTTGGAACCAATTCTCTCCGGCCTCGCGCATGAATGGAAAATGTTGACATCAGGTACGCCCTTCGTGGGCTAACCCGTGGAACAGTTTCCGTCCGCGCAGTTGGTCGTGTTCCGAATCATCGCGTTTCTCCTTTGTTAGAAGTGGAGGGATCGCCTTGATGGCGACAGCTCCGGGACAAAGATTGGAACAAATTCATCGTAGCACCCCCCCCACTTGGCGGTCAAGCGACCTGTGGAAAACTCACTACCACGGTATGTCGTCATCGCTTTGCTTTTCCAGCATCGCGCGGAGATAATTGTTCTCCCGCCGCGTGGCTTCAAGATCAAAAATCAGATACTTGATGGCGAGACGAAGATAATCCATAGAGTCTTGCAAGCTAGAAACGGTCGCTTTCAATTTGTCATGTCTCGCTTTTGCCTCGGCGGCAATGTTTTGCAACTTTTCTCTATCTTGCGACGAGAGCGGCTTTACATCATTTACTTCACCAACAAGCTCTCGAATAGATTGACCCAAGAGTACTTCGAACACAGCTGGATCCATCTCACGATCAGAAGTCTCGTTTTCCTTGGCCATGTTGTTCCCCCTTTCATGTAAAAAGAACCCGGCCAAACTATTTATACACGAATTAGGTTGGCAAGTCAAATCAGTTTATGATAACTGGATAAAATGCAAACAGAAGATTTAATTACGCAACACTTTAGACTAGCGCCAAGTCAGGCCAAAGCGTTGGAAAAATTGAGACTGGAAACAGTGCGCGATTTGCTGTATTACTTCCCTGCCCGTTACGGCCAAGTTTTGCCAGAGAAGAAAATTGCGGAATTACTTGTCGGCGATAATGTGACGATTTACGCGCAAGTGGTACGCGCCAAAGTGAGCAAAGCGTGGAAAAAGAAAATTCCAATGGGCGAAGTGACGCTAGAAGATCAAACGGGCAGAATCAAAGCGATCTGGTTCCATCAGCCGTACTTGGCAAAAAAAGTAGCGCCCGCGCACTTCGCGCGCCTGCAGGGAAAAGTGGCAGAAAGAAAAGGTGAACTCTATCTTGCTAATCCAGAAATCGAGGCTGTTTCCGGCTTGGGCACTAGCGAAACTCTCTTTGCTGATGAAAATAATGCCGAAATAAATTATCTCCTGCCGGTTTATCCAGAAACACGCGGGATTTCGTCACTGTGGTTACATCACGCAGTTAAGAAAATCTTAAAAAATAATTTGCAAGAGAGTCTGACAGATTATTTGCCAACAGAAATAATTAAAAAATATAATTTGCCAAAACTAGCAACGGCTCTCGTCTGGATTCACAGTCCTAGAACCGAGTCAGATAGTTTAGCCGCGAGAAAGAGATTTGCATTTGAGGAGATATTTTTTATCCAGCTCACGCGCTTGCGGGCGAAATTGAATTATCAAGAACAGCAAGCCTTTGTGATTAAGCCAGAGCAGAAGGGGCTAGACGAGTTTATTTCCCGCTTCCCCTTCCCGCTCACCAGCGCGCAAGATCGGGCGATTCAGCAAATTACCACAGACTTTACCAAATCAGCGCCAATGACCAGATTACTAGAGGGCGACGTCGGATCAGGCAAAACAGCCGTCGCAACTGTTACTGCTCTTGCTGTGGTCCAAGCTGGCGGCGAAGTGGCTTATATGGCGCCGACGGAAATCCTCGCCAAGCAACATTTTGAGTCTTTTATTTCTTACTTTCGCCATTTGCCACGCGTGCAGATTGGTTTGATTACAGGAGCTGGTTGCTACAAGTTTCCGTCAAAAATTAATTTAAATAGCTACACTAATATTTCGCGCCCGCAACTCTTGAAATGGGTGGCGAACGGCGAAATTCCCATCTTGATTGGCACACACGCGCTGATCCAGAAAGCCGTGAAATTTAAAAATCTGGCTTATGTAATCATTGATGAACAACACCGATTTGGCGTGATGCAACGTGCCAAATTAGTGAGAAAAGATGAAAATAAAGCGCCACACTTGCTCTCCATGACCGCCACGCCGATCCCGCGCACGCTCGCGCTCACAATCTATGGCGACTTGGATTTAACTTTATTAGATGAACTGCCAGCCGGTCGCAAACAAGTGAAAACCGAAATTGTGAGCGAAGTAAATAGAAATAAAGCTTATGCGCATATTAAGCAAGAACTAGAATCCGGCCGGCAAGCTTTCGTGATCTGCCCCAGAATTGACGAGCCAGACCCAACAAAAGCGCTGGCGATGCAAACCAAGTCGGCCAAAGCGGAAGCTAGAAGATTGCAAGACAAAATTTTTCCGGATTTCACGATTGGCTTGGTGCATAGCAAACTCAAACCAAAAGATAAAGAAGAAGTGATGAGCGACTTTGCGTCTGGGAAAATTGATATTCTGGTTTCCACATCTGTGGTGGAAGTGGGCGTGAATGTGCCAAATGCGACGATCATTATTATTGAGGGCGCGGAGCGCTTTGGCTTGGCGCAACTGCACCAACTCCGCGGTCGCGTGCTACGCTCTAGCCATCAAGCGCATTGTTACTTATTTACCAGCAAAGCCAGCGGTCAAGAGAATGCGCGACTGAAAGCCTTAGAGAAGGCGAAAAACGGCTTTGAGCTCGCCGAGCTCGACCTTAAACTCCGCGGCTCCGGTTCGCTCTCGAGTGGCAAGCAATGGGGTTTATCAGACCTCGGTATGGAAGCGATCAAGAATCTCAAAATGGTGGAAGCGGCGCGCCTGGAAGCGCAGAATTTACTAAAAACCGATCCGGACTTAAAAAATTCTAAATTAATTAAAGAAAAACTAGCGGAACAAAAAGCGGAGATTCATTTTGAATAAAGATTTAGTTTTACAGATTGCTTTTCAGCTTTTTAGCAATTTCATACTCCTTACTAGTAAGTTCAAGATGGCAATCTTTGCACTTATATAAATCTGGAAAAGACACGCCTCCAAAATGGACCGTTGGAGAAAAAACATTTGTCGCATAAGAATCTGACTCATCGGAAGAAAAACCATACGAACCACAACGCGGACATTTATTTCCCCTTGGATAGTAAGATGCGGTATCAACATTGTAAGTCAGCCACTTTCTTGGATAAATAAAATTCCCAGTCTCGCCCATCGCTTTAATTTTAGTTCTCACTTCTTCAATCAAAACTTGCTCTAGTTCTTCTTCAGAATATTTTCTCTTAGGGATGCCTGTTTTGACGTTATCTTTCCCAAACAAACTCACAGCCTGTTTAGAAATCTTTCCCCACAAAGTTCCCATTTTTTTCACCACGTCTTCGGGGTCGAGCAAAATTTCATCATCTGATTTGTAACTATGATTAAATTCATTTCGAATATTATAAACATCCGTTAATATCTGCAGCTCTTCTTCAGAAAAAATCCGGCTGAATATTATTTTAACTCTTGCCAAAATACCGGCGATTTTTGCTGTTTTAATATCTTTCTCTTTTTTCTTGACTACTGTTGCCAATGCATTATCGTCTTGAAGCTTACCTGCATCAAAAATCAAGACTGGATTTTTTCTATGCAGTTTTATTTTCAATATTTTTTCAACCACGGTACAAAAAGACACAATTATGTCCGGGAGATTTTCTTTATCATCTGGATTGCCAGTCAAATAATCGTTTACGCGACCATGCAAATAAAGTAGATATTTGTGTTCTTTTTTCTTCATATTTTAGTGCGCGTGCTTGGATTCGAACCAAGGACCGCCGAGGTATAAGCTCGGTGCTCTAACCAGCTGAGCTACACGCGCGCTTTTATTATATCGCCAAACTAGGATATTATCTCCTGTCCGGCGTCGGCGGTTTTCGGCTTAATGCCGTTCAAGACGAGTAGTTTATCAAAGTCTTCGCGATCAATCGTTTCGACTTTAATCAGCTCTTGCGACATATCATCGAGAATTTCGCGCTTGGTGGTCAGCACTTCCTTAGCTCGCGCTAGCGCTTCCGTCATAATCTTGGCCACTTCGGCATCCACGGCGGTCTGGACGGTCTGCGACGAAGCGCTCTCATTGCCCACGTTCTGGCCAAAGTATAATTTGGTTCCGCCGTTGTCGAAAGCGATTGGCCCAAGTTTGTCGCTCATGCCATACTTCGTCACCATGTTGCGGGCGAGCGCGGTGGAAACCGAAATATCATTAGAAGCGCCAGTGGTGATGTCACCGAAAATTAAATTTTCTGCCGCATAACCGGCCAGCGAAACAGCAATGTCGTCCAGAAATTCTTGCCGCGACTGTAACTTTTTATCTTCAAATGGCAGTTTTAGAGTATAACCAGCGGCGTGTCCGCGAGAAATGATGGAAACTTTGTGCACCGGATCGGCGTGTGGGAGAACAGAAGCCACAAGCGCGTGGCCCATCTCGTGATAAGCCGTGATTTTCTTCTCTTTCACCGAGAGAATGTGACTCTTACGCTCGGGGCCAAGCATCACTTTTTCCACACTTCTAATCAAGTCATACTGCGTAATCTCGGTTCGGCTCTCGCGCGCGGCGAGGATCGCGCCTTCGTTCATCAAGTTCGCCAAGTCAGCGCCCGAGAAGCCTGGCGTGCGCTCGGCAATGGCTCTCAAATTTACATCCGGGCCAAGCGGCTTTTTGCGCGTATAAATTTGCAAAATTTCTTCTCTGTCTCTGATATCCGGATTATCTAAAATTACTCGCCGATCAAATCTGCCCGGGCGCAATAAAGCTGGATCTAAAACATCTGGTCTATTTGTGGCCGCAATCACGATTAACTTTTCATTTGGCTCAAAGCCGTCCATCTCGACGAGAATTTGATTCAGAGTTTGCTCACGTTCGTCATTGCCGCCGCCCATGCCTGATCCTCTGTGCCGGCCAATGGCGTCAATTTCGTCAATAAAAATAATAGACGGCGCTAATTTCTTTGCTAATCTGAATAAATCTCTCACGCGCGAGGCCCCCACGCCCACAAACATTTCCACAAAGTCCGAACCAGAGAGATAGAGAAACGGCACTTGGGCCTCGCCCGCCACCGCTCTAGCCAAGAGAGTTTTTCCCGTGCCGGGCGCGCCCATCAAGATCACGCCTTTCGGAATTCTGGCGCCGATATCCAGAAACTTTTTGGGATTTTTGAGAAAGTCTACAATTTCCAGCAATTCTTCTTTGGCCTCACGCACGCCAGCGACATCCTTGAACGTAATCCGCTGACTCGAATCTGTGGGGTCAATAATTTTGGCCTTAGACTGGCCAAAAGTGAAGGCCTGCATCGAGGCGCCATGGAGCTGCTTAGAAATTAGCCAGAACAAGAATAGCACAAAGAGTAGAGGCGCCAAGAATGGCAAGAGATTGGCGAGCCAGAAGGTCCAACCACCCGGCTCTTGCACACTCACATTGGCCGTCGCGAGTTGCTCGGCTGTGACGCCGTAATTCCTTAAGGCTTCGGAGAGCGCCGTCTCGGCCTCTTTCTTGGCCGTCACCTCTTCGCCCGTCTTGAGCGTGACTTGCAAACTATTATCTTGCACTACAATTTTCTCCACTTCGCCAGCCGTCACGGCCCGAGCCACTTCCGAGATCGCCACTTCCCGCTTGATCGTCTGATTCTCCACAAAGTAAGAATACAAACCAACGAGCAAACCCAGCACCAAGAGAGACAGAAAAATCTGTCCGCCAAATTGGCTCAAGACTTGCCCAGGACCGCGCTTGGAAGTTGGTGTTGGTGGCATGTAATTAATGATTATCTAGAAAGCCGATTATAACAGAATAATTGCTAAAATCAAGCGTTAATAAGCTAGTGCGGGATGCGAGAATCGAACTCGCGTCTAATGCTTGGGAAGCACTTGTTCTGCCACTTAACTAATCCCGCTTTTTTCTCAATTCCCACTCCAGAGCGATTGCCACCAGCTCTTGCTTGTCGTTGCCACTGCCGTGGTAGCATTACTTGCTACCACGGCGATGACTTTCTCACCCACTTTCACCACCGCAAACTTCTCTCTGATTTTCTGTTCTAGACCTGATTCTGTCTTGAGCAAACCAATTTCGCTAGCGAGCTTTTCTTCCCGCGCTTTGATCTCACTCAATTCTTGCTCCACTTGCTCGCGATCGGTCACCACCACGCGACTCTTCTGCCACGTCACCCACACCGAACGCCCCAGCCACAGCGCGAGCAGCACTAAGAAGACCACGCCCGTACGCGAGTGCATAAACCGACGGAAGAGACTCTGATTTTGCCATTTACTCATTTTGCTTTATACTACAACAAAATTATGATTCTGAACAAAAGACATCAGAAAGGCCTGCAAATCCTCTGGACCGTGGTGGGCGTGGTGGTGATCCTGGGCATGCTCCTGCTCTACGGCGGCCAGCTCTTTCTCTAATTCAATCAAGCTTAATTCTGCGAGCTGATCATCTTGAGGAAAACCTCCGGCGGGATATTAACCGAGCCGCGGGCCTGCATCTTTTTCTTCCCCTTTTTCTGCTTCTCGCGGAGCTTCATCTTGCGGGTAATATCACCGCCATACAAGTAATCTGTGACGTCTTTCCTTAACGCTGATAAGCTCCGCGCGGCGATGATTCGCCCAAGCGCTTGCGCTTGCAGTTTGATCGTAATCAACTGGCGCGGCATCAGCTCTTCCAACTTCTCCACCACCGCTTGCGCTTCGTGTTCCACCTTCGCCCGCGAAACAACTTTACAGAACGGCGCCACAATCTCGCCATTTACTAAAACATCTAAGCGCACCACTTCCGCCGGCCGCAGGCCGATCAACTGATAAGAAAAAGAAGCGAAGCCGGATGAGACGCTTTTTAATTCATCAAAAAAATGACGCATCAATTCGCGCAACGGTAGCTCTATTTCTAGTTTTGATCTGTCATCGCTAAAATTCTCTGTCGTGATTAAATTTACTTCGTGATCGTTAAAGAGCCTAATCACATTTCCCAAATAGCTTGGCGGCAAAATAATGGAAGCACGCAACCACGGCTCGCGAATCTCATACTCGTGCGTGTCGCTGGGGAAGAGTGATGGCGAATAAATCATTTTAGTTTCATCAGTTTGTGTATTTTTTACTTCATAACCAATGCTCGGCGTGGTCACGACCAAACTCAGATCAAATTCGCGCTTCAAGCGTTCTACTATTATTTCTAAGTGCAATAAACCAAGAAAGCCGGCTCTAAATCCTCGCCCCAAAGTTCCCGAAGATTCTTCGTTGAAGGATAGCGCCGCGTCGGATAATCTTAGTCTTTCTAAAGACTGCCGAAGTAGCACAAAATCATCAGCATTCTCCGGATAGAGCGATGCCCACACAACTGGTTTAGGCTCGCTGTAGCCAGCCACCGCTGGCAGAGAATGCGCCACGCTGGTAACCGTATCGCCCACCCGCGCCGTGCCCGCGCGCTTCACACCCGTCACAATGTAACCGATCTCGCCGGCTGATAACTTAGCTAATGGCTTCTTCTCCGGCATAAACGAGCCGACTTCCAGCACCGTAAACTTCTCACCCGTGGCGCGGAACATCAATTGCTCGCCCTTCTTGATTTCGCCATCAAATAATCTAGCGTAAATAATCACGCCCTGATGTGTTGAGTAAGAAAAATCAAAAATTAAAGCTCTGGGATTAGTACCAGGGAATTCTAGCGTTGGCGCCGGAATTTTCGCCACAATTTCCGTCAGCAATTCCGCCACACCGGCGCCAGTCTTGCCCGAGACTTTCATAATCTCTGCTGATTCACATTTCAACAAATCCATAATTTCCTGCTCAGTCTCAGTCACTCGCGCCGCATCAGAATCAATTTTGTTGATCACCGGTATGATTTTTAAACCTAAATCACGCGCCAGATTTAGCACCGTAAAAGTCTGCGCTTGCACACCTTGCGTGGCGTCCACCAAGAGCAAAACTCCTTCCACGGCTTGTAGTGCGCGCGAAACTTCGTAAGAGAAATCGATGTGTCCGGGCGTGTCTATCAGATTTAATAAATATTCTTCGCTATTTTGTACATACTTCATTCGCACTGGTTGCATCTTAATCGTGATTCCCCGCTCGCGTTCCAAGTCCATCATATCCAGCACTTGCGCGCGCATCTTGCGCTTCTCGATCGTATGCGTCACTTCTAAGAGCCGATCAGCGAGCGTGCTCTTGCCGTGATCGATGTGCGCGATGATAGAAAAATTCCTGATATTCTTTAGTTCCATATGTTAAATTGTTATCAAACTCTACAGTAAAACCAGAAAAAAGCAAAAATTTAGACAAAAAAAGAACGCCGCTTGCCTCGTGAGAGACAAACGACGTTAGATGGGTAGATTCATCAGAACAGAAGAATCACGGGAGCAAATTCAGCGATCCGAGCAAGCCTCCCCGTTATATTCTCCACGGCGTTCATGCTGTTGTCCGCGGGGCGAGTTTCATCTAATTTGGTGTAGATGTTAGAGCCACCACGAAAACCAAGTGCAGATTTTGGAGGAGGTGTAAAAATAAACTTCTGCCCAGAACGCAAATCTTGGAATTCCAGGGGAGCCAATTTTGACTTCCTTGTTTTCTTGGCCATGTTTTCTCCTTTCACGAGAAATACTTAATTGATTGTCAAAGTGCCACATTAGCACTCCAACCCCCATTATATACCTATCAAGTCTATTTGTCAAGTGTTTTTATGTGATTTTTAGAGAAAATGGCTCAACAGAGCCACATAACCCCCTTAATCCCCCTTATTTTAAGGGGGAAACTACTAAACACATTTTTTCTTGCTCCCCCTTAGAGTAAGGGGGTCGGGGGTTAAGATAATTCCGGATCCGGTCCTACAATCTGCGAGCCCCAAATCTTGTGGTGGAAAGTCCGCCAGATTTCGCGTAATTCGGCGCTCTTCATGAGATAGAGCACAAGTACTCCAGCCACAATGCCACCGATGCCAGCCAAGAAGCCTTGCAGGAAGATCCCCCAGAACGTATTGAGGTCAAGAACTGTGCTGAAAAAGTTTAAGCCGAGATATGCCACGCCACCGGCCATAATACTGGCCGAGAAACTGTGCCAGAAAGTCCGCAAAACTGGCTTAGAGAATTCCGGGCAATCGTGGTGGAAGGCACGCCAATGCGTGAGCAGGTTGATAAATAATCCAAGAGCAAAGGCGAGCGGCAACATCAAGACTTCCGCACCAGCCACATCATCAACTTTCAAGAGATCGGTGATAAAGTAACGGAAAAGGGAAACCGTGCGGAAGAGGTGAACTAACAAGTAACTAGCGCTAATTATAATTACAGCAGAAATTAAATTTAATAAAAAAGGCTTCCACGTCTGACTGCGCGAGTAATAAGCACGCACAAATAAGAGGGAGAGTGATTGCGGCACGAGTGATAAAACAAACAGTGCCAGCGCGGCGGCCGTGAGACGGGTATCAGACCAATCAAAGTTACCAGAACCAAGCAAAGTGCGCACGATCTGCGCGCGGAGGACGATAAAGAGCACGGCAACGGGCAGAGTCCAGAAGATGATGTGTTGCGCGCTGGTGATCATCTGTTTAGCAAATTTAGCGTGATCGCCACTAGAAAATAATCTGGTTAAAGTGGGGAAAGCCGCGAGCGAATAAGAAACACCGATGATGGAGAGCGGCACGCTCTGGAGATTGAAGGCAAAGCTAAAAACAGAAATGGAGCCAGCCGAGAGCGCGGCGGCCAGCGAGATGAGAAAGAGTTTGGCTAGTTCATTGGCAGATAGAGTGAGTGTACGTGGTAGTGAGATTAAGACAACGCGCCTGATCGAACTCCAAGAAAAATTAAACTCAAATCGTGGCCAGAAGCCGCTCTTAACCACAAATGGTACCTGCACCAGGCAATGCAAGAGCGCGCCACCAGCCACACCCCAAGCGAGACCCGGCAAACCAAAGCGTGGATAGAGCAAAATAATGCCTAAGATTATGCCTAAATTATACAAGAGTGGCGAGAGCGCATAGATCAAGAAACGCTGATAAACTTGCGTGACACTGGCGAGAAAATTGGACAAGCCAAGTAGGATTGGCGAGAGTAAAATGATACGCGACATACTGATCAAATCAGCAAAGGCTGGATCGGCGAGATAATGCGGAAAAAGTTTAGCCACTAGGACCGGCATCAAGAAAAACGCGAGTAAACAAACAGCACTGATCATCAAGAAAAAGAAAGAAAAAAGTTGCGAGAGAAATTCTCGCGCTTCGCCCTCTGATTTATTTATTTTTTCTAGTAAGAACGGGATTAAAACAGAAAGTGAAACAATCGAGCCAAGTGAAACAAAGATGAAATCGGGGATCCGGAAGGCCGCGTAGTAGAGATCCAGCGCGTGCGAAGCGCCAAAGGTATGCGCCAGCAAGCGGTCGCGGCCAAGCGCCAGCACTTGCGAGAGAAAAGCAAAAAAACCCAAGAGATAGGCTGCCTCGTGCAAACCACTCCACTCCCGACTCAATAAGTTCCAGACTTTCTTGACCATTTGATTTTAGTTTGGTGGTTAAATGGTAGCAAAAATCCCCGCCTTAAGCGAGGATTTTTGACTTTGCTGGCCCGGCGCTCATAAGCCGAATTCTGTTTAAATAGTTATTTATCTGGGGCCGATGTTACCATCGAGCCTCTAGCGGCACTCTCGCGACTCTTGCGAATCGGAGCACGACCTTGCACGCGCGTATGGATTTAGCCGTTTCACCCTTCGACTTCGCTCAGGGCAAGCCCCAAACTTGGCCGAAGACTCGTCTCTGTTCGCACCACAACTCTTGCGAGCGATGGGAATTACCCACTACGTTTAATCTGCTAATAAAAGCAAACTGCGTGTTCGGACTTTCCTCTCCAATTATCTCGTGAGAAATAACTAGAGCAACTATCCGGCACCGGGCCACTCCTACTATACCACAACTTGGGAACTAGCGCCATCGGCCGGCACAATGTCGATCTCACAAGTACCAGAAGCGCAGGCTAGCTCTTTCTTCACTTCCGTATTATCTTCGCCCTCGTACAAAACTAATTTAGAAAAATCAATTGGTGGGAATTTTTTACTTAACTCATTATATTGCTCTTCCGTAATCGCCTCATACGGTGCCAGACGATAAACGTGATTAGATCGCGGCAAGAACGAGAGTCCACCGATCATGTCCCAGTTCTCATAGACCCAATTACCCACGCGCAACCATTCGTCCTCGCCCACCGAGATAGTAGTAGACGGATTGTGGTCAGTATAATTCTCTTTCACCATCTTCCAATACTCCAATTGCTCGAGTGCAGTGAGATCATCTTTGTAAACTTTGCTCTTGGGCGCCTTGATCGGAAATTCTAAGACAAAAGTGGTGGCCGTGGCTGGATCGTGACCAACCTCCGGATTGTACGGCACGCCCATGTCCTTGAGCATGCGGAAGATCGGATTGTGGCTCTCGATGCGCACGCGACGGATGTAATAAGGCGAGTGCCGAGGATGCATGCCGGAAGAAGAATCAAAGAGTTGCGAGCCATTACCGGACGGCTTAACGGTCGTGATGCAAGTGGAGCGATTGATACCAAAGCGCTCGGCATAACGGCGATTAGTCTCCAGCGCCACTTCGCGCAATTTGCGGAAGACGATCGGATTGCGGAGCGCCGGTGCATCCCACTGGCCAGTGATGGAGACGCCCAAGAGCGCTTCTTCCTCACAATTCTGCTTCCACTCTTTGGATAAATAAGGAAACTTAGTAAGCGTGGCCTGATAAGTGCCGAGAATCGTGGCAATCCGGACTTTTTCCATCAAGCTCTCTTCTGTGTCCTCCGGTCGGGCCACGACTTCGGTAAGATTACAAAACTGCTTGCTCTTGAGCACGATTTCGCCACAAGGATTGGTGCCGGAGGTATCTTTATCTTTCTCAAAAATCTTCCAGCGTCTCGTAGGCAACTGCGCTTTCAATCCACCACGGTTAAAAATTCCTCTCTCGCCCGAGCCACTTTTGGCCAAGTTGATCCATTCGTCTAAGAACTGATCCATTGTCGGCTTTTCGTTATAAGCCACGGAATTATTAGCCATGCTCCGTTGCGGCTGGTTGAGATAAAACTGCCCATTCTTGGCCGAGCGCATTTCGGCATCATCCAGATCTGAAAGGGAAATTAAAGCCGAGCGGCGGACCCCGCCAGCCACCACCACCTCACCAATTTTACAAATAATATCGTGGGCATCGATCGTCTTGAGTCGCCGACCTTGGCGCGCCAACACTCGCTCGCGGGCAAAGTTGAGCAAACTACGCAATGGATCCGGGCCGGAAGAGCGTCCGCCCATCGTCTTGAGCCGGGCACCGCGGGGCCGTAATTGCGAATAATCAAAAATCACGTCATTGCCGGATGACCAAACCTTGAGACCGTGCACCAGCGCATCGGCCCAGCCCTCGGCGCTATCCGGCACCACGTAGGTGCTTGGCTTAGCACCAGTTTGGCGTTTGATAATCGGCAACTGGCCGACTGTCTGCTCTTCGACCGAGTAGCCAATCCCCGTGCCACGCATCAAGATGTAAATAATTTCGCCAAAGTCTTGCCATGCCGAAGGCGCGATGTAAGCGCAGTTATAAGCCGCCACATTAGAGCTCGATGCCGCCTTACCCGCGAACTGTAATAAGCGCATCGAGCCAAGCGCCTTCATCCCCAACATGTACTCGCGCACTTCTTCGTATTCTTTAGCCTTCAACTTATCGCCCAGATTGGTCTGCATAAAGTCGATGTAACGCTGCACCGTCTCGACCCAAGTCTCGCGGCGGTTTTTATCCTCCAACCAACGCGAGTAAGTCGTGTAATAAACATATTCGGATAACTGATTGCGAAAGTATTGTTTGCTCTCGGTGGCCAGATCGCGCACTTCTTTGGGCACTTCGCCTTTCTCGCGGCGCACTTCGGCCCGACGTTCGCGGTACAGAATGTACGCTTTGGCGACTTTGGCAAAGTTGTGGGCAATTAATTGCTTCTCCACCAAGTCCTGCACGCCTTCTACCGTGGGCAAATAAGTTTTGCCGACTTTTTTCGCTTCGGCTTGCAAATCACGCGCCACGCCGCGCGCTACTTGCGCGGCAGACTTCTCATCACCTTCGCCAGAGGCCTTCATTGCCTTGCTCACCGCCACCGCGATCCGCTTTTCCTCAAACAGCACAACCGAACCGTCACGTTTCTTGATTTGCTTGAAAAACTTCACAGACTTTGACGACTTTTTGGCAACGGTGGTGGCTTTAGGCATGTTTAAACAGTAAAAATAAATTAATAAAATTCTCGATTATTTCTTCCTCATTTTAGACTAAAAACCCGCAAAATAAAAACAGTGGATAACTTAACTATTTCCCAACTTTTGTTGCAAAAAGTGAATAGCGCCGTGCAAACCACCAAAATCGCCCAGTTCGGCTTTCTTAATCTCCGGTTTTTGCGACAGGTGACTGGGAATAGCCCGGAAATACTGCTCTGTGAGCTCGAGATCAATCGCTGGTTGGCCGGTAATCATGCTCCCGCCCAGCACAATCCGCTCTGGCGACCAATAAGCCGTCAGATTATGCAAACCCAGCGCCAAATGCCGTGCCAGTTGGTCCCAGATCGCCAGATCAGTCACCTCTTTGGCTGGTTTGCCAAATTTCTGCTCCAAACTCCGGCCAGACACTAGCTCTTCTAGAGTTCTAATTTCGCTATCTAAACTAATTATTTCCTGACCAGGCTCAAAACTGTTCACTTTTTCGTCCAATTTCCCAGCCGTTACGCGCGCGCCGCCCACGCCCGTGCTAACAGTGAGATAAGCCACGATATTCGCTCCTCGTCCGGCGCCAGCATGCGCCTCGCCAAGGGCCGCCAGTGCCGCATCGTTATCGAGATAAACTGGACAAGCAAATAATTTCGCGATTTCTAGTTTTACTTTTTCGTGTTTGCCCGTTACGCCGCCAGCAACTGCCTCTGGTGCTTCACTATTTAATAATTCTGTGACAGCTTGAGAAAAAACAGTTAGCAATTCAGCATCATCCACCGGGCTAGCCAAAACTTTCGGCTCAGAAAAAGTTTTTAAGTCACGCGAAACTGCTAATCTCATTTTAGTCCCGCCGATGTCGAAAATTAGATACATGATTTTAGTTTTAGTTTATAATAGAATAGAGTAAATATGGACCCACAGCAACTTATCGACTTTGTACGGCGACAACTGGTGCAAGGCAAAACGCGCGAAGAAATTGAGTGGACCCTGCGCCTCAATCGCGCCAGTGATAAAGAAGTGGCAATCGCCTTCAATGCCGCGGAGTGGCAGAAAAACCAAAACTTGCCCATACCGGTAGCGCGACCACAGTCAAATCACAATCTAATCTGGCTCACAATTTTGCTTTTACTAATTTTGATCATTATTGCTGCCGCGACTTTTCTTGTATTATTCCGCCCAGAACTCGCCGAGCAGCTAACTAATCAGTTTTTTAAACTCTTCGACTACTAGCACTGGCTCTGGTTCGCGGCCATTTAGTTTGGCAAGCTGCAATGCCGTCCAATTAGCCAAAATCATCGAGTGAAATATTTTGCTCCAGACTGTGGCGCCAGCTAATTCTATAACCTCTGTATTTAAATTTTTACTTTTATACAGTTCCACTATTTTATCTAAACTTTTTGTGATTCTAGCATCGTCGCCGGTTTCGTCGCGCAAAAAGATAAAATAAAAATTCTGACCACTAAAGTCGCTTTCTAGCTCATTGTGATCAAGTTCCGGACAAGCATTAGCGTAAGCTGGAGTTTTGCCAGTTTCGTTACAAGCAATCTTCCAGTGATAAGCTAAATTATAATTTTTATTAGAACTGTAAATCACCGGAATTCGCTCCCGCAATTTGGCACCCAGCGCCTCACCCATGGCCTCCAGCGAGGCGGCGGCTAGCACAGTAGTACTCAAGGTTGCTAGCATTTTTTCGTCACTCATCAGCGCCCCCAGAGCCTTGCAGGCATAGCCCAGCGCCATCCGCGGCTGCAAGCCAGCTGACAAAACCACGTGCGCGAGATTATTACTCTTCGCCCAGTCTAGAAGTTCTCCACCAGTCGCAATCACTGCCAGATTCAAACCCCGCGCTAGCGCTTCGCGACCAGCATCCAGCACTTCCGCCGTATTGCCCGAATAAGAACTCAAGATAATTAAACTCTCACGCAAGAAATATTCCGGCACTCTGGGCAAGCCATAATCTCGGTGAATCAGTAAATCCAGATTTGGTTCGGCCACCTTGAGCAAACCCGCCGCCAGCGCCGAGCCGCCCAAACCACAAACAATAAATTTATTAGTTTTAAATAACTCGCCACTATTTTCCACCACCGGCGGCCAATCAAGTTGCTTGGCAAAATTTCTGATTTGTTCTTGCATATTTAATTTAATTATAAACTATTTACGAGTTAGTCACAGTTGACAAGATTTAACAAAAGAGTAAACTGTACCCCCAGTGGGGGCGTAGCACATTTCTATTTTCTTTTTTCACTTCTTTTTTGCAAGGAGGATCGAGTATGTTGCCGGTCAGGATTGGCGATCACGTTAGCCTCAACAAAAAGGCGTTGCGCGGAGTCGAATTGAGCCACATCAAGAAACTTGTCGGGGGTAAAGGAGACTTAAAAAATCTCCGGGTCACAAAAGTCATTCCGGAAAAGGAGAAAGTCGCTGTTCGGGTGGCGGGACGCGAGTTTACGGTTCCTGTTTCCACGCTCGTTCCGTGTTCGTGCTGACCAACCGAAGATTCAGAAAAAAGAAACACAGACCACGACCGGACGAGCATGCTCGTCCGGTTTTTTTAATCTTTCTTAATCCCCCGACTCAAACGCCGGGCTTCGGCTTCGTCAAGAATCATTTTTCTGATTCGCACATTCTGCGGCGTCACTTCTACCAGTTCATCATCGCCGATATATTCCAGCGCATCTTCCAGATTCATCGTCCGGGGTTTATCGAAGTGTTCGGTGCCACCATCACCTTTGCTGCGCATATTTGAGAGCTGTTTGGCTTTGCACACATTCACTGTTAAGTCACCGGGCCGAGAATGTTCGCCCACCACCTGACCCTTGTACACAATCGCTCCAGGGCCGAAAAATAATGTCCCGCGTTCTTGCAAACTCACTAGAGAATACAGCAGTGCCTGACCAGGATCAGAAGCCACCAGCGAACCGCGTTCTTTGTCGCCCCATTCTTTGTTATCCTCACGATAGCCGGAGAAGCTCGTGTTCATAATTCCCAAACCTTTGGTGTCTGTCAGAAACTCATTCCGGTAACCAAATAAGCCGCGCGTGGGCAAGAGGAACTGCAAGAAAGCCGTGCCACCTTCTAAGCGAAAGTCTTGCATCGTGCCATGACGCTTGCCTAATTTCTCAATTACCGCGCCGGAATAAATCTCTGGCACTTCGATAAACACTTCCTCAAACGGATAAAGTGTTTTGCCTTCCACTTCTTTACTAATCACCTGCGGCCGCGACACTTGCAGCTCATAACCTTCGCGCCGCAATCTCTCAATTAAAATCGCCAAGTGTAGCTCGCCCCGACCGCAGACAATCCAGCCTTTGCCATCCGCCACGTCCTCCACTCTTAGCGCCATGTCATTCTCTAATTCTTTATGCAAACGCTCACGCAACTGCCGCGAAGTGGTGTATTCCCCCTCTTTCCCAGCCACTGGCGAATCGTTCGGTAGAATCGTAATTTTCACCGTTGGTTCTTCGATAGTGAGCAAAGGCAAAGCTTCCGGATTCGCCGGATCAGCGACTGTCTCGCCGATGGTAATATCAGAGATACCAGCCAGCGCCACAATGTCACCGGCTGAGACTTCGCTCGCTTCCACGCGTGTAAGACCATCGAAAGTCATGAGCGAGGTCAAACGCGCTTTCTCCACCACGCCGAGCCGATTGATATGCGCAATTTCCTGTCCAGCTTTAATCTTGCCTCGATACACGCGTCCCACCGCAATCCGGCCTTTCCATTCATCGCCGAAGACGGTGGTAATGAGAATCTGCAGCGAACCATCAGAGTTGATCGCCGGCGGCGCGATTTTTTCTAAAATAATTGTGAAAACGGGCGTAATGTCCGTCATGCTCGCGAGATCTGGCTTGAGCCCCGCCACGCCCGCGCGGCCGGAAGCATAGATCACCGGGAAATCCGCCTGTTCATCATTCGCGCCGAGTTCGAGAAATAATTCTAGAGTCTTGTCTAAAACATAATCAATTCGCGCATCCGGCTTATCAATTTTATTCACGACCACAATAACTTTCAAACCCAGTGCCAGCGCTTTTTTCAAAACAAATCTGGTCTGCGGCATCGGACCTTCTTTGGCATCTACCAGCAAGAGCGCGCCGTCCGCCATTTTTAGAACTCGCTCCACTTCGCCACCGAAGTCCGCGTGCCCGGGCGTATCAATAATATTCACTTTCACACCTTCCCACTGCACACTCGCGTTCTTGGAGAAAATTGTAATGCCCCGCTCCCGCTCCAGATCATTGCTATCCATAATCAAATCGCCTTTCTCCTGCGTTTCTTTATCAATTTTCGTTTTACTCTGACGCAACAAAGCATCCACTAAGGTGGTTTTTCCATGATCGACGTGCGCAATTATAGCTACGTTTCGGATTTCCATAATAATTTAAAAAATAAGCGACCCGCCTTCGCGAGAGCTATGGCGGGCAAGAAAATATAGCAGAAAAAATAATTTTTGGCAAATAAGAAAGCGCATCCGAGTGGATGCGCTTTTGATTAGTTGGTCTGACCAACTTCGGACTAAAGGTCCGTAGCAATGAAAACACCAGTCTGAATCCCTTCCCAACTTTCTTTGGGTTTAATTGTCCCCATGCGAATCCGGTGATAGAGATCACAGACGGTGATTCTATTTGGCCCCACAATCCCGAGACGGTGCATCATCTCCGGAGCACCCGTGGCGCCAACATCCAGCTGAGCACGAACAGAACCAAATTCGTATATTCCCATCGCTCGGCGTGGAACAAGTGGGAAAGTTGTATGCCAGGAAACCTCTTCCACAAATCCCAAAACACCGAGCGGCAAGTCGACCGTATCAATGTTTGACCAAGAAAGATAGTACCTGTCGTGAACATCTTCCCTGATCGGAATGCCAAAAAAGACCCCCGCCCTCCAGATCCAGGCTCCGGTTTTCGAAAACCGGCACTGGTAAGAATTGACCTCCTAACATAAACGTTACAAGACATATCACTTGCTCCTTGCTGCTCGGTTTGCCGTAGAGGTTTCTGCCCCAGTCGGTACCAAAAGTCAGCTCTGACAAGGTCCACTTAGGCCAGAACAATCTGACCTGTCCAAACCTAAGCCTATCACAGACAGCTTTATTTGTCAAGCCCGCCGATGTGTCGGGCAGGCATTTTATCGTGTTTTTAGCAAGAAATGGCTAAGAATAAGGGTTTTTAGAGATTTTTTAGACAAAAAAATACGCCCCGGCTAGGTTGCCGGGGCGCGGGTCTGCGCAATCTTGCCATTTTCGCGATGAGCATCCGGCAAGGGATTCATATCCCAAATGATGCCGAGCTTCTCGAACAAGCGCAGAATGTAGTAAGTCAGATCAATCTCCCACCAGTAGAAGCCCTGCCGCACAGTGGCCGGGTAATGATGGTGGTTATTGTGCCAACCCTCGCCCATCGTGATGATGGCGAGGAAAAAGCTGTTCCGACTCTCATCACGAGTATCGTATCGCTTGCGACCCATTAGGTGCGCCAGCGAATTGATGGTGGACGTAGCGTGGAAGAGCACAACCGTGGAGATGAAGAACCCCCAGATCAGCATCTGCCAGCCACTTGTTTCCCACTCCGGTCGCCACACAGACAAAGCCTTACCAAGACAGAACAAGCTCACCGCCAAGAGAACCGGCACCAGAGTGTCGAACCGGTTGAGAAAAACCAGTTCGGGGAACTTGGCTAGATCCGGCACAGCTTGGTAATTGGTGGCCGCATTACGGCGAGAATTAATCCAGCCCATATGCGCCCAGGGAAAGCTGTGCTCATGAGGCGAGTGTGGATCGTCAGGATCGTCAGAGTGGCGATGATGATGGCGATGATGCGCCGCCCACCACAATGGACCTTTCTGTGTGCAAGTTCCGCCCCACAACGCCATGAAGAATTGCGCCACGCGTGAGGTTTTGTATGTGCGATGAGAGAAGTACCGGTGATAGATCCCGGTTACGGCAAACATCCGGAACCAATACAGCCCGAAGGCCACACTCACAGCCACCCAACTCCAGCCGACCCAGATCACAGCAAAACACGCCAAGTGCATTGCAAAAAACGGAATCGAACGGAGCCAGTCAATCTCGTACGGATTTCCCAGCTCACTCTCAATCTTTGGCAGAGTAGCCATCGTATCGCCTCCTTTCTAGTAGAGGAAGAAAAAGTTTTAGTTGACAGAGAACACGCAACACAAGAGCAAAAACTAAGCTGATTTTAACACAAATTAGGTAAATTAGACACAAAAAAAATACTCTGGTTTAACCAGAGTATTTTTTGTGTAGTAGAACAACTAACCGGTAATTACCAGTTGCTGCCGCCACCACCATTACCACCGCGATCGAAACCGCCATTGCGGCGAGGAGGACGAGCCTCCAGTGGGCGGGCTTCATTGACGGTCAACTTGCGACCTTCAAAATCTTTCCCGTTCCACATTTCGATAGCTTTGTCGGCCTCTTCATCAGTGACCATTTGGACGAACCCGAAGCCTTTTGAGCGACCAGTCATCCGATCCATGATGATGTTAGCAGACTCTACATTACCAGCCTGAGCGAAAGCGCTTTTCAACGCTTCGTCCGTGGTGCTGTAGGGCAAACCGCCGACATATAATTTCTTAGCCATTTATTGTGTATTTTTTACCAATTTTGTAAGGCGACCCTTTCTCCTGGTTCTTCCTTACGCCACTAGTGCGAAAGAATACATCGCGAGAAAACACTTACATCGTCAAGTATAGCAAATGGTCAGATTTTGTCAAGTACCCAGTCTGCTGTGGATAAAGTGGGGAAATCTAGACAAAACTACCAGCGCAAAGGACCCAGCCCGTTGCCGAGCCAGATCCCCGCCTGATAAATAGAGACTGAGGGAAAGTTCCTCATTGTGCATATAGTGGTTCCCGCAACCGCGTCGTCAGAGCTAATTAAGAACGCGACAACGTGGCAATTTGGGATCCAAAGTTAATGATATTGCTAGGAACATCCTCCGCCTCTACTAATAATAACGTTTGAGAAGCTAGAATCTTACAACTTTTCCACCAACATTTTCTGCAACACTTCCGGATTCGCACTGCCTTTACTCGCTTTCATCCCCTGACCAACCAAGAACTGGAGCGCACTCGCTTTCCCCGCTTTATAATCAGCCACCACTTTTGCATTATCAGTAATAATTTTCTCAATAATCTCTGTCAGATCAACAGCAACAGTTACTTCAGCGGTTTTTCCTTCTTCTACCAATAATTTAATCTGGTCTTTCGCTTGTCTAGAATTAATTTTTTTAGCGCCAAATAAGTTCACAATCTTTGCGAAGTTACCAGAATCAGGCAGTTTGAGTTTAGAATCTTTTTTCAATAATCCCAGCACATCGTTGGTAATAAAATTAGAAGCGAGTACCACAAAGTCTTTATTTTCTAATTCTGGAATTAGTTTCTCGAAAAATTCATCTAACTCTAGATCACTCACGAAGACTTCGATATCTTCGCTCTTGATGCCATAATCTCGCGCATATCTTTCTCTTTTCTGCGTTGGTAACTCCGGCAGAGTTTTAGTTAAATTTTCCACACTAAATTCAGCAATTTCTGACAACTTCAATTTTGGCAAATCCGGATCAGGAAAATACCGGTAATCATGCGAAGATTCTTTCTTCCGTTGTGAGAAAGTAACTTGCTTGGCATCATCCCAACCGCGCGTCTCTTGCACTACCTTCTCGCCACTTTCTAGAACTTCTTTCTGTCTCACCAATTCATATTCAATCGCGCGTTCTACCGACCTAAAAGAGTTGAGATTTTTCACTTCTACTTTTGTCCCCCTTTCTCCAGGTTTAGCAATAGAAATATTCGCTTCCACGCGCATCTCACCCTTCTCCATATTCGCTTCTGAAACATCTAAATATCGCAAGAGCAACTGAAATTCTCTGGCAAAGTCGCCCGCTTGCTTGGCACTCGTAATCACCGGCTCGGTCACCAGCTCCATCAGCGGCACACCAGCACGATTGAAGTCGACTAAACTCTCGCCGTCTTTCTCATCAGAGTGCTGATTCCGCGCTGTGTCTTCTTCAAGATGGATTCTCGTCAGCTCCACGCCATTTAATTTCCCGCCCGAAACAAGCGGAAACTGATACTGACTAATCTGATAACCTTTCGGAATATCCGGATAGAAGTAATTTTTCCGATCAAATTCTGTATAATCAGCCAGCTTTCCGCCCAGAGCGAGACCGACGCGCAAGACATGTTCGACGGCTTTTTTATTAATCGTCGGCAAAGTGCCAGGATGCGCGAGGCAAACCGGGCAGATGTTGATATTTGGTTTAGGCGCGTCCGGATCGTTCTTGCTCCGGCAGAACATCTTCGTCGCCGTCTTGAGCTCCGCATGCACTTCCAAGCCAATCGTCAACACTAATTCAGAATTTTCTGCCATAATTATCCGTCAACTTTATCACAATTTTAGACATAAAAAAACCGGCCGCCACACTCTCGCACTAGTGGGCGACCGGACCTGGAGCCAGCCTAACTGGTACCCAGGAGCATGTATCGTTAGCTTGCAATGCAAGCCAGAAAGAGCAAATTAATTGCGGAGGAGTCAGATGAACTGAAACATCGCGGGGTGTCCACCTGACTCCTCCATGCACACTACCGACTACTCCCAGCCTATCACCAAGGCTATTTTTATGTCAAATCTTTGCAAATAAAAAAAGCCACCCCAACCAAAGCTCGGGGTGGCCGGCTAGAGCCAACGCGGGGGAACGTACAGCGCGAGGCACAGCCTGTCATCCAGATTCATTATAACATATACCTCACCTCCTCCTCCAGTTTTATCCCAAATTTTTTCCAGACTTTATTTTTTAACAAATTAGCCAGTTTTTTTACATCTTTCGCTGTGCCACCGCCGTCATTGATGATCAAATTGCCATGCCAGTCAGAAACATGAATCGCGCCGGCTCTCATGTTGAGCGCGCCGGATTTTTCCAGTAACCAGCCGGTGTTTATTTTCCCATCTCTAATTTTACTAGCATCAACTTTCTGCAAACTTTTTTTGCTCACATCTCGCACTAAAACATTTTTAAAAAAACTGCCCGGGCACTTTAAATTTTTCGGATATCTCTTCAGTCTAGTCTGTATAATCTCGCGTGATTTTTTCTGCAATTCTATTTTATTTCCCTTCTCTAACAAAAATTCTGCGCTCAAGATTAAATAATCTTTTGCCAGTTTAGTTTTGAAAATGCTATTTCTGTATGCAAATTTACAAGCTTGCTTGCTAATTTTTCTAATTCCGCCACCTGTCCTGAGCGCAGTCGAAGGGTCAAAAATCTGCACAGAAATTAGCTTGTCAGAAATAGCTTGTCCGTAAGCGCCGGCATTGCCCACCAGCGCGCCACCCACGGTGCCTGGGATGCCCGACAAGGCCTCCAGACCAGCCAAGCCGTGCCCAAGACTACTCTCGACCAAGCTCATCAGGGTGAGGCTTGCAGGCACTATCAGGCTCACTCTAGAGCCACTGTTTCTGAGGCTAATCTTAGCCTTTTTGCTATTTTTACTTTTAGCGAGAAACTGGATCAGCAAACCGTGATAATCAGTATCAGCAAAGACGAGATTACTCCCGCCGGCGATAACGCGAAATGGAATCTCCAGAGCTCGCGCAAGCTTTACTATTTTTATTAACTCTTCAGCCTCGCTAATCTGCACATAATAATCAGCTCGACCTCTACCAACTTGGAAAGTAGTTAAACTAGCCAGTGAAACATCACGTTTAAACAAAAACGGTGAGCCAGATTTAGAAGCGCTTGTCATAACAGTAGAACAAGCCGAGAAAGATCAGTCCGGAAATTAAAATAACGCTGATTTGCAGAGCAAGCATCAGCGTTATTTTAACATAAATTATTTAGTTTTTAAGCTTGAGAGAGAACGCGGAAGAAATATTGCGTATTGGGCGTGAGGCCAGTGAGCGTCACAGAGTGTTCGGTGACTTTTGGCTCGGTATTGCTCGTGACAGTCGAGTGAGCATAATCATAATTTGGCACATGAGTGAGATCAATCGTCGGATGAGAAACGGTGTCGTAGATCACGCGGCTATCGGCTGGGATATTGGTCGTCCAGTGCACTACCGCGCTAGTCTGAGTAATGCCGTCCACGTGGATATTACTGATGACAGGAGCAACACCAGTTGTGCCGGCGGTGACATTGAGCGTCACAGAATCAAAACTAGAACCGCCCGCGCCCGTGCAAGTGAGCGTGTAAGTGAGAGCGCCAACGGTATTAAGCGTGCCAGTAGATTCCGAACTATTGACTGGTTTAGAACCAGACCAAGAACCCGAAGCAGCACAGCTAGTAGCGTTCGTGCTCGTCCAGCTCAAGGTCGCGCTGGTGCCAGTAGCTACTGTAAGAGGACCATTGCCACCGTTTACCAATAAATTAACCGTTGGCGCAGTGGGAGTTGTTACGGCATTAACATTGATCGTACGAGAAACACTAGCCTGAGCCCCATCATGGTCAGCAACTGTGAGTGTCACTGTCTTAGAACCAGCTTCGGTATAAGTTTTACTAAAAGTATCGCCAGCACCAAAAGAACCATCTCCAAAGTTCCAAACATAAGAATAAAAAACGGCATTACCGCCAGAAGCAGAGCCGACAAAGTTAAACGGTTGACCAACTGTTAAATTAGCGCCGGCAACCGGGCTAACGATATTAGCAGTGAGAGCTTGCTGGGCTATAGCCGGAGCAACGGCAAAACCGCCAAAAATAAGGCTAATAATGACTAATTGGGCAAAAATGTTTTTCATACCTATATAGCTACCATATCGCTCAAAAAAATGCAAGTGTTTACTGTAAAATGTTCCGGCAATAAAAAAACCGTTTGCACCCTGGGGGAATGCAGACGGTTGTTGCTAAAACCAATCGGTTAGTCGATAAAGACTAAGGATTGGTCTGAGTCTTAACGATCCGATGCTCGATCTGACCATCAGCAGAGGTCACCTGCACCAAATTCTCCCTGAAGCCCGTTGTCGCAAGATCGAGAGGATCGACAACAAGAGAAAAGGTGCGCAAGTTACCCAGTGGTTCGATCAAACGACGATTGTCGTAAGTGTCTACCTGCAGAATAAACGGTGGACTTCCGCCGACGATGTTGCCACTGAAGGTCATTGCTCCTCCCACATGCAGAGTCTGCATATCAGTCGGGCTAGTGAGATTGATCTCCAGCGTCGCAGGATTATTCGGCTCTGGCGGATTGGGATTATTCGCGAGAACAATCACCAACACCCAAACTTGAGCATAGCCGGTGTTATCTTGGATGATAACGATGTACCGACCGGAGCCTGGCGGGAACCAAGTAAAGCGCAAGCTACTGCACAAGAGATTCATTTGCGCCACCATTGGACCCGGTCGCCACTCGTTGCCAGTCTGCACACCGGGGCCATAGACTTGGGCTATGGCCGAAGTCGCAGAAGGCCGGCACTGGAACAAGCCAGTGAAATCAGGGGTCAGACTACCGCCCGACCAACTGAACACTCCACCGGGAAACAAGACGCCGTTGATGGTATAGCCGCCAGTCTCGATTGGCATGGGCATTGGGCTGGCGTTGGGAGGAGGATTGGGTTGACCTCCATCACCTGGACAAATGAGCCACAAGAATGGCGAGACGCCTCCCACCGCTGCGCAAACTTCAACATCTGGATTTTGCCCCGGTTGAGTGCAGCTCACTCCCATCAAGGGCGAAACGCCCACCACACAACACAGCAATAACACCGATTTCTTAAACCAAAACATCGCTCACTCTCCTTTTGGCCAAGTCATTGGCCGTTTAGGGATTACGAATCTGGACTGAAAGTCTTTGAGCACACGTCAAAGAACAATGTTTACTATCTACATAACTATCAAAACTACTCTAGCTTGTCAAGCGTTTCGTCCGCCACGAGTGGCGGCTGGACTGGATCGCGATCGTCGAGGTCAGTTGCCAGAACTTCGCTCTCATCTACCACAATTTCATCAGCTTCTGTTTCGTCATCAGTAGTAGAAGTTAAATAAAATTTATCATCACCAGATTCCGGGGCAGGCGTATCGGGATAACGGCTCAAGCGCCAGACCAAGAACAGCATAAACAGGATTGCTAAAATTAAGAGTGAAATAAGCACCGTGCCGGCATTAAGATTAAACAAATTAAGCAAACCAATCGCCGCGGCTTGGAAAAAGTTAGGCCGTGTGGCTGTCTCGTTGGTCGTGGTGGCCGTGCTGGTAGCGGTCAGCTCGGCAAACAAATCATTATTAAAATCAACGCTGGAACTCAAATCGGCACTCTCCACGCTAGCGCCGGTTGAACCGTAAATCTGTCCGTAGTAATTGCGCAAGTCCAAATCGTTCTGGGTACTGCGGTAGCAATACACATTATTGATCGCCAGGCGCGTGGTGATAAAGACGTAACCAGTTGTCTCACTGATACCCCACGGATTAAGCACGTCGCGGAGGTACTGACTCTGGAAGCGTTCGACGGCTTCAAAATCCGCTTGGGTGTACACGCCAGTAATCGCTAAGTGCTCGCCCTCAAAGACGTTTAAGAACGCCTGTAACTTGCGCACTTCCACTGGATTATTGTTGCGCCCCAAGCGGATGTACTCACGCAAATACAGTGGACAGGCAAAAGGCACAGCCGTGCTGACGCCTAGCACTTGTCCCACGTAGCCAGAACTGCCACCGCCTCCGCCGCCACCACAATTCTGCGTACAGCCACCACCGCAGTTGGTGGTACAACCAGTTTCCGGAGCCAGAGTCGTGAAGCTATTCTCGCCCACTGTGTTCGAAGTGGTGGTAAAGCTATTTTCGCCAGGCGTTGTACTGGGCGTTGTACTAGTTGATGTGGTAAAGCTATTCTCACCAGCCGTCGTGTTGCCGGTAGTAAAGTTGTTCTCGCCCGTGGCATTAGCCGCCGTATTGCCGCCTTGTTCATCACTGATCGCCAAAGTGCCAGAGATCACGGCCGGAGTTGGCGTGGTTGGTGTAATGGGAACCACAACTTGATTCTCGCTAGCCGTGCTAGCCCCACCCTGCTCGGCACTAATAGCCAAGAGGGAGACCGGCGCAACTGGAGTCACAGTTTGAACATCAACTTCAGCTGCTACTTCTGTCTCAATCACTTCGGGCACAGTTACTATCACCTCAACAACTTCTGGAGTAACTTCGGGTGTAACGACTTCTGTTTCGGTTTCACTGGCCATTTCTACTTCTGCTGGCGCAATCGTCGGAGCATCAGGCGCCGCTACTGACTCGACCTTTGTTGTCTCATCTACCGTGATAACCGGCGCTGTTTCTTGCGCCGCCACGAAGTTACTAATTCCAGACACAGTAAAGAGCCCAAGCAAGGCAAGGGCAAGCACACAAGTGCGCATTGTCGTTACGAGACGACTCTTTTTGGACATAGAATTGATAAAAAGACTTAATTCCGACACCCAAAAGAGCCAGTCAATGTACTAGAGCTATCCTCAGAACTATCACAACGCTACTAAATAAGCAAGCTTCTGGCCTAACTAGCACACTCTAAACTAGAGATTTTTATCAAAATTAACACCAAATTAAGCCGTAAAAACCTAAGAGACAAGAGCTAATGTCCTTTAGAAAGTTCCTGATGCTCTAAGGTGTTTAATAAGCCGCATTTCTTGTACTTTTTGCCACTGCCACAAGGACAAGGATCGTTGCGATTTAGCTCACTTTTGGCACTTAAACTGGTCGCTTGATTAGGCGTGAGATTGATTGAGAAAGTGGGCAAAGGCGAGATGTCCTTAAAGCCTGTTTTGAGACTCGGCAATAGTCGTCTAATCTCTTCCAGAATATTCGCTTCCATTAGTTTAAACATCCCAAGACCTTCGCGTTTATATTCCACCAGCGGATCTCTCTGCCCATAAGCGCGGAGACTGACACTCGAGCGCATTGCTTCCATCGCTTCCAGATGCTCTAGCCAGTTCAAGTCAATAATCTGGAGAGTGCCGCGGCGAAGCTGATCTTTTTCTTCGACACTTAAATCCAGATTTTGGTCAGCTAACTGCGCTAGCCATTCATCTACTGATTCTGCATTGCCGAAAAGCAGATTAGCCCGACGCTGATAAATCGTTGTGCGCTGATGATTGAGCACATTGTCGTAATCCAGCAAGTGCTTGCGCACATCAAAGTTCAAGCCTTCGATCTTGCCTTGCGCACTCTCGATCGCCCGCGAGACCATCTTGGCTTGGATCGGTTCATCTTCTGGGATCCCAAATCGTCCCATCAAACCCTTCACCCGCTCCGCCGCAAAGACCCGCGCTAGATCGTCCTCAAGTGAGATGAAAAATTGCGTGGTCCCCGGATCGCCTTGCCGACCGGATCGGCCGCGCAACTGATTATCAATTCTCCTGGCCTCGTGCCGCTCGGTGCCGAGTACAAATAAACCACCCAAGTCGCGGATTGCCTGGCGCTCTGCTTCGCTCGCTGCCGCGCCACCAAGCTTGATGTCCACGCCGCGGCCGGCCATGTTGGTGGCGATCACCACGCTCCCGCGCTTGCCCGCTTCGGCAATAATCGCCCCTTCTTGTTCGTTATTCTTGGCATTTAGCACCTGATGCGCCACACCCTCGCGCCGCAAGTGCGCGGCTAGTAATTCGTTCTTTTCGATCGAAACTGTGCCGACTAGCACCGGCTGACCACGCTCGTTCAACTCTTTCACCTGTCTCACAATTGCTTTAATTTTGCCTTGTTCTGTTTGGAAAATTAGATCCTCGCGATCAGTACGCTTATTCTCACGATGCGTGGGCACGGCGACCGTCTCCAAGCCATAAACGCGCGTAAACTCTTCGGCCGAGGTCAGCGCCGTACCCGTCATGCCGGCCACCTTTTTATACAGCTTAAAATAATTCTGGAACGTCACACTCGCGAGTGTGCGCGATTCTTGCTTCACACTCACACCTTCTTTGGCCTCAATCGCCTGATGCAAGCCTTCGCTCCAGCGCCGGCCGGGTTGTAAGCGTCCAGTAAATTCATCCACGATAATCACCTCGCCCTCGCGCACCACATAGTGCCGATCACGCTCATACAGTGCTTGCGCCCGCGTGGCTGTCTCCAAGTGATGCACATATTTTATTCCCCCATCGGTGTAGATATTGCCCACATCTAGCGCCTGTTCGGCTTTGTTAATGCCCGCATCGAGTAGCGCAATGCTCCGCGATTTTTCATCCACCGTAAAATCTTCATCGCGCTTAAGAGTGAGCGCAATTTTCGCAAACTTCTGATACAAACTATCAGCCTCAGCGACTGGCGCGGAGATAATCAGTGGCGTACGTGCTTCGTCGATGAGAATAGAGTCCACTTCGTCGATGATCGCGTAAAAATGTTCCGGCCGCGCTGGTAGCGTGATCTGCGAGACTTGCTCCGGCACGTAAGCTAAGTTGTCGCGCAAGTAATCAAAGCCGAACTCGTGGTTAGTGCCGTAAGTAATATCGGCCTGGTAAGCCTCGCGGCGCGAACAGGGTTTGAGAAAATCATAGACAATCTTATACCCGCCAACAGCGTCACGATTAGCATCGCTCGCTGGATCACTCTGATGACGAGCATCGTAAAGATAAGAAGTTTCGTGATTAATCACGCCCACACGGAGGCCCAGCGCCGCGTAGATTTGCCCCATCCACACCGCGTCGCGTCGCGCAAGATAATCGTTAACTGTTACCAGATGCACGCCCCGGCCCGCGAGTGCATTGAGATAAGTGGGTAGCGTGGCGACCAGAGTTTTTCCCTCACCAGTTTTCATCTCTGCAATTTTTCCCTGATGCATAATTATGCCACCCAAAAGCTGCACATCATAATGTCTCTGCCCCAGCGTGCGCTTGCCCGCCTCGCGCACCAGCGCAAAGGCTTCTGGCAACAAGTCGTCCAGACTCTCACCAGCAATTAAACGCTGTTTTAAAGCTTCAGTTCTGGCTGGCAAGTCAGCATCAGCCAGCTTTTCTAGTTCTGGCTCTAAACTATTTATTTTTTCTATTGTTGGCTGGAGCGAGCGCACGTAACGCTCATTACCAGCGCCGCCAAAGAGTTGGGACAAGAAAAAAGGCATAATGCTGTGCATTATGCCTTTTTTACGTCCAAAAAACAATCTGATGGACTAACCAACTAACTATCGACTGCGCTTGCGCTTAGTCGCCTTCTTCTTAGTGGCCTTGCGCTTCTTTGGAGCGGCCTTCTTTCTTTTCTTTGCTGCCATGTTAATTAAAAATTATTTTTTTAAAGTTCCGCAACACCTCGACGACTGGTTGTTGCACTTCACTTAATTATCCGACAAAAACAATTTAGAAACAATAACTTTTTCGCAAAAGTGTGGATAACTTTTTAGTTCTAAAATATTTCTAAATTATTTTTTGCAAAAAATTTTCTGCACAGACATGGCTAGCGGGTGCTGTCTCCTAAAAAACTAAATGTCTTAATGTGAGTGCGACCGCTAGCCACGACTAAGCACAAAACTGTTTATATCTTATTCTTAATTTTTTAGATACGCAAATCCCGCCGTGAGGCGGGACTTGCGCAAGACATTTACATTTAGCGGAGCAGTGCTAGCTTGCGCCAACATCGCACCCACGTGATCATACTAGCAAAATAAAAAGATTTAGGCAAGAAAAAAGGCCCGGATTACTATATCCGAGGCCCTTTTGGACGAAGTTTTGGTATTCGTCTCACTTACCGTTTTTATCACTTGCCGTTGCCAGACTTCACTCCGAGAAAGTCGCGAGTAGTCAGAGCGTAAGAACCATGGGTCACTCGCTCGTACTGAGCGATGTGGTGAGCCAAGTCCGCAATCCGATCAGCGCTGAGATAACGCGGACCGCCGTTGAACTCTCGAGTGATTATGTGCTCACCCTTGAGCTCGGTGACCACGCTGACCCCACCAGCCTTCCAGTAGATGAAGTCGCCTGGCACGAGCTGCTTCGTCTGCTCTGCGAGCGTGGCCTCAGAGGCGCCAGCAAGAGCTTCGGGTTGGCCCGTGGGTGGATTCAGAAAGAAAAAGCCCCCACCGAAGATCGCGCCAGCAAAACCCAGAACCAAAAAGCAAACCAAAACATTTTTCAAGCTGTTCATCTCATTCTCCCATTCAGAATTTTCCGTTTTTCCTCTGACTGCAACAAGCAAGTCAAAGAACTGTTTACCTCCCCAAGTATAGCATAAGTAGTGTATACCTGTCAAGTGTTTTTGCAAACTGGTGCTTTTTGGTGCCAGAAAAGCCTTATTTCTAGGCTTATTTTGGAAATAGGGTCAAAACGTGGCTAACCTTAGGGCTGGAAACAGGCCTGGGTTGAGCCAGATTTTGGCAGTTACTGCGCAATGGGATTCCGTCCAGCGCGGATTTCGTTAATCAAACCTTCGGCTTGCGCTTTGTTCGCTGGATCAATTTCGGCGATGCTTTGCAATTCTATAATAGCTTGATTACGATTGCCATTGGCGAGATATGCCGCAGCGAGGGAGAAATGCGCTTGCGCGTCGGTGGGATTAGCTTTCACTTTATCTTGCCACAGTTTGAGTACTAGATCATAACGACGAGCAGAAACGTAAGCATTGATAAAGCGTTCGTCGGCCGGCACAGCGTCAATTTGTTTGTCTTTATCGCCAGCGAGCACTTGATCAGAGGTCTGGAGATCGCCAGTGTAGACGAGCACAAGCGCGTAGAAGAGTCTGGCTTCTGGGAAGCGTTCGTCAAGTTCGAAGGCGCGCTTGGCCGTAGCCAGTGCGGCTGGTTTATCGCCTGCTTCTAAATGCGCCGCAGCGAGCTGGAACAGAATAGTCTGTTTGTTCGGCGAGAGCGCGCTGGCTGTGGTGAGCTCGGTAATGGCTTCTGCCTGCTTACCCAGAGCGCTAAGCGCCGAACCGTAGAGCAAGTGAACGCGCGCATCATCCGGCACTTGCGCGATTTGGGCTTGGAATTGAGCTAACAGTAATTCTGTGGCTGTTTGTTTGATCTCTGGCGAAACATTGGGATCGCGACTAAGTTGTAAGACTTGATTGAAAAATTGCTCAACCGCCTCGCGAGAAATAAAAGTGTGACTGGCGAAAATATCTTGGAAAATCTTGACTCGGCTCTGCGCCACTTGATTGGCGTCAACATTCTGGGCGACTGGACTGATGCCGATAATTAATCTAGCACTCACCGACATTGGTCTAAAATTGAAATAATAAAGTGAAGCGCCAAGCAACACTACCAAAACAGCTGGCGTGATAATCGCGAGAGCGGAATTCTTGCTAGCTAAGTCGCGAGCATAATTATTTTGTTTTTCTTCTCTTTCTTGATCAGAAAAATTAAGATTGAAGTTGAGATAAGCGAGCACGGTGAGAAAAATTAAATAACTCGTGAGGTTGTCGAAAACGAAAAAGTTGTGGACTAAATACGCCGCAAGCAAACCGATAAAGAGCGCCTGGGCCGTGAGTGACAAACGCCGCGAGCGCCAGATGGCAACAAGCGCGAAGATGAAAAGCGTGAGATAAACCAGCAAACCAAGCGCGCCGGCCTCGATTAGCCAGTCTAAGAAAATATTGTGTGAGCGATCGAACCATGGCTCTTGCCGCCAGAGTTTGGACTCATAATATTTGTTGAACACAAGATTATAGCTCTCCGGCCCCCAGCCAAGCACTGGATGCTCGGTGTAGCCGCGCAAGCTCATCTGCCAGATCGTCAGACGCGCTTCGGTCGTGGCCTCGGTGGCAGAAATGGAAGCAAAACGCGCCAGCGTGGGACTATTCTTCACAAACTGAGAATCCCGCACGAACCAGAAACCGCCAACTAGAACGATTAAAACTGCCAGCGAACTAAGCCCCCAACGTCTAACTTGAGAATTTCTCCAGTTTTTAACCAGCAAAACGAGAGCGGTGACACCCAAGCCAGCTAGCACGCCAAGCAATGTGCCACGAGTGGTTGTTTTGTAGATTACAAAAACTTCTAGCAAAGCTAGCAGAATATAGACGTAGCGCAACCAAACATTTTTCCAAACTCGCGAGCAGAGATAGAGCGCGAGAAAAAAGTGGAATAAAGCATAACCAGCCAAGTAAGTGGAATTGCCAAAAGAAGCATCGATGCGCCCCTGACTAATCGCCGCAATGCCAGCGAGTTGCGCCAGCGCATGACCACAAATGATCAGACTAACAACGAGAGAAGAATTGAGAAACCAGTTCCAGAGTTTTTCTGTCCGGAACATTGCCGACAAAATAACGAAATAAGCCGAGAGATGGAGATAACTGATTAGGCCACCCATGCGCTCAAAGTTGGACCAAAAGCTGCGGAAAGGATGCTCGCCAAAGATCGTGGCCAGCGCGACAACTAAAGCTAAACCCAAGACGGAAAACAACAACCAAGACCTTTTCGGCCGAGCGGCCGGCTCGCGCCAGCAGAGCCACAGCCACGCGGCCAGGACGATCTCAACGATGATCCTAAAAAAGAACGCCTTACCGCTAATAAACGGGAAAAACAGGCTTTTCGAGACTATCAACGGCGTGAGTAAAACGAGAAACAGGCCGGTATTGATAACGTAGCGCAGGACTTTGTTTAACTGCATATTGCGGATAACTCTAGCATAATCGGCCAAAAATGCTAGGATAGAGCATGCTGAAAAAAGCGCTGATTACCGGCATCACCGGCCAAGACGGCTCTTACCTGACCGAGCTACTCCTCAAAAAAGGTTACGAGGTTCACGGTATCATCCGACGCTCTAGTTCTATTAATACAGACCGAATTGACCACCTCTACCGCGATCCCCATCTCCACGGGGTCAAATTATTCTTACACTACGGCGACTTATCAGACAGTAGTAATCTATCGAGACTAATCGAGAAAGTGGCACCAGAAGAAATCTACAATTTAGGAGCACAAAGCCATGTAAAAGTCAGCTTTGACATGCCAGAGTATACTAGCGACACTGTGGCCCTAGGCACACTCAGACTGCTTGACGCTATTCGCGAGACGAGAATCAAAACGAGATTGTATCAGGCTTCGTCTTCAGAAATGTTTGGTCTAGTGCAAGAAAATCCACAAAGAGAAACTACCCCTTTCTATCCCCGCTCGCCATATGGCTGTGCGAAAGTTTATGCTTATTGGATTACCAAAAATTATCGCGAGAGCTACGGCCTTTTTGCCAGCAACGGCATTCTATTTAATCACGAGTCACCGCGTCGCGGTGAGACTTTCGTCACCAGAAAAATTACGCGAGGCTTAGCGCGAATTAAATTGGGAAAAGATAAAAAACTTTATCTCGGCAATCTGGATGCCAAACGCGACTGGGGTTATGCCAAAGATTATGTGGAGGGCATGTGGCGGATGTTGCAACACTCTAAACCTGACGACTTTATCCTGGCTACTGGTGAGACTCACAGTGTGCGGGAATTTGCAGAAGAAGTGGCAAAAAATCTGGATATTAATCTAGCTTGGCAAGACAAGGGTCTGAAAGAAAAAGGAATTGATAAGAAAAGTGGTAAAACTATTATCGAAATCGATAAGCGTTATTTCCGTCCGGCTGAGGTTGATCTCTTGCTCGGCGATTACTCTAAGGCTAAGAAAGAATTGGGCTGGAAACCGAAAACCACTTTCCAGAAACTAGCAAAAATTATGACAGAAGCTGATTGGCAAGAAGAAAAAAGCAAAGCATGACAATATGTTATGCCAGTCTGGGAACCAGTAATGCTCGCGATCAAGCGACAATTAGAGCCTTGCGGGCAACCGGCACAGAAGTAACCGTATTGATTGAAAATACCCGTAGCTGGATTAAGTTTGGCAAACTAGCTCAAAAGTACTTTGCACTAAAAGAACAGCCCGATCTACTCATCGTGGGTTATGCCAGTGCTATTTTCGTCCCCCTACTTCGTCTAATCTCAAGAAAAAGAATTATCTACAATGCCCTCGCACCGCTCTATGACGGCATGGTAACCTCTCGTGGAAATAATCAAAAGATTTCTCTGACAGCAATAAAATATTGGCTGATTGATTGGCTCGCCTTCCACACCGCTCATCATGTGTTAGTTGAGAGTGAGTTACAGAAAAAATTTGTAACCAAAACTTTTCTACTCGCGCCAAATCGCGTATCTGTGACATACACTAGTGTTAATCAAAATGATTTCTTCTTTGACTCACAAATAAAAAAACTGGTTAATTTTACTGTCGTTTTCAGAGGAAACTTTCTGCCTGAGGCAGGGGCAGAGGTAGTAGTAAAAGCCGCTAAAATTTTAGAAAAGTATGGGATTAAGTTCAGAATCATCGGTCGTGGTTTATTAGAGCTGGAGGTACAAGAAATCATAAAGAAATTGCAGCCAGAAAATCTAGAGCTGATTACAGAGATTTTACCTTTTGAAACGTTACGACAAAAAATGCAGGAATGCCACCTAGCGCTTGGTCAAATGGCCAATCATCCCCGACTAAGCCGCACAATACCAAACAAAGCGTTTGAAGTACTAGCCATGAAACTCCCTTACCTAACTGGTCGTCAGCCGGCAATTCTCGAACTGCTTGAAGAAAACTCAACTTGTTTTTGTAACAATCCAGGTGATCCTGCTGACTTGGCTCAGAAAATTTTAGATTTAAGCAAACAACCAGAGTTATTAAACATAATTGCTGAAAGGGGTTTTGCTCTGTACCAACAAACTTTGACAGAAAAAATTACCGGCCAGAGACTTTTGAAAATTACCACAGTGATCCTAACCTAAGCCAACAAAGTTAATCACTGTAGTACAAAACTTTTCCCACGAGTGCTCAGTTTCAGCAATCAATCGATTCTGGCGTGATAGAGAAAGAAGCTCAACCTCTGGAGCTTGCTGAAGTTTTTGTAATGCAGACACATTATAGTTGGTGTCTGTCGTAGAGAGCTTGATGAGCGAAGGATGATCATAGCCCGACTCTGGCGTACAAGCCACCACCAGACCAAAGCACATTTGTTCTAAAATGGTTGTCGCCTGAGCATCGGCCGTACTCACATTAACAAAAATATCATATTCCTCAGCAATCTTAGACATAAACTGCGGCGTGAGCGCCACAAAGTCGGCAAGCTTCTTCCAGCCCTTAATCGTGCCTCCACCAATGTGACCGCCTTGGAAATTGGGAATGGCTCTAGCAATATTTTCCAACTCTCTTGTATTTTTAGACCAAGAAGTATGACCAATGTATAAATACTTTCTTTGTCCAACAGGATTAAAAGATTTTTTTACCAAAGGATAATCATCTGGCTCAATACCCATGTTCACATTAATCCGCCGCTTGATGGGCAAATCACGGAACGGAGACTTCTCATCCCAGTCCCGTTGCCAGATATCGCCACCAACCAGAATCAAGCCTTCAATAGGCTGACTCAATAATCCCCGCGCCCAAGATACGTAGAGTGGATCGTGATTGTAAGGCATGATTAAAAAAGTCCGCCGGCCCGAATATTTGCGGATTGTACGAGAAGTCACAGATAACGGATCGTCTGTACTGGAACCACTAGAAGAAAAACCGCCCAGCGGTGCCGGTTGACCAATAAAAATATCGCCCGCGCCCAGTCTAGCGACAGTTCGCTCGAAGAGACTGTAAAATCTAACCGCGCCCCTCTCTTTCAGAGCATGAAGCAGATTATAAGAGATAGAGTGTGGCGCGCGGATTGGCCTTTGCCAGGGAATCAACAGCTCGTGACCACCGCGATGAAGCGGTTGTAGGTGGACCAAACGAATAAATCGATCGAGTGCGCGACGCCAGAAATGGGAACTACCTGGGACAGTGTAAGCAAAATGGATTATCGGCTTAGACATTAACTTCTGGCCTACTCTACCTTAAACAAAGCAACAATGCTAGTATTTACCGAAATGAACTACTGGCGTCAAAAGGCTTATAGTTGGCTCCGTTGGAGTGAAAAATATGCGAAAGCCGACATGGTATATGTGGCTAAAGGTAACTCTTGGCAAATCCTGGGACAAATTGTGACCACCCTCCTGTCCTTCGCCCTCTTGACGGTTTTTGCCAATTATCTACCGAAAGAAACTTACGGTCTTTATCGCTATATTCTCTCGCTGGCGAGCGTACTTGGAACCTTCTCACTCACGGGCATGAACCAAGCCGTGGCTCAAGCTGCTGCGCGGGGAGACGAGGGCTCCTTGCGAGCATCAGTCAGATATCAATTGAAGTGGAACAGTGTCACATTCTTGGCATTTTGTGCTTTGAGTGGATATTACTTTTATAATAACAACGTAACTGTGGCAATCTCGCTCCTAATAATGAGCATTTGTTCGCCACTAACAGCCTCTTTCAACACTTTCGGCGCTTATCTTGATGGGAAGAGACAATTTCGCCTTAACGGAATCTTCGGCATTATCTCAATTGTTGTGTACGCCCTTAGCATGATGGTAATAATCATCCTTAGTGGTGAAGTAATCTGGCTGATTGCTATATACTCACTCTCTACCTTAGGAACAACTTTTGCTTTCTACTTGGTGACGTTACGTAAATTTAAGCCACCGACCACAGAAGCCAAAGATACTCTAAAGTACGGCCGCGAGCTGACCTTTATCGGATTTATTGGCCCCATTGTGTCCCAAATTGATAAAATTATTCTCACCCACTTCTGGGGAGCCACTCAGTTGGCTGTTTATTCTCTAGCTCTCGCGATACCAGACAGAGCTTCTATCGCTATTAAGAACTTGGTTAGTATTGGCATGCCTAAGTTCTCAAATAAAAGCCCAACAGAGTTAAATCGTGTATTTTATCTAAGAATTTCTCAAGGTCTTCTAGTTGGCACGGTCTGCACAATTTCTTATGTAATCCTCGCGCCCTACGTCTTCACCTATCTACTACCGAAATATCTTGACGCATTATTCTATTCACAATTGCTCTCTATCGGTTTTATCTTTGGTATGCCAAATCGTTATATCAGTCTCCTGCTAACTTCTCAAAAACTATCCAAGTTAATCTTTGCTAACAGTTTAATCCAAAACACAGTAAGATTATTATTGTATGTAATTCTCGGCATCTGGGGAGGAATACTGGGTCTCGTGACAGCACAGGTGCTAAATTCTTTCATTAGTATGCTCATTAATATTGCGATGTGGCGGTCAGTCAAAAATTAAACTTATTTTTTTCTTTCCATGTCTTACATTTACAAAACAGGCCGAGTCGAGCTTTATGAGCAAATTAAGCGTCATGCTGGTTTAATCAAAGGCCGAGTGTTGGACGTTGGTGCGGGAAATTTCTCTCGCTATCAAGATTTATTCAGCTATGATCAATACCTCAAAATGGATGTTAAGTCTGGGAAAAATATTGACGTTGTAGGAAAAGCAGAAGCAATCCCCTTCCCGGATAATACTTTTGATTCTCTGGTTTGCACACAGGTTCTGGGAGATGTTTACGACTTACAAAAAGCTTTTGCCGAATTTTATCGCGTTTTACGACCAGCTGGAGCAGCGCTTATCACCGAGAATCTCTTTGACCCACTACATGGCGAACCTCATGATCTGTGGCGTTTTACCCAGCACAGTTTGCGCCAACTAGCCGAAAATGCCGGCTTTACAGTTGAGAGGCTCGAACGCCGTGGTGGCTACTGGAGCATTATGGCACAACTGAAAGCTCGTTACTGGATCGACCTTCTTAACGCTCACAAAAAATGGTTCGCTCGCCCGCTTAGCTTGTTACTCAAGATTCACGGCACCCTGGCACGTTGGCTTGATCGTCTCGACCACAGCCACGCCAATAAAACTTTTACTCACGGCTACCTTCTGATTGCTCGGAAAGATGCTTAAGGCAACGATCGACAACCCACTTACTTCCGTTCTTGTATGGGTCTCCAAAAAAACGCTCCTGAAGCTTTCCTAGGACCTCGGTGGGAATCTTTTTACCTCGAAAAACGTAATCGATTAGTTCTGTTGGTGTTTCCGCAAATAACTTGTACTCCGGATCATACTCCTTCAAGTCAAAGTAGTCGCCCCACCTCCCTGTTCTGTAAAAAATTGGAGGCTTGAGCTGAAATAATGCCTCAAGTGCCGCCGTACTATGAGAACCAACGACTACATCACAAGTAGAAACTGCTTCTTGGACACTCCCTCTTAAAATCTTTACTCGGTTCAAAAGTTCGGGCCGATGTTCCTTGAGCCACTCCTCAAAGCCGTCGCGATAGGGACGAAATTTTACATACAGATCAATTCCTTCTGTTTCAACAAGCGCCGATAGATAAGGTAAAACTTCCACAGGATAACCCAATTGTTCACTGATAAACAATACCTTGAGAGCGCCCCCTTCTCCCCCTTCTGAGACTGGCAAGTTTGCCTTGCTCTTACTCACTTCCAATGGTCTCATTGGACCAGAAACAAACAGCTGATCAGGACGATACGCCTTACCGTTTTTTAGATAGTACTCCTTCCACCACTGACTCCAGACACCATAGGCGTCGACAGACAAAGTCTTCTCCCCATCGAATCCGGGCATGAAGTCGTGTGTGACGAAATAACGAGAAGTGACACCATGGAGAATGCCGACGGTCGGTACGAGATTTAATTTACAGCCCAACACGGTGTGGAAACTACGTTCCGAGGCGATTTCTATCAATCCCACCCGATTACCTATCACGCGCAGGATCCACTGTGTAATGCGGATTGCCCAGATGTCGTCATAAACGGTGCGGAGATAGTGAGTGGCAAGCAGAAACTTGAATCGAACTTCCGGATTAGTTACCAAATCAAATCGTCTCAGGCCAAATTGTTGCATAGCACGACGACGACCACCCGAGATAATACTGCAAAACCGCCCAAGAGAAGCGATTGCCTCATAATAAACGACGGGTCTTTTTCTTATCAACGCATGACGTAAGACATTACCCCAAGGCTCCAAACTTCTGATAAATTCGACGAAAGGAACGTGCTTCCGTCGTAATTCTTCGTAAATAAACCTTACCCGAAAATCATAATCATGATTCTTCTCAAATTTGTCACCGATAAAGAACAAGAGGCGATGCCTCTTGGCCACAAGGACAGGCAGAGATAGAGTAGTAATCATCACTTGAAGGAACACGCCGAAATGGAAAAAAGAAGGGCTTTTGAGCCCTGGTTCGCTCAGGAGTTTTACCTCGCAGCCGTGGGCGTGGAGATAGTGCAAAAACAAATTTTTGTATGGCAACTTATAAAGATACACCCGCCGAAAGCTTCGTAAATAGTCAAGAAGTTTACTATATTGCGTGTATGGCAGGCAAAAGTACAAGAAAAGGCCGTGGCAGTGCATCCACCACAGTTCATACCCCTTATAAACAACAGATTTTGCAACGCGAGAACCGTGAGGTAAAACCACGCGAGAGAGTTCCTCGGTAAAAATACTGGCGTCACGCACGCTACCCGGACCAATTAATTCCTCAAGATCAACAAAGTTGAGATTAAGCGACCTAATCTCTGGTTGAAGCTTAGTGGAAGCGACTACTGTACCAAACTGTTGCCACCACTTTTCTTCTTGTTTGGGTACAACGTCACCAAAGATGACCAAGACAGACTCTTTCATTTGTTTGAAAGTAAATACTATCATCAAAAAATAGGTTGGTAAAGAAAAAGAAAATGGCCGTTTTGCAACAATGTTGTCGCAAAACGGCCATTTGGCTGTGAATTGATCGCTCACTCGGTAACGTTTGGACGATACTCGAACCGCCAGATCGTCACCTCGCTATCGGGTGAGGGCAACGGCGTGTCGTAGATGGTCGCGAGGTGGTAACGAACCAGCTCTGCGGTGGCCGTATCCGGCGCCATGCCGTGCAAGTCATCAGCGGTCAACTCACTGATCCGCCGCACCAGACCCTCCGTGATCCGAATAGTCGTCCCATCGTCGGCGAAGAACTCGGGAGCAATGCCCTGCCCTTGGTTACCCGACTTACGGATAAAACGAACCGGGAGATCCACGCCAACGGGCAAGAAGGTGGGCTGGGTCGGATCCTTCATCCGATTACCAGGCCGCACAACCGCCTTAATGGCATGTGCCTGGAATCCCTCCATGTGGACAGAGCGGACCCAAAACGCGGGTTCCCCATACTTCGAGGCACGATTGAGCATTATAGCTCTCCTCTCTCTTTACGATGTTCAAATCTCGGAAAAATGCCGAGCCAGTGGCTAAAATTAGCCTCTACCCTCAGTATAGCAAACTCACAGGATTTGTCAAGTACCACAAAAATCAGAGACTTCTAGGGCATTTTGGGAACATAAGTATACTTGTGCCACTCACTTGGTTTAATAGTCTTAACCTCGTCACCACACATTATTTCTGCCTTTCTCACATCCTGCACAAACTTCGCAAACTCACCGTTTTCTAAATCCAAAGCGACATCTTGGAAATGCATCCATGGTGTGTCTCCTATTTTGACATGTTTCTCAATCATCCGAGCACCGGCAGCGACAGCGAGCATACAACCCAAGGAGCCATGATCGTGACTTGAGTAGCCTGGCACAATTTTGGGATTTTTCTTACTCAAATCAACATATCGCCTGATAACAGAAATGCCGCAATCCTCAGGGGGTGTGGGATATGCTGATGTGCACTGCAGAAGATATAACTTTTCACTATTTTTAAATGTTTTCTGGATATGTTCCTCATACTCATGAGAAGTGTAGCCGGTTGATATAACCACATGTCCATCATGCTGCTCGGCTATTTTGGCATGGAAATCCTTGTGTTCGGAAATTGTAGAAGGTAACTTGAGTAGTTTTTTGTTAAAAGGTTTAAGAAGTTCAAAAGACTCAAGATCAAGTACCGATGCGAACCAGTCAATGCCGACTTTCTTACATTCATCATCTAACTCCTGGATATCTTCGGCCGATAGCTCGATACCGTATCTAAAATCCTTCCAAGTATGACCAAAAGGAGACGAGTATTCTTTGCTCAATTGTCCGGGCGCATAAAAAGTCTCGATATTTCTCTTCTGAATCTTTACCAGATCAGCTCCAGACTCTTTGGCCAAACGAACCATTTTCTTGAGCCGCTCAATGTCACCTAGGTGGTTGGTGGTTATCTCGGCGACAATTAAAACTTTGTTTTTATTATCAAGCATGGTGATTATTTTCGACTTTAAAAGAATACGTCTGATTTGGGATCAAGAATTCTCCCTTGTAAGCTTCCCCATTCACATAAACACTCAACCCGTGCTCTAAGGCCAAATTCAGTCCAGCAAGAATGTCCCATGACCTTGCTGACTTTGGTTTCTCAAAGCTGTGGTAAGAACCAATTACAACGTTGTACATACCATAAACAGCACAACTGGGCAAGCGGTATTCTACACCCTCTTCCAAGCTTTCTCGATACGGCTTGTAAAGAGATGAGGAAGAAAGACCCCGGATCCTTGACTGGTTTTTGCCCGGAAGCGTGTCCCCCGTTGAGAGGCATAGATCGAGCTCGGGAAGCATAAGCATTGATTCTTCGTGTTTACCCTTTTTGTAAATTGAGACGGAAACGCCCCATTCTTTGAGACCAGATGTGAAATTTTCAGTACCATCGATTGGGTCTAAAACGATATAATTTTTGTTTTCATCAAATACAAAGTTGCCCAGATCCATCTCTTCAGAGACAACTTCGTAATCACCCCCGATTGATTTTACATAATCCATAATGAGTTGCTGACAGAGCATATCGCCTTCAGTGACTGGGCTATTATCTCCTTTCATTGTTCTTTTCTGCCGCAGATTAAGAATCTCATTTAGATTCTCTGAAACTAGTTTGTAGATATCCCGGCAATTACTCATCAGAAATGGTGACCAAAATCTTTTCTGCAATAGCAAGATCGTCTTCATCATCTATATCGACGCCGTATAACTTATCGACAATAACAGCACCAACATTATTTCCAAGAAAAGCGGTTCCAGAATTTTTAGGTTTACCACGGAAAACATCAGTGCTAAATACCTTGTACCTCTTACCCACTTCCTGACGTCTAATCATAGACCTGCCACGATCATCAAAATCTGGTCTGAGAATACCATCTTCAACCCTGTAGAGCCGGCACTCAGTTTCCACCACAGTCCTACAGGCAGTTAGACTCTCATCTTTGATCAATCTGTCTATGCATTCTTTAACTGAGGCGAGATTGCGGAAAATGAACGTTGGCCTGAGCCAAACAAAAATATCTGGATATTCTATCCCATGCTCATCAAATTTTTGATATAAGTCCTCAAGAATATGTTCCTCCATTGCTGTATCAGAAGCAGCAAATTCCGACCTAAGAAAGGGAACCTCTGCCCCAAATTTTTTAGCAATTTCGGCGTATTCCGCTGAATCAGTTGAACAAATCACCTTGTCTACTCCCAGTTTCTTAGCAAATTCTATCGAGTGACCAATGAGCTCCTTCCCACCGACCTTGCGGATATTCTTATTCGGCACTCCTTTAGAACCACTTCGAGCCGGGATAATGGCATATATTTTCATAGAGGGAACACTATATCATAATCTCTTTATTCCCACAAAAATATATGTTCCGTAATGATGCCGCGGATTACGGCTTACTGCTCTGGGTAAGACTTTCTTCATTTTGATTTCATATAAACCATCTAGCAAACCGTCTAGCGTTTGATCGTGGAGCTTAATCGGATGGCCAACGAATCCCCTGTCTTCCTGACGTTGTTTGGCAATATCTGCTTCGTCACTCAAATCCTGACCAAAAACAAAATAACCACCAGGCTTGAGAACCCTATGAATCTCTGACAAACAAGCGCTGGTGTCCTGGACATGATCCAATACATTGTTACAGATCACTAGATCAAAAGAGTCATCTGGAAATTCTAAACTCTCCCCCTTGCCAACAGAAGTGAAAATCTTCCCCTTCTTGGCCATTTCGGCCAGCCAATTTAGTTTAAAGCTCAAATACAAATCCATCAATGGATCTATACAATATATCTCGTTAATTTTCTTTAGCCTTGAGATCAGGCGGATATTGGTGTGTGGCCCACAACCAACCTCCAGCGCTTTCCCGATTTGCGCTGGCAAAGTGCGATAATTATCAAATTGCTTTTTCCACCAGAAGTTCCAATCATCACCAGCATAAAAATCGCGATACCACAGTAGTTCGAAAAAATTCTTTGGACTTCTCTTTAGAGCTCTCAAAAACTTAAGTAGTATCTGTGAGCGAGAATTATTCTGATTAGCTTTTACCCAACAACTTCGTTCAAATTCTTGCGCGGCTAACCACTTCTGCTGATCAACAGCCAGTACCGAACCGTCTTTGTGTTCGTCAGCCGGCTTTAATCCATAACCAGTGATATATTCTGCAACTTTCGTTTTTAGATTAAACTCATTGCGTATCCGCTCGCAGCCAGCTTCGCCCATTTGTTGTGCTTGCTGGGGATTTTGTAGAAGATTAATAATTTTTTCTGCCATTTTTTTAGTATCAAACGGATTAACCACATAACCGGTGACGCCATCTACAATCGCTTCCGCCGCACCACCGTAGACTGTGCCGACCACCGGCTTGCTCATGGCCATAGCTTCCAAGACCACGCGTGGCAAAGAATCAAAACAGATTGATGGCACCAGAACCACGTCAGCAACAGCATAAATCTTCTTAGATTCTTCCTGCTCGAGCCAACCCGTAAAAATTAATTTATCGGCCAACCCCAATTGCTCCGCGCGCGCTCTAATTTGGTCAGCAGAATGATCAATTTTGCCAGCCACTAACAGCACGGCATTAGACATAACAGGAGAAATTTCTACTAATGCTTCTAGCGCCTGTCCTCCGCCCTTTGCTCCACTTAATCTCCCACTAAATAAAATCACTTTCTTGTCAGTCAAATTATATTTTTTTATTAGCTTACTAGTGATAATCTCGTCAATCTGCCAGTCTGCTAGATTGATACCCGTGTGCATCACTGATGCATTTTTGATACCGTTCTGCGCCAGGGCTTTCTTGAGCGCTCCACTAACCGCAAACATTTGATCAACGTAGCGCAGATACTTCTTAATTAAAAAGTTACGTAATGGATTCCAGCGCTTGCCTGCTTGTTGCAGGTGATCAAGCCAAGTGGTATGGGCATCGAGATTCTCCAGATATTTTCTAGTGACCAATTTACCGTAATTAAAAGTCATCACGTCACGCGCGGTAAAGACTACTGTCTTAGCATACTTTTTAGCAATCTTAAGGCAGTGATAAGACAGATGAAAGTGAACATTATTTGCATGCACCACGTCTGGCCGGATTGTGCTTAATATTCTCTTCACTTCTCGCACCACCGGTGGATTGTACAAACTCAAATAAGCTCGCCAAAAACTTGGATAATTACTCAGGATCCGGTAAATTTTAATCCCGTCTTGTTCAAATTCTCCGGCGTCTTTTTTGAGCCGACAAGTGGTCACCAGATAAACACTCTGCCCGGCTTCTTTAAGACCAAGGGCTAGCTCATGAGTAGAAACAGTCGCCCCCGCAAAACCTTGCGAGGGAGCATTATCGTGAAGCAGAACTATTTTCATACTGGAACCCATATCATTCCCACTCTAACACCTCACTATTAGATAAACAAACAATGTTTTGATGTTCTCTGACAAACTTAAGGAACGATTCGAGCTCTGACCACATTTCATATTTTTCCAGTTCCCAAGAGTGACCGTAGAGGTGGAAATAGTTGCCTTCGGCGAGAGCTTTTTTAAACCATTTTCGAGCCAACGACTGCCAAGATAAACTCCATTGCTTTGGGGTATAAGCCCGCATGGGATCAAGAATCCTTCGCCAGTACAAATTATTAGAATCTAGCCACCGCAAGGGAAACGGCTGGCAGATGATAGTCACGTCCATCAGAAATTTTTTCTCTTTTGCTTTCTGAATAGAAAGTTTTTTGGTCGTACGAACACCCATGAAACCCGACTCTCTGACAACTTTCGTAAGAAATTCATTGGATTTCCCGCCCGGGAAGGCAAAAATCTTGGCTGGTGAACCGGTAATTTTCTGCAAAAACTCTTGGCTACCTGTTATTTCACTTTTTGCCTCTTCTGGCGATATCTCTGTCAATCTAGAGTGCGTGAGCGAATGTCCTCCGACCTCATGAGAAACAGCAAGAGAACGAATCTCTTCTTCCGTCAGCCGACGATTATAAGCAGAATACTTACCAGTTCTTCCAGCAAATTTTTCTGGTACATAAAATGTACCCTTAATGCCGTAACGGGCTAGTAAATCCGCCACTTTTAGATCAAGCACCGAGCCGTCGTCCCAACTGGTAGTAAATAATATTTTATTCATCGGATGTCTCTTAGTAGCAAACAAAATTTCCAAAACAACTTACTGTTGAGGCCTTGCTTACCGGCAGAGAAACCATAAGAATATGGTATTTTAAACCATCCTCCGCTCGCGACGGAAGATCCATAGGCCATGTTCACCGCCCTTACATGATTATTTAAATTATCTGGAGATCTAAGATTGTTCCACTCTCTCGAAGCAGACAGATGTTGACGGACGATGTCCGAAAACTCTCCCTCGCCTTGATCATAGGCTTGGAAAAAGACTGAAAAAGACGTCGGTAATAATAATCGAAATGATTCGACTTTTTTGCCAAACACTTTTGAGTCCCAGATTAATGATTTATCAAATTCCTCGATAAATTGCTGGTGTGACCAGCCGGTAGTAAACTTTACAGCAAATTTATCATTAGAGAACTTAACGTTCTGGGCATTTCTATTTACAAGAGTCTCTTTGGAAACAAAACCGTCGAGCTCCATCACCGCTCTGGAGACAAGCACTATCCCTTCTTCAAGAAGAACCGAGAGTTCTTGGATAGCCAAACTTTCGTCTAGAGCAAACCAATTCTCGCGCAAACTTTGTATTCTCTGCCCAAAACCGTGATCAATATCTACTCCAGATATTTCCCGCACCATCCACGACGTATACACGAGCGAATATAAAGATCCGATCAACTGACGAACGTTTTGCGGTGCTTTCTTAAATTTACTGAAAAGTAATAACTTATTGACTAAAACATCAAACAGGATAAAAGCGAGTGTCCACTGGCGATTATTCTCCGGTATCGCCAAAAAATTATGCTCTATTCCCGCAATAAGACGAAGATTTGTAGTTTCTTGAGGATAGAGAAAATAAAAATATTCAGCAGAACTCTGGCTAAAGCTTAAGTACCGATGAGTAAAGATAAAATTAGCTTTTTCTGATAAAGACCATGGATTACTTAGTGGTTTGGGCGTCAGTTCGTCCTTGTAGATGAGAACTATGTCTAAGTCCGAGATGCCTGGACACCATTCTCCTCCCATCAGGTAAGCAGCACTTACCGTTGGATTGCTTAAAGCCTCTTTTCTAATCAAATCAACGCACTTTTCATAGTCGGCTCGCTCTAGGCGTATCGGTAAATTATAACTATTTTTTATATTCATAAAGATGAAGAAATTCTCTTGTTAGCCGTTCTATTTCGATAAGACTTTGTGCTGGACGTTTTAGCAAAGCTGGTTTTCTGGCAATGGCCACTATAATTCTAGACAACCAATATGGCAAACTTACAATTAGTCTAGCTGGGAGGTATTTTACAAAATTAGACACTTCCCACTTTCTCATAATATCAGTCGCTTGATCAAGTGACCGTGCATCAAAATCATTTAATACCTGCTTGACCTTAAGAAACGATTCTCTTTTATATACATATACACCTCTCGTCTGCAGAAGAAGCGACGGCAATAAAAATGTGTGCGCTAAATCATTTTTCCAATCATACTGATTTCGACTCCAATTTCCGTTTTTAACTTTACGACGAAAGTGTTCCGTAAATTTCTCGAAGACTGCCGCTTGTTCGCTGGTATCATCTCGGACGTCAAAATGGATTTGTCCTGTTCCCAACAAAAGCAGAGCCTGTTCATAAGAGGGTAATGGCAAAAAAGACTGAGGATAATAACTTAGATCAAATTCTGTGATGAAAGATAGTTGATGATGAGCCAGCGGATCAATCCAATAACACAACAACCCCAGTTTCAAAAAAACTTTTTTTACTCTCTGTAAATTAGTTACAGAATCAAACACGGAATCCTTTAGAACAATCATCGTGTCCAGATCACTCCACATGGGGATAAAGTCCCGCGTGGCATAACTACCGTGGACGACAAAAGAGTGGATAAACTCATGGACAGAAGCCGCCTGATCACGCATTAGTCTGACTATCCGATAAGCAAAGTCTTTCTTAGCCAATCCAGAGTCAAAAATATCGGAAATAGAGACCGTCTTAACGGACAGTTCCGGCGAAAGTTTGAGTCTCGCTCCCCTCAACTGGCGATATTGTTTGATTAAGGTTGGTGCATCTCCGTCTGGAGATTTCATGAAAATGCGAAGGTTTGTATTGAAGATAAGTTGCAGAGAGTTGAGCTCTGCAACAGATTTGATTTGATCTTGGCTTGAGAAATTCCTAGAAGAAGCCGCAGTTTTCATGCCTTGTGGTAAATAGCCACTTCACCAAATTCTACAGATTTTTCTAGAAAATTATACCGATCTAAATCCCAAGTTGGATCAGTTTTTTTGTCCCAAATAATGTACTCAATTTCATACTTATCAAACACTTCCTGTAACCACCGAGAGTCTGGAGTCTCAAGAGTTTTGGTGTAAAATCTAACAAATTCTTCTATCTTTTCGTCTGGTATCGCCTCATATGAACCAAGTGCCTCTCGGTAATATATCCCGTAAATATTTGAAGAGAGGTACGCCCTATCTGCAAAAAACCTGTCCCGAGCAGTATCTTCTTCAACTTTCTCCAGACGATAAAGAGTGGCCACCACTTCTAACAAACGTTCCTTTGTCGCCGCGAGAGAATTACCGGCCACTCGATGATAAAAAACATTGAGAGGAGTATAGATGACGGTCAAATGCGATACTTCGTTATTGGCCAGAACAACCGCCTCTTTTTGAGCATGCTCGCTTAGCCAACGCATAACCGGACCATATTTTTGTCTTTCAATCGCAATCTCGCCACCATCTCGCCAGTCAGAAAAATAGGAGATGACCTGAGTAAACATCCCCGTAAAAATACTCGCTAAAATAATGACAACGGCCAATGATTTCTTGTAAAAGATGAGTCCGCGAGAAGTTAAAAAATGAAAAATCACAAAAAGAATCATTATGAGAGCCAGCGGTTTATTGAAAAACCAATGGTAGTGATCTACCTGCATAATTCTCCCGGTCAGAATCTGTTGATTGTGCGTGACAAAAGCTGTGAGCAACAAAGCCAAACCAAAGAAATATCTCTCTTTATCTTCCCTGGGGAATCCAATTAAAAAGATCATCAGAGCTGCAATCGTCGTGAAACCAACAAAGATGGGTGCGTGAGATAAAACTAGACCAAACCGAGCGCTGGCTTCTGTAAAAGTAGGGTACATGGAAGCTCGGTAGAGATTGATAAAGTACGGAATGGCGACCAACAAACCACCAACAAAAACACCCGCGAGCTTAACACTCTCTCGCCACTTTCTCTGTATAAGAAAAGACAGAACCAGAACACCGCCAAAAGCATACAAAAAAGTCCAAGTGTAGAAATAATTATAGAAGTTTAAGCCAAGCAGGACAGCGCTAGCTATGCCATAACGCCAATTGCGCTTCTGATAAAATAACCAAAAAGCTATTAAAAAGGCGAAAAAGGGAATGTAGGTCATCACCGGATTAACCGGCCGGGAAAGTTGCAAAAAATTGACCGGACCCAGGCCCGAAAATATCCGTGAGAGTCCGGAAAAAGAGATGACTGAGTCACCCAACAAGATTACTGCCGCACTCGATAGAGCGAGAAGTTTATCTGCCGATAATAAAAAAACAAAAGCGTAGAGCAGTAGAGAGACAACAAAAGAGAGAACAACGCGCGACAAGAGCAAGGTATTATTGATATCCAAACCAAACAATTCCCCCATGTAGCCCACAACCATCGGTTGCAGTGGCTGCCAGAGATACGGTCCATCTTTGCCGTCTTTGTAGTAGACATTACCCATGCCTGGATGCCCATCCAATACCTCTCGTGCAAGCGCAGAGCGCGGCGAGTCTGGCAAGAGCTCTATTCCCTGGTAAATACCGTCATCTTTATGATCAATGCGAAAATAGACCTGTGGAAAGGCAACAATGATTGAGGTAAGTAAGGCTAGAACAAGCGCCCAACGATGTTTTTGCAATATTAAACCCAGTTTCATCATCAGTTCTATGACCATTGATTGTACCACAGCTGAAATATTAACAGGGTCCAGAGTAATTTTCTATTATCTTCTTGTCCCGAAAAATGTTCTTCTTTTAGCTTCTGAATATAATCGAAGTCAAACAAACCAGCTTTTTTTATAGCCTGTTCGCTTAGTATTTCATTGCAGAAATCTTTAAGCTCATTCCTTAACCAGCCGGCCAAAGGGATACTAAATCCTTGCTTACGACGATAAATAATATTCTCAGGCAATTTATCTTTCATTAGCTTTTTCAAGATATATTTTGTCGTAAACATTCTACTTTTATACTTATAAGCCAAAGAATTAACGTAGTTAGCGAAAGTGAAATCTAGAAATGGCGCCCTCACCTCAAGAGCGTGGAACATGCTTGCTCGATCAACTTTTACCAACACCTCGTCCATTAGGTAAGTCCGTAAATATAGATAAATGAGCTTATTAGACCAACTCACATTCTTCACTTCTCCCAAATAATGATCAATCTCTTCATACTCGTTACGATCTTTTAGCTTTTCCCAAACTTCTTTTTTAAACAACTTCTCTCTATCTTCTCTCACGAAACTGCCCAACCATCTCTGGTGGCGATATTCTGTAGCCGAGCCGAAACCGTCGATAAATTTTTTAGCCTTAAACCTAAGACCAAAATAGCCGTAGCTTACTGGCAGTTTAGAAACTATTTTGCTGATTATCTTATTCCGAATAAAAGACGGTATCAGGCTATACAGACCGGCGACCTTTTCTGCCTTAAATGTGGGATAGCCAGCAAAGAGTTCATCGCCACCGTCGCCACCAAGAGCAACCGAAACATGCTTCTTAGCAAATTCTGATAGAAATAGGGTTGGGATAATTGAAGCATCGGCGAGCGGCTCATCAATCACTGCTCCAATGTGCGGAATCATTTCCAGTAGATCTTGCGCACTTAAAATTTTAGAATAGTGGTCTGTCCCAAGAAAATCACTAACCTGTTTAGCATAATCTGATTCATCAAAGTTCTCGTCTTCAAATCCGATCGAAAAGGTTTTAATCTTCTCTTTACTATTTTTCTGAGCATAGTAAGCCACAGTCGAACTATCGATCCCCCCACTTAGAAAAACGCCAAGAGGCACATCAGATATTAATCTTCTTTTTACGCTTTCTTCTAGTTTGTGATCTAAAACTTTTAAAGCTTCACCGAGAGAGACGTCTTGTTGGACAAAGCTCATGCGCCAAAAGATTTTCTTTTTTATCTCTCCATTCTGGAAAGACAAACAAGACGCTGGTTCTAATTTGTAAACATCTTTAAAAATACTGTTTGGCGTAGGAACATATTCATACGCTAAGTATTTATTTAGTGATTCTAGACTAATTTCTTTTCTAAAAGACGGATGCTTTAGTAGCGCCTTTAGTTCCGAACCAAACATAAACGTGCCGTCAAATATTCCCCAATAAAGTGGCTTCTTACCAAATCTGTCTCGTGCTAGCAATAACTTATTTACCCGGAAATCGTATAGAGCAATTGCAAACATGCCGTTAAGTTTTTCAAAGCACTCTTCACCATATTCTTCATACAGCGCAAGTATAACTTCTGTATCAGTGCCTGTGGTGAACTGGCGTGATTTACTTAAAGAAAGCTCCTCTCTTAGCTCACGGAAGTTATATACTTCGCCATTAAAAACAATCGCCACCGTCATAGCTTGGTTCCACATTGGTTGCTTACCTTTCTCGCTAACATCAAGAATACTCAACCTGGTGTGAGCTAATCCAACTCCGTCTCGATAATACAGCCCTTTGTCGTCCGGGCCACGGTGCTCAATTGCGGCACGCATAGACTCAAGGTCATCTAAACTTCCTTTGCCAATAAAGCCAGCTATTCCACACATAATTTATATTTCATTTTTTACTAAAAAAATCGCCCGGTAGGTGAAAAAACTAAATGCAGCAATAAGCGTGGTCATGATAACTTGTGCTATAAAGTACCAGACGCCGACCTTATCTACCAAAACAAACATTCCCAAGTCGTTTACACCCAAACTAGCCAGACTAACGATTAGAAACAGCATTAACTGTCTGGGAGCATCGGCTCCGGCGCGACTCTGGAAGGTCCAAAACTTTTGCAGTAAGAAACTAGTGATAAACGCTAAGACAAACGCCAAGGTTGATGAATATAGATACCAAATATCTAAAACCTCTCGAAAAAAAACCAGAGACAGAAACATTACTCCAGAAGCAACGGAGCCTGAAACAATATATTTCAATACAGTACTTGAAACATTCATTACTAGCTAGTTATATGCTCGCTTATGATGTAGCCTGGCTCTTTCCCCGACTGGCGCACAACCAGTTCGCCCAAAAAGCCAGAAACAAAAGACTGGAAACCAACCACCACCAAGAGCACACCAAGAAGTAACAATGGCCTGTCGCCAACAAATTCATCTACAACGATGATCAGCCAACTCATGTAAGCAAGGATGACAAACCCGATAAACCCTACTACAAAACCAAAGAAGCCGAACAAGTGCATCGGTCGATTACTAAAACGCCCCAAAAGAACAATAGATATAAAATCAAAAAAACTCTTGAAGAACCGGCCAAAATTGCCGTATTTACTCTCACCAAACTCTCGCTTGCGGTGATGCACCTTCTGCTCACTTACTTTATAACCCTTGCTGGCTACAATCGCCGGAATATACCGATGATGATCGCCGGTGAGAACCAAACTTTTTGCGACTTCACTCTTATACAATTTATAACCGCAGTTCATGTCGTGGACATAAGCTCCTGTCACCAAGCCAGTTATCCAATTCGCAATTTTCGACACTAAGCCCTTACTCATCCCATCTAGACGGTTTTGCTTCCAACCAACAACCAAGTCACCACCTCGTTTCACCTCGTCGAGAAAATTGGGAATTTCTGCCGGATCATCTTGTAAATCGCCGTCCATTGTAATGATATACCTGCCACGTGCCTGATCGAAACCCGCCTGCAACGCTTGCGATTTACCAAAGTTCCTGGCAAAACGAATAATCGTGGCTGGCTTGAACTGAGTTAAGACTTCAAATGTGTTATCACTAGAACCATCGTCAACAAAAATAATTTCAAAACTTTTGTCTAACTTCGTCAGCACACTAAGCAGCTCAGCATGAAGTTGGGGAACAGATTCCGCTTCGTTATAGACCGGAATAACCAGTGATAATTCCAGACTCGAGTCATTATTCATGAGTCATATTAAATCACAAAAGAATGTTGCTATCAACTCTGGCCGCGAGATCCGCGCAAGTCACTAATCAGCCTGTCGATTGACTCCTGCACCGACAAGACGGAGATAGACAACACTTGCCGGAGAGCTTCTTCTTGATTATATGATCTAGCATTTAAAATCGAAAGTTCTGCTCTAACCCTACCGGGAGGCAAAACATTGCGATGAATAAACCCGCGCGGTGGTTGCACGCGTTCGTCCACCGGGCCAACAATATTTATGGTTGGGATATCAAATGCTTCCGCAATATAAATCGGCCCGGTATCGACACTGATAAACAGATTAACTTTCGAGATAAAGGCCTTCAACTCATCAAGATCAAATCGACCAACTGTATTTATTATCGCCACTTTTTTCTTAGAGTGCCCGATTAATTCTTTTGCTTTTTCGTTGTCTCCCTTACCACCGGTGATGATTATTTTTGCATTATATTTCTCAACCAGATAATCAGCCACCGTGGCAAAACGTTCCGTCGGCCACTCCTTTATTTTATTCCCCGCCGATGGTGATATTGCCACTACAAAATCTCTTTTAAAGTTAATATTTTCGTCAACAAAAAACTGTTCTGTTTTTTTATTAGCCCACTCAGAAAATCCAAGTTGTTTCTTGGTATCTTCGGAAAAAACGCCCAGGGACTCAAGGGCTCTGAGCCTTTCTCGAGGAGCGTACTCTCCGATCTGATAGGGAAAAGTGCACATGAGATGCCGAAGAATTCTGTATGGCCACGTCTCGGCTGGGGAAAAACCGCCTTGCACCACCGGCACCACTACGAGAGGAATGCCGGCCAAGTATAATAAAGCGGCAGAAACAAACGATGGTCCAGTAACTAATGCCGCATCAGCATGAGACTCTCCGGTACGCGCTACCGCTCGCGGCTCTTCCAGATCAAGATACTCGTCCACCAGGCCACTGTCCGCAAAGAGCGGCCGATGAAGCTTGCTTGTGCCCGCCACAATTAGCCGCGCCCCTGGCAAGTGCGCCCGGACAGCACGCAAGACTGGCGTAACGCAGACTACATCGCCTAGTTTTCCTGTCGGCACTACGATAATTCTGGAGACTTGAATGGGAGGCCTGTTAGCCTTACCAGAAATCAAAGCCCGAAGCAGACAGCCGAGCAAAAGCAAAAACCGGTAAGTTCTGCTCGAGCGCCTCATGTTGATCGCTTAATGAAACTCGCGATATTGGCACCGCGACTCTCCCAAGTATATTTGTTTTTAGTAACCATTGCTTGAGCCGCTAGCCTATTCCCCAGTTCACCGTCATCGTAAATCTCCAGAATCGCCTTAGCCCAGCCACTTGCATTATTTTCGCCAACAATCAGTGCGTCTAGATTATTAGTTAAAACTTCCTCAATACACTCTGCCCGACCAGCAATAATCGGCCGACGAGCGGCCAGCGCCGGGAACATCTTGGCCGGAGAATCACCAATTAAATCTTTTTTTCGCTTCGGAATGAGGACCACATCAAAGGCCTGAAGGTAGTTTGGAATTACGCTTCTCTCCTGCCAAGGCACAATGATAACACGACTAGACACATCAAATTCTCTAGCAATCTGCCGCAGCCACTCCGCATTGCCGCTAATCTCTCCTACAATCACCGCAGAAACATCAACTGGCAAATCAGCAAGACTTCTCACAATATCGTCCACCTCATAATAATCATTATTAGGGTTAGCCCCTATCACGCCAGTATAACCTACCAAAAAAGCATTCTGTGGTAACGACAACTGTTGCCGTAGCGTCTCTCTGTTTTTAGAATAATCAAACCAAGAGTCTTCAGCAGCGCTGCAAAGTGAGACGAGAATATTATTATTGGCCTTCTGGTAATAATTTTTAAGTCCCGAACTAATTGCCACTACGCCATCGGCCCACTGCACCGCCAGCTTATTAAACCACTGCTTCGATCGTCGTTCCAAAACTGAGTGAATCTCAAAAAAAACTTTTTTTCGCAAAACAAGTTTGACCCACAAAGCTGCAAAAACTAGTGTGGAATCCCGAAAATACAGAGCATTAAATTTTCTGGCTTGAGCTGACAAAAAAAACATCAAGCTAACGTTGGCTGAGAAAAATGCTATCAGCTCATACCATTTTTTGCCAGAACAAGGAGAAGTTGTATCCGTTGCCCCCAAACACGTTACTAAAAATGGTCGGAGAACCGCCATTCTCTCAAAGAAGGCTGCATCGCTTACTACTTTTTTATTAGTAGTCACAAGCCTGACTCTCAAATCCTGCTCAGCATTGAGGGCCTCACAAGTTTTAGCCAGATTATAAACATTAGTTCTACCAGACAAAAGATTAGCTCGTGAAATATGGATGATATCAGTCATTTATTTATTAAGCACCCGCTCGTCTACTTAGCCACAAGAGAGCGGAAACTGTTTACGATCTCCTCACCGCTCTTCTCTTGGTACGCCTCAAGGTGCATCTTGCGTTGTCTCTCCTGGAGATAATGAACAAACAAGATACTATCATAAGACTCTGGTGCAATGCGAGCCCCGATTTTACCAAAATATTGCGGCAAATACCTCTCGCAATTAGTCCGCAATAAACCGATACGGCCTTCGGACTTGAGAAACAAATTAAAAAGATCGAAACCAGGCAATTTGCTTATACCTACGTGGTCATAATCAATCAAATTAATCTGCTCTCCGTAAATCAGCACATTATCAAGAGTAAAGTCTCCATGCTGGACCAATACAGGTAATTTGACATTAGAATCGAAAGCTAGATGCTTGTAATAATTGCTCAACACAAGCGCTGAGTCTCCCGATAATCCTAACGTTTTGATTGTCTTATTAGCCAGATCAGTGATATCTCCAGAGCCCCAAGTCTTCTCTGTGCTAGTTGCTAGATGTGATTGCCAGCCAATATATTTCTCAATCACAAGAGCAGTGTCTCGCTCCAACAACGAGAACTTCACCCCTGGGCAAACGGATTCGAGAGAAAAAACCAAATTATCCTTATCGTGCAGGTAGAGCGGCTTGGCAAACATGTCGGCATAGACACTGCCACGCACCCCCTCAGCCAATGACTGAAGATTTGAATAATTATTCCTGATCACCTCGCCCGCGGAATAAGTACGTGTAGTTTTAGCACAAATCGTTGGTCTTCTTTCTCCCTCTTCAAACACGAACACGAGCACCTTGCTTTCTTCCGCTCCATACTCCGGCTCCGGCGTACTCATCTTCATAAACGACAAACTAGAGCCTGGTTTTCGCAACCAGTTAGGATTTTCCCCCATCACTTGTTTAAGCCAGGAAATCATTTTTTAACCACCATGCCAAAGCTGAAGAAAAAATACCGGTAAACACGAAGCAAGAGCGGCCAGCGCGCCAAGAATCTAGCCACTTTTCTCTTCCAGCCGATAGAAGGCAAGAAAGTTCTAACAGCATAAGCGAATGCATTGATATTATCATATGGAATCATTAGTCTTGGGAGATTATAGCCCGGATAAGTGAGATAGAAGGTGGTATCAGCAAATCCACCCTTCTGCAACAATTTATCATAGCCACTTTTGGTATAAGTAAAAGCTTGATAACGTTTACCTCTCCGGAACAAAGTATAAATATTAGCCAACCAACGTGGCAAGTAACTAGTGAAGCGCAAACCACTATGATCAATGGCACGCAGGTAGGCAAAAGCGAATCGGTTCTCGATGCCAATATAGAGGTGCCCACCGGGTTTCAATAATTCGTGGCAAATCTTGAGGCTAGCGATCTGGGCTTCGGAAGGATTGCTAAAACGATCTGTAACACCCACCCACTCCAAGACACCATTCATCACAATCAGATCGAAACTTTCTCTCTCAAACGGTAAATCAAAAATATCGCCAACGCAAACCTCGATATTGTTCAGATTTTCTTTTTCTGCTCTAAGCTTAAGAAACTTCATCCGCAAAAAAGAATTATCCACGGCAATTATTTTTTTAACTGCTCTTGCCAAGGGAACACTAATCCGCCCCATACCTGCGCCAATGTCGAGGACAAAAGACTCGCCAGACAAGGGAACAACAAAACGCCAATCTGCCCGGTTTTCCTCGAACGTGGAATCGAACCTGTCTCGATAGCGCGCCTTAAATTCGTCCCAACCCTTTTCTTCTATAATCGCCAATGCTTTTTCTAATTCTTCTTTGGGTGCCTTGCCCCAGTAGCGATCGTCAGAAAAAAAAGGTATGCCCTCGATGACTTTTACTGGAGCTTTATTATTCATGATTAATATTTTTCTTAAAATAATTGGCTAAGTCATGGGCAAAAATATCGGCCGAGCAAAATTCCTCAGCAAACTCTCTGGCCGCTCGCCCCAGACGACGACGCAAAGCTTCATCGTTCCACAACAAATTAACTGCCTCTCGCAAAGCTCCCTCACTCCCTTCCGGCACCAACCAACCGTTCTCACCATGTGTAATATAAGCAGAAACTGTTTCAGTTCTAGTCGCAATGATCGCTTTACCCATTGCCAGAGATTCGACCAAAGTAGAGCAACCCATCGCATCATTTAGCCCGCCTTGCATGTTTAGTGGCAAGATGACTAATCTCGCGCGTTTGTATTGCTCACGCAGTTCAACTGGCGAAAAGTCATAGCGCTTAATGTGCCGTCCTGCTGCACCAAACTTGTTTGGATCCCACTCCCGAGCAGTAATCTTGATCTCTGGAACCAGCCCGTGGGTGGCTCCTGCCAAAGTCCGCAGATCACGACCAGGATCACGACCAGGACTTAGAGCAAACTCCTCTTCTTTTAGCTCAAAATCTGGTGTAAAAAATCGAGTATCCACACCCAAATGCAAAAATTCTATCTTATCCGCAAGCTTGGGAAACATGTCCCTCATGTCCCTTGCTTCTCCCGGAGAAATGGTAATGATTCCGTCTGATCGCCCAACCATAAATTTGAGTGCCCTCTGCTTCAGTCTCACGCCAGTCCCCATCATACCCTTGAGACCGTAATCGAAGATGACCCAGCGAGGGCGCTTCAGTCCGAGAAACGCTTTGACAAAAAGGGATCCAAGAGCGGTAGAAGTAAAAACAAAATCGTACTTTCTCATCTTTAAGAAGAGCGGCAAATGAATATAATGCACATTGAGGACCCGAGTACGGAGAAAGCGCGCAAACCAAACGGGGACAAACTGCTCTATTTCTAAGTATTCAGCCTTAACACCGTGAGAAGCGAGACGAAATAGGCCAAAGAAGTGACCATCATGATCTCGCTTCTGGACAATTTTATCTTCTAGCCCAACACGAACACGATTGAATAAATAAAGTATCTTCATGCGGTTAGAAGCAATTTAATCAAGCTACCCAAATCGTGTTTATTTACTAATTGTAGTATAACGCTGGAAAGATCTTCTGATTTATCTTCAGTTTTTTTGAAAATCTTTTCTAAATAATCAGCAAGCTCAATGGAGGTAAAATCTCCCGGCAAAACAAAGCTCTCTGGCAATTGATTGTGGAAAAAAGGATTGACCACCAGCGGAATACTACCACAAGCCATCGCCTCAAAGATCGTCTTATCCATACTCCCGGCAGCGGTTAGATTAACATAAAGCTCGTGCTCGCGATAGAGTTGACGCGCTTGCTCTTGCGTTACCGAGCCGATAAATTTAACTCTATCAGTTAGTTCGTATTCCGACACTTTATTTTTAATTTTTCTCTCGTATTCAGTATCTCGAGGCAAAGCCTCGCCGGCAATCGTGGCAAAAAACTGGACATTAAGCTTTTGCAATTCATTGAGTGCGTCAATAAATATTTCTACTTTCTTGACCGGCGCAATCCGGCCGAGAAATAAGATAGAACTTGTTTTTTTAATCACCGACGAGTCCGGTGTGAAAAAGTCAGTATTAATCCCAACTGGCATAATTTCTGTTTTGCTAAATTGGGCCGTGTAAGACTGTGGCGAGGTACAGAAGACTTTATCTGACAAATAAACGGCCAACCGCGTGAAAAAATTTCCTGTTGCATGATTCCGCCACATTGCCACTTTCTTACCCCACAATTTCCAGAACAAACTTCCCAGCAAAACATACTCCTGATTCATGTGCACGAAAACTCTGTCGTAATTCTTCCGCTCTTGCCAGATATATTTATAAAAATTCTTGAGATATTTTAGCTTAGACTCGCCATTTTCTTTCCCCAGTGAGAGCACTTTCACATTCGCTGGCAGATTATATCTTCCCCGCTCCAGACAAATTACTGTGATAAATTCGCAATGCTTAGCAAATTCCTCAATCCAACGATGGAAAAATCCCAGCACCGGGTTATCCCGATCAACCGCTTGAGTAATAATCAGTAATCTCATAAATTTTCGATAATCGCCTGCGTGATTTCTCCCACCTGATAGCCGACGATTCTCGTTCCCACTTCCCTTGCTACACCCACATCGGTAGAGATAATTTTACAACCAGCGGCTTGCGCCTCCATCAACGTCAAGCCATAGCCCTCAAAGAACGAGGTGAGCAGAAACAGATCAGCCGTTTTGTAATAAGTCGCTAAATTAGTTTGCCACGGTTCAAAAATTACATTATTCTCGAGCTTTAATTTTTTAACTACAAACTTGAGATTATCTTCTTCTGCGCCAGCACCAACGATAACCAAGCCAGCTTGCGGTTTTACTTTAATCACCTGCTGCCAAGCCTTCAGCGGCAAGTAGATATTTTTTTCCGGTTCTAATCGGGAAGCGATCAGAGCTATTTTGCTAAACTCTGGATATTTCTGATGTAGATCAACCGTAATTTCTGCTTTTTTGATCTTATCAGTATCAACAAAAATTGGTTTAACCGTAATTTTACTTTCTACAATTCCCCACTCCCGCACTAGAAAATTTTTAATCCTCTCAGAAACTACGCGAATCTGATCCGCGCGCGGCAGCACAAATTTAGCAATTTTTTTTCTGATTTTATTACCAAAAGTATAAGCAAAATACTGACTGCCAATATCCGTGTGCACTTGAATTTCTAAATTAAGAAAATTAATCTTGCGCGCGCAACGCTTGAGCCACCAGCCGGTGAGACCGGTCAAGAACGGGTCTTGGCACGTCAGATTAGTAATCACCTGTTCGCTAATTATTTTTCCACCCAGCGCGATAGCATCGAAAATATAGAACCATTTGCTACTAGAATTCGTTGAATAAACGAAACAGTTCTCTGCGATCTTCTCTGGCTTAAAATTAAAATCTCTGGTGGCAAAGACAATAATGTGAGTTTCGTCACGCTCGCGCGCATAATCAATCTGCCGCGCACGAACGGCGCTGTCTGCTTTAAATAAATTTCTGTCTGTGCTGATAGAAAGTAGCTTGATCATGATAGAAATTCTGTCGCAATTTCTCGCCAAGTATGCGTAAAAGTAAAACTCTGCGCTCGCCCACAAGCTGTTCTGTAATTTTTAGCATCAGCCAGCCAAGTAATTTTCTCAGCAATATCTTGCTGATTCTCCGGATCAACCCAGATCACCGCCTCACCCAAGCGCTCCCGCAAACCAGTTTCTTGCGTCAAGATCACCGGCTTGCTGAATCTGAGCGCATCTAGAACCAGATTAGGGCTGATATCGCCAAGCGACACAAGAATCACCGCATAACAACTTTTTATTTTCTCCAAAAATTGCTGATAACTCGCATTTTCCAAATCAAGTTTGAGATCTAAACTTGCTAAATTATTTCTGGCTAGAGTAAAAGCTTGCTCTAATTTATCTAAATTCTTCCACTTCAACTTTCTCGTCCCGGCAATAAAATTTTTCTGTTTCGCTACTTCTGATTCAGCTTTCTCGCCAAAATAATTCTCTATAATCTTTACTTCACAGTTAACTTTGGCATCATCTAACAGATAAGCCCCGCGCCAAATTTCTCTCTGCCAGCTGGTGCTAAAAACTAAAATATCACAATTCCAGACCGTCCACTTGCTTAGTTTAAAAATAATTTTCTCTTTTAGATTTAACTTAATCTCTCCAGATTTAATCTTTCCGTAAAACTCGCGCAACAAAACCAGATTTCCCGTCCGCTCCACGTAACCTTCCCAGAGAAAGTCGCCACCAGTTCTGATTATTATTTTCTGATTCAAGATCTTTGCCGCAAGCACACTCGGCCAAGCCACCGAGAAAGTATCTAAAGCTAAAATAAAATCTGGTCTAAAAAACAAACTCGCAAAAAATACTTTCCAGAAAAAATAAAAGTGCCTGATGCCCGTTGGCAAATAATTTTCTAGTTTGTAAGTTAGAACTCTCACAGAGTGATTTAGGCTAACAAACTCCTGTTCTAGATTCTTAGCATATTGCGCTGGTCCGCCGATCTGTGGCGGATAAATACCGGTCGCGATAATTATCTTCATGTTGTTAGTTTATAGAAAAGCTCATTAAATTTAACAACCAGTTTGCCCCAGTCATAATTTTCGATCACCAACTTTTTCGCATTACTAATTATTTTCTCCACTTCTCGCTGATTTTCTGGCTCCAGAATAAACTTAACTTGTGTGGCAACCGAAGTTGGATTATCAACCTCACAGAGCCAGCCAGTTTCGTGCTGTTTTAAGAAATCCGGGATACCGCCGACTGGTGTGCCAATTACCGGCAAACCAGCCGCCATGGCCTCCAAGAACGAGTTCCCCAGGCCCTCCGAGCGCGCTGGCCGAGCGAAAATCGTCGCCTTGGCCAAGTACTGCCCCACCACCGAACTCGCCACCTGGCCCAAAAATGACACTCTGGCGGCCAATCCCAGGCTCTCCGCTAGGCTCACCAGACTCGCCTTTTCTGGCCCTTCGCCAACAATCCAGAGCTTAACATCACCGGGCAATAATGCCAGTGCTTTAATCAAAACATCCACGCCGTTTTTGTAAACTAGTCTCGACGTCGTAATCACTATTTTTTCAAGTTTTTGCTCTTCGCTAACAGCTAACAGCTTAAAGCTATTCACATCCACGCCGTTGGGAATGACTGTGACTGGACAGGTTGCGCGCATTTTAGTTCTGGCCCAATTAGCTAGATAATTAGAAATGGCTTGGATGTGATTCGCGCGAGTAAAAACGCCAAATATTTTTGGCAGGAGCAAGCGCGCGCGATAGGCGAGGCTGTCCAAGTCATCGCCTTCTTGAAGTGTGAGTAAAAACGGAATCTCTGGATGAGACTTCTTGAACCAAGCACCAGCTATCCCCGCTTGGTTGGCCATGATCGACCAAACTAGATCATATTTTCTTTCGCGCGCTAATTTCTTAGCCAAACTGGCAGCAAGCCATGGGAAAAGATATTTATTCCCAGAAAGGGGAAAACGCCACAAATCAGCAATATCTGGTTGATTTTTCCCCCAACCAACCCGATAGATTGTTAACTTGCCCTTTCGCTCATAAGGAGGAAGTTGGCTGTCAAATCTGATGGTAACCAGGTCAAACTCAAAATTAGACCCCTGACTCTCAATGGATCTGTCGATCACTTCTTGCATTGCTAGCTCAGCCCCTCCCACCCTCAAAGGAGGTGCCACTAACGAAAAAACTAAGATTCTTTTGGTCATTTCTTAATCACTACCACGAGATGACTGGCAACAGGATTAAACCACTGCCGTCCAGAAAAGAGCTGGTCTAATCTCTCTGTCCTACGTGCCAAGAACTCTCCTAACTGGCGCGACAACATATAGACCGGACGAAGAAAGGGCAACATTGTGCCATAGCATGTCACATTCTGAGTACCAAATTGCTTCTCAAATAAAGTGGTGATGCTACCTGGCGTAACAAAGTTGCAATAAACCGGCGCCGGTCTGCGCAATAAATAAGCCGACAACTGCGACACTTTTTGGTATAGGTAAAAGCCGTCAAGCGCCCAGAAATTTACAAGAGTAACGATGAGGTGGCCGCCAGGGCGCAGCGCTCGCCAACATTCTCTATAACCAGCAATGATCTCTTCGTCCGGCAAATATCTAAAAACCTCCATGGCAATCACTGCATCAAAACTATTAGCTTCAAACGGAATCGCTGTCACCGTACCAGCCACAATTGGTATCTGACCATTAGAGTTTAGTTGTGCAATCTCACGCATCCGCTCGGCCGGTTCAAGACCAACAACTTGGTAACCTTTTTCTTGTAACAAAGCCAGCAAGAAGCCCGTCCCAGAACCCACTTCTAAGATCTTGGCCCCACGTGGCAGACGCTTCCCCAAGAAAGGCCAGAGCCAGTTGAACAAGCACTTGCGTCCATACAAGAAGGCGTTGTAATGGGGGTTGGAGGAAAAAAGCCGATAACGCTCGGCGAAAAGTGGTGCGTTCTGATTGTGTACCGCAACCGATTCAGTGGACATTGACCAATACTTTATCAGCGATTTCCTTCATCGTCAAAATTTCTATCTTGCCTTGATCTCGTAAGTTCCGCGCGCGCTCGAGAAGGGCTTCCAAAATTTTGAACTGATTTTCGACATCATAAGAGAAATTACTGGGATGAAACCAAAGGTGAAAAACCTCCCTGCGAGCAACAGCTCGATCCAAACCAGCATTCATCTTAGCAATCATTAAGCCTGGTGAGACAAGTCTTCTTAAGCCATCTCGTCCAAGTAACAAAAGACTATCGGGGATATTCACCAGACCATTATCGGCGATATGTGGCCGAACAGTATAGACACTAGGCAAAAAATAATCTAACCAACGACAAAATCTTTTCACCAACCTCAAGGGAACGGCGTCAAACCACTTGCGAGAATTCCCGCGATAGCACACCAAGCCGCTAGAACGCAATGAACCGAGCCACCTGACCTGATTGCGCGGAAAAACAAAGGAATGGAAAGGTAGTCCATGCTTATCGTGCACGCGTTTGGCATTTTGTAAATCTAACTCAACTATTCTTTGATCTACTTCGTTATAAATAATGTGCCCATAAGAATGACTGCCAATCTCCTGTGAGACTTTAGAATTATTAATCAGTTCTATTGTTCTCCTAGAATCAAACCAGAGATCGAGATGACCCTCTTCCGCAACAGGCTCCAGCAACCGCCCAACAATAGCCCAGGTTGCCGATACTTGGTACTGTTCGAATAATTTCACTAACCGCTCAACAATCAAATATTCCTGTTTAATGAGTGACCGTTGTTTGCTATCAATTTTTCGGTCCACATAACCCCAGGCCAACTCATGGTCAATGCTGATAGTAAAAATACCCTTCATACTTCCAACATTTTCTTGAGTTCTTGCTCGGGAATTTCGCTTGGTTTACTGACTGGCGCGGAGTTTTGATTAGGTTGAGAAACAGGATTAGGAGCAATGGGAGTAGTATTAGATTTAGGCAAAGCTGACTGGACTTCTTGCTGGACCGAGGCAATCACTTGCTTGAGATCAGCGCTGTGGCGACCGGTGCTCTTCTCGCGATCAGTTGACTTCTCAGCCAAAGACTTGAGGGAAACTACTTTCTCTGGCTCTCTGGCTGTTTCGCGCACTGGTCTAACCACCTTTTCTGGCGACACACTTTGCGTTTGAGGCCTTCTCTCTAGCGCTGACTCGCGGCGCGGCTCACGCTTCGGTTCTCGCGCTTCTGGCGAGCCTTTCTCACCAGCGGTGGCCGGCTTAACCGCCATCCACTCGCCAATCTCCTGCTCGACCACCGAGCGCGGCTTGGCATAAGCTTGACGCGAGTTTTGGATAATCTCTTCCCGAAACGAGTGCGTAAGTGGTTTGATCGGCGGCAGAGTAACGGCCGAGAACGGTTGCGAACCAACGCCGTTGATCATCATGGTGAGATAAACCTGGGCAAAGCCAAGATTCACCATGTCTTCTTGCGTAAATGTCGGCGCAAAAATCTTCTCAAACACTTCGGCGTCAAACGGACCAACTCGGAACGACACAATCGTACCAACGTTGCCGAAGACCGCCGCACGCACCTCCTCACTCATCTGCTCAATGTACTGATGCGCGATGGTAAGCGAAAGTTTGTATTTCCGCGCTTCGGAGAGAATATTCGCAAAAGACTCATTAGCGAAAGATTGGAATTCGTCCACAAACAAATAAAATGGTGGCACTAGCCTCATCTGCGCGGAGTTAAGATTAGCGCGGCTCATGGCGGCGAGATAAATTTTCGTGATAATCATCGAGCCGAGAAGATTAGCATTACCTTCACCGATCTGACCTTTCGACAAGTTAATAATTAAAATTTTCTTCTCGTCCATCACTTTGCGAAAGTCAAAAGAAGACTTGGGCTGGCCAATGATGTTTCTAATCAACGGATTAGAGGTAAACTGACCGATTTTGTTCTGGATCGCCGGCGTCGCCTCGGCGGCAAAACGCTCGGTATAATTCGCAAACTCTTGCGTCCAGTAAGCCTTGACCGAAGCATCCGTGACATTGGCCACCACCTTGTTCCGATAAGCTTTTTCCGTCAGCATGCGGTTAACGCCGAGCAAAGTTGAGTCCGGATACTCGAGTAGTGCTAATAAAGTATTCTGGAGAATGTACTGCATCCGATCAGAGAAGCTCTCCTCGCCGAAAAGTTTTTTGAAAGCGCTCATCAAACCGTTAACGACTAAATGTCTCTGTTCCGGCCCCACGTCTTCCATCACGTTAAACGAGATTGGATTCTCGAGATCAAATGGTGCAAAGTAGACCACGTCTTTGATCCGATTCTCTGGCACATATTCCAGAAGCTTTTCTGCCATACTGCCGTGCGGATCAATCACCGCCACGCCATGGCCATCGGCGATATCTTGCACCACCATGTTCTCGAGCATGGTACTCTTGCCCATGCCCGTCTTGCCGATCACATACACGTGCCGCGCGCGATCCTCAAACTTGATGCCAAAGCGCGTGCGCTTGCCCCGGAAGTCCGTCTCGGCAAAGTAAGTTTTATCTTTGATAATTTCGCTTTCAGCCATCTCTATTTAGTATAACTAAAAACTCCCCAGTTTGCACCGAGGAGTTTTTTTGTCGCAGAAAGTTTAGTAGCTAAACAAATTCGGAAACATGCCGTAGAGCCAACTGCCCAGACTATCACTAGCGCTGGCAGTTTGATTGCCGCCAGAGAGATAAGCGTGATTGCTCGCGACGATGTTGAATGGAACACTTACAGCAGAGTTGTACTCTGGGTTAGTCGATGAAACCACGACAATGACATAGCTACCGGGCGTCACAGGATTGGCCGTCAGATTTTGCCCAACTGTCCAGCGAAGTTTTTTCTCGTTTACAACAGCGATTTGTCGCAAATTAACTCGATTGGCACCATCAGACGGAGTGGCAATATAGACCGTATAGCTGTAGTTCCCCGACCGACTATCCTGCCACTCAATATTTCGTTGTTCGCCCAATCTCCAAGAATCACCGGCGCGTGGTCGATCAATAGAAATGGTGGAAACCGGCACTGGAGCTGGGACTGGCGCAGGAGCCGGTGGTGTCGGCGTCGGAGTTACGACGGGTGGAACAGTTGGAGCAGGAACGGTAGGAATAGGCGGAGTTGGATTGACTACCGGCGGTGTTGTTGTAATTACACCGGCGGTTAAGCTCACGCTACCGAGACTGAAAGCCTGGACGGAAGACCGACCAGCCGCGCTAACTGGAGCCAGACTATCAATGACCTGGACCCAGTAATTGCCCGGCGCGAGCGTCTTGACGACGCCGTTGACGGTCACTCGACCAACAGTCCAGTTGAGGCTTTTTTCGCCAGTGTCATTGATCAAGCCGTACCAAGAACCACTCTGGGTGGAAGCATAAACTTTGTACCGACCAGGAGAATAGCTCTGGCCAAGATGTGACCAGTTGATCTCGCGCACGCTACCAATCGGCCAGACTTCGCCACCACGAGGGAGATTGACGGAGAGGATTGGAAGAACGGGAATTGGAACATTGTTAAGAGAGAAAGTGACACCGTTTGCTGTCACGTTGCTGGCATTGGAAATATCAAGATTATTGAAGTTTGAATCAATCCCCACAATACGAGAAGCTAAGAGAGTCGGAGAGAGCGAAACATTGTCGGCACCAGCGACAATATCAGCCTTGAATGTGATGTCTCTTCCGGGTTCAAGAAAAATTTTCAAATTCGTGAAGTCAGCGACTATCGCGCCAGAAACTGGATCACAAGGACAACCAACCGACGAGGCACCATAAATATTAGTCCCATCAACTAAGCGAATATTGGTCAATTTTTTACCGGCAACCGTAGGATCAAGAGCAAGACCTAAGCCAGTAACTGTAGACGCACCATTATTTGACAGTAGGCGAAACACCCCCAAAACTACATTTTCAGTCACAGTAGTAGCTGAAGTTGTAACCGTTCTCGCGGCTGGAGAACTTGGACTGATTGCAGTGTAGATTTGCGCTCCGGTCACTCCTTTCATCTCAAACCCGACCATATTGCTCGCTCCAGTTGTAGGAGAAACCACTTGGACAGAATAGAACCCAGCAGGGTAAGGCCGACCGGAAACGGGTTCGATCATTGAGTGATAAATAGTCGTACCATCTCCACCGACTACTGGATTTTCATTAGTCTGACTAACGAGAGCACCAGTTTGTCTGTTGTAGACCTTAATTGTATTCCCTGACGCGGGAAAACGCGTGCCGATAATTTGTAGGTAGCACTTTTCAGCTGGTGGGAGACAGCCCAAAACCGCAGCCGAAGTGATGTAAGGCGCGCGCTCACCGAAAACAGCGAGGGAATTACTAATTGCTGGAGAATTGGTGAGAGTAATCCACTGACACCAACCATTAGAGGGGCAGAAAGCCATTGACCAAAGTACACTAGAGTAACTGCCACCAAACATTACTTGTGGATTGAAGTTCGCAACAATGCGAAAAGTCTGAGTAGTGCCGGCTGGGATACTTAGACCCTGGCTAATATCCGGCGTGGTCGTACCCGATCGCGGCCAGCTACTGCAGAAATGGTAATCTGGCAAACCCGGTACAGTGCAATTATTACTTTCTACATAAGGATACACCTGTATAATAAAACCTGGAGGCAACACCACACCTTCTGCGCCAGCCGTGATATCCACATTGTAAGTGGCTGTTAGCGCTGATTCTTGCTGATTGCTATCGTAAGTGAGCGCAAGTGTAGGATTAGGTTGAGCGGTAACGGTTGGCGCGCCTGTCACAGACACGGCCACGCTCACCTGCGCTTGATTGCCATTCACGTCGGAACTGTAGAAAGTGGCCGTGTAAGTGCCAGAGTGCGTATAAGTGTGCTGGAAGCTTACGCCCCACTGATTAACTTGGCCGGAAGTCTGGGTGCCATCGCCCCATTCCACCGAGGCGCTGGTGACCGTATTGATATTGGTCCACGAGTACCAGAAATTATTTTGATTAGTAAAAACGAGCGATGGGCCGGAAATTTGCGTAATCTCGAGCACTGGAGTAGCCGGTGCCACGCCAGAGCTATTGGCTTTGCCACTGATCACCGTGCCGGCTTTGTTGGTGGTTTTTTTACTGCCGGCTTTGATCGTTAACTTGTTGGGATTGGTTGGCGCCTTAGTTGGATCAACTTTGGCTGGGCCTTTGGCTTTGTCCCGAGCGGCTGTGAGCTGGGCAACAAGCGGATTAGGCACAGCTGGCTTAGCGGCCGAGACCGCTGCCACTTGTGTGGCGGCCGGCGTAGCCGGCCACAGCCAGCTAATTAAATTCTGGAAAAAAGACGGTCTAGTTTCCGTCGTCTGGGCGTAAACCGTGCCAGTTACAACCAGAGTAACGAGCACTAGAACCAAAAGTAGTTTCTTGATCATGATAATTTAGAAATTAAAAATATTAATACTCAATTATTATCACCCAGAAAGCTTAATTATGCTATTTTATAGTAATGAAACTGGGGATAAAAATTCTAAGCGCGATTTTGGCGCTATATATTTTCGTCTTTTTTGCCGTCAAATTTGGTTGGACAAATGTAAGAGGCGTAGTAGACAAGCAACTAGCGCAAGTAAGCGCGCTTGAGCTCGTCACGCCAGCTTGGGCAGAGAGCGAAGAATGGCAAACTTTAAAATTAGCGATTCTAAAAGACAAAGCTGTCTTAGAAAAAGTCGCGAGCGAGACTGACTTGCCAGCCAGACTAATTGTTGCCGCGATTGTGCCAGAGCAATTGCGCTTATTCCACGACGAACGCGAGATTTTCAAACAAGTTTTCTTACCACTCAAGATTCTGGGCAATCAGACGCAGTTTTCTTGGGGCGTGGCGGGATTGAAGCCGGAAACGGCAGAAAAAATTGAGCAGAATTTATTAGATCAGACTTCGGTTTTTTACCCGGGTGCTAAATATCGTGATTTATTGAACTTGCAAACCACAGACACTGACCAAAATAGTGCTAGATTTGCGAGAATTACGGACGAGCAAGATCGCTATTTTTCTTATCTCTACACGGCGCTTTATTTGCGCCAAGTGATGAGCCAGTGGGAAAAAGCCGGCTTTGATATTTCCCAGAAACCAGAAATCCTCGCTACTTTATTTAATATCGGCTTCCAGAATTCTGTGCCAAAGGCTAACCCTCAGGCTGGTGGTAGTGAGATCGAAATTGCTGGCCAGAAGTACAGCTTTGGCAGATTAGCTTACGAGTTTTATTATTCTAGAGAATTAGAAACAGAATTTGTGAGAAACTAAAATTTTATAGATTATAGATTCAAGAACGCCTGCCACACATTTGCTAGCCAGTTAAATTGAGAAAAACCAGAAGTACTCCGCACCAGCTCCACACTGCCAGCGCTCAAGACTTTCAGCGAACTCACGCCAGTATCTTTCACCACGGCAATCCAATAATTACCGGGTGAGAGGGTTCTGGGCACGCCATTTACCGTCACTCTCCCCACTTGCCAGTTTAAGCTTGGTTCGCCCGTCTGGTTGATCAAACCATAATAAGAGCCGTCCCAGGTAGAAGCGTAAATTTTATAGAGCCCTGGCGAATATTTATAATTAGTTTCGGACCAATTTATTTCTTTCGTCGCGCCAATCGTCCAGACTTCACCACCGCGCGGCAAGTTCACGACTAAATCTGCACGAACCGGGTTAGCCGCGGGCGTGGAATTACTGCCAGTGACTGGTGGCACGGGATTAGTTGGTGGCGTTGGCGTGGGATTATTGGGAGCAATGTTCAAGTTAGCATTAATCGCCTGCGAGAGTTGCGCCCACGGTGCGCCCGGCAAATGGTAAGAATTGGCCGCCGTTTTGGCATTGTATTGACAATAAGGCATGCCATTCTCATGACGATTGGGGACCGAGCCATCAATACAGCAACGCTTGTCATTAGCATACTTGGTGCCATCTAGACCTTTGGCCACTTTTCCAGTTTGACCCATAAATTTGCAAGCGGCGCCTTCCAAACCCTTAGGCTGGCAATATGGATAAGAGGGATATTCGGCAACCATCGCTCCCCGATCTTCGGTCGCATTGCAACACCAAACTTGTTTGCCGTCGGTAGTCGTACCAGCCAAGCTGGAGCCACCCGGGCAATTGGTGCTGGTGGGCTTGGGCGGCACGCACACAGCCACATTGGCCACCGAACTATCAGAGACGCCACAAGAGTCCTGCTTGTAGCAACAAGTTGACTTAGTCCCAGCTGGGCAAAATTTGCCATTGCTCGGAGCCGCCTCGCACTTGGCTTTGATCGTCTGACAATAACCGACCCAGAAACCAGCTGGCTGCTCGTAGAGATTATTACAACAATAATCGCCACTTTTTGTATAACCACTTGGACAATTAGCAGCTAGCGCCTGACTAGAAACTAAAAACAGAATAATTACTAAAACTGTGTAGAAATATTTTCTTAACTTGTTCATGTTTATTTAGTTTTTTATTTATTATCTCAATTAGTATAGCGCAAGACCGTTTTTTCCAAGCCCTTGACAAGTTCTGTGTATTTGCTATAATGGGGGTAGAAAGGGGTGTAAACATGAAAATACGCCTAACTACAGCCCTAATTGCTCTTATCACCATCTTTGGTTTGGCGACGATCGGTCTTGGAACCTGGCAGGTCTACAAAGAAGTAAGCCACACTATCGGCTTCTCCGGGCCATGTCGCTAAGCAAGAACGAGATGATCAGTGAACCCAAAACCCCGAGCACGTTGCTCGGGGTTTGTTAATTCTCGTGAAAAATTTAGTTTTACTGTTTTACTTTCTCCCTTTCTTCTGCCGGCGCGTAACACGGAAGACATCAGAATACTTTTTAACGCGGCGCGTTTTGCGACCACCAGTAATCTTGCCGTGAGCAGTCTTGGGCCGGCGCGTACCGCGACCTTGGCGGCCCTCACCACCACCGTATGGGTGGTCCACCGGATTCATCGCCGAGCCACGGACAGTGGGCCGGATACCCAACCAGCGTGAACGTCCAGCTTTGCCCAGGTTCATGAGCTTCTGCTCTTCGTTCGAGACCGCACCGATCGAGGCCCAAGCCGTTTCTCGCACTTGTCGCACTTCTGTTGATGGCAACTTGAGCGAAGTATAACCAGCGTCGTTGGAGAGAACCTGCGCAAAAGAGCCCGCCGAGCGCACCAGCTTGGCCCCGCCGCCGGGTTGCAACTCAATATTGTAGACGAAAGTGCCGACCGGGATCTTCTTGAGCGGCAAGCGATTGCCTGTCTTTACTTCCGCTTCGGCAGAAATAGCAAATTTATCGCCCACGCGCATACTCGCTGGCAAGAGCACATAGCGCCGCTCACCATCGGCATACAGCGCAAGACCGATTAAGCCACTACGATTTGGGTCGTATTCTACACTCTCAATCTTGGCGGGAATGTTGATTTTGTTGTATTTAAAGTCAATCTCGCGGAAGAGTCGCTTGTGGCCACTGCCCTTGTGGCGCACGGTGATCCGGCCCACATTGTTACGACCCACCGCGCGCTTGCGACCGTAGGTGAGCGCCTTCGCCGGTTCATTGCGAGTAATTGTGCCACGATAAGTCACTGTAGAGGCTTGGCGACGAGATGGCGTGTATGGATTATAAGCTTTCATGTTATTTTAGTTTTTCACCAGCCTTGAGATAAATTACGGCTTTTTTCATACCTGGCCGTTGGCCAATTTTACCTCTCACCAACACTTTTTTGCCAGTCAAGTTCATGATATTAATCTTTCTGGGTGTCACATTATAGAGTTGCTTGATTGCCGCGCGGATGAGTGGCTTGTTCGCATCACGAGCGACTTCGAAGTTATAGACACCCTGGAGTGCCGACTTTTCCGTCGCCAGTGGCCGGCGGAGGACGAGTGTTTCTTGACTAAGTTGTTTGCCGAGTTTGGACATGATTATTTATTTGGCTTTTGCGCGAGCTTCTAAGATTGGCAAGAGCAGTTCCGGATTAGCTAGCACCAGATACTGATAATTCAAAACTAATTCTGGATTCAAGTTCCGCGCTTCTTCCACCGCTACACCCGGCAAATTACGGAAGCTCTTCCAAGTCTTCTCATCCGCGCTAGGCAAAGCGAGTAGTGTTCTATTACCTTTTTTATAACTAATTTTTTCCAGACCCTTCACCTTGGCCAGATTATTAACCACCTTCTGCGCGTCTTGCGCCTTTGGTTTAGCAAATTTTAACGCTTCTAGCAAGATCACTTCGCCCTCGCGCTGCTTCTGGGAAATTACCGTAAAGAGCGCTTTCGTCTTCATCTTTTTATTAATTTTCTTGTCGTAATTTTTCTCCACTCTTGGTCCGTGAGTCACGCCGCCACCGCGCCAGATTGGCGAACGGCTAGAACCGTGACGCGCGCGGCCGGTACCCTTCTGCCGCCAAGGCTTCCGGCCGCCGCCACGCACTTCGCCCCGTGTCTGGGTGCTAGCCGTGCCCGCGCGCTGATTAGACTGCATCGAGACTAGAACTTGGTGGACTAGATCGCCATTCCATGGCAAGCCAAAAATCGCTTCTGGCAAATCAATTTGCCCAGACTCTTTGCCAGCCTGGCTGTAGATTTTACCTTCCAGCTTTAGCTTGGCTGTTTTAGTCTTAGCTTTAGCTGTTTTTTCAACTTTCACAGCTTCTTCAGTTTTGGTTTTTTTACTGGCCATAAATTTCGAGTAGCGTACCACGACGACCCGGCACTGCGCCGCTAACTAAGAGTTGATTATTCTCTGAATCAACTGCCACTATTTTCAACTTCTGGACCGTCACGCGCTCACCGCCCATACGGCCAGCCATGCGGATACCTTTCGCTACCCTGCCACCAGCACGGCCACCGCCGCCGCCAATCGCGCCCGGCTCGCGCTCGCTATGCTTCTGACCGTGCGTCCGTGGTCCACCGTGGAAGCCGTGTCGCTTAACCACACCCTGGAAGCCTTTGCCTTTAGAGATGCCAGAAACCGACACAGTATCACCGGCCACAAACTCAAAATTCGGCTCTTCCGCACCGCGCACTTCCCGCTTCACCGTCTTCACCTTCTTGCCTTTGGTCTCAGTTAGCGTGACCTGGCTCGCTTCGTAACCATCACGAGAAACCGTCTTCTTCTGCGACACAGAGAGAGCGCCCGTGGCAATAAGCGTCGCTGGAACCACCCGACCAGCGTCGTTAAAGATTTGCGTCATCTTCAGTTTTTGGCCAATAATAAATTTCATAACTGTACTGTAATAATTACAGAATCTTGCTTCCGCTCTACATCATCTTCAGATCAATGTTCACACCCGAGGGCAGAGTCAAGTTGCTCATGCTCTCAATTATTTTTGCACTTGGATTGGAGATATCCAGCAAGCGCTTGTGAATGCGCATCTCGAACTGCTCTCGCGCATTCTTGTGGACGAAAGCGCCACGATTCACCGTATACTTTTTGATCTCCGTTGGCAATGGGATCGGCCCCTCAATCTTGCCGTCATAACGCATCGCCGTGTCCATGATCTGCTTCACACTCGCATCCAAGATCTTACTCTCATAAGCCGAGATTCTGATCCGAATCCGCTGGATATCCAGCGCCCCGCCGGCCTTGCTTGCTACTTTCTTCGTCTTCATTTTGCTAATCTCGGCGGGCATGTTTTTTATTTTATTTAGGCGATAATCTTAGTCGCCACGCCTGCTCCAACAGTCTTGCCGCCCTCACGGATAGCAAAGCGTTGTTTCTCTTCCAAAGCGACTGGCGCTACGAGCTTAACTTTGAAGGTAATTGTATCGCCCGGCATCACCATCTTGCTCGCATCGGCGAGAGTCACTTCACCAGTCACGTCCGTTGTCCGGATATAGAACTGGGGCTTGTAGCCGGAGAGGAATGGCGTGTGGCGACCACCTTCCTCTTTCTTTAAGATATAAACTTCTGCCTCAAACTCTGTGTGTGGCGTTACTGAGCCAGATTTGGCGAGCACCTGACCGCGAGTCACGTCTTCTTTCTTCGTCCCGCGGAGGAGAATACCAGCATTATCGCCAGCCATACCCTCGTCGAGTTGCTTATTGAACATTTCGATACCCGTAATCGTCGTCTTAGCCGTTGGATTGATACCCACGATCTCAATTTCCTCACCCACCTTCACTCTTCCACGCTCAATACGGCCTGTGACAACAGTGCCACGGCCTTCGATCGAGAAGATATCCTCCACTGGCATCAAGAATGGCTTATCAACCTCGCGCACTGGATCTGGGAGATAAGTGTCGAGCGCCTCAATGAGAGCGAGCACTTTCAGCGCCCACTCGTCATCAGCCGTCTTAGCTTCAAGCGCCTTCAAGCCCGAACCACGGATTACTGGCACACCAGCGCCATCGTAGCCGTTTTTCGTCAAAAGCTCGCGCACTTCCTCCTCCACCAAATCAATCAATTCTGGATCATCCACCATGTCGCACTTGTTCAAGAAAACAACAATCTTCGGCACACCCACCTGACGAGCCAAGAGAATGTGTTCCCGAGTCTGGGGCATCACGCCATCCGTAGCAGCAACGACGATCACTGCGCCGTCCATCTGAGCGGCACCGGTAATCATGTTCTTGATGTAATCCGCGTGACCAGGAGCATCGATGTGCGCATAGTGGCGCTTTGAAGTCCAATATTCTGAGTGATGGAGAGCGATAGTAATACCACGCGCCTTCTCTTCTGGAGCATTGTCAATACCGTCAATGCCTTCCACCCGCGCGCCATAACCTTTGTCTTTGTTAAGATCAAGCACGTGTAAAATACTCGCCGTGAGGGTGGTCTTGCCGTGGTCAACGTGACCAATTGTGCCGACGTTTACGTGCGGCTTACTGCGATCAAATTTATCTGCCATAATTTTTTATTATTTATTAAACTTACTAATTTATAAGCGAAAGAAAACTAGCGCAAAATGCGTTGCTCTATACTAGCAGAAGGCGAAATAACAGTCAAATATAGCTATTTCGTGAAGCGGAAGGTGGAGAGGATTTGTTTAAATACCGGTTCGGGGTTATAAGCATTTCGCTTAGAACTAAAAAACCATCGATACACTGTATTACCAAGATCAAGATAGGCTTCAATAATTTCCGCATCTTCGGCTTCTGGCTCGAATGTGTCAAATCCCTCGCTAGCGATCGAAATCATACCATTCTGACCTTTGGTAAGTTTGTAATAGTTACCGCCAGTATAACTGGGCACACCATTAATCGTGAAAGACATTGTCACGTCACCAGAAACCGAAAGGTCTTCGATCCGCACCCCAAAGAAACTTGCCCCAGGATAAACCTCAACGATGTTTTCAGATAATTTCCAACTTGTCGGATACTTAAACTCAAACCCATATTTCTCGTTTTTGTAAGTTTTCCAATCTTTTGTTTCATCTACAACTGGCGCTGGCTTCGTGGTGAAAGAATTATCGGGAGTGTTTAAGATTGGCGCCGTGGCACTGGGCTGATAAGAATAATCTGGTTGCACTTGATTGTAGAAAGTGTAACCAGCAAAACCAAGAACCACGAGCACAAGCAAGATGATGATTGTATTTTTCATGCCACTAATCTTAGCAACTAAATTTAGATTTGACAAAATTAGGGCGATTTTGATAAAGTGAAAGTTGCTGTTTTCTAGGTCATTGTGAGCTAGAAATAAATTAGGAACACTACTTTTTTCTTGGAGGAAAAGCAGATGAAACCGCGTATTGTGGCCGCTTTGGCTGTGGCTTGGGTTATGCTGCTCAGTGGTTGCGCTTCTTCGGAGAGAGACACCCTCTCTCTGTCGGGCTTCAAGTCCGTTACCGTCGTGGTGAAGGTGCAGGAGAACCTGCCTTACGCTTCCGACAAGCTGACCGAGCTGGCGCAAAGGGGTATAGACGATGTCATTGCCAGCAACCTGACCTGGTCCAAGACGGCGAAACCGCGAGCCGAGCTGACGCTGGAAATCACCGACATCTACGAGCCGTCTGAAGCAGCGCAATTGACGATCGGCATTCCTTACCAGATCAAGTACACGCTTACCGGCCGAGATGCCGAGACGAAAGCGCCATTGGGTGTGGTCTACGGCTTGAGTAAAGCGCGAGTGAGAGCCAGTATCTTGGTGGAAGGTTCGCAAGCCGCGTTCTTCGACAAGAACTTCGAGCGCGGCTGGAGCGACGGGACCCGCCAGAGTCCGATTGTGGGACAACTGGTCGTCAATTTCGAGCGAGATATCAATCACGCGAGAAAAAGACAGCCCTCTCTTGCTCCCACTCCCCAGCCACAGTCGCCTCAAGACAAGCTGGTGGTGAACAAGGGACGACTCGTCGCACTCAACGGAAACTAAAGGGGGTGATCCTACTCTTTCTAGTTCGAAATTCAAAAACTCCGACACGACATGTGATCCATGTGCCGTGACGGAGTTTCTTTTTTTATTTAAAAAATTATTTCCTAGCTTCCACAATCTTGGCCGCCACACTAGCTGGCACGATTTCGTATTTATCAAATTCCATAGTAAAGTTGCCACGACCTTCCGTCATCGAGCGGAGCGTGGTCATGTAGCCGAACATCTCGGAGAGTGGCACAGTGGCGCGCACGGCTTTGATCAAACCTCTGTCTTCCGTCCCCTCAATCTGCCCGCGACGGCCAGCGAGCGAACCAGTGATATCACCCATAAACTTTTCCGGCACGGTGATCTCCACTTTCATCACTGGCTCAAGCAAGACGGGATTGCAACGCTTAGCACCTTCTTGGAAGGCCATGGAAGCAGCAATTTTAAACGCCATTTCGGACGAGTCCACTTCGTGATAAGAACCATCATAAAGCTCGCAAGAAACATCCACCATGGGGAAGCCCGCCACCACGCCGCGCTCCATTGCCTCGCGCAAGCCCTTCTCCACCGGCGTAATAAACTCTTGCGGCACCACACCACCCTTGATAGCGTTGATAAACTCAAAGTGCGCCTCGCGTGTTACATTTTTTGCAATCTTTTTATCTGGATTAACCGGCTCAAGTGGTTTAAATCTGATTCTGACGTGGCCATACTGACCGCGGCCGCCAGACTGCTTGATATATTTGCCTTCGGCCTCGGCGGCCACGGTGATGGTCTCGCGATAAGCCACTTGCGGCCGGCCCACATTGGCCTCCACGCCAAACTCGCGCTTCATCCGGTCCACGATAATCTCGAGATGCAACTCGCCCATGCCGGAGATGATCATTTCGCCAGTTTCTTCGTCACTCTTGATGCGGAAAGTGGGATCTTCGTCAGAAAGCTTTCTTAGGGCAATACCCATTTTCTCCTGATCAACTTTGGTCTTTGGCTCAATTCTTAATGAAATAACTGGCTCGGGGATATCAATGCCTTCGAGCAAGACCGGCTTATCCGGATCAGTCAGCGTGTCGCCAGTTTTGGTATCTTTCAAGCCCACCGCGGCGGCGATATTACCAGCGAAAATTTCTTTGATTTCTTGGCGGTCATTGGCATGCAAGCGCACAATGCGGCTGATGCGCTCTTGCTGGCCGGTGCGGGCATTGAGCACATAAGAACCAGCAGCGAGCTTGCCCGCGTAGACGCGGAAGAATGTGAGCGAGCCCACAAATGGATCCGTGGCGGTTTTGAAGGCGAGCGCAGCAAAAGGCGCTTCGTCCGCCGCTGGCACGAGGATATTCTCACCGGTTTTCTCATCAATCGCTCTGGCCGGCGGAATGTCGAGTGGGCTTGGTAAATAATAAGCAATCGCGTCGAGCGCCAATTGCACGCCTTTATTCTTGAGCGCCGAACCGCAGAAGACTGGGAAAATTTTGTTCGTGATCGTGGCTTGGCGCAAGAGTTGGCGCAAACGCGCGAGATCAATCTCTTTGCCCTCCAGATAATCCGTCATCGCGGCGTCGTCCTGCTCCACAATCTTCTCGATTGTCGCGGCGCGCTCTTTCTTGGCCTGCTCCAGCAAGTGCGCTGGGATGTCTTTGGTCTTCGTTACAATCTCGCCCTTATCGCCGCTAAAAGTAATGTATTCTAGGGTGAGCAAGTCCACAATGCCCTTAAAGTCTGCCTCGAGACCGTCCGGAATCTGCAACTTTACCGCTTTGGGCGAGAGTCGGTTAAGAATAGAATTAAAAGAGTTCTCAAAAGAGGCGCCAGTCCGGTCAAGCTTATTGATAAAACAAATTCGTGGCACTTTGTAATCATCCGCGTAACGCCAGTTGGTCTCGCTCTGCGGCTCCACTCCGGCCACACCGTCAAAGACGACAATCGCGCCATCCAGCACGCGCAAACTCCGCTTCACCTCGATTGTAAAGTCGATGTGCCCGGGTGTATCGATAATATTTAACCGCACTTTCTCGCTCTCCTGATCTTTTAGCTCTGTTGGCAGCCAGTAGGCCGTAGTAGCCGCCGCGGTAATGGTGATGCCACGCTCGCGCTCTTGCTCCATCCAGTCCATTACCGTGTCGCCCTCATGCACCTCGCCAATTTTGTGCGAGATACCAGTGTAAAATAAAATACGTTCAGAAACAGTCGTTTTACCAGCGTCGATGTGCGCGATAACGCCAAGATTACGGATTTTATCAATTGGATAGTCGGCCATTTTTCTCTAAAAAATAAAAATAATTAGCTCTGCGGCTTGCGTGCAAAGTGGGCGAAAGCGCGGTTAGCCTCGGCCATGCGGTGCACGTTCTCGCGGCGCTTGATTGTCTCGCCCTCGCCCTTGGCGGCAGCCATAATCTCATCGGCCAGCTTATTCTTCATTGGCTTACCTTGCCGGCCACGCGTAAACTCCAGCATCCAGCGATAAGCCAGCGTTAAGCGCCGCTCTTCGCTGACCTCGTGCGGGATCTGATAGTTGGCACCGCCCACGCGCCGGGTTTTGATTTCCATCAGCGGCGCGGCGTTATTAATCGCGGTTTCCAACACTTCCAACGGCTCTTTCTTCGTCACTTTCTTGACCTCATCCAGCGCACCATACACAATCGCCCGAGCAATACTCTTGTGACCTTTTTCCATCACATAATTAATCAACTTAGCCACTTTTACCGAATCATAACGATGATCGGGAGCGAGAATTCTCTTTGATTTTAATTTACGACGCATTTATTTTATTTTTGAAAAAATTTAGATTACTTTGGCTTCTTAACACCATATAAACTGCGCCCCTTCATGCGCTTATCCACGCCAGAGGCATCTAGCACGCCACGCACAATGTGATAACGCACGCCGGGCAAGTCTTTCACCCGTCCACCTCGGATCACGACAACAGAGTGCTCTTGCAAATTGTGGCCAATGCCTGGGATATAAGCTGTTACCTCCATGCCGTTCGTCAATCTCACGCGCGCGATCTTCCGGATAGCCGAGTTTGGCTTCTTAGGCGTAGTCGTCTTGACCTGCGTGCAAACTCCACGCTTAAAGGGCGCCGGATAGAAGATCGGCTTATTCTTGAGGTTATTAAAGCCTCGGGCCATCGCCACGCTCTTGGTCTTGCGCCGGATAATCTGGCGCTTGCGCTTTACTAATTGATTGATGGTAGACATTTGCGAGAAAAACACCCGCCGAAGCGAGTGTTTCTATCTTAGCAGATTGCAACTGGGTGTCAAACGGCTAATTAGTCGTGATGGCAAAAACAGTGAAATTGACGGTATTGCTCGTGCCGTTCGCGTTGGTAACTGAAACCGGATAAACGCCGGGTGGCGTGAGATATTGTGCTACCAGACAAGGCGGATTACCAGCCGAACAAGCGTAATACCGACTTGTTGGAACAGTGAAGGTGAGCGTGGTGCCGTTATTAGTTGAATTGAGACTGTAGCTTGGATTAAGCTCGGTGTTCAAATCACCAAACTTGATCTTGTTACCACTTGAAGTGAAACCGGAACCAGTGATGGTTACTTGCGCGCCGACTGCGGCGCTGGCTGGCGAGAGAGCGGAGATAGCTGGCGACTGAGTGACGCCCGAAGTGATGGTGAAGGGATTATTGCTAGAATCGCAATTAGTAGTTGCGCCAGCGGGACAAATTCTCATCAAATACTGACCAGCAGGGATTGGTTTATCGGCAATATCAGTCGCGACAATCCAGTGATAAATACCACCGAGACCACCAGCAATATTTTTATCTAGTACATAAGGGGGAAGGAAAACGGGCAGAGGACAAAGTCCAGCATTGGGTCCGACGAGGATACAACTCGGCACATAGTGGTCTAAATATAAATCAACTTTACCCCAATCAGCCGACGGAAGACAGGTGGAGCAAAGAGCGATATTATTTGCCCACTTGATATCCTGAACCGAATTAGCCACCCAAGTTTCTCCCCCATTTGGCGAAGTGACAGTGATACCAGATTGATTAGAATCGGCTGGCGAAACTCTAATCGAGTAAGCTTGGCTGACTGTTTGTGTACCATTGGTAACCTGAACGGTAAAGTTGTAGGAGCCCGCGAGCGAAGCGAAACCAAAAATCGCCGTTCTGGTTAAGTTTGGTGCGTCACACGGTGGCATAACGATACCGGGACAAGTGACGATGTGCGGATCACCAAGCTCCAATCCCCTTGGCAGAGCACCCCCAGAGATAGACCACTTCAGATCATCCGTGCTCTTAAACCCAACAGCCATTAACTGCTGTCGGTAGAAATCATCAACATTGGCAACATTAGGTACTAGTACCCTAACCTCTGCGTCAGGTAAAATTGTTGGAGTGATGAAGAATCTTTGCTGACACCCATACAAACTATCCAACTTCGCCCGAGTAATTGGCCCAACATAACCGGTGCCGGGATGGATCACGTTATTCTCTTCCTGCCAAGCGATCACCGCCACCTTGGTTAGCGCGCCAAAGTAACCTGTTGGTGTGGTGATGTGGAGGTAGCCGCCCTGAATCAGAAATTGCTGCAGCGCGCTAACTTCTGCTCCTAGGCTACCAATGGTTAGATTTCTGGTTAAGACAGGCGCACAGCTCGGCGGAAGTGGCGTTAGAGCAAAAACAGTCTGAGAAAACAAAACACCAAAAACTAAAGCCAGGATAAAGAATTTTTTCATACTAATTTAGAGTTTAGTTAGTTAATTTCTCTACTTCACTTCTATCAAGAAAGTGGCTGCCCCAGTTTGCTTAGTCAGATTAGTCGCCGAAGCTTTTATCAAGTATTTGCCGGCAGTTTTATAAGTGTGATTAAAAGTCACCAATTGCTCGTGCTGGCCGGATAAATGTGACGGCGTAAGAGTGAAGTTGGCCAAGCCATCGCCCCAGTCCAGGCGATAAGTCATCGGCGCGTCTTGTTGCTCGGTGGCTACCAGCGTCCACTGGCCATTCTCACCCACTGCAATTGTCTCCGGACCAGTAATAGAACTAACAATGGGGCCAAGAATTAGCGCACTAGCCGTAACAGCCGGCTTCTGACTCTGCCGGGCGACGATGAGCTGGAGAATCGCTAAGATCTGCTCGCGTGGCGTGCTGGCGGCACTGGTAAGAACTGGCACGATTACTGACGCCATCACTAGCGTCAGTAAGAATATTTTTAATTTTTTAGTCATATCTGCCTATTATAACAGAACAACCGAAATATTTTCTAGTTTAACTTTACTAACGTACATTCACACTCAAGCTCGTCCGTGCAGTAAGGCCGGCGCTATCGGTAACAGTGAAAACTGGTGAGAACGTGCCAGCGCGAGTGTAGTTGTGAGTAAAGGTCGCACTTTGAGTAAACATGGCACTCCGCGCCACCGAGGCCGAGCTAACGCTGGAGCTATCGCCCCAGTCTACCGTGTAAGTAAGCGCGCTATTTTCCAGATCAGTAGCACTAACCGTCCAAGTGCCAGTGGCGCCAAGCCCAAGAATCGTTGGCCCAGAGACAGCCGAGATTACCGGTGGCTGATTGGTCTGATTAGCCGTCGTCAAGCGGATCGCTCCGGAGCTCGCCTTGGCCAAGACCTGGGGCATGGGATTAGGCAAGAGACAACCGCCATAGCATGGCGTGCGGTCAAAGAGCGCAACTTCTATGAGATACTCGCCTGGTCTAACGGTGTCACACATGTCGCCCCAGCAGCCGGTGCTTGGCACAGTGATCGTCCAGCTACCATTGCGCGTAAACTCGCCAGCGGCAAAGCGCTTGAGATTAACATTAGTCGAGCCGAGCAAGTTAAGTTGTAATACAGCGCCAGTTGGGATCTCGCCAGCAATCTGCCAAGTAATCGTCTGACTAGAACCAGCTGCCCAAGAATTGCCACCGGTTGGCGCGAGCACCTGCATCGTGGGATTAGGCAAGCTGGTGCCAACTCTAATGTTTAATCTTGAGCTATCGCTTTTCCCAGTCTGATCCGTGACGGTAAAAATAGCAGTATAAGTGCCGGGATTATTGTAGGTGTGAGTGAAAGTCGCGGTCTGACTCACGCGATCATTCTCATTATTACTCTTCAGCACATTAGCGGCAGAAATGGTGTCGCCCCAGTCCACACGGTAAGTGAGCGAACTCTTAGCTGGCGCGGTCGCGCGGATTGTCCAAGTGCCAGTCACGCCCGGATTGAGATTATTGGGACCAGAAACACTCTGGATGACCGGTGTGCGGTTGTTGCTATTTGTCACGCAAGGGTAGAGCGCTTGCAACTTGGCGCGAGTGAGTGGGCCCACGTAGCCAGTCTGGATAATCCCCGACTTGATCTGAAAGTGGATCACGGCCGAAGCGGTAGCCTCACCGAAAACATTTTTATCATCACCAGCAAACTCAAAGCCAGAAGCGGTGAGCGCCGCGTGCAGATCAACTACGTCCTGGCCGCGTGCGCCAACGCCCAGATTGCGCTCAAAGCGCGAGCAAGATTTTTTATCTTTATCATCATTCTTGTCGCTATTCTTAACATCACTCTTATCGATCATCATCGAAGAACTGCGCCACCAACCCCAGCGCGACAAGAGATCCCGCAACACTTGGAAGCGTGGTGAAGACTTATCGTCGTTATTATCGTTATTTTCTGCCAGCGCTGGTGTAATGAGAAAACTAAAGAGCATCACGCTTAGCAAACCTAAGACGAAAATTCGTCGATTCATTTTATTGTTTCTCATATCAATATTGTAAGTTGGTTTAGTAATTTGTTTGTTTTCTATCATCTTTATTACTGACGAGCAAGACGAGAAAAGGTTACAGTTAGCGAACTGGAGTTTTAGAAATAAAAAAACAGCGTGGTCGGGTTTCCCCGAGCACGCTGTGAATTTCTTACCGACACTCTTTGATTTCAGAGAGTCTTCGGTAGCTGTGTCGGCGGAAGCAACTTTGGCTCTGGAATAGGAACAATGTAGGCGACCACAGCTTCAAGCTTTGGGTCGATGTCATTCGAGACATTAACCCTGGCCTGGAACTGACAAACGTCGGAATTAATATGATCACCAAAGGGCTTCCAACCACTTGAGACCAATTCCAGGGCTGCCTGACTACTATCGTCATATGGCCCATACATCACCCTTTTCTTAGCTCCCGCTGGTCCTGAAACAACAACAATAGCGAACATTTTGTCTCCTCTTGAGCATTTTCTGTTAGACTCTGCTTGCTACACCGCAAGTCAAAGAGCTGCATTCGCCAGCGCCCACTATAGCAGTCTCACAGAATTTGTCAAGTCTTTTTACGTATTTTTAACCCAAAACAGCCAAAATATGGCCAACTACAGCCACTTTACGCACTTCCCACGATTAGCTTAAACAGTCCAAAAACAAGAGATTCGAGAACCGTTGTAGAAGAAATCAGAAACAAGAAAATGATCAGAATAATCAGCTGATAGCGTTGCCAGAACGCCTCAAACCAGTGGAACGAAGCCGGCAAAATGGCAAAAAGTACTTTTGAGCCATCTAGCGGCGCGATGGGCAAGAGATTGAAAACCGCGAGCATAATATTGAGCAAGATGAGCGAAGCGACGAGTGAAACAGCACTAGCCGGCAAGAGCGCCGCGCGCGCGAGGAGGCCAAAGATGATGGCGATCAACAAGTTGACACCTGGGCCAGCGAGAGCCACGAGCGCCGGCCCCCACTTGCCCGCCCGCAGATTGTACGGATTATACGGCACCGGCTTGGCCCAGCCGAAGATGAATCCGCCCGGCAAGAGCCAGAGCACAAAGGGCACGAGCAATGAGCCAATCGGATCGATGTGCTTGAGCGGATTGAGCGTGAGCCGGCCAGCCAGGCGCGCCGTGGGGTCGCCGAGCAAATCTGCCACGTAGCCGTGAGCCACCTCGTGCAGAACAACAGAAATGACTAAAATCAGGATTAAGAAAACCGGATCAAGAGCAAATGGTTGCATAATTATCGTTTTGTGCTAACATTCTAGCACTTATGAAAAGTTGTCCAAGTTGCGAGCGGAGTTCCCACATGGCCGGCGGCTACTCTAACCGCACGCGTGCCACTAAGTTTACGCCTACCGGCAAAGTCCGCAAATATCCCAACATGCAGTGGGCTGGCCTCCCCACCGGTGGCCGCATCAAGCTCTGCACCAAGTGCATTAAAGCGGGCAAACATCTCACGCTGAAAGTTTAAAAAGTAAAATCAAGACTCCAGAAAAACCGGCTGTAGTGGCTGGTTTTTATTTTTGTCACTAATTTCAAAAACGATTGTGCCAGTTTGATTAGTCTGCAAAGTTTTGATATTTAAATTCTCGAAAGTGGCGAGAGTGGCTGGATAAGGATGGCCGTAGCGATTATCCGTGCCGACGGAAATTACAGCGTAACTTGGTGAGACTTTTTGCACAAAGTTTCTGCCCGAAGAAGTTTTGGAACCATGGTGGCCAACTTTGAGAATTATAGCTTCTAGTGATTGCTTATTTTCACTTTCATTTGCGCTGGCGATTAATTTGTCTTCCAGATCAGTTTCCATATCGCCCGTGAGCATCGCCAACCCGCGGCCGTTCACAGTCAGCCTAGCCACGACCATGGAGTCGTGAATCTCTTTGGCACTGCGCCCACGCCAATCCTCGAACGGCGCCAGAATTTCTAAAGCTGCCCCACGCGCCAGACTAATTTTCTCACCACGGAACGCCGGGATAATTGGAATTTTCTTTTCTGCCAGCAAGCGATGCCATTCGGCATAAATCGCACTGCTGTAGACGGCACCGGCTTCCATCACCGCGCCCACTTCGTACCGGTTTAGAATTTCCACCAAGCCCGCGATATGATCCGCGTGCGGATGCGAGACGATTAGCAAATCAAGTGACCGATCAGAGACGGGCATCAACGCTGGTAATCTGGCTAAGATTTTCTGATCTGGTCCGCCGTCAATCAAGATCTGATGACCAACCGAATCCTGAATAAAAATTGCATCGCCCTGGCCGATGTCGAGCATCGCGAGCGTCAATTTTCCGCCATGCTCGGCCAAAAAAACTGCACGCCAAACAAAAATATTAGCCAGAAATAAAATCAAGACTATCGCCCATTTGATTTTGGTAATTTTTGTTTTACTAAAAAACATTTGACAAATTATAGCATCAGTAATAAGCTGGGTCCGACTGGCTGGGAGAAATCAAGTAAGTTTAACCTCCTTTCAGCCCTTGGTTTCTCACTTCGGTTCTCGCCCCCCGTCGGCGAGGATAGGTGAGGTCCAAACAGCCAGTCGGTGAGCTTGCGAAAGTTGTCTCCGGACAATCGTAACAAGCTCATTTTTTTATAAAATAATTTTGTTCTTACTTCTTCTGACGATGGAAATAGTAATAAAATATATAAACCAGAACAGTTAACCAAAGTGGAAAGTAAGCAATATTAACAGAAGCAAACGGAATCTGAGCGGCAAATTTCGCTATTAGCAAATCATAACTAAGTAGTAAATAAGCGAGATAAGTGAATGGCGGGAACGGGAGCAAGAAAACCACAAAGCCGAGTAGCATGGTGAGTGGCACAAAACCCAAAACTAATAAATTAACCGGCAAAGCGATGAGCGAGAGATTGCCCATCTTGTACAAGATCCACGGTAGAACAGCTAACTGCGCAGAAAGGGTTGTAGTTGTCGTCTCGCGCAAACCAAATCTCTCGGGTAAAAATGCTAAATATTTTTTGATTAGCGGCGGTCCGGCGATCACACCAAGAGTGGCGAGGAAGGAAAGTTGGAAGCTGATGTCGGAAATTAAAATTTTCGGCTGGAAGAGGATCATCACAAAGGCGGCAAGGAAGAGCGCATCGAGTGACTGATAAACGCGACCAGTCGCTCGCGCGAGCAAGGCCACCAGGGCCATGATCGCCGCCCGCACGGCCGTGCTACTCGCGCCCGTGGCGAGCGTGAAGAGGATCACGCTCGCCCCGCCGGCTAGGATGCCGGCGAGCGGCGGCAAAAAGCTCAAGGCTTTGGCCGTCGCCTCGGCGGCAATGGTAATGTTGTAGCCGGATAACACAATCAAGTGCGACAAGCCAACAGTGCGGAAGCGTTCGCCCCAGTCCTCGCTCAAGCCTTTCGCCCCAATCGCAATGCCAGCGAGGAGCGCGCTCTGCGGCTCGGGCAAACTGGACCCGAGCCGCCGCAAAAATAACTTTTTGAAGCCAAAAAGTTTGGCGCGCGCGCTCACCACCCAGCTTTCATCCATGCCAATTTTTTCTATCTTGGGGTTACTGATGAGATAATAAATATCGTCTTTGGCCAGATAATTCTGATAATCAAAGGTTCGGCCCGCGTCGGTCTCAAAGTTTTCTGGTGCTTCCAGCTTGCCACTCACGCGCAAGCGCTCGCCATAAGCATGGCTCGGATATTTCCCGGCTGACAAAATAATTTTGCCGCCGGATTTCTTGTTTATTTCATCTGGCAAATCTGGTGAGAAAATTAGCCGCAAGCTGCTCTCGCGCTCGTCCGGCTCGCCCACCACCGTGCCAGTCAATTCTATTTTTTCACCAATAAACTGATCTAGATATTTCTCTGTTGGACCCAACGCCCGCGTGCCCCACATAGCACTGAGCGCAAAAATTAGCAAAACAAAACTGACTAACTTAATTAAATTATTATTTTTCCCAGATTTTCTATACAACCAAAAAACTAAAAATAAAATGCTAGAAATTATTACTAGCAAAAATAAAACTGTGAAATCAAAACGCACGAGCGTGCCCGCGCCAATGCCTACAAAAAAGCTCGCAAAAAATAAACTACGCCAGTTCATTCCCGCCATTCATTTCGTCCATCGCCTCATTCGCTAATTTATCAGCCAGTTCATTTTCTTCGCGTCTAATGTGCGTAAAAGTGGCACTCGCCAATTTCAAGTAACTAACAATATCTTTCACTTCTGTCGCCAGAACTTTCAATCTTGCTTCTTTCACTTTATACTCACCTCGCAATTGCTTCACGACTAATTCGCTATCAAGTTTTATTTCTAAATCTAAATCTTTCAGCTCTTCTTTATCTTTGAATAATTCCCAAACCGTTTGCAGACCAAAAATCAGCGCCTGATATTCGGCCTCGTTATTCGTCAAATCTTTCCCGAGAAACTTCTTCGCAGTTTGGATCACTTCATCAGTGGCATCAAAAATCGCGACGCCCGCACCCGCTGGTCCGGGATTACCGCGCGCGCCACCATCCGTGTGTAGAATAATTTTCATGAGTTTAGATTACTTAAACTGTATTGTAAGCGAGAAAGATATTTTAGACAAAAAAAACACTGCTCCCGGGCTGAGGAGCAGTGCGATTGAAGGTCAGGTTACCCACTATGCGAGCGGCACTTCTCGGCCGAATCACCCATCATCAGTGGCCAAGAGGGGCACGTGCATGCGCTTCAAGCATAAACCCTGGGCAAACCTACCGCGTGGAACAAAAGATCGCCGCTCAAGATAATAGCGCGAGGAGAAACTTTGTCAAGCCGTAATATCCACAATCCGCAACCGCAACTCCGGCTGGCGCTTGAAGTAAGATTTTTCTAGTGTCGCCGTGAGATTAATTCTGTTTCCCACTTCTAATTTTACATTTTTAAATTTATCTAAAGCTGTGAAGAAACCAATCGCGCAGATTATTGCGCCACTACTTTTCTGGAATCCAAGCTCGAGATGAATACCACCGTTGCCGAAAGTCTTAGCCTGCGCGATTTCTAGATTTGGCAGCGAGAAAACCGGTTTAGGATTGCCCGTCCCAAATGGCGCGAGTTGCTCGAGCAAGTGCCAAGCATATTCGCTCACGTCATCTATCGAGATAACGGCATCTGGTTCAACTTGCTCTGGCTTTTTTATTTTCTCTATTTTTTCATAAGCTTTTAGCAATCTTTCTTCTAACTCACCAACTTTCTCTGGCGAGATTGAGAAACCACCAGCCATCGCATGACCACCGAAAGCGGTGAAAAATTGCTCACCGCCAGCTTCTCTCATTAAATCAACCAGATTCACCGAGCCGTCAGATCGGCAAGAGCCTTTTATTTCATTCCCATTTGCACCCCACACAAAGACCGGTCGCTGATATTTATTCTCTACCAGCCTGCTCGCACCGAGACCGAGCACGCCCGGCGACCAACTCTCATCGCCGATCACAATTACCGCCGGCAAATCAGCTTCAGCAATCGCACTCAATCTGGCTTCGCAAGTCTCCATAATCTTCTCCACACTCTTCTTACGCTCGCCATTTTTCTTTTCCAAATGTTTCGCCATTTCTTGCGCTTCGGCAATATTGCTTGTAGTGAGGAGAAAAAAAGCTTCAGAGGCGTGACTCATCCGCCCGGCAGAGTTAATTCTCGGCCCGATCGTAAAGCCGACATCATCTTCGTTCAAGTTCTCTTGCTTCAACTTTGCCGCTGAGAATAAAGCCCGCAAGCCCGGCCGTCTACTTCTCTGCAACATCAGCAAGCCAAACTTCGCCAGCGCGCGATTTTCGTCGGTCAACGGCACACGATCAGAGATCGTCGCAATTGCGACTAAATCTAACAGTGTTTTCTCCCAATTTTTATCAAGATTAAACTCGCCACGCCGGATTAGCGCCTGCACGACTTTGAAGATTACGCCCGAGCCACACAACATTTTATCGGGATAAGTATCTCCCAGCTGTTTCGGATTAATAATCGCGTACGCTTCTGGCAAGGTCTCGGGAGGAAGATGATGATCAGTAATTATCACATCCAGATTTAACTTATTCGCCAGTTTTACTTCTGTAAAATCAGTAATTCCACAATCGATCGTGATTACCAACTTCGCGCCGTTATCCGCAAACTCTTGAATACTCTTTTCTGATAAGCCGTAACTTTCCGTATGTCTATTGGGAATATAAACCTCTAGATTTGTATAATTTATTTTTTTGAAAAACTCACTCAAGATTACCGCGCCTGGCACGCCGTCAGCATCGTAATCAGAGAAAATTATTATCTTCTCGCTATTTTTTATCGCCAACAAAATTCTCGCAACAACTTTCTCCATATCTTTTAACAAAAAAGCATCATAAATATCGCGCAAATAGCTTGGCGTGAGAAATTTCTCGCGCTGTTCTGGCGTCTCAATCCCACGCGCGAGCAAGAGCTGATTTAACAAATCGTCAGACATGAGTTAGCATTATAGCAAATCGCTAAATAGAACATGGAAAACTGCATTTTTTGTAAAATCGCCAGTAAACAGATTCCCGCCGAAATTGTCCATGAAGATGAGAATTTTCTCGCTTTCTTAGACATCAATCCCAAAGGGTCTCACCACACACTCTTGATTCCCAAAGCTCACTATCACTGGTTCTACGAATTGCCGGATGAACTTTATGACGAAATGTTCAGAAAAGTGAAAACACTTGTGCCGATTCTTAAAGAAAAAGCCGGGGCTGATTATGTAAAACTGGGAATTGTGGGCACCGACGTGCCGCATGTCCACGTCCACCTGATTCCCCGAAAGTTGTCAGAAAAAGATAATGTGATCTAACAGATGTTGACAAAAAATCCAACTTGCGCTAGGGTCAGTGCAGTCAGCAAAAGCACAGAAAGCGAGGTTAACTATGAAAAAGCTGTGCTATATGTTCCTTACGGTGTGTGTCCTGGGCTTTGGCGCCGGTTGTGAGCAGCAGCTCATGACGGCCGAACTGCAGGAGAGCATCACCCGCGCCTTCTTTGGCGGATAGATCCAGCTCCGCCAGCGCCAACCACCCTCTCGAGCCTAAAAACTTGAGGGGGTGCGTTTTTTTATTTATTAAAAAATTTCTGCTCACTTGCTTCTAGCGCTTCGATCCCCGGCAAAGTGCCAGTCGCCAAGAAGTCCAACATCGCGCCACCGCCGGTGGAGACAAAGCCGAACTTATCAAACAAGTTTAATTTCTCAAGCGCGGCAATCGTATCGCCGCCGCCCACCACACTGTGCGCGCCACTCGCGGCCAGCACTTGCGCCAGGTCATGCGTGGGCGACACAAAGCCTTGCTCGTAATTACCCAGCGGGCCGTTCCAGAGCACCGTCTTAGCCTCACTAATCAACTCACTCAACTGACCCAGCGCCGCTGGACCGGCATCGACAATAATCCCGTCTCTCGGCACTTGATCTGGTGTTGTGCTACCAACCTCATCTCCCCTTTTTACTAAAACTTCGCTTGGCAAAACAATTTTTGGATCAGTTGCTAGGCTTTCCAGATCTTTGAGACTGTCATCGCAAAGTGATTGCCCAATTTCGTAACCCAAAAGTTTAAAAATTGGGTGCGCCAGCGCACCGCCGATAAAAATCTTCTCAGCTAGTGGCAAAAATTTCTGCACCAGTGACAACTTAGTGCCAAATTTCGCGCCGGCAATGATCACCACCAGTGGTTGCTCTGGCTTAAATAATTCACTCAACTGTTTTACTTCTTCCGCAAACTGCAAACCAGCATAACTCGGCAATAATCTGGGCAAAGAAACAATCGAGGCATGCGCGCGGTGTGAGACCGGAAAATCTTCGTTAATATAAATATCGCCAAGCTTGGCCAACTCTTGCGCGAATTCGCTAGAATTATTTTCTTCTCTCGGATCTAAACGCAAATTCTCTAGCAAAACTACTGATCCTTCAGCCCAGTGCGCAGAATCCGGCACATCGTTTACATTTTTGACAAAAATTACGGGGAAAAACTGTTGTAAATAATCAGCGATTAGCGCCAAACTCGCGCCCGGCTCGCTCGAGTGGCTCAAGAGTGTCACCCGTGCGCCCGCGTTTAATAATTTTTTTATCGTCGGGATCGCGCGCTTGATCCGAAAGTCATCGCGCACTGTGCCATTCTCAATCGGCACATTCAAGTCCACGCGCAAGAGCACACGTTTGCCGACTAATTCTACATCCGTGAGATCAGCGAGCAAGTTCATCAGCGATTTTTAGAATTTGCGTAAAGTGATCGGCTCTTAGAGATGCCCGGCCAACGAGTAAACCGTCAGCCGCGCCTTCACTCAAGAAACTGCCAGCATTTTTGATATCCACCGAGCCACCATAGAGCACCGGCACAGCCAGCGCGCTAGCATGACCGCACCAGTGGCTCAAGATTTTGCGAATAAAAATCGCGGTTTCCAAGAAACTGTGCGGCGTGTCACTAGATTTTGCTTGCTCGCCAATCGCCCACACCGGCTCATAGGCAATAACAATCTGCTTAGCAAATTTTTTAGAAACTTTCTCCAGCGCGCTAGTAATCTGCTCGCGAATAATTTTTAAATACTCACCGTGACTATCCCGCTCTCGTTCGCCCACGCACAAGATCACTCGCAAATCCTGCGCTAGCGCGAGCTTGAGCTTCTGATTTATAACCGAGTCAGAATCGCCCAAGGCGCGCTTTTCCGAATGTCCGAGCAATAAATACTGCCCGCCTGATTTCCGCACCATCCCGGGGCCAATCTGGCCCGTCCAAGGGCCTTCTAGAGCCCAGAAAGTGTCTTGCGCGCCCAGCGCCAATCTAGCGCCAAGCTTAGCCCTATTAGCGAGATTTTCTAAAAAGATCACCGGCGGACAAACTACCGTTTCCACGCGCTTCAAGCCTTGCGCCACGCGCTTCACTTTGCCCCACAACTCCTGCGCCTCGCGCGGCGAGCTGGGATTAGCTTTCCAGTTTCCGACAATTAGCTTGTTTTTCATTCTGTTAATTTAACCAGAATTATAGCAGATTTAGAATTTTAAGATAAAAAAATGACCCTTAGTCTGCCGGAGCAAACCAAGGGTCAAAGTGATTGAGCGCTAGAGCGTCATTTGGGTTTAGAGCCAGAGCGCTTGAACTTGCGGGAGAAGACACGGCCCCCGGCAGCCCATGAGCACGGATCCTCGACGGAGTCGGTACGAACGCCCCAACCGTCGTCGAACTGATAAACGCCCAAGGCACGGAGCACGCCATCTTTGTCCTCAACGTAGAAAATGTTGGCAGCACCGTTGCGAACCAGCTTCTTGTTGTAGCGAATATTGTAGAGCACTACTCCAAGAGTTGTCGGCTCTGGCTGACAGTGCTTGGCGATTGCCTGATCATTCATCGGCTGTCCCAGCTCGCGCGAGTGGAGCAGAATTTTCTCCTCGACCACCTCCATTGAGCCGAAATACTCGAGAAAGTCGCGGCTAACTCTAGTAATCGGATTTGGGTCGGGAGCAAAAACCTCTCGCGCCAAACCAAGCGACCCCTGTGATTTCTTAGCCATTTTCTGGCCCCTTTCTATATATTTTATATTTTGAAGACCTTGTTTCGAACGCAACCCACACCCTAGTAAGAAAAACAGAAACTGTCAAGCCCTCACAACTCGCGCCAAGAGATTGTCTGATACTGATCGGAAGTAAGGGGAAAAGAGGGTGGCGGGCCGTAGAGTAGATTGGCATCGTAGATGATTGTGCGCGTGGCGTAGCCGGTGCCGTCGGTGTAGGCAAAGCCGTAACGCTGATTGGTAGCGATCATGCCCACCAAGCGGAGCGAAGTGCGCGAATTATTCGTACAAGATGAGCCGTAATAATAACGGCCAACAAAGCCGTTCTTGGCCACCAGCGCGGCGTCGAGCTCTAGATCATCAGCACTATTCTTGCCGACCAAGATATTATTCTGCGCGATAAGTGATAGGACGTCCGTGCCATTGTAATTGGTGTAACTCAAATCGTTATTTACTATGATGTTCGTATTAGTTGAGGAATTCTCGGGGAATTTGCCGGAGGCGATCGTTAAACGCGCGCTGTTAATCGTGCCCTCCACCCACACATGATCTTCGAGAAAGATTAAACCATTAGCGGGGAAAGCGTAATTCTGGAGGAAGGTGCGCGTACTGATACTCCACGTGCCCCAGCCGGTCTGGTTCTGGCTGTTACTGCAACCGGAGCCGGCGCTGGAAAGTGTGTTCACCCTGTATAAGTCAAAAGTGTCATTAGTTTTGAGAATAACTTGATAACCTTGCGCGCCGGAGGAGGCGAAGTAGCGACCGCTAGTCTGCGCTTGCGTCTTGATATTCGAGAGATCAGCGGTAAAGCCATTGAAGTCGACAGCCGGGACGGGAAACTGCCGACCAGCCTCGAAGATGTCGGCGCGGTTGGGCACCGCGCTTGGCGGCGCTTCTAAGGCCCGGAAAGTGTCAGTAATACCGCTACCGGGTGGTGCATTCACGTGAGTGTGCACGCCAAATTCGACAGCACCACTGTGGTCAGGATCATCGTAGCTCGCTACCGCGCTAGTGACAATATTGTGGACGAGACCGTCGAAGCGGATACCGGCATTGGAGTGGATGGGTCCGAAAACTTCCGTTCCGGCGCCAAAGCGCATATTGGAATTAGCAACGAAAGCGTACTTGGCCAGCGAGGGAATGGCGAACTTGGCCTCGATCTTTCTGCTCAAACTGGCGTCACTAGCTACTTTGCCTTCGGAAACAACCGTAACAATCGTTGAACCCACGATGGGTGGCGTGATGGTGAGTGTGTAAGTGCCGAGAACCGTGCCGTTCTTATCGGTATAATTATGGACATAGGGGCCCGCCGCGCCGGTGCCGTCCTGATAATCCTGGGCCGCATGCGCCAAGTGCCAGCGATAATACTCAATCCCCGCCTCCGCGATCTGGAAGGCTTGCTCGCGCGCCGTAGTCTGCCGGGCTGCGCGATAATTGCTCGCGCCCCAAGAGATCAAGCCGCCGAGAATAACTACACCAACAGAGCCAAAGACGAGCGCTTGAATCAAGAGGTAGCCAGACTTTTTATTTTTTTTATTTTTTATTTTCACAGTTTTTTTAAATTATCTCACAGATTATCTTTGAGACTTCTGATTGCCACCTGACTCTCATAAGTCGTGGTCACTGGCGCACGGTTGGGATCAGCTTCGATACTAAACTGAACTTTGACTAATCTGACATTTGGTAAATTAATTGGTAGCGTGAGTGCCGTGCTCGTGCCAGCATAATTCTTATCGAAATAAGTGAAAATTATGCTATTACTGTTTACCAAGTTTGGCACGAAGTTGCTGACCTGCTCGTTCGCGTCTAGATAAGTCAGCGGACTGCCAGTTGGTTTGATAATTCCTCGCCGCAAAATATTACCACTCAAGAAATAGCGCAAACGCTCGTGCAGGCCATCGCCATCAATGTCGCTGTAAAAAGTTAATTTATCTTTATCAGCGAGTGCAATCGCAAAGGCGCCAGTGTCGGAAGGCGCAGCTTGCCTCAACTCGGCCACCAATCTCTTCAGAGCAATTCTGGCATCTTGTTCGGCTTGGATAGAGTTAGTGAGAAAACTATTCTGCCGCCAAATATCAACTTGGAAAGTCGCCAGCACCACGCTGATCAAGCCCAGAATCGCCACCACAATCAGAATCTCAACCAAACTAAAACCTTTTTGCTTATTTTTTAATAAAAATATTTTAGACATATTATGGCGACATTAGAACTTCGAAAGTTTGCCATGGCTGTGTGGCAGAAACAGAATTATTTTGGTAATTCTGATAACCGGTCGCCGTCACGTTGAGATTATAATCACTCGCGCTGGTGAGATTATTAAAGAAAACTTGTCCGGACGGTAGGCAACCCGAGCCGTAGACCAAGCTAACATCAGACAAGACGGGCGTGAAATTCGGATCAATCGTGGAGAAATAGGCGCGATAACGGATAAACTCGTCGCTATTGTGAATCGCATTGATTGGATCGCCAGAGACAGTGTAGAACGTGTTGCTCGTTCCATCCGGGCCGAGATAATTCCACGTGCTGGTGGCATTATCATTGCCCGTCGCGATTTGGAATCGGAGAGTTGTGGAAGCGCTCTGGGAGGCCGGTGTCCAGTTGATATTATAGAACGCGCTGGCCGTGCTAGAGCCGGTGTCGAAAATTGAGGAAGTAAGCACACCGCTGGCCGAATAATTGCCGAAAACGGAGCGCAACTGCGCCTGACCGAGCACGCCAGCCGTGTCCACATTGCCGTCATCACTGAAGTATTGATTAGCGCTCACAAAGTCCACTTGCCCCGCGCCGCCCGACCAATCTGTCTGGCGGAAGAAGCCACGATTGGTCACGAGATTCTGACTAAAGCCGCCCCGCGAGAGCGTGACGCTAGCGTCGTCGATGGGCAAGAGACTGGCGGCATCTTTCACCGTCACCAGCAAGGCATTGGGATTGGCTGGCGCAGTAACCAGCAAGACATTCTGATCCGTATTGGGCGCAAGTGAGAAAGGCAAGAGTGGCACCGAACCAGCGAGATCCGTGCCGGCGTCACTCACACTCAAGCTGTAAGTGTCCCATTCTAGATTAGCGATAGTTTTGTGCCCAGCGCCATCCAGCGTGTGATTCTGATTATATTTCAAAACATTGGGACTCGTGCCAAGTAATTTATTCCCCTGTAGATTAAAGCCGGCACTCGGCGTGCTCACGCAAGCACTATTGATACCAGAGAAATTGATCTGACTGGTGCGATCAATCGAGAGCGTCACTTGTGTAACCTGACCAACAGAAACGGTGGAGTGCGGATTGACCGGATTGGGATTGCCCACCGCGCCGGCTGGATAAGTTCTATCTGTGGAATAACCGCTTTTGCTAACCGTGATCTCGTAAGCAAAGTTCCCGGGTGGCACATCAACTAGTTGGAGCATGCCGGCATTGTTCGTCACATCATCAATACTAATCGCCGGATTAACTAAGTTGTTCGCAATGTGCACGTTTGCATTAGCCACTGGCTGACCATTGGCGTCTAGCACACGCACAAAGAGCGCGCCGTTGCCACTGGAAGTTTCTAAACTCTTCGGTGCTACCGTAGCGACAAAAGCGAGCGGTTGCGCTAGTTTGCAGGCTGAACAATTCATGTCCAATTGCACGAGCTTATAATCCGCTGGACTCAAATCGTTTGGCGCACCGCCGATGGTGCCGTCGAAAATGTCGTCCACGTTACGCACAGTCGTGGTGGAAGTGAAAGTGATGCCAGCGTCCGTGACGTTCTGCACGCTCTGGATCAAGCCGTTCGGGATGCCGCCCACCTCGCCCACTTGGGCATAAGGCATATTGCGGATAATCTCTAATTGTTGATTGGCCAGTAGAGTGGCCGCTGTCCGAGCACGCGACGCTTTGACCAGATCAGTAACCGCAAAGAAGCCCTGATAAATCGCCAGCGCGATGACAGAAAATACAAACACGCCAACAAGTGTCTCTACCAACGTAAAGCCAGTTTTTCTATTTTTTAAATTATTTTTTTCTAAAAATTTATTTGGCATCTTAAATAGTTTCGCTTAGCGAGTACATTGGTCCGAGCATGGAGATGGCGAAGAAGCCGACAAAAATACCAATCACCACCATTAGCGCTGGTTCGATAATCGTGGAGAGATTCTTAGTCGCTTGTTCCACTTCGTCTTCAAAGAACGTGGCGCCTTTCAAGAGCATTGCTGGCAAATTACCAGTTTCTTCGCCCACTTCGGCCATCTCGCCAACCAGAATAGGGAAAATATCTTCGTGACTTTTGAACACCGCTGATAATGTCCCGCCTTTCTCGACCACCACAGCCGCTTCTAGTAAAACGCTCTGATAAAACGGGTTTTGCAAAACTTTGCCAGTGATCGCCAGCGCCTCTAGCATGCTAACGCCAGATGAGATGAGTGAAGAAATCGTGCGCATCGTAACGGCCGCGTTTAGATTTTTCACGATCGTGCCGATCGCCGGTGTATGTAGCCAGATTCTGGTCAGGGATTTGTGGCCAGATTTGGTCCTGGCTAATTTGAGAAAAATCACGATAATCGCGGCTAAACTAAGCAAAAAAGAGATGGTGTAGTTAGACAAAAAATCACTAACACCAATCACGATTCTCGTTGAGAGCGGCAAATCAACGTTGAGATCACGAAACAGCGCCGTGAGTTGCGGCACGAGAAAGATCATCATCAAGATCGCAATCGCGATAATCACCACCACAATAATCGCCGGGTAGAGCATGGCGCCTTTTACTTTGCGCTGGAGATCATAGCTCTTGGCTAACTGTTGATGTACTACTTCGAGCGCTTGCGTGAGATTCCCCGATTCCTCGCCCGCGCCAACCATAGCGATAAAAACGGGTGGGAAAACATCGGGGAAACTAGCGAGCGAGGCCGAGAATGGCTCGCCAGAATTTACTTTTGCGCTAAGTTGCGCGATCACGCTCTTGAACTTCTCATTAGCCACTTGCCGCTCCAGAATCGCCAGAGCGCGAGAGAGTGATAAGCCCGCGCCGATCATGGCCGAGAGCGAGGAAGCGAAAACAATCTTGTCTTTAATCTTGATCCGACCAAAGGGACTGGCAAAGTGGAAGCGATGCTTCTTGCCCAGCTCGGCGACTAGTCTGGCTTGAGTGACTGTCAAACCTTCCGCATGCAGTTCGCGCGCCAGCGCGTAACGATCCGGCGCCTCACGCTCGCCGCTCATTGTGGTGCCATCAGATCGAGAAGCTTTGAAAGAATATTTCATGAAAGAATTACTCACTCACCACGCGCAACACTTCCTCAATGCTCGTCACGCCTTGTGCGGCTTGAAAAATGCCATCTTCCAACATCGTGAGCATTCCCTCTTTCTTGGCTTGTTCCTCAATTTGCGAAGTGGTGGCACTTTTCATTACTAGATCTTTAATCGTTGCTGACATTTTGAGAACTTCGTGGATGCCCACTCGACCACGATAAGAGTCCTCACTATTTGCTCCAGCTTTTGGTTTATAAAAAGAAATATTTTCCCACTTCGCGGCTGGCGCTACTACTTTTTCTGTTTTCAAGATTTCCAACACTCGCTCCAAATCCACTTTCTCACCCAACTTTTTCAATTCTGCACTAGATAATAAATATTTTTCTTTCGCGCCTTCTAATCTCCGCACCAATCTCTGCGCGATGATCACATTAATAGTAGAAACGAGCAAGAACGGCTCCGCGCCCATGTCCAAGAATCTTGGGATCGCACCAGCGGCGGAATTTGTGTGCAGAGTGGAAAGAACCAAGTGACCAGTCAGCGCCGCATTAATCGCCAAGCCAGCTGTTTCTTTATCTCGAATCTCGCCGACCATAATAATATCCGGATCTTGGCGCACAAGCGCTCTTAAGCCATTACCAAAAGTGAGACCAATCTCGGGCTTCACTTGCGTCTGGTTCACGCGCGGCATCTGATACTCAATCGGATCTTCGATGGTTGAGATGTTTACATCCGGCTGATTCAAGATTTCCAGAACAGTATACAAAGTAGTAGATTTACCCGAACCAGTCGGGCCAGTCACCAAGATCATGCCAGTTGCCTGTTGCGTGGCCGCTTGCACGCGCTCCAAACCCTCGCCGTGGAACCCGCCTTGCTCTAGCGATAAACCACGCGCCGTGTCGGGCAATAAGCGCATCACGATCTTCTCGCCAAAATAGGTTGGTAAAATAGAAACGCGAAACGAGACGCCCTGACCGTCCAGTTCAATCTTAAACCGCCCATCTTGCGGCAAGCGCTTTTCGTCTAATCTCAAGTTTGCTAAAACTTTGATCCTCGCCACCAAGGCCGGTCCAGCATTCTTGGGCAAGACCATCGCGTCGTGGAGCAAGCCGTCTATCCGATATCTAATAATCACCTCTCTCTCAAAGTTCTCGATATGAATGTCGGAAGCTTGCTGGGTAATCGCATGCGAGAGCAATGTATCGACAATGCGCACCACTGGCAAATCTTCGGCCAGCTTCTTGAGCTCACCTTCGCCAATTTCTTTTCCGCCATCAGTGTCGTCCAGCTTTTTTAGTTTAGCCGCTTCTTGGCCCACTAAGTCACCAAACTCGGCTTTTAAGCTTTTTTGATACTGCAAGAGCGCACTCTTGAGCGAAGCGGCGTCGGTTAATCTCGGCAAAATCTTGAGACCAGAACCTTTTTTGATAAAATCAATCGCGGTCAAGTCATCCGGGTCGAGCATCGCCACCTCCAGCGAGTCATTATCTTTTTTCTTAAAAGCCACAATATTATGCCGCCGTGCAATTGGCTCGGGAATCGTGTACAGCACATCTTTATCTATTTTATCTTTCTTTAAATCCACAAACGGAATGCCCAAGATGTAAGCCTTGGCACGACGAAGATCGTCTTCCGTAATCTTGCCGCTGGCGAGCAGTAGTTCTTCGAAACTTTTTTTCTCACTCTCAACCTGTTCGGCGATATTCACCAAATCTTTCTTGCTCGCTAAACCAGAGTCGAGTAGAAAAGTTTGTAATTGTTCCGGATCAATCCACATGTTCTATTAATTATAGCAAAAACAAAACAAAAATCCCTGTGCTAGAAAATCTAGACAGGGATTTTTGTGGAAAGAAATAAACTTATCTAATTTTTGACGCAGAAAGCAACAGAGATAGACGGTATTGGGTGACTGTGGATTGGCCGACTCAACAAACTAGTACCAAGTTCTGGACCAATAGCAAAAATGCCCTCCGCTTCGTGACTCTTGGAATAATCAGGTCCGGTTTTGGCGGTCCAATTGGTAGTGCCAGGGGCATGTGCGGAATCGGAACCAATCACAAACCGCGCGTTGAAAGAGGGATCGAGACTCCAACCAGCCGGGCAAGTGCCAGCTTTGGTCATCACCACTGAACCAGCCGGAAACGCGTCACTACCACCACCCGTCGGAGGAGTTGGGGTGCCAGAGCCGCCGCCCAAGCAATTTACTGTATTCCCATTGCTATCAGTTGTGCAAATAGAGCCACCTCTAACAGCTGCGCCGCTAACCGTCCCACCAGAACTGACATTGTTCGAAACAGTCACACTCCCACCAGAAACATTAAGATTCCCACCCACTCGCGCGGCACCAGCCACATCGAGTTTGACGCCAGAAATTGCCCCGGCACTGACTCCAGTGCCAATACCAAGGGCACCACCGTTGATAATTACATCACGTTGGCCACCAACCGCGGCCGGAGTAAGCACCATATTGCCGCTACCGCTCGCGCGTAGGATCAAACTCGCATGATTAGCGTCACCAGCGACGCCGGAAAGAAGCCCCTTATTCTCACCAACAATACCAACATTACCGCCAGCCACGGTTAGTTTGGAATTCGGAGTATTGGTGCCGATGCCAACGTTATCGCCAATATTAAGAGGAAAAAGACTGGAGCCAGTCCGAGACCAGAAGTTTGTGCTTGGATCGCCAGAGCCCCCACCAGAACTAGGCGTGGCCCACTGCGCAAAACCAGTCACCGGATCAGCAGTCAGAAACTGCCCGGCAAGCGGCTTAAATCCATTAACGAGCAACTCTCCCAAGAGATTCAGCCCGCCAAGCTCCAAGCGCCCAGATTTACTTTGTTGGCTACTGCTTACATTAATCGGTTCGGCGGTATTAGGACAACCCGCTCCTGGCCCAGAACAATCAGCTGGAGCATCGTTCCAAGCCGCCATCACGCTCCCGGCGAGAACTAAAGCAAAAATTGGCAAAATAATTTTTAAATATTTCATATTTTTTTAAATAATAATTTTTATTGCGCTTTTAAAGATTCTAATAATTTCTCGCGGTCAGCGTCGGTTAGCTTGGTGGGTTTGCTGGACTTCAGGCCTTTTAGCAACGCCGCGCGTTCGGCTTCGGTCAACGAGGTTGGCTCGGTAGCGCGGAGTGACTGGAGTAATTGCGCGCGGCGAGCCTCTTCGGCATCTTCCTCGGAAGCAGCTGGCGCAGGCGCAGGCGCGCCGTCGCGGTAATTGGAAACATAATAAACACCGATCCACACGATTGCCGTAATGGCGGCTAATATAGCGATCACTTTGTAAAATTTTTCGGCAGACATGCTCAAATTGTAACACAGGCTGGTTTAACTTGTTTAGATTTACTAGCCAGTTGACTGTTGATAACTCTAAGTATATAGTGGTAGCAGACCTGTCCCGACCTCGGAACGGGCGTTTTTACTCAAAAATTTTCTAAAAAACTAATAAATTATTATGATGGATCTCAAAACAATGCGCTCGGCTCTGGAACAACTGGAAGAAGAGCGTGGTATCCCTAAAGAGAAAATCCTAAGCGCGATTGAAGACGCGCTAATTGCCGCGTATAAAAAAGATTACGGTCAGAAGGACCAAATAGTGCGCACCAAGTTTGATTACGCTACCGGCAAAGTAGACTTTTATCAGGTCAAGATTGTGGTGGATGAGAGTATGCTCTTGAGCGAAGACGAATTAAGCAAAAGTGAAAATCTGGATGAGGTGGAAGCTGGCAAGACAGAACAAACAGAGTTAAAGCCTGATGAGAAAGTAAAATTTAACGAAGAGCAACACATCATGCTCGCGGATGCGAAGAAAATAAAAGCTGACGCTAAGCTGGGCGATGAACTAATTTTCCCACTCGAGGCCAAAGATGATTACGGTCGCATCGCGGCGCAAACGGCCAAGCAAGTGATTATCCAGCGCTTGCGCGAGGCCGAGAAGCAGTCGGTACTCACCGAATATTCTGGCCGTGAGGGTGAGATTATGAATGGCAAAGTGCAGAAGATGGAACGCGGCAATGTGTTTGTAGATCTCGGACGCACTACCGGTCTACTCGCTCGTGAAGAGCAAATCCCGGGCGAATATTATCGCCAAGGCGAACGCATCAAGACCTATCTCTATGATGTGGAAGAAACGCCAAGAGGAATCAACTTGCGTCTCTCGCGCGCGCATCCTAAATTTGTGGAAAAATTGTTTGCCGTGGAAGCGCCAGAGATCGCCAGCGGCGTGGTGAGCATCCGGGCCATTGCTCGCGAGCCGGGCGCGCGGACCAAGATTGCCGTCCACTCTAGCGACCCAAATGTGGATCCAGTTGGATCCTGTGTGGGCCAGCGCGGCGTACGCGTGAATACAGTAATCTCCGAACTCGGCGGCGAGAAAATTGATATTATTGAGTGGAGCGAGGATCCCGAAACTTTTATCTCCAGCGCGCTCTCACCGGCGAAAATTAACAAAGTCACACTATTTAAAGAAGATAACCGCGCGCAGATTGAGGTGGACGCGGATCAGTTCTCACTAGCCGTCGGTCGCGGTGGGCAGAATGCTCGCCTCGCCGCGCGTCTCACCGGCTGGAAAATCGACATTATTCCCCCAGCTTCGATGACGGAGACGAAAAAAGCTGAAACTCCAGAAGTAACTCCAGAAAATGTTGCAGAAGTAAAAACTGAAAGTTCTGAAATTGAAAGTGAGAAGACCGAAACAGAGAAGTCAGAATAATTTTAGTTTTTAGAAAATTAAGAAAGCCCGCGACTTTTCAGTCGCGGGCTTTTGTTCACAAAATGACTCTATTTCTACTTCACTTCAACGAAGCAGAGCAGAATACCCCCAACCCACTCGGTTTCTCCGTCAATAACCATCGACTGAAAAACTGGATTGCTTTGAATCTTCGTACTGGGCAGGTTGTTATGATCATTTGAATCATAAGAAAGGGCGTGATAGCCGTGGTAACAGCTTGAACACTCCTCAAAGTTTCCCTGCTCTTTGAGCAAGTCCAAACCAAGTTGACCCAGCAAGACACCTCCTTTGAGGTTAATGAACGCGAGGTGCTCTTGGCAAGTACTAGTCAGACCATTTCTAGAGTGGCAGTAGCCACTCACACTAAACTTACGTCCGTCGGGGTGCGTAACAATGCCGAGATTAAGATCAGCCACAAGCGCGAACCTATCCGCCAGAGGGATGGATTCATCGATGACCTTCTGCAAGAAGTCACTGATCTTTCTGGGATCTCTCTTGCCGTCGAGCACAAGCTTATTAACACTAGCTTGCACTTTCCACAAACGTACGATTTCGGAGTCACTACTCATGACACTTTCTCCTGTAAAAGAACCATCTGTCCGCTACTAACGGACATACCCCGGTAAAAACTGCCGGAATTCAGTTGCAGTGAAATACTGCTCCAACTCCCATTCTATCACAAACAGGTTTGAAAGTCAAGTGGTTATCAAAAAATGGCCTAAAATATAGCTTTTTCAATATATTTGACAGATATTACTCACGCGCTAAAATAGTGAGATGAACTTATGGCACGATATTGAACCGGGGACGAAAGACGCGATTAATGTGATCGTGGAGATTAATAAAGGCAGTAAAAATAAGTATGAGGTGGATAAAGAAACAGGCCTGATTGCGCTAGATCGAGTCTTGCACAGTGCCCAAGATTTCCCTTGCGATTACGGCTTCGTGCCCCAAACACTCTGGGACGACAATGATCCGGTAGATGTGATTCTGCTCACGACTAATCCCCTCGTGCCGGGCTTGCTAGTGCGAGCGCGGCCGGTCGCTATTATGAATATGATTGACTCTGGCGATGCGGATGACAAGCTCATCGCCGTGCCAGTGGACGATCCAAGATGGCAGAAAGTGCAAGATCTCGCTGATCTGAACCCGCATACGCTGAAAGAGTTGCAACACTTCTATGAGACTTACAAGCAGCTGCAAGGCAAAGAAGTGAAGATTAACGGCTTTAAGGGCAAAACAGAAGCCGAGCAAGCCTTTGCTCGCGGCTGTGAGCTATATGCCCAGAAATTTAGTGTTGAGAAAAAATAGGTTATAATGGGAAAATAGTTTAGATTATTAGGTTTTTTAATAAAAAAGAAATAAATATGCGCAAGTTATTAGTGTTGTTGCTTGTAAGTTTGTTTTGTTTGCCAGTTCTAGCTAGCGCCGAAGAGGGTTATCTCAAGACGCTCAAGCCAATCCCCGCCGAGCGCGAGGCAAAGCTGAAAGAGATGAAAGCGAAACTAGAGGCGAGCCGGCAAGAAATAGAACTAAAAAAGAAAGATCTGCTGGAAAAACGCGACGCGAACAAAGAAGCGCGTGATGTGCGGCAAGAAGATCGTCAGGAGGATAGACAAGAGAAGCGCGCCGGTCAGATTGGTAATTATGTTGAGAAAATCACAGAGCGCGTGAGCTTGGTGTTGAAAAATCTGGAGAATCTGGATAACAAGCTCAAGACTCATCTGGATAAGCTCGCCAGCCAGGGAACGGATGTAACGAGCTGGAAAGCGAGCGAGGCAAAACTAGCTGCTGATATTGCGGCGGCCAAGGCGGCGCTGGCTGACTTACCAAGCAAACTAGCCACACTAACCGCAACGGAAAAACTGACGGTAACGGAAGCCAAGACTGTGCGCGAGGCGGTGGCTAGCGTCTTGAAAATCGTCAAGACCATTGGCCAAGACTTGCACAAACTGGTGCAGGAGATCCGTGCCGCCATGCCTAAGCCGGCCAACACACTTAAGCCAAGCGCGACGGAAGCTAGAACCGCTTCCCCAGCGGCGGTGGAAATGCAGTAGAAATTAGAAAAATAATAAACATAAAACATGAACGGAGACAACACTATGGATCAGAACAACAACTCCAGCGGCTCGCTGGTGGGCTCGATCATCGTCGTGATTATCTTGATCATCGGCGCGATTTATTTGTTTAGTTCTAAAACTAATGCGCCGGTAATGCCGGCCAGCGAAACTGGCTTGAGTAGTGAGCAAAATATGCCGGGCACTACGGAAACAGTCACGACAGAAATTGTAACGGAAGAAACGCTAAGTGCGGACGCCGATATGAGCGCGCAAGAAGCGGCAGAATTGGAAACTAGCATTAACACGCTCAACCAAGAAGCGGGTTTGTAAAACTCGCCAGAAATGCTTTAATTAGAGGCCGGCTTTAAGCTGGCTTTTAATTTGTTAAAAATATGGAACTAAAAATCACTAAATTAGAGAATAGCGAAGTGGAACTGACAGGCGAAATTGCCGCGGAAAAATTTGAAAGCTTTAGAACCAGAGCGCTAGCTAAGCTCAACCAAGAAGTGAAGATAGACGGCTTCCGAACCGGACACATTCCGGCGGATATCTTGGCGAGCAAAATTGGCGAAGAAAAGATTTTACTCGAGATGGCGGAACTAGCGCTACAAAATATTTATCCCGAAATTTTGCAAGCAAACAAAATCGACGCACTTGGCCGACCAGCGATTACCCTCACGAAAATTGCAAAAGGCAATCCGCTCGGTTTCGTGATCAAGACGGCAGTTAGACCAGAATTTACTCTGCCGGATTACACAAAATTAGAGAAACCAGAGACAGAAATAATTCCGGAAATTACAGAAAAAGAAGTAGACGAAGTGGTGGAAAATATTAAGAAGAATCAGGAAACGCAAAAAATAGAACCAGAAAAAATTACAGAAATCACAGCCGAACAGCGCGAAATAATTAAGCAGAACTTGAAGCTAGAACGCGAGCGGAGAAACAGAGAAAAAACGCGACTGAAGATTATGGATAATTTGCTAGAACAAGCAAAAATTACTTTGCCAAATGTGCTGGTAGAAAGTGAATTAGATAAAATGGCGCATGAGATGAAGCACCAGATCGAGCAAATGGGTCTCAAGTTTGAGGATTATCTCAAGCACATCAAGAAAGAAGAAAAAGATTTGCGCGCGGATTGGCAGAGCGAAGCGGAAAAGCGTTTAAAGACCGGTTTGCTGATTGCCGAAATTGCTAAGCAAGCGAAACTAGAACCAAAACCTGAAGAAATCGAGAAAGAGGTGAAACATTTGCAAGAACACTACAAGGATGTCCCGGCCGAGAATTTGCGGCATTATGTGAGCGAGATGCTCTTGGTAGAGATGGTTTGGAAATTATTGGAAAATAAATAAAGACCGCTGGGCGTACCATGCGGTCTTTCTGTGGTTGGAGTCGGGGAATTTATGCCTCGACTGCAACCGGAACTGGTGACGAGTTCGGTACCGAAGTAGAACCTTCGGCAAAAGCTCGCTTGACGCAAGCCACGATCTCATCGAGAGAGAGCTTGCTCGGTGGGACATCTGTGGCCGTGAGACTGCCATTGAACAGGCCAATCGCGGCCAACCACCAACATTCGGCGCCCGCCACTCGACCCTCGGCCAACAAGGCTTGAAAATCAACAGACTCACAGCCGTGCAGGCTTCGTTCGGCCAAACGAATTTGCCGGGCGATCTCTGGCAATCTCTGCTGTGCCGGACCACGGACGAAAATGTAGTGGTGGCCAGTATCGGGATTGCTCTGTACTACGGTGACACTGCCGCCCTTAACGAAATGGCGATAGCCGGCCGCCCGATTGGTCTCTGGGTTAGCGGTGGTGACCACAACCAATGTGTGTGACTTGCCACCAATCTGGGCCAGTCGTTCTGGAAGAACGAACCCGTCCAGAAAATTGAGCGCCGCCAAGAAAGTCTCCTGCTCCTTCAGTTTGGCATCGAGAGCGTCGAAGACCCAATTCATTACCCATTTTGGATCCATCCCAGACTTGTGCATCGACTTAACGATCGAGCCCAAGCTGAACGCCCCAAAACCGGCCTCAAGATCCTCTTTTCTCACATGTTCAAGGATCATGTCCAGCTCTCGCCGTTCCAGCAAACCCAGATGCCGAGCAACCAGCGTGGCGGTGCACTCACCCACCTTGCGGCTGCTTCCGTCTGCCGGATGTTCATCGAAGCGGCCACCGCCGATACCGATGAACAATGTTCCCTCGGCCTCATGCTCCTGCCACGACTTCCCGTCCGGCGGCTGATTCCCATCGCCCCAGAACTCCACCGGAGCTTCTGGAACTCCTGGGAAAAGCTTCTGCCCGAAAACCCACAACAGCCAAATGGCCACAATCTCATCGAGATGAGGCCAACAGTGAGTCACAATCCTGTTAACCGTAAATGGTTTTGCCACGAGAAACTCCTCTTGTTTGATTGACGAAGATCGAGATTTAGAGAGCTTAGGCAAAAACTGCCCAATACCACTCTCAACCCCAATTATAGCAAATACACAGAGCTTGTCAAGGGCTAGGCTAAAAAGGTTCAACTAGGGTCACATTTGCAAAATTAGGGGAAATTCGTTAAGATTCGCCACATGTTAATCCCAACTGTCATTGAGAAGTCCCCTTTCGGCGAGCGTGCTTACGATATTTATTCGCGCTTGTTAAGAGATCGAATAATCTTCCTCGGCGGGCCAATTGACGATCATGTGGCCAATATCATCATCGCGCAACTCTTGTTTCTGGAAAGTGAAGGTCCGAAGAAAGATATCACGATGTACATCAACTCTCCCGGCGGTAGCGTGAGCGCTGGTTTGGCAATCTTAGACACAATGAATTATGTAAAGTCTGATGTCTCCACCATCTGCGTGGGTCTGGCCGCCAGCGCTGCGGCAGTAATTTTGTCTGCTGGGAAAAAAGGCAAACGCTTAGCGCTACCAAATGCCGAAATTATGATCCACCAACCAATGGCCGGCATGGAGGGCCAAGCCAGCGACATTGCCATCACCGCCAAGCAAATTCTTAAAATCAAAGAAAAGCTAAACAAGATCCTGGCCAAGAACACCGGTAAACCAGTCACGCAAGTGGAGAAAGATTCCGATCGTGACTACTACATGAGCGCTGATGAAGCCAAAACTTACGGCCTCATCGACGAGATGGTGAAAGTGAAGAATTAATTTTCCAATGATTCTGGCTCCACCTCCAGGGCTGGGATATCGTCACGGATCGCCTTCACTTCCCAATTAAACTTTTGTTGAGAATTTTTGTTGCTTGATTGCACGATAAATTTGCCATTTTTGACTTGCGCGCCGTTCTGACTTTTTACAAAAATCACATCACCGCCGTCCAGATTGGTGAGTTGCACGGTACGATCTTGTTTGCTGGTTAAAGCCTCAAAATAATCCGGCAGAGAAATCGTAACCTGACCATTTTTTAATTCCGCCGTACCACGATAATACACACCGGCTTCCGGGCCTTCTAGCGAAGCGTGAACCAAATCTTTGCCGGGCTTGAGAGGATGTTTAATTTGGAAATTTTTGGTGCCAGAAATAGAGAGGCCATCTCCCACGATATTACCGTGGAAAATAGAACGTCCAGTGGCTTCGATCGCCAACCCAGCGGCTCCTTGTTGCACCACATTCAAGGCTGCACCAGCTGCCCAGGCTGGAGTGCTGTGGTTATTGCCAACGATATCTACCGCATTTGCAGCAGAATTAAGAGTACCTGGTTGCCTAATCAAGACGGTATCAGCACCGGCGGAAGCATCTACCGCAAACTCTGTGCCAGAATTTGACGTATTATCCACTGCAAACTTCCCATTTGGCTCAGCGGCCTGGACCAACAAATAGCCACTAGTTACCACGTTCCCGCCATTCGCATTAAGATAAAGCGGCATACCTGGGCCAGAGGGCCACTGCCAGGTGGAAATCTCTCCCCTTGAGCCACCGATAGTCTGGATGTAGGTGCCGCTGGAACTATCGACAGTTCCGATACGATTCTGATTACTAGCTCCAGAGGCCAAAATCGCCCAATCACCAGCTGCGGGAGTAAACCCTGGATTGGTGCCAGCCATCACCTGCAACTCTGCAACTGGATTGGTCGTGCCAATACCAACTGCTCCGGTGCCAAAAGCATCTGTTTTAATAGTTACTCGATCGGTGGCGACACTAGAACTATTGCCAGTCTGGAGACGAAGATCTTTAGCAGAGCCATTGTTGCCAATTTTCAGCCCCGTGTCGTCGAGAGTAAAATTAGCTGCATAACCACTAGCGCCGGAACCGGTGAAATTAAACTCCTTAGCACTCTGCTTTACAGAAAATCGAGCACCACTGGCTGGCGTGCCACCAATGCCCACGTTATCAGTTGTGGTAGTTGGGTAAATATTACCGCCAGCGCGCGTCCAGTAATCGCTACTACCCGAGCCGCCGGAACCGCTCAAACCAAGTGTGGAAGTGGCAACCCACTTGGCATTGCCCAGCGTGTCGGCTGATTGCAAAACGCTGCCGGCTGCTGGCGTGCCGCCGTTGACACCGGCAACTTTGGTAATCCCAAGTTGGAAACCGCCGGAAAGGAGGCCGAAGCCGTTGAAGAGCCCAGCACCACCGGCCGATAGATCGCCGGCTTGCAAGCCAGCCGTGCTACCAGAACCGAGCGCCAGCCAGTTTGAGAGCGTGAGATTGCCAGTTTTGGTTTGCGCTACTGAACCAGTATTCAAGGGCACAAAAACATTGGGATCATCTTCACCTTGCGGTACACTCGGTACTTGCCAAGCAGTAGCGAAACTAAAAACGCTGAAAAAAACTAAAAGAATTGCGAAAAAAGATTTAAGCATGCACTAATTATAAGAGTTAGACAGAAATCGCGCAATCTGTTAGAGTGGACAAGTCGGATATGGCTGATTTTTTCCCTATTATTTAACACTGTTTTTATGTCTTTATTCACTTTAGTTTTGATCACCGGGACAGCTGCCTTGGGTGGCTTGGTCTTGGGTTATTTCTTGCGCTGGTTGATTACTTTAGGCCAGAAAGGTTCTATCGAATTAACTATCAAGCAGATGATGCTGGAGGCGAAGGATCAATCGCAGAAGGTACTAGAACGCGCGGAGCAAGAAGCCGGAGAAAGACTGGAAGAAGTGAAAAAGCTCGAGCGCGAAAAAGAGCAAGAATTGAAGCAACGCGAAGATAGATTGCTAAAAAAAGACGAGTTGCTAGACAAGCGTCAGAGCGATATTGATCGCGAACTGGAGCAGATTAAGCAGAAAAATGAAGAGTTAAAGCAAGTGCGGGAGAAAACTATTTTACTAGAGCAACAGCGGGCGACAGAACTGCAACGCGTGGCGCAGTTATCACCCGCCGAGGCAAAAAGTGAAATTATCAAAACCGTGGAACAAGCGCATGAAACTGATTTACTCGCGCGGATGCGCAAGTTGGGTCAAGAAAATAACGAGAAATTAGAACGCAAAGCGCGCGAGATTCTGACTTCTGTGGTCCAGCGCTTGGCCAACACGAGCATCCCAGAAGTGCTAGCCACCAGCGTGGCGATTCCATCTGACGACATCAAAGGCAAAATTATCGGCAAAGAAGGCCGGAATATTCGCGCGTTTGAGAAAGCCACTGGCGTGGAAGTGATTATTGACGATACACCGGGCACGGTCACGCTCTCCTCTTTTGATCCAGTCAGGAGACAGATTGCCCGCGTGGCACTGACAAATTTGATTACCGACGGTCGCATCCAACCAGCGAAAATTGAAGAAATGGTAGAGAAAGCCAAAGAGAGCATTGCCGAAATAATTAAACAAAAAGGCGAAGAAGCTGCTTATGAGGCCGGCGTGTTTAATCTCGATCCCCGAATTTTGCTAATTCTTGGCAGACTACACTTTAGATCAAGTTACGGTCAGAATGTTTTACAGCATTCTGTAGAAATGGCGCATATTGCTGGGATGCTGGCGGAAGAGCTGGGCGCCGATCCGGTCGTCGCTCGCGCCGGTGCGCTCTTGCATGATATTGGCAAAGCGGTAGATCACGAAGTCACCGGCACGCACGTGGAGATTGGCAAAAGAATCTTGGAGAAATTTGGCGCTGACCAAGCGGTGGTGAAGGCGATGCAAGCGCACCATGAGGAATATCCGTACGAAACCTTAGAATCCCGCATTGTGCAGGCGGCGGACGGCATTAGCGGCGGCCGCCCCGGTGCGCGACGTGATAACGTTGAGAATTACATCAAGAGACTAAAAGAATTAGAAGACTTGGCCAACACTTTCCCGGGCATTGAGCGCGCTTATGCGATCCAAGCCGGGCGCGAGATCAGAGTGTTTGTGAAGCCAAATGAAGTGAGCGACCTAGAAGCGCAAAAATTAGCGCGCGAGCTGGCCGTGCGGGTGGAGCAAGAATTGAAATATCCGGGTGAAATAAAAGTGACAGTAATTAGAGAAAGTAGAGTGATCGAAATTGCGCGATAATCCTTCGCTTTCGCTCAGGACAATAAAAAAGGCCCCGGCGGCTGATGGTTCTCCCACATCAGCACACCGAGGCCAAACGGGTCGAGCTCGTTGAGTCATCTCGCTTGGCAGGAAGACCGTCTCAACAAAGCGCGACTAGAGCCCAGAACGTTAAGATCAATACTTTCGGCCAGTTATCCATCTCAATAACCCCCTTTCTGGCGAAAAATTGACTGGGAGGAGTATAACAAGCGCCCAGAATCTGTCAAGCTTGCCCGACTAGCCAGGCAGAGTATAATAAATCAGTTAAATTAAGAGGTCGAAAAGCAGCCAAAATTTTTAAAATTAAGCAAAAATAATTAATCATGAACAAACAAGCCTTGATCGAAGCAATCCACGCCAAGATTGGCGGGACCAAGGTAGCCGCCGAAGAAGCCGTGGATGTGATCGTGGACTCGATTATCACCACGCTTAAGCAAGATGGCGAAGTGGCCATTGCCGGCCTCGGGATCTTCTCGGCTCGTCAGCGCGCCGCTCGCACCGCGCGCAATCCGCGCACCGGCGAGAGCATCCAAGTGCCAGCTATGCGCGTGCCCAAGTTCCGTCCAGCAAAAGGGCTGAAAGATGCGTTGAGATAAGTAGAGAGTAAAATTCTAACTCACCCCCTTCCCCTCTCTTACTCTAAGAGAGGGGTTTGTGGTTTTCTGTTTTATTTCTTCCCTCTTGAGATAAGAGGGACTGAGGGAGTTATGAAGCAAAAGCGTAAACCTCCTGAATTTTCAATAAAATTTGTAAAGTAAATAAGCCCGAGATAATCAAGAACGCGGCGAAAGCGATGACTGTCTCGGCAAAAAGATTTGTGCTAAGCTCGGGCAAGTTGCTCATGATTTTGTTAATCTTAGCACAGGCGGGCTTGCCCGCCGCAGCGTGAGCGAAGGCGGGATTAGTTAAATGGTATAACGACAGTTTTCCAAACTGTAATCGGGAGTTCGATTCCCCCATCCCGCACAGAAAGTTTTTTAAACAAGAAAAAAGCCCCGGGCGAAGCGCCGAGGGCTTGATCAAACAATACAAGAGGATTACTTGTTTTTCTTCTTACCGGCCGAAGGTTTGCCAAACTCAGAAGACCAAACCATCGCCCCATCGCCCTCGATAAGATATTTGTCTGCATGACTAGCTCTTATCGAAAAACCGTCACTCACCCCTCGTTCCCATTTAGCACGCAAGACAATATTCTTCCACAGCATAAGCCCGACGAACCTAAAGAAAAAGATGTGCTCTTCGCCGTCGCGCAAGAGCTTGTTAGAGCGCAGAGTATAATACACGCTGCTGATATCCGCTCCTCTTAGCTGTAATCGTCCTGCGACAACCTCAAATGTTTCCGCGCCCCCTAATCTCCTGGGGTAGAGTTTCGTCTCGCGACCAAACACCTGGAGCTCACCAAACTCCTGGAAAAAACTACGGTCTATGTAGACACATGGCAAACGACGGGGGAACACTTTGCTAGCCAACCCCAGCGATTTGCGTAATCTTTTAGCCATTTTCTGGCTCCTTTCTATATTGTTTAAGAACTGTTTTTTGTTAACACGAACGCCAAACTTCACCCTAGCAAGTTAATGATAACTTGTCAAGTCTGGACAATTTTGCTAGAGTGGACTCACAAATGACGCAAGAAAATTTGAAAACAGATGGATTGAGAACTTGGATCGAGATTGACGAGCAGAAAGTGGCGCATAATTATCGCGCTTTTCGGAGCTTGTTGAGCAAGCAGACGAAACTGATGAGCGTGGTCAAGAGTAATGCTTACGGGCACGATATTTATCAGTTTGCGAAACTGCAAGAAAAACTGGGCGCCGATTGGCTGGGCGTGGATTCGATTGTGGAAGGCGAAGCGTTGCGTGAGGCGGGAATCAAAATTCCCATCTTGGTTCTCGGCTACACCCTTCCGGAAAAATTTGCTGAAGCAGAGAAATATAATCTAAGTTTAACTATCTCTACTTTTGAAAATCTAGAATTATTAAAAAACTTCCAGAATTTAAAATTTCACATCAAGATAGACTCCGGAATGCACCGACAGGGCTTCTTGCCTAAACAAATTGAGCAAGTTTTAGAAATTCTAACAGCTAACAGCTCTTCGCTAAAAGCTACTTTTGAAGGCATTTATACGCACTTCGCAGCGGCGAAAAATCCGGCTTTCCCAAGTGAGACACGCGCGCAACTTAATTTATTTCTAGAAGTCATAAAAAAGGTGGCGGATGCTGGATTTTCGCCAATTCGCCACGCCGCGGCGACATCTGGAACTATCGTTTTTCCAGAAGCGCATTTAGATTTAGTGCGCATTGGCATTGGCGCTTACGGACTTTATCCGTCACGAGAAGTGCAAGCTGGATTTGCTGAGAAATTAAACTTACAGCCAGCTCTAAGCTGGAAGAGTATCGTAGGTGAAGTGAAAAATATTCCAGCTGGTGAGGGAATTGGTTACGACTTTACGGAGAAACTAGCGCAAGCTGGAAAAATTGCCATCATTCCAATTGGTTATTGGCACGGCTACTCGCGCAGTTTATCTAGTATCGGTTCGGTTTTGATTAATCAGCAAAAAGCAAAAGTTTTGGGTCGTGTTTCGATGGATATGCTGATTGTGGATGTGAGCAATCCGTCAGCTGACGGAGAAAAAGTGGAAGTCGGTGACACAGTCACGCTAATCGGCGAGAACGGCGCTAGTGCAGACGACTTGGCTTTACTTTCTGGCACGGTTAATTACGAAATTGTGACCAGACTCAACCCCCTGATTAAGCGGATTTATAACTAAACAATAACTGACAATCTCACCCAATCGTGCTACGATGTTCCCGTATTTCGGAGCGTGGTGTAACGGCTAACATTCCTGTTTTGGGAACAGGCGACTCCGGGTTCGAATCCCGGCGCTCCGACAGTTTATTTGAAAAAGGGGGGATAATCAGGGCAATTAGCTCAGTTGGTTAGAGCGTACGATTCACATTCGTAAGGTCACAGGTTCGATCCCTGTATTGCCCACCGCGGGCCTATAGTCTAGTGGTACGACGCGTCATTCGCATTGACGAGGCGCGAGTTCGATTCTCGCTAGGTCCACTCGTTTCGTTTTTCATACTTGACTTCTCTGATAGAAAATAGTAGTTATTAAGCTAGTCTATTCAATGTGAATAGCGCAGAAAAAGTTCTTTTCTAACCACGAAAGAGGTGCGAAATGTCTTGGTATCACTGGCTACTTTTGGCTTACGCGGTCGTACTCACGGGGCTCTACGTCAAGAAAACAGTTTTCCCTTTTTGCGACCGTGGTCATGACTGCTTCGCCGTGCCTAATGAAGAAGTTGCCAAGAAGTTGGTGTACTTCTTGCAACAGCGCGCCGGACTAGGCGAGAAATTCACCTTTGATCCCGTGCCCACCCACCAAACGGTTCTCGCTGATTCTCAGAGAGTTATAATCTGGCACGAACCGCTATTGAAGGGTGACGAGCCCTTGCCACCAAACGGGATGTCAATTATCGTCGATGATCCCGTCTCGGAGGCGCATAATTTTGTCACTGGCTTCAATCAATCCTTGGGTCATGCCTATCAGACCCGAGTGATATTGAACCACATGCCCGAAGCGAAAGGTAACCTGGCAATTGTGACCAGCACCGCCTTTCTCGGTTGGGTCTTGGTATTCCGCAAGCATGTAATGAATATGGGGCCCAAGCCTCGGATGAGGCGAATCACCCCGTAACGAAAACCTGGATCTGGGGAATTCTGCCCCGCGCTACACTCTAGCGCGGGGCATTTTATTTGCTAAAACCCCGGAAATTTTCCATACTTGGCCCGAAACGGAGCGTGGCCCACCAAGAGGCGGATAAATTCCACGGCAACATTTACGATTCAGACTCCGGTTCAAATCTTTACCCGTCCGTAGCTTTAGCGAAGGCGGGCCGGCGCTCCGACCACATTCCCCTATTTTGTTTCTGAGAGTTTAGCTATAATTAAACTCATCATGAATAAAGCGCAAAAAGTTTCGCTGTTTTTATTACGCATTGGTCTTGGTTTCTTCTTTTTTTACGCTGGTTTTACTAAAATAATTGATCCTAGCTGGTCCGCTGCCGGCTACATTGGAGCAGCCAAGCACTTCACCAGTTTCTATCAGTCTCTTCTATCGCCAAATATTCTGCCAACCATCAATATCCTCAATGCTTGGGGCTTAACTCTGCTTGGTTTATCGCTCATTACCGGCTTATTCACTCGCCTAAGCGCGATTCTGGGCATTGTCCTGATGGCGCTGTACTATCTTGCTCTCCCCTTCCCTTATCCAGACGCACACTCTCTCGTTGTAGACGAACACATCATCATTATTCTAGCCTTGCTCGTCATCATCAACTTCCACGCTGGCAAAGTTTGGAGTTTGACAAAGCAAACTGTTTAGTTTAGTTATTAAGCTAGTAGTTCTAGTGTTCTTTGTTGTGATCTGAACTCAAACCGGCCATGGGCCAGGAGGCTAATGTGACGTTCGATGAAATCCCCGTAGGATCCTATTTTGTGTTGTTGAAAAGCACAAAACCCCAAAGCGTCTACTTAAAGTTCTCGAGAGGTGCCCGCCCGGTGTACCGAGACCCCTTCAGTTGTTTTTTCACCAAGAAAGAGAACCAACCTGAAAAAATCAAACCCACCCAATTGGTTCAAAGAGTGAGGCTTCCGCGGTACCAGGAATTCGGGTGAATCACGCTGCCCCGGCATCACGCCGGGGCTTTTTTCTATAAGACAATATCTTCCAACCACTCAATTTTGAGCTCATTCCCCTCTCGGTCCAGATAAACCGCAATCGCATCCACTTGCCAGTCAGTTTTCTCCTCATCTAGTTCGCCTTTTTCTTCTTTTTCCAGAATATAAGTCTCTATTACCCTCCTCAATCTCTGGCGCTTCCACGGATGCATATTGTCTTCCGGCTCATAATCACTAGCCGTGAACCTTTCACGTGAAACAGTTTTTACCTCTACAAAGCGCAAATCAACCTTACCCGCCTCGCCGTCGGGCAGGTTCTTAGCCACTTTCTGGGCCACAATGTCGATTTCGCCCCACTTTTTCCAGTAATTACGGCTAATTACCGTGTAACCATGTTTCACCAGAAACAAAACAGCTAGATTTTCGCCAATTTGGCCTATTCTGGCCTTTTGAGACTGTCCTTTATGCACATTGTCCCCAGAGTTATCCACAGTTTTTGATTTCATGGCTTAGAATCTAGCTCTATAACAGACTTATTGGTCAAGATTAATCAGACAGTGCTCTCGGAGGGATTCGAACCCCCAACGACGGTTCCGAAGACCGTTGTGATATCCATTTCACCACGAGAGCCCTACTTCGCTAAAGCTTCGCATTCGCAGGGGAAGCCTTGAGCGAACACCACAACTTATGATAACATAACTAAGCTGAAGCGGGCTTGCCCGCCGAAGGCGGGTGTAGTTTAGTGGTAAAACACGTCCTTGCCAAGGACGAGGCGGGAGTTCGATTCTCCCTACCCGCACAGAATGTCTCTATGTCTCAAAAATTCAAGATCCCTGACGAGATTTCTCAAATAACCAGCGCTCTCGAGCAAGCCGGCTTTTCGGCTTATCTCGTGGGTGGCTGTGTGCGCGACTTATTGCTTGATAAAACGCCTCAAGATTGGGATATCACGACCAATGCGAAGCCAGAAGAGATCATCAAGCTCTTCCCCAAGACTTTCTATGAGAACACTTTCGGCACGGTGACGGTCGTGAACGAAGCCGAGAATACCCCAGAAACGCTCAAAAATGTCGAAATTACGCCCTTTCGGCTCGAAGGCAAGTATTCCGACAAACGCCATCCGGATAGCGTGAAATTCAGCGAGAAGCTAGAAGACGATCTACTTAGGCGCGACTTCACGATCAATGCTCTGGCTTACCATGTCTCTAAAGAGAAACTAACTGACCTATATGATGGCGTAAAAGACATCAAAGACAAAGTAATTAGAGCCGTCGGTGTCCCAGATGAGCGTTTTACGGAAGATCCACTGCGAATTCTGCGTGGAATCAGGTTTTCTGTACAACTTGGCTTCACTATTTCTAGCGAAACGATGGACAGCATGCTCCAGAATAGCGCCCTAATTAGCGGTATTTCAGTAGAAAGAGTCAGAGAAGAACTAGTGAAGATTATTATGTCGGCTAATCCCATGATCGGCTTAGTTCTGTGCCACAAGTTGGGAATTCTCCAGCATTTCTTGCCCGAAGTGGAGGAGGGGGTTCACGTGAAACAGAATGGTGATCACATTTATGACGTTTGGGAACACACACTTAGAGTGCTACAGCACAGCGCAGACAAGAATTACTCTCTAGAAGTCAGGCTAGCCTGCCTGTTTCACGATATTGCCAAGCCGAGAACTAGAGATTTTAGTCAGGAGAAGCAAGATTACACTTTCTACGGCCACGAGATGCTGGGCGCAAAAATGGCTAAGAATATAATGATTAGACTCAAATTTTCACGTGAAACAGTCGAGAAAGTGGTAAATCTAGTGCGCAATCATATGTTCTTCTCAGACACAGAGCAGATCACGCTTTCTGCTGTTAGACGAATTATCACTCGTGTTGGCCGAGAGAATATCACGAACTTACTAGAAGTCCGCTGGTGCGATCGCATTGGTATGGGCCGGCCGAAAGAGAATCCTTACCGGTTGAGAAAGTTCCAAGCGATGATTGACGAAGCGCTAAGACAACCGACGAGCGTGGGGATGCTCAAGTTGAGAGGGGATGAGGTTATTCGTGAAACAGGCATCAAACCGGGACCAAAAATCGGCTATATTCTGCACGCTTTATTAGAAGAAGTATTAGAAAAGCCAGAGCTGAACGAGCGCGAATATCTAGTGAAACAGGCTAAGAATATGGCTGAAATGGACGAAAGTGAACTGAAAAAGCTATCAGAAAAAGGGAAAGAGAGGATAGAAGAACTAGAACAAGAAGCACTGGATGAGATTAACAGAAAGCACTTCGTGAAATAGATTTTTAGAAAAAACAAAACGCCAGCCAGAATTTTGGCGGCGCCGACTATATCGCGAATCTCCACGGGTGGAGAAAAATATAAATTATAGCAAGTGGGGGAAGCGAGAAAACAACTATAATTAATGTGAAGATTAGGATCCTCGTCTATAAGACCAAATCATCCGCCGTCCTTAATATTAAACTAAAGGACATTAAAGGACAAACAGAAAACTGTGGATAACTCTAGTTTGTTCTCTGGCGAGAATTTTTTGCAAATAAAAACACCCGCGCTGCTCGATTACAGCACGGGTGCCGAGTGAGCTCGACAAGAGCTCACTCCTCCCTGGTCCGATCTCTCACAGTCCGGAGACTGGGAAAGGAAAGAGATCATCGTTTCTCGGGATTGCGTGGATCGTCGGTGATGACAATTAATTCATGAGTTCGAGACCAACCATCATAATACTGCTGCTTCAGGTCTATCCTATCAGCATATCGTTCCCATTCGTCACGAGTAGTGCTGGTAATCGGAACAACGTGCTTGATCTGTCGCTTACGGCCAATACGAGCGAGCGCTTGGGCAAACTCTTCGGCCTTAGGAAGACTTACCATGTCCCCACAGGGTCGAGCAACGACCCTGACCACCGTGGGTGATACAATCAAGAGTGAGTAGCTACCACTACTAAGACCCAACTTCAATTCTGGATTGCGCACAGGCGCCTCTTCGTCGAAGCCATAGTCCATCAACGTGAGCTCACGATCCGACTTCTGCGTTGTGGGCGGAACGGCTTTGACTTCACAGCGCAACGCCTGATGAGAACTACAGCCGACCACTCCAAGAAAAACAAGCAGGAGCAGACTCAAGACCTTCTTCATAAACGATCTCCCAAATTACGAGGTACAAGTTCAGTCCAGAACATTCCAGACCTTCCGTCCAACACCCTAGCAAACTAAACTGATTTTGTCAAGCTTTCTTATTATGAAACTTCTGATGCACTTCCTTGAGATGTTTATCGGTAAGATGAGTATAAACTTGTGTGGTGGCGATATTGGCGTGGCCGAGGAGCATCTGCACAGCGCGCAAGTCAGCGCCGTTTTTTAATAAATCAGTCGCGAAGCTGTGACGAATCACATGGGGTGTCACTTTTTTCGAGATTCCGGCCTTGAGCGCATAAGATTTAATTATCCTCTCCACACTGCGCGAAGTTAATCTAGTATTTTTCTCACTAACAAATAACGCCGCTTCATCAATATTTTCCCTCTTGTTTAAATAATTTTTCAACGCTAATTTGGCAGCAGGGGAGAGAAAAACTAAGCGCACTTTCTCACCCTTGCCACGCACACTAAATTCATCAGCTTTCAAGTCAAAACTATCTGTATCTAAGTTACACAGTTCCGAGACGCGCAAGCCGGTTGAGAAGAAGAGTTCCAGAATCGCCTTATCCCGCAAGGCTCTTTCGGCGATTTCACTTTTTCCTTTCCCCAGCAAAAGCGGCGCTTCTAATAATCTAATTAACTCTGCGCTACTAATTAAATCTAATTCTCGCGCGCCCACTTTCGCCAGTTCTATTCTATTTGCTTGTAATGCATCAATATTCCGCCAAGCGAGATATTTTAGAAAAGTCCGGAGCGCAATCAAGTAATAATTCTGCGTATTCTTCTTCAGACCTCGTCTATTTATTAGCAACCGAAAGTGTCGAACCGTTTCGTCCGTAATCTGTTTTACATTTTTTATTTCAGATAACTTAAAAAACTCACTGAGATAGCGCTCATAATTTGCCACGGTCTTAAGACTTCGCCCTTTCTCAATTTCCAGATATTCGAGAAACTCGCGCTGTAATTTACCAACTTCTGTCTTCTCACTCATCTCAATATTCTACCACTTTTTATACAAAATATTGTGCGACACGCGTGAAACAGCTTAGATTGACTAAGCAAGTTAGCATTGCTAATGTAGAAATGGCGTTCTTTTCACAAACTTTCACCACTCTCAACCTGATTGGAGGATAAGTATGATTTTCTTGGTTTTCTGGTTTTTTGTCTTCCCACTGCTGGGCTATGCGCTCTATCTCGCTTGCCTCTGGTACGGAGCGCATTTGTTGACATGGCTCCACACCCGACTTTCTTGGCACTTAGGCTGGCGCACTGATTACGACCCAGTGACCGGTAAAATTCGCGGAAGCAAGCGCTTCTGGAACTGGGCCATAATCCACATGAAACCCAAGCTCGATGAGATCTTCGAGAAAGAAAAAGCAGTCGAACAACAGGAGAAACAATGTTTACCGCCTTCTTCATTATGATGTCGCCCGTGTCCGTACTCGGTCCCTTGGCCGCACTAGCTGGAATGAGCGTACCCAAGTGTCCCAAATGCGGGGACATAGTACTTCTCCCTGGTGTGATCTTTGCTTCCAACTGTGGGGCCATTGAGTTTAGACGGTGCCAATACTGCGGCCATGAGTATGACTGGCCCGAGTAGCTTGCCCCCGATTTTCCCTCACAGCCCCGCGAGTTACGTACTCGCGGGGCTTTTTTATTTGACAAAAATCAGGAAAATAATAGAGTAGACATTGGCGTTGATCTTACTAGAACAAAACAAACACTTCTAGATTCAGGGAGGATTAAACTATGTTGATCTTGGCTTTAACGAAGAACATTTGGCAAATCGTTGCTGTAATTTTGATTTTGCCGGTCATGATCTGGACCTTCTGGCCCCAGAAGCGCTGTTTGCGCTGTAACGGAACCGACTTCGTCCCCGCCGAGAAACGCGACGGCCCAGATCCAGTGTACTTGGATATCTGCGCAAACTGCGGCGTAATCCGCCGTACTCTGGACGAAAGACTGCCTCATAAATAACAAGAGCAAAGCAGGACTAGAAAGTGAGAGTGTGATGGCAAGAGCGAGTTATGCAATCAAGAAGTGGTGGAACAGAGCCAAGGTCGCGATTTTTGTACTTGTCACGACTTTCATCGCTGTTTCGCTAATTTTTGCCCAATGGTGGAAGTACCAGATGGGTATGGTGCTGACAAACCACCTCGGCTAAAAACAGCCTAAACCAAGCCCCCACCCGTCAACCGACGGATGGGGGCTTTCTTATTTATCAACGCCCTTGACTTGCAAATTTTAGAGTTATGTGATAGTCTAGGCAAATATGCTGAAATTGAAGAAAAAGCAGGTTTTAATAAAAAAGAGCCAGGTGCACGATAAAGACACTGGTTCCTCGGAGGTGCAAATTGCGATCTTGAACGAGCGCATTGCCGAGCTGACCAAGCATTTGAAAAAGAATCAGAAAGACGAGCACTCTCGTCGTGGTTTGCTCAAGCTAGTGGCCAAGCGCCGCGGACATGAGAAGTTTGTGGCCAAGAAAAAGGTTTTGAAAGCGAAGTAAGTCTATATTTTTCTTTTTCTCTTCAGTTTTTCGGTATATTTTTACTAGTTTAAAAATTAAATAAATGGGAATCATTAAACATAAAGGCCAGCGCGTGGGCGTTTTCATCGACACGCAGAACTTGTATCACTGTGCTAAGAATCTCTATGGCGCGCGAGTTAACTTTGGCGCGATTCTAAAAGAAGCGGTGGCGGAAAGAAATTTAGTTCGCGCGGTTGCGTATGTTGTTACTACAGAATCTGGCGAAGAGAAAAACTTTTTTGAAGCAATGGAAAAGATGGGCATTGAGATCAAGACGAAAGATTTACAGATTTTCTCTGGCGGTGCCAAGAAAGCTGACTGGGACGTGGGTATGGCCGTGGATGCGGTGAAGATGGCGCCGAGATTGGACGCCGTGGTACTAGCGACCGGCGATGGCGACTTTGTGCCATTGGTAGAATATTTGAAAAATCACAGCGGCAATCAAGTAGAAGTAATGGCCTTTGGCCGGTCAACCTCGGGCAAACTTAAAGAAATTGCGGACGACTTTATTGATCTCGGCGCGAATCCTCGGAAATACTTGATGGTCTCTAATGCTCGCCGACGAAATGCCCGGCCAGAACGACCGTCTACTTCTTCAGCAACCACAAACACGGCCTAATACTGTTTAATTTAGTTTTTTATTTCGCCAGTGTTTGTTATAATTACAAACATGACTGAACTTCCAATCCCACCAATTCCACAAGAAAAAGAAACAGAAAAAAATAAGCTTGAGGCCGAGCTGAATGCTGACTTAAGCGCGAAAAGGAGCGAGGCGCAAGCGGCGCTGGCTGGCCAAGAGTGGACGGAAAAACATGAGCGCGAGAACAAAACCAAAACACTCAAAACTGAAAGCGACGGGTTGGTGCAAAAATTAGCCGGGATCAGCAAAGAAAAAGAGGCATTAGAATTTGACTGGATCGAGCTGGATAATCAGCGCCGCGCAATCCGAACTATCTTAAATCCACTTCTGGACGAGGAGAAAAAAATTGAGGCTGAAGAAAATAATTTAGAATCAGAAGAAGCAAAAATCGGCCTAGCGAATGATAAGCAAGTGGTGGAGAAAAAGCGCTGGGCCACACAAGATAAGCGCAAAGAAATCGAACAAAAAAAGTGGAACGAGGAAGAAAAACTCGCGAAAATTGAGGCGACAATCCAAACTAACACTACCAAATATCGCACTCTGCTAGACGAGGAAGAAAAAATTGAGAAACGACTGGAGCAAGCGAAGCTGGAATTGAGTAATCTGGAAGTAAAATAAAAAAAATAAATATTAAATGGCCGAAGAAAATGATGCGACAAACAGAAGACGCGAGGCCAAGCTAGCCCTGGGCGGCGAGAAACTGGCTGAGAAAGAGAAACTGGAAGATAAACGCCGCCGCGAAGCGATCCTCTCGATGGAGGGCGAGGCGCATCGCGCCCGGCGCGAGAGCCGCGAAGCGAGCATGCAAGCGGCCGTGGCGAGCGAGAAGGCCAGCGCCGAGGCTGGAGCTAAGGCAACAGCCGAGGCGCAGGCGCAAACAGCGCGCAACGCGGCGGAGCGCGCGCGGTTGGAAGAAGCGGCGCTTAATGCCGAGAGCGAACGGCGCGGCAAGATCGCCCAGGCCGGCGCCCGCACCGACGCCCTCAAGACCAGCACCACCAAACTTAGCTCACTCCGGACAATCAAGACCGATATGGCCCGGGCGGTTAAGGACGAAGGTCTCTCGCTCTCCAAGATCGCCACCTTGCAAGCCACACGCGCGCGCAATACCGGCGAGATTGTGGGCGCAGATGATCGCTCGCGGCTGTGGGTCACGCTCTCGGTGCTGGTGGTACTGCTCGCGAGTGGCGGACTCTTCTACCGTTGGTGGCAGAGTCAGCAAGCGATTGCTCCAGCCGTGACCGCGCCGCAACCAATCGTGAAAGCGCTTTTCCCCGCCGACGTGGACCGCGGCATTGATGCCGCCACGCTCGGCTCGCCCAACCAAGCTCGCACGGCGCTCCAGACACTCGCTAGCACGGTTAATGCTCAACCGGGTTTAGTTAATCTCTATTTTTATAAAGCCGCCGAACCGCTCACTTTCGCGCAGACCGTTGCCACGCTTGGGCTGACTTTGCCAGACAATCTCACGCGGCACTTGCGCGATACGTTTATGTTGGGAATCTATGACAATGGCGAGATCAAAAACCGTTTCTTGATTTTACAAACTAGCTTCTTCGATCAAGCTTGGTCGGCGATGCTAGACTGGGAACGCTACATGCCGAGCGACTTGGCCGCGATGCTAGAGACGACCTCAACCAAACAAGCCGAGTGGAGCGACCGGGTGGTGCGGAACAAAGATGTGCGCGTGGCGCGCGATAGCGCTGGTAACACCGTGATGCTCTACGGCTTCTTGGACGAACAAACTATCTTGATCACCAGAAATAACGAAACTTTCATCAAAGTCTTTGAGCGGTTGATTGATCAGAGCTAGGCTGTTAAGCTAGGTTAACTAATTTAATTAAAATAAAAACAAAATATGTTAGATTTGAACTATTGGCAAGAAGTATTACTGAAAGAAAAGGGCGAAATAGAAGCGCAACTCACACCACTGGCGCGAGTTAATCCGGAAAATAAAGGTGATTGGGAAGTGAAGCCGACCGGCGATACTGAGCCAGCGTCTCGCGATGACGTGGCGGATGAACTGGAAGAAATGGACGAACGTGTGGAGATTGAAAGTGAATTAGAAAAACGCTTGAGAGATGTAAATTTAGCGCTAGAAAGAATCAAAACGGGAAAGTTTGGCTTGTGCGAAGTGAGCGGCGAGATGATTGAAGAAGAAAGGCTGAAAGTGAACCCCGCCGCGCGGACTTGCAAGGCGCATGTGCCAGAAGAGAAAAATCTGCCGCACTAACTACTTTTTAAATTACTCATGTTGGGAAAAGTTCACTCCGCGCAATTGGTTGGCCTCAAGCCGGAGATTATTGATATTGAGGTGGATATTGCGAAAGGTCTACACTCGTTTACCATCGTTGGCCTGCCGGATAAGGCGGTGGAAGAAGCGCGCGATAGATTAAGCGCGGCGATCAAGAATAGCGGCTTTGCCTCACCGCAGAAGAGTAATAAAAAAGTGATTGTCTCGCTGGCGCCGGCGGATATTAAGAAAGAGGGACCAATCTTCGATCTCGCCATTGCGCTGGCTTACTTGCAGGCGAGTGGGGAAATTAAATTTGACGCGAGTGACAAAATTTTCTTGGGCGAGCTTGGCTTAGACGGCACACTCCGAAGAATCAAAGGGAGCTTGGGCATGGCCAGGCACGCGGCGAAAAAAGGCTTCAAAGAATTATATTTGCCCGCGGGCAACGTTTTAGAAGCCGCACTGGTGCATGATCTGCAAGTTTATGGCGTCAATAATCTCGCAGAATTGGTTGCGCATCTCTCGCCGGAAACAAAAATAGAAAAAACTGACAAAAATAATCCTGCGGCAATTACTGTCCCACTCTCGCCCAGCCCAGCCACTAAACTGAAATATTCGGAACCAGATTACTTGAATGACTTGGCAGAAATCAAAGGCCAGCCAACGGCCAAGCGGGGACTGGAGATTGCCGCAGCTGGTGGCCACAACCTGGCCATGTCTGGCCCGCCCGGGACGGGCAAGACCATGCTGGCCAAGGCTTTTGCCAGCATCCTGCCGCCGCTCGACTTTGAGACCATGCTCGAGGCGACAGGAATACATTCCGCGGCCGGCCTACTCGGCGAGACTTTGCTGACGCATCCGCCCTTCCGTGCGCCGCATCACACTTCTAGTTACGTCTCGCTTGTTGGTGGTGGTAATTATCCACGCCCGGGCGAGATTACGCTCGCTCACCGCGGTGTTTTATTCCTCGATGAGTTCCCAGAATTTGAGAAGCGTGTGCTAGAAGCTTTGCGACAACCACTGGAAGATCACATCATCCACATTTCCCGCGCGCGAGGCTCAATGACCTTCCCCGCGCATTTTATTCTCATCGCCGCCATGAATCCTTGCCCGTGTGGCAACCGAGGTTTGAAAAATAAAGCCTGCATCTGCTCGCAGATTTCTGTAATAAATTATCAACGCAAAATTTCCGGACCGATTGCGGATAGAATAGACCTGTGGCTGGAGGTCGGCCAAGTAGATCATCTCAAATTATCAGATGAAACCAGACCAGAAGAAAGTTCTAAACTAGTCCGCGAGCGCGTGAGTGAGGCGAGAAATAGGCAAATTGCGAGATTTAAAAAAAGTGAGAGTAAATTAAAATTAAACAGCGAGATGGGGACACGCGAGCTACGCCAGTTTGCGCCTCTCACTTCATCAGCAACAGAATTATTGAATAATTCCGCGAAGCGTTTAGATTTATCAGCGCGCGCTTATCACCGTGTGATCAAACTCGCCCGCACGATTGCTGATCTCGCTGGCGATGAAGATGTGAGCGAGAATCACTTGCTGGAAGCGTTGCAATATCGGCCACGGCAGGTGAGTTAAAATAATTATTTTTACATGCTCACGCTCTACAATGTAATCTCGCAAGACGGTTTCATCGCGCGAGAAAATGGTGATGAAGATTTTATTCCAGACGCACTCTGGACTGACTTTCTTGATCTTTGCCAGAAAAACGATGCCGTAATCATCAGTCGCAAGACTTACGAGGCAATCCAAGAATATCCCAGAAATCTAATCGAATCTTTTGAAAATTTGGCGACTAAACGCGTGGTCGTAACCGAAAAATCTGATCTGGTTTTAAGTCCCAAATACTTGATTGCTCATTCGCCAGCCGAGGCAATGACAGCCGGACAAAATCTTCTGCTCTCCAGCGGCGCGATTCTCAACCAAGCTTTTTTAGAAAATAATCTCGTTGATCAAGTAATCTTAAATGTTCTAGCAACAAAAATCGGTGCTGGTATCAGAGCTTTCACTACTCAACCAAAACTGTCTTTAATTACCGAAGAAAATTTTGCTGACGGCAGAAAGCGCTGTGTTTATCGGGTGGAGAAATAAAGCAAACTTATCTAAAACGGATTCTTGGCGCCACGGACTTCGAAGTGGACGTGGACGCCGGTGGCTTTGCCGGTCATGCCCATATAGCCGATCACTTGGCCGCGTTCTACCGTAGCTCCCTGCGCGACAGTAAGACTACGCAAGTGAGAATAGAGCGTCTGCGTGCCATTGGGGTGCGAGATAACCACATAGTTGCCGTAACCACCGTTCCAACCACTGCTCTTGGCCACAATCACGCGGCCGCTGGCCGCGGCAAAGATCTCGGTGCCCGCGCGGTCGGCCAAGTCGATGCCATTGTAGCCGTGCAAGCCTTGAGTGCGTGTGCCACCACTGATTGGCCGGAGATAATAACCAGCATAGCTTGGGCCACTCGCGCCTTTGACCGGAGCGGTCGGCTTGGTGCCGGGAGTGACGGCCGCAGCTGGTTCCTCACCGCCCGGGATCATCACAATCTGACCGACTTTCAAGTCACTTTCATTTTCGAGGCCATTAAACTGCACAATTTCGCGCGTGTCGCCGTTATACTTCTTGGCCAAGCTGGCCACTGTTTCGCCTTTTAGAACCGTATGGCGGATACCATCAACTGGTAAAATCAAAAGCGTCTGACCAGTTTGCAAAACCGAATTCTTCGAGAGATCGTTGGCCCAGCGGATCGTGTTGACCGAAACATTAAACATGTTGGCGATGCCAGAGAGCGAGTCGCCCGGGCGGACGACATAGATACTAATCTGATCACTCTCGGCGCCGGCAGATAAATCAGCCACTGTGCCACTCATGCCGGAGTCGGGGAGGAGCGCGCCGCCGCTGATGGTGATATCGCCACCACCGATGCTGTAATTACTGTTCGGATTGGCCGTCAGAGAACTAGAGAGACCGACATTCTGGGAATTAGCACCACCAAAGAGGCCAGCATAAGTCACATGATCCGAGTTGGCAAAGAAGGCGCCAACCAGAATTGCCATGGTGGAAGCAGTGAAAACGAGTTTTTGTCCCAGAAGTCGACTGAACAGCCGCTTAGCGGGACGTTTTTTGCGTTTAGTTAAAATAAGCCTAGTTTAAGCCAAAATAATGGGGTTTGCGGTAAAAAGCCTTATTCTTAGCCATTTTCTATCATCCACCCTTGCCTGTAAGTTTAACAAGCGGAACCAGACTTGCAATATTGACAAAATTTGCCTGTGGATAACTTTATCGCCAAAAAGCGTGTGTTAAACTGGCAGAATGGAGACGAAAATAGAACTAAATCCCGCGCAACAGTCGGCCGCTGAACACTTAAACGGGCCATTATTAGTCGTGGCCGGTGCTGGCGCGGGGAAAACCAAGACAATCGCGCACCGGATTCAGAACTTGATCCAGTCTGGGGTGAAACCAGAGCAAATTCTCGCCATCACTTTTACCAACAAAGCTGCGCGGGAGATGCGCGAGCGCGTGAACAATAATCGCGTGTTCGTGAGCACCTTCCACGGCCTCGGCGTGCAAATAATTAGAGAAAATGCGCAGAAATTGGGACTAAATCAGCACTTTACGATCTTTGATAAAGACGACTCACAGCGAGAAGTGAAAAATATTTTGCTCGAGCTCGGCTTTGAGCCAAAAAGTTTAGAGCCCAGAAAGATCCTGAGCGCGATCTCGAAAGCGAAAGGTAATGGCGTGAACTTGCAAACTTATCGGCAGAGTTCGGTCGCTAGCTTTTTTACAGATACAGTCGCGCGCGTCTGGCCGATTTATGCGCAGAAACTGCGTGAGCAAAAAGCGCTAGACTTTGATGATTTATTATTAACCACAGTTGAACTGCTAGAACGCGAAGCAGAATTATTAAAAAAATATCAAGACCGTTGGCATTATCTACATATAGATGAATACCAAGACACGAATCCGATTCAATATAGATTAGCCAAATTATTAACCGGTGACAGAAATAATATCTGCGTGGTGGGCGACGTGGATCAGTCTATTTATTCTTGGCGGGGCGCAGACTTCCGGAATTTATTAAAGTTTGAAGAAGATTATCCGAATGCGAAAGTGGTTTTGCTAGAAGAAAATTATCGGTCTAGCAAAAATATTTTACTGGCCGCGAATGAGATTATTAAGAAAAATGTAGAGCGACATGATAAAAAGTTATTCACCAATAAACCCGACGGCGAACTGATTGGCTTGCTAATTGGTCTGGATGAAAAAGAAGAAGCGCAACTGGTGGCCACACGCTCGCGCGAGCTGATCAAGCAGGGGACGAAGCCCGAAGAAATTGCCGTGCTCTACCGCGCCAACTTTCAATCACGAGTCTTAGAAGACGCGTTCTTGCGCGAGAATGTGCCGTATCAAGTGTTGGGCACGAGATTTTTCGAACGGCAAGAAATCAAAGATGTGCTCGGCTTCATCCGCGCGGCGCTTAATCCGGACGACATTATTAGTGTGAGAAGAATTATTAATCTACCACCAAGAGGTCTCGGCAAAGTGACGCTCGCGAAAATCTTCTCTAATCAGGAACATGAACTGCCAGAGAAAACGCAAGAAAAAATTAGAGAGTTTAGAAAAATCTTAGCGCAGATTAAAATATCAGCAGAAAGTCAGAAACCGTCAGAACTGATTAGAACAGTGATCGAACAAAGTGGCTTGGGAAACATGTGGCGCACCGGCGGACCGGATGACTTGGAGCGATTAGAGAACGCAAAAGAGTTAGCAACGCTGGCGCTGAAATACGATCCTTCGTCAAGCTCAGGACAAGTGCGCGATGCTGATGCTGACGGAACAAGTGGTATTGCTAGATTATTAACAGACGCGGCGCTGGTGAGCGATCAAGATAGTTTGCCAGACAAGAGTGATGGGCAAAATAAAAAGCAGAAAAGTGGTGTGAAACTGATGACCGTGCACGCGGCGAAAGGCTTGGAATTCGATCACGTCTTCATCGTCGGTCTGGAACAAGATTTATTTCCTCACCGCATGCGCGAGAGTGATAGTGAAACGCGCGATACCGAAGAAGAGCGGAGATTATTCTATGTGGCTGTTACTCGCGCGCGAGAAAAATTGTTTCTCACTTACGCGCAGATGCGCACCATCTACGGCGCACGCCAGATGACCTTGCCATCAGAATTCATCGGCGACATCCCCGCTCACCTGCTAGAAGCCGAGAACGATCCCGTGAGTTTCATTGATTTTTAGGAAAAGGGAAACGGTGTTTCACACAAACAAGAAGCCCTCGCGCGTTGGACGCGCGAGGGCTTGGTTTTTCGCCACAAAGATCTTTTCTCACTTCAGAAAAATCTGATCGTCCGGCAGAGTCTCCGTTTGCATTTTGCTGATGCAGAGGGCGCGACAGGCTGCGGCAACCTGATAAGAAATCATCTCGTCAAACCAGGGCTGAACACCGCTGGCCGCGACAATGATTCCTTCCAGATTGACACTGCCCCACAGTGGTGTGTCCCGACCTTGGAGCAGATAGGGGAAACTTTGCTGAACAAGATGAGTGGGCAAACCCGTGCGCCAAGTCACTAGAGCCTTGGCCCGGGCGATCGTATCAAAACGATGTTCCCACTTAATCGGATTACCAAAGGAAAACTCATAAATGGCCGGCAGCAGGCTACCGTCCACATAGTCCACGACCGGATCTAACACAACGATGTGAAGATCCCGGCGCTTCAAGAGTCCGATCTCCATTGCATTCAGAATCGACGGTTTGACAATCCGGACGGCCGTTTCTGCCACTTCTTTGGTTAGTAAGTAACTACTCAAGGTACTATCCTCACTTTCTGTAAGAACAAATTCTGTATCCCAACGTACGCCACTCTCACCTTATCATGAGAAATCCGCGAGTCAAGCTGGTTTCACAGTTCTGGCAAATATTGTGTTAGCATAAAATATGCTTGCGAAAAAATCCCTTGGTCAGCATTGGTTGCGCTCGGAGCGTGTGGCCAAGTTGATTGTGCAAACGGCAGAGATAAAAAGTGGCGAAACTGTTCTAGAAATTGGCCCGGGAACAGGATTTCTGACAAAGTTTTTATTAGAAAAAGAGGGGAGCGTGATTGCGATCGAGAAAGATGACCGAGCTATTTTATTACTTCAAGAAAAATTTTCTGAAGAGATTAAAAATGGGAAGCTAGAAATAATCCACACTGATATTCTGGATTTTGATATTGAAGCTCTTCGCCAAAAGCTAAAAGCTAAAAGCTATAAAGTGGTTGCCAATATTCCGTATTACATCACCGGGCAGATTATTCGGAAGTTCTTGAGTGAAACTAAACAACAACCAGAGAAAATGGTTCTATTAGTTCAAGATGAAGTTGCACGCCGGATTGTGGCGCAAGATAAAAAAGAAAGTTTGCTGTCTGTATCAGTGAAAGCTTACGGCAATCCAAAATATATCCAGAAAGTGCCAGCGAAATTATTCTTGCCGATTCCCAAAGTGCATTCAGCAATTTTGCTGATTGATCAGATTAGTAAAAATAATTTCGAAAATATTTCTGAACAAAAGTTTTTTGAGATTGTAAAAAGTGGCTTCTCTAGTAAACGCAAAATGTTGCGAAATCATCTAGAGCTAGCGCCAGAAACTTTTGCAAAATGTGGCGTGAGCGACAAAAGTCGCGCGGAGAATCTGACTCTCGAAAACTGGTTATGCTTAGCAAGAAATTAAGAAACTTTTTCCAAATAGTTCTAATAATCTTTGGCGTGATCAGCCTCGTGCTCACTTTATTTTTGCAATTTAATGCTGGGAAAATTGCAGAAACACAAAATTCTACAAACAAAATTCTCACAATAAATCAGACTAGAATAAATCTAGAAATAGCGCAGACAGAAGCAGAAATGAGTCGCGGCTTGTCGGGCAGAAAAAATTTATCACAAAATTCCGGCATGTTGTTTGTTTATGAGAAAAATAATATTCCCATGTTCTGGATGAAAGATATGAACTTTGCGCTAGATATTATTTGGTTGAATGAAAATAAAATGGTAGTGGGTATCGAAAAAAATGTTTTACCTAATACTTTCCCCCAAACCTTCTCACCACAAAGTGAAATAAAATACGTTTTAGAAATAAATTCCGGATTGGCTGATCAGTGGCAAATCAAAATAGGGGATAAAGCGGCTTTCTAGCGCGCGCCAGAAGTTCTATAATTAGAGCGTGATCAAGAAAATAATTCTCGGTGCTGTTTTGCTAATCCTAATTATCACGACCGCGCTCTGGTGGCTCGGCGCGCGCGAGCTCAAACAGCAAGAACTGGCCAAACAAGAAGAACAGAAGCAAGCGCAGATCGCGACTGAAAAATTCCAACAACAACTGGATGCCAGTCTCCGCGCTGTTTCCACCACCACGCTAGAAGTCGCCAGCGAAGCGATTGTCCAGAAGCAAGCACCACTGGCGCGCCTCGATCTGGTCAAGCTTAACCAAAATCAATACACTTTTACTGATCTCACGCTCGCGAAACAAGACACAGCTAGCGCCCGGCAAGCTTATCAAGCCAGCCTCAAGAAAATCTTGACGAGTTACAGCCAGAACTTGGTCGGCGATGAGCTGGCGATTATGCTGGAATATCTAGAAACGCGCGACACAGCCCAGCTAACAGAACTAGAAAAGAGCTGGCAGAACCTCGATACAGCCATTGCCGCGCTGGCGCGGCTCACCGTGCCCGCCTCCGCCTCGTTTCTCCACCTCCAACTGCAGAATAGCTTAGCCAGTTTGCGCCAAATCATTTATAATATGAGTCAAGTCGCCAGCGAGCCACTCTTGGCTAGCGAGAGCGCCGACCAACGCGCCAAGAGATACTTGGCCGTCGTTAATGCTATCGGCGCGCTGGATCGTTACTTGCAGAATCCAATTACGCCCACGCCATGACCCCACTTAATTTATTTTTAAAATTTTATAAAAAGTTACTGGCAAGCTTTTTGCTAATTGCTTTACTGGCGCCAACTCTAGCCAGTGCGCAACTCAACACCCAACCAATCGACGGAGTGGCTGGTCCAAGCATAAACCAACAATTCTTTAACGAGGTTACTCAACTCCAACAAGAAGCCGATAGGGCACTGAAAGAAGAGAGACAACAAGCCGCGAAAGACCAGAGCGAGTGCATCCCGCAGAAGCCGGGCGCCGGGCTAGCCACCAGCTTTGCCAATGTCATTAGCCGGGGTATCCAGCAAACGCTCTCGCAAACAGTGAACCGCGTGATTGCCCAGAACATGCGCAATATTATCCAGCGGCAAGTGGGCCAAGTGTTGCCGCAAGTGATCCAGCAAGGACTCTCCCAGCAATTGCCCAATGCTCTGCGTCAGCGCTTCCGCGGGATGAGTGACAGTGAGCGTAATCAGCGCGGCCCCGCCATTATGCAAGAAGAAGTTCGCCGCTTATTACCAGGGATTATCCGCAATGATTTCCCTGGCGCTCTGCAAACTGGCGTTGCCGGCTCGCTGACGCAACACCTCACGACTGATTACCAAAATCAGATTACTTCTGGGACTAGTACCAGCCCAACATTCCTCAACGCTCCGGAATTCCAAAGTTTACTGCAGGCCATCTTTGGCTCATTAGGAATAATTGGGCAAGTGCTAGGCCCAGAACGGATAACCGCGCTAGTACAACAGATGGTGGATGAACAAGTGGGTGAATTAGGCGACGCTGTGATTAATGGCGACTTCGAATCGGCTCAAGCCGAAATCAAGCAACTCCAAAAGTTGCCCACAACGGTCGTCACAACTATTTTAAAACAGGTTAAGGGTGCAATGGACACAATGCTAGCCAACTTGGCAAACGATATCCAGCGCGGCATGGCCAACGATGCCTCCAACGGCATTGCCAAGGGCGACGGCATGGCCTTGCTGGTAGACAAAATGATGCCAGTGATTATGCAGGTGCTACTCAATGGCAATCCTAATGTCTCCGGCAGTAACGGCCTCTCCAGTCAGTTCAATGATGCTCGTTTCGAGTCAGCCGTTAGTGGCGCTAGTGATAGCTATAATAACTTTAACTTCAACGACTTTGCCGGGAACAATATCACCGCGGCCATCGGCTTTGATCTCCGCCCAGTATCCGAAGCGATCGCTCAACCTCTCTCCATTGCCGTGGTTTCTGGCCTTGGTGTCTCTGGTTACGACCGAGCGGTGAGCAACCTAGCTGTGGCCGGCTTCCAAGGCACACCCACAATCGCCGATTTACAATTTGCCGGTCAACTCAATGATACCGGCGCTAATTATCTTGGCGCCATCGGCAATGTTTACCACGGACCATTTGATAGCGCGACCGCGACCGCGCTAAACAATGGCGATATTAACTCTGTTCTCCCCAGTCCAGTCCTGCCATTGCCAACCGCAAACGAACTGGTTAATCCAGACGCCATTGCCACGTTTGAGGCCAACAATCCCGATCTTATTGGTCCGCCAACTCCCGAACAAATAATTGGTGCCGACGCGGCCGCGAACGTAGACGGCGGGAACATTGCAAACGGTGTTGGTAATGACTTTAGCAACAGCTTAAGTGGTCTGGGTACACAGATTGGTGGCCAATTGCAGGCTGGTCTGGTAAACGGCATCTCAAGCGGCGTCGGTGGCCTGGTAGATGGTATCCCATATGTCGGTGGCTTGCTGGCGCCAATCGCCGAGCAGGTAGTACAAACAGCCCTAAACGCTGCCATCGGACCAATTACTCTCGACGGAAAACTTGCGGTTAGTGACTCCGGCCTGACAAGAACCGTTTCTAAAACATCACAAGCAGAAATTAAAGCGATCACCAAGCCACTGCTAAAAATAGAAGGGTTCGAAAAATACCAGATCGAGCAGAATAAAACTCAGATCAAACAACTAGAAGAGGAGCGGAAGCGGATTGAACTGCAGTGCGCAGTAAATAAGAAAGGTAAAGACGCGATGGAGAATCTAGACGAACTAGCCAGAGTCAAGAATCCGGCGGCCTTCTATGGCTCACTCGCGATCTACGGCGCGCTCTCGAGCGATTGGCAGAAGATCAAAGACGCCGCCACGGACTCCGTCCTGGGTGGGCCGGAAGCCGAGAAAGAAGCGCTCTTTATCCCCGCCAGCAAAGTGCTCGCCACGGCAGCCGAGGAGGGCCGACGCCAGAGCTTGGGCGAATCGGCCCTGGGTGGTAGCGAAAATACCAAAGCCGCGGCCAAGCTGATTGACCGCACTAGCCGCACCACCGGCTGGGGAGCGCAAACTCTCACCCAAGCCGAGCAACAGAGACTGGGCACCACCGCCACCGCCAGAGAGAAGGTGGATAGCTTGCCGCAAGTCTATAGCCCGCAGAACGATAGCCGCGCCGCTTATCTAACCGAGATGGACAAAACCAGCACCGCCATTGCCCGCAAAATGACGGAAGCGGTCACGCAGATTGTGGCCGCGAAAGGTTACCAAGACAGTAGAGAGTGTGCGGAATATGTGGTCTCGCCACCACTCCAACCTTGGTGCAAAACGTGGAAGGTGAAGACGCCAGGTGCGGTGAACGCCGAGCTGGATGCCAAACTCGCGACCTTTGTGCTGGATAAACTAGTGCAGGCAAATAGCTTTAAAGAAGCCGAACTCGGTCCATCCGTCTCCTACATGATGCAACTGCTCGGCAACTACGGCCTGCAGCCAGAAGAATTAAGCAAAACGCTCGTCTCACCTTGCCCAGGGATTGAGCCCTGTGATCCCAAGACTGGTTATGACTCTGGTGCTTACGCCCGCGCCTCGAGCATTAGTTACAACAGTGCTAATGATTTAGATTATCTCAAGATTAGCGAGAACTTTGCTCAAGGTTTGGATATTGCCGTCGAGAACGGTTTGAATGGTGCTTTTTTCACCGCCGATACCCAGCTAAGCAACTTTACTTACAATCTCACGAACGGCATTAACTCGGCGCAGTTTAGTCGCAATGACACTTTCCAGCAGAGTCAGACTATGACGAATGTGATCACACATGCTCTCGACCAGACCGGCGGTATCGCGCAAGCCGATTACCCGGCGATTATTGCCAAACTGTTGCAACTTTTGCTCCAGAGAATCCTTAATCTGTAAAAATTAAAACAAAATTTGAAAGTTAAAAAATAAATGAAGAAGTTTGCTCAAATCTTAATCATCGCCCTACTGCTCACTGGAGCGGGAAGAGTGTGGGCACTAGATCTTACTTTTCCAGACGGCAGTGTGATACAAAATATCGACCCAACACCAGAAGCGATCTTGGCATTGCGAACCAATGGTGGAGACAAGTTCCTAACACCAGAAGTCTTGCAGAAAAACTTAGACGATCTCAAGACTTATCTTGCCACTCTAGACCCGTCTACAACCAAATACAACGAAACCCAGAGAGATATTGCCGCCATACAATCTGCTAAAGAACGGATTACAAAGGGAACGGAAGGAAATGTCTACGATCCAACCGGCGGTGGTATACCAGAGTGTTCGTTAACCCAGTTAGGCAACTGCATCTTGCGTACCATGGCCTGGCTTGGGCAAATACTGGTCTGGCTCTTTTCTTGGCTAGTCTGGGCGGCCAATATTATCTTTAATATTTCTATCAACATTTCCGTCCGAGAATTTACGCAATATGCTAATTTACCGGGCGTTGTTGGGGCTTGGAAGATTTGTCGCAATCTAGTAAATATTTCCTTCATTTTCGTTCTGCTCTATGTGGCCATTGGCACAATTCTGCGTTTAGACTCGGTGAATGGCAAAAAATTGTTGAGTAAGATTATTATCGCCGCCTTGCTCGTCAACTTTAGCGCTTTTTTTACCAAAATTGGCATTGACGCCAGCAATGTGGTGGCCAACCAGTTCTACACCGCGGCAGCGGGGGACAGGCCGCTCTCCTTTGGTGCCCCAGATATCAGTAGCGCTCTCACCGCCGCCGACACCAACGCTTTCTTTAGCCTGAAAACCGCTTTCCACACCACGGGTAGTGAGTTTGGCGGTCTCTGGGATCAGATGGGCGCTTTGCTTGGTTCCTACTTTGGCCAGATTGTGCTGATGCTCGTCACCACTACCGTCTTGCTCGCCGGCGCTCTAATGTTCCTGGCCAGAACAGTTGTCTTAATCTTTATCATCGTGCTCTCGCCACTCGCTTTCTTGGGCTTTGCCATTGGTGGCGAACTCGGCAAGATGGCCAGCGACTGGCGCAAAAAACTAATCAATCAACTAATCTTCGCACCGGTTTACTTGCTTCTGATCTATCTCACTATCCAAGTTGTCACTTCTGGCGGCCCTGATGGCTTGGTGGGTCTAGTGGGCACGGAGGCTGGCCTAATTAGCTCGCTCGTCGTCTTTGCCATCGTCAACGGCTTGATGATTGGTTCTTTACTGGCGGCTAAAAATCTGGGCGTAGCGGGAGCGGGGGCGGCCAGCGGATCACTGAAGGCGCTCAAGAAACTGGGAGGAAGCGTGGCTGGCGGAGCAACCTTTGGCATGGCAGGATTTGCCGCTCGGAACACACTCGGCCGCATGAGCAGAGCGGTAGCAGATTCTGAAAGACTCAAGGAAGCGGGCACGCGGAGCGGTGTTACCGGCTTCTTGGCTCGAACAACGCTTCGGGCCGGGAGTGGCGTGGCCAGCTCGAGCTTTGACGCTCGGTCAACTGGCGTTGCTAAGGGTCTTGGCTTAGGCAAAGCTGGCGGCAAGGGTGGTTATGATAAGAACGTGAAAGACAAGATCGAAAATCAAAAGAAAGTGGCCGAATTACTGGTGCCGGGCGACCCAGCGAAAGAAAAAGTGGCCGACATCGACAAGCAAGAAAGGGTCGTGGCCGACACTAAGGCAGAAATCGCCAAGATCGAAACGGGCACTATTGATCCACTTAACCCACAACTGGCTGGAGCACAGAAAGCCAACGTCGAAGCACTAAAGGCTAAATTAGAAAAAGAAAATATTAAACTAGCGACGCTCAAGAAGCAGAAAGATGATATCGAAACGACTGGCAAAGAACGCCAGAGAACATACGCCGAAAATCGAGAAGCTGGTGGTAAATGGAGCACAATCTTTACTGGCAGTACCAAGAGTAACCGCCAGAAACAAGCACGAGCGATTAGAGCCGAAGCTAAGAAGACTAAGAGAGAAAAAGATGAGGAACGGTGGGTAAAGGGACTGGTAAAGGCAATTGAGAAGAAAGACGATAAAGAAGAAGACAAGAAAGACGATAAAGAAGAAAAACCAAAAGAATAAAATATAAAAATGGAAACTATCTCTCAAGAATTAAGTAAGAACTGGCACAAGCTGCCAAAAATGCTGCAGGATTTTATTCTGGATGGCGACTGGGAAGACAACCTGGATACAATCTGCAAGCGCCATCAGCTTAGTGAAGAACAAAGTTACGCACTAAAAGTTGAAACGAGCTTGGTCCTATTTGGACTGGAAGCTCCCACGGATTTCGCCGCAAATGTGCAAGGAACATTACCAAATATCGAAACGAGTGGCGTCATAGCAAATGTGCAAGAAGAAATTTTTAAAAATGTAAAAGAGCAACTGACAGAACTTAACTCTAAGCTTGACCAAGAAGATCAAATGGTGAACGAAAGAATCAAAAAATTACCACCAGAATTGCAACAAGCAATTAGCTCTAACGATAGCGAGCGAATTGTCCAAGAAATTGGCAAGAAGTATGGCCTGCACATTGACCAAGTAGGCGAGCTAGATAACGAAGTTTGGCAAGTAATGCTGGGAGTAAAGACCTCTGCCAATTTTGTTGTCAGTATTATGGAGCGGCTGAAAGTCGACGGACAAACTGCTGAAAACATTGCTCGAGAAGCGAATGAAAAAATCTTCCTCAAGATTCGCGAATCGCTCAAGCAGATGGAGGAGAACAAAAATACACCCAAGCCGGAGGAGCTCTTGCATGAGCTGGAACAACACACCTCGCCAGCAAGCTTGGCGGAGAAGCCCAGCATCTTTGAGCGCAAGCTAAGCGAGCCGGTCAATCTTAAGCCGGAAACACCCGCGCCAACACCACCAACTCCCGCGCCAGAAATCCCAATCAAGAAAGTGGATCCGTATCACGAGCCAATTGAGTAGCTGTTAGCGAAGAGCTGTGAGCTTTTAGCTTTATGATTAAATCTTATCGCGACTTGATTGTGTGGCAGAAGGCGGTGAAAGCTAGTTTGGGCGTGTACCAAATTACCAGCACTTTTCCCAAATCAGAAATGTTTGGCTTGACCTCACAAATGCGCCGGGCGGCGGTCTCTATTCCCTCAAACATCGCCGAAGGTCGTTCACGCAATACACGCAAAGATTTTACCCAATTTCTACGCATTGCTCATGGCTCGACCGCCGAACTGCAAACCCAACTAGAGATCGCCCGAGAATTATCTTTTGTCTCACAAACAGATTATAATAAACTGGCAGGCATCTTGAGTGAAATTAGCCGAATGTTAAACAGTATCATCACCAAATTACGTGCCCCAAACCTAACAGCTAGTAGCTAAAAGCTCTAAGCTATCTAAATTATGTTAAATTTTCAGGTTCCGCAATTTATTGAGATCGAAGACAAGATCTTCGGGCCATTAACTTTCAAGCAATTTGTGTATGTCACTGGCGGCGCAGGCTTGTGCTTTATGATCTGGGTCTATATGCCGTTTAAGTTCTTGGCGATTTTGCTGATTCTACCAGTTTTGGGTCTAGCGCTCGCGCTCGCTTTTTATAAAGTTAATAACCGTCCGTTTATCTTGTCTCTAGAGGCGGCCTTCCGTTACGCCCTCACCCACAAGCTGTATATCTGGAAGCACAGCCTGCCTGGCGCTGGTGATAAAAACGGTGGAGAAAATGGCAACCTGCCAGCCGCCGCGATGCCCCGTGGTTTAGTAGTGCCGAAATTATCGAACAGTAAACTAAAAGATCTGGCCTGGAGCTTGGATATCCGAGAAAAAGTGCGCTGAATCTGTTAAACTTAGAGCAACTATGGCGGAAGCAATCAAGAACAAAGCTGACGGCCGCGCCTCGCAAGACTTCTTGCCCATCAAGGAGGTGCGCGACGGCGTGGTGATTCTCAAAGACGGCGCATTGCGGCTAGTGCTAATGGTTTCTTCCATCAACTTTGCCCTCAAGGGCGAGGACGAGCAAACCGCGATTCTCCTGCAGTTCCAAAACTTTCTCAATTCACTAGATTTTCACATTCAACTTTTCATCCAGTCGCGACGGCTAGACATCAAGCCTTACTTGCGCACGCTGGAGGAGAGATTAATAGCGCAAAGCAATGATTTGCTAAAAATCCAGACACGCGAATATATTGATTTTATCCGGAAGTTTACAGAGTCGACAGATATTATGTCTAAGAGCTTTTTTGTCGTCATTCCGTACTCCCCACCAGTCACGCTCACTGGCTCGGGCAATAATAGCTTGCTCGGCAAGCTACCCGGCTTTGGCAAGACCAATACACCACAAGACGAATCAACGCAATTTGCTGAGCATCGCACTCAACTCGAGCAACGCGCGGCGGTGGTCGAGCAAGGCTTTGCCCGCATTGGTTTGCGCGTGGTGCAGTTGGGGACGGAAGAATTGGTCGAGCTATACTTCAAAATTTTCAATCCCGGCGAGAACGATATTCCTAATATCACGCAGTAAAAAAATATTTTTATAAAAAATCATGTCGCTATTTAATTTCAACAAAAAAGAAGAGCCAACCAACCCAATGGTGGCGCCGGTCTTCCCTCAAGATATTTACCAGATGGGCGTGCTGGGCTTGCGCGACATCTTGGCGCCGTCAGCTTTGCGCGTCACGCCACGATTGCTCAACTTGGGCGACAAAGTGGCCAGAACATTTTATGTGATTTCTTATCCGAGATTTTTATCGGGCGACTGGTTCTCGCCACTCATCAACTTAGACAAAGTTTTTGATATTTCTATTCTCATCCACCCCATAGATACTTCTATTGCACTTAGACAGTTAGAGAAAAAAGTGGCCGAAGTGCAGAGCCAGATCAGCATCAAAGAAGAAAAAGGCTTAGTGCGCGATCCGGTGCTCGACACGGCTTACTCGGACATTGAGACACTTAGAGATTCGCTCCAACAAGCGCGCGAGAAAATTTTTGACGTTGGTGTGTACGTGACCGTTTATGGCGATACGGAGGATGAGCTGAACAAGACCGAGACAGAGGTGAAGGGGATTCTGGATGCGAAGCTCGTTTATCTCAAGCCGGCGCTCTTCCAGCAAGCCGAGGGCTTTAAGAGCGTAATCCCCACGGCGGAAGATTTGCTGGGTGTTAATTACAAACTCAATTCTTCGCCACTATCTAGCTTATTCCCATTTGTCTCATTCGACTTAACTTCTAACAAGGGAATCTTGTACGGTATAAACAGGCATAATTCTTCGCTAATTTTGTTCGACAGATTTAGTTTGGAAAATTATAACTCCGTCACTTTCGCTAAGTCCGGCGCGGGTAAAAGTTATGCGACTAAATTAGAGATTCTGCGTAGTTTGATGTTCGACGCTGATGTTTTGGTCATTGACCCCGAGCGCGAATATGAATTTCTCGCCGAGGCGGTGGGCGGACGCTACTTCAACATCTCACTGACTTCTGAACATCACATCAATCCATTTGATTTGCCGGCCCTACAAGAAGATGAATCGCCGGCGGATGTTCTACGCTCCAATATTATTAACTTAGTTGGCTTGTTTCGACTAATGCTCGGCGGCTTAACGCCAGAAGAAGACGCAATTATTGATAATGCGATCACCGAGACTTACGCGCTTAAAGATATTACAGCTGACGCCGATTTCTCCAATAAACCAGCGCCATTACTCTCTGATCTAGAGCTAGTGCTGGTGGGCATGGAGGGCGGGGAGTCGCTGGCGCAGAGATTGCTTAAGTACACACGCGGCACTTGGGCCGGTTTCATCAATAAGCCAACGAATGTGGACATCAACAAAAAGTTTGTGGTGTTCTCGGTGCGTGATATGGAAGATGAGCTCAAGCCGATCGCGATGTACATTATCATGCACAATATTTGGAACTCTATCCGGAGACAATTGAAGAAGAGATTATTAGTAATCGACGAAGCGTGGTGGATGATGAAAAGCAAAGACACAGCTTCGTTTCTCTTTTCGTTAGTGAAGCGCGGTAGAAAGTATTATCTGGGCGTGGCCACGATTACGCAAGACGTCGGCGATTTCTTAAAATCAGAATACGGCACACCAATTATTACTAACTCGTCAATTCAGATCTTGATGAAGCAGTCGCCAGCGGCGATTGACTTGGTGCAGAAAACTTTCCAACTCACCGACGGTGAGAAATATTTATTACTAGAGAGCAGTGTGGGCGAGGGGATCTTCTTTGCCGGCCTCAAGCACGTGGCGATCAAGATTATTGCGTCTTATACCGAGGATCAAATCATCACTTCCGATCCGTCGCAGATTCTCGCGATCAAACAAGCCAAAAAAGATTTAGAAAACCTCGATGGTTGAAGAAGAACAAGAAGCCCAGAAGAGACCAGACAGAATCGGCTTGGCCACAATGATCTTTGCGCCCATGCTGGCTTTACTCTTCGATCTGTTTAGCAGTTTCATCCCAATCGTTGGCTCAATTTTTTGGATCGTATTCGCGATTTGGTTCTTTATTTTGGGAATCAGTCCGCTCAATCTCAAGCGACTAGCCACCATGCTCTCTAGCGTGGTAATAGAACTAATCCCATTAGTCAGTATCCTCCCCAGCATCACGGTTGGTGTCATTGCGATCATCGTCATGGTAAAATTAGAAGATAAAATAGGTCTGAAGTTGCCGTTAAAAACCTAAAACATGAAATATTTACTCGCTCTAATTTTTGCCAGTTTCGCGCTTACTACTCAGGCCACTGGTGCTGAAATTAACCTGATCTGGAACGCGGAGACTTACACTCCACCATTCTTCCTGGGCCATAGCGCGGCCACGCCCGGCAGTAGCGTGCGCGTGGCCGCGCTGGCGCCGGGCGCCGGCGCCACCAGCCAGCTCCAGTTCCGCTGGTGGCGCAATGGCCAGTTCTTGACTCAAGCCTCTGGCACTGGCCGCGATGTGCTCACCTTCACAGCTGACGACAACGGCGAAAGCACGATTACGCTCCGACTAAATAACACCAGCGGCGAATTGCTGGCCGAGAAAACACTCACCATTCCCGCCAGCCAGCCGCGTTTGGTGATTTATGAGAATAATCCACTCACGGGTATTAGCTACAGCCAGGCCATTGGCACTGGCCTCACGCTGGCCAAGCCAGAACTGGCCCTGCTCGCTGAGCCTTATTATTTCTCCCGCGCTGATGTGGCTAATAAAAAGCTAAACTATGCTTGGCAGTTAAACAGCCAGAAGCTCACCACCAGCGCCGATGACGGCCGAGCTGTGACCTTTGGCCTGCCCAGCGAGGGCGGAGCGGGGGAGAATACGGTCACACTAAGCGCCGAAAGTCTTAGCAATCTTCTACAAGCCGCCAAACGCACTTTTATTATCAAATTTGGTGGCTCTAGCTTTAATTTTTAAAATTTAATTACCACAATCATGCTCACTTTTCTCTTTAATTTTCTCAAATTATTTACACCCCAGGCTTTGGCCGATAACGTGGTGCGCCTGCTGGCGCCGCTTGGTCCGCCCACTGGCGCACCAGTCACAACCATGGCGAGTACGGAAAATTACATCGCCACGGCTTTTCCCCTTTTCCTCGCTGTAGCGGTGGCGCTGGCCGTGGTGATGATCGCTTGGGGCGGCCTGCAACACATGTTGAGCAAGGTGCCGGGTAGTAAACAAGATGGCAAAGAAAAGATTAGCAACGCGATCTGGGGCTTGCTTCTCGCGCTCGCGGCTTGGCTGATTCTCTATACCATCAATCCGCAAATCCTGAACACGCCCTTACTCCCTCAATAAATTTAGAAAATAAACATGGATCGTCGAAACATTATCATTACTGTCGCCATCTTCCTTCTGGTTGTGCTCTTGCTCTGGCTTGGCGTGAGAATGTTAAAAAATAATCCGGGAGATACCGTTGGAACCGCGACCAGCACGGTTTCCCTCTTCCCAACTGGCGAAGTGCGGCCGGATGGCGTGGGGCAGGGAAGTTTGTTTGATAATTTAGCGACCAGTACGGCCAGCAATCCCAACCTCAGCACCGACGAACTGCCACCCGCCGAGCGCACGGGGAGATTTTATCGCATCAGCAATCGCCCGATTGGCGGCGCGGTGCAACTTAGCCAGAATGTCGCAACTTCTTCTGTTGGCAATTTAATTTACGTGGAAAAAAGCACGGGCCACCTCTTCCGTCTCGCCGGCACGGCCGTAACGCCTGAGAGAATCTCCAACACCACCATTCCGAAAATTTATAATCTCGCGGCTGGCCAAACTGGCACCACCACGCACATTATTTTCCAGTATCTCAAGAATAATCAAGTCCAGACTTTCCTCGGACACCTCAGCTTGCCAACTACCGTCACTGGCGAAGCTTTCTTAAACACCAGTAATAGCGACAGCAGTAATCCCGACGCCGAACCAATTGCTGGCGCCCTCTTGGCTAATAATATTTCTAGTTTAGCTGTTGCGCCCACGCAAGATAAATTACTTTTGCTCGAGACCGCTCCTAATAATCTCGCGACAAATGCGATCCTGCTCGATCTCAAGAGCAATAAGCGCGAAACACTCACCACACTACCACTAGCCGAGTGGCGCGCCGCTTGGGCCACTTCGAGCATCCTCACACTTCAGACCAGTGCCGCCAGCAATCATCTTGGCTCGCTGTACTGGTATAATCTCAAAACCAAAAAACTAGAACTAGTCATCACTTCCGTGCCTGGCCTAACCACGCTCACTAGTCCAAAAGTAGATAAAATCTTCTACAGTGGCCAAGTGGATAATAAACTCGTCGCCGGCTTCTATAGTCCATCACAGAAATTCTTTAGCCGCCTCAATCTCCAAACTTGGGCAGATAAATGTGTGTGGACACGAGACGGCAAAACTCTCTACTGCGCCGCGCCAAGCAGCTTGCCACCGGGCGATTATCCCGACACGTGGTACCGCGGCGAGGCGAGCGTGAGCGATAATCTCTGGAAAATAGACCCGGCCACCGGCAAAAGTGAGCTGATCTACAATCCCACGCTTGGCCAAACTGGCTTGCAAATTGATGCCGAAAAGCTCACCTTAGCTAGCGACGAGAGCACGCTCTATCTCACCAACCGCCAAGACGGCAACCTGTGGGCGCTAAGCCTAACTGGGAGTTTTTAAATATCCCAAAATAGCCTTATTTATGGCCATATTCTGGCTTTTTATACTTGCTTCGAGCATCAAAAGCTTGACAAACTCTGTGGGCTTGCTATACTGGTAACGGACTGTACTTCGAAGCGCTGGTTCGTGTGATCGTCTCTTGTGCCTATTTGCAATTGGCATACCAGAGTCTCCTTGTGAGAAAAAACGAAACCTCAACACAGCCACTTGATCCTAGGTCAAGCGCTAGTTGCTGCTACGCAACCAAGTCCAATCCGGGCCACTTCTTCGGAGGTGGCCTTTTTTCTTACCCCAAAATTTTCTCGGCCTGACGGCGGACGAACATTTCGTGGACGATAGCGAAGAGATTGCTGGTGAGCCAGTAGAGCGGCACGGCGGCCGGGAGCGTGGCGGAGATGAAGATGACCATTGCAGGCATAAAGTAGCGCATCTGGAGGTTGAGACTGCGGCTAAAGTCGGCTTGGAAGGACGGTGTGGCGGTCTCGCTCTTGTTAGCTGGCGGTGTGGGTGGCAGAGCCAAGCGCATCTGGAAGAACTGCGTGACACCAACTAAAATAGCCAAGTAATAATTGTGAGCGGTGATGTCTAAAAAGCCGAGAAATTGCGTATTGAGCGTCTCGGGATGCGTCACAAAACTGTAGAGAAACTCGCGATTGAGTACGAAGCTGTCTTTGAAGACCCAAAACAAGGCTATTAGGATGGGTAACTGGATGATTAAGACAAGAAAACCGGCGAAAGGATTAACGCCATGCTCGCGGTACAGCGCCATCATCTGCTTGGCATGCTCGTTTTTATTATCTTTATATTTTTCTTTAAGGTTCGTGAGTTGGGGTTCGAGTTTCTTGAGCGCCAACTGGGTTTTGCTCATCTTGTGCTGGAGCGGGAAGAGGAGAAATTTGACTAACAGCGTGAGAATGACGATCGCCAAGCCCACATCGGCGCCAGGCACCACAGAACTAAGCCAGATTAGGGCATTGTAGAGTGGCAAAAAGAAAATAGTGTGAAACATATTATTTACAGCACTTTAACTAACTTAGATTTAGTGAGTAACTCTGTTAGTTTAAGCTTTAGCTCCGCAAAAGACCAGTTTTTGACTTCTTTATTACAGAAAACTACCAACATCAAGCCGGGCAAGAGTTCTGGCGTTAATTTAACCAAAATGGCTCTAACCCGGCGCTTGATCTGGTGCCGCGTCACAGCCAGCGGCACTTGCTTGGCTGGCACCACGATGGCAAAGCGCGACGGGAGAGCCTGATCGTCGAGCAAGGCTCTCAAAGTTAGAGCCTGATCGCCATAGCGCCGGCCGCCAGTCAGCACTTCGGCCACCTCGGTACGGGTTAATCGCTGACGGCGGGGGAGCATTAGACCGTCAGCTTCTTGCGCCCTTTGCGACGGCGCGCCTGGACCACGCGGCGGCCGTTCTTGGTGGCCTGGCGGACCAAGAAGCCGTGCGTCTTAGCGCGTTTGCGCTTCTTCGGTTGATAGGTTATAGACATGTGGAAGAGTCTAACATAGTTGTCCACAGTAATCCACTGATTATTAACAGTTTAGACTAGTTGGACAGAGCCGCCGAAGAGCATATACTTGGTCTGCGATGCAAGACCACAAAACACTTTGGAGCAATGCGTTGGTGGAAATTGAGCTAGAAGTCTCGCGCGCCAACTTTGGCACTTGGTTTAAGAACACGAAAATTGTCAAAGAAGATGACGGCATCATCCATCTCGGCGTGCCCAATGCTTTTGTCAAAGACTGGTTGTTTAAGAAATATCACAAATCTATTCTCCGCTCACTGCGTAATCTCTTCCCAGAAATTCGCGCAGTTGAATATTTAATTATCAAAGCTGAAGTCGAGACAGAAAATGCCAAAGCCAATCTCCAGCCAACCCTCGTTAGTCCGCAGTTAAATTTAACCGAGCTCTACACTAATCGCGAGGACAACCTCAATCCCAAATACATCTTCGAGTCATTTATTGTTGGGCCATTTAATGAACTGGCGCACGCAGCCACGCAAGCGGTGATCAAACAACCTGGCCAGAGCTACAATCCGCTCTTTATCTACGGTGGCACCGGCCTGGGCAAGACGCACTTGATCCAATCTGTCGGCAATTACATTAAGAAAAACTATCCGGGCAAAAAAGCATTCTACATTACTTCCGAACAGTTTACGGTTGACTATGTTAACGCCATGCAGAACAACAAAGGCAATTTGTTTAAAGAAAAATACCGACGCTATGATCTCCTAATCATTGACGATGTCCAGTTCTTCTCAAACAAAGAGCGCACGCAAGAAGAGCTTTTTCATCTCTTCAATCATTTTCACGATAATGGCAAGCAGATTATCTTCTCGTCTGATAAAGCGCCCAAGCAGATCCCCGATATCGAGGAGCGCTTGCGATCACGCTTTGAGGGCGGAATGATGGTCGATATCAGTAAGCCAGAATACGAGTCGCGTCTCGCTATTTTGCGCACCAAGAGTGGTCAATTACAGTTTAATCTACCGCCAGAGACGCTCGAGTATATTGCAGAAGTAATTCAGGATAACATCAGAGAGCTAGAGGGCTGCTTGAACACGATTATCTGCCAGAGTCAGCTCAAGAATAGACACTTGACGCTATCAGAAGTCAAAACGCTGATCAAGAACAATATCAAGCCGAAGAAAATGGCTTCGATCCAAGACGTGGCAAATATTATTTCTAGTTTCTACAACATCACTGAGAAGAACTTATACGAGAAAACAAGAAAGAAAGAAGTAGTTAAGCCCCGACAGGTGATGATGTACTTGTTGCGTGAAGACTTCAACACTTCTTATCCGTATATTGGCCAGAAGTTGGGCGGACGCGATCACACCACCGTGATCCACGCTTATGAGAAGGTAAAAAAAGAAGTGCTAACTGATGATAATCTCAAGCGCGAGATCGAGCAAATTAGAAACCTAATTTATCAGGGATAAACTCGGGATAACTTAGGGAAAAGTTTGGGATAAGTCATGAATAAATTGCCCAGAAAAAAAGTTTAAAAAATTATTATCAAGTGTCGTCCCCAAGTTTAGAAAAAATAAAATGTCAGAAAAGCTTTATCTAGTAACAGTTTCTCGGACTTATCCACTTATTAACAAGTTTAATAATAAAATATTTTATTTAGCTAAATAAATTAATTAATAACTAAAACAGAAAATAAAAAGTTATGAAACTAGAATGCCAGAAAGAAAAACTAAAAGAAGTGATCGCGCTAGCCGAGCGGATGACGGGCAAGAATCTCTCACTGCCAGTCTTGGCGCGCGTGCTCTTGATCGCCGAAGAAAGGCATTTAATAATCAGAGCGACTAATTTAGATTTGGGCTTGGAATGGCAATTGCCGGCGAAGGTGGAGAAAACTGGTCAGGTGCTGGTAAATGGTGCCGTGCTGGCGAATTTCTTGGCAAATATTGGCGTGGTGGAAGATAAAATTAAACTGGAGCTGGCTGGTGAAAACTTAAGCTTAACTAGTACCAGACACAAGACTGTCTTGAAAGTTTATCCGGCCGAAGACTTTCCCACTTTGCCAGAGATTGCTGGTACGGGTAAGTTAGCTCTCCCGGCCAGTGATCTGCTCGCTGGTTTACGTTCGGTAGCTTATGCTGCGGCACTGAACGATATTAAACCGGAGATTGCCAGTGTTTACCTGCACACGCAGCCGGGCTGTTTATTACTCGTCGCCACGGATTCGTTTCGCTTAGCCGAGAGCAAGATTAGCTTGAGCCACAGTCTGGAGAACAAGCTTAGGTTAATTATCCCGATTCGGAATATTACGGAAATTATGCGTGTGCTAGAGCGTTTGCCGGCGCAAGTGGAGTTAATTTATGATCAGCATCAGTTATCACTCAAGGCCGAGCAAGTCACACTCACTTCGCGCTTGATTGATGGCATCTTCCCTGATTATCAACAATTAATTCCCACCAAATCAGCCACGCAAGTGACACTCGATAAAACCGAGCTATTATCCACGCTGCGCGTCGCCAATATCTTTACCGATAGACTCAACCACGTAACGCTCAAAGTGCGCCCAGAAGAGCAATTGGTGGAAATGGAGAGCCGTAGCGGCGAGGTTGGTGAGGATACTAGTTTGTTGCCAGCAACAATCAGTGGTGAAGAACTCATAATCAGCTTTAATTCACGTTACTTGATCGAAGGTTTACAGTCTGTGATGTCAGATAAAGTATTTCTACAGTTTAATGGCAAAACTAAAGCGATTGTGGTGACCGGTGCGGGCGAGCAAGCTTTTACTTATCTCATCATGCCACTGAACCGGTAATTTTTAATTTTAAAATAATAATAAAAATAGAATAGAGTGGAAAAATTAGCTTTATTTCTCGATAAATTTAAGTTACTCAAGACACTCGATTTTGATCTCAAAGCAGTGCTAACTTCTAGCATCAAGAAACACACGGGACTAGAAATTTTGCCGGAAGATATTAGCGTCACGCGTCACGGTGTTTATCTTCAGATTTCTTCTAGCTTTAAGAGTGTGATTTTTATCAACCGTGAGAAAATCGAAGCAGATGTGTTGCAACAAACTAATTATCTTCAGCCGCCGAACGTGATTTAGCTCCTAGTTTTCTAGATTACTCAATATTGTTCAATAGCAAGTGCGTTTCGATTTCGTTTTTGTTACCTACGCTGTCGCGGACGATCAAGCGCAAGAGATTGTCAGTTTTTAAATTATCAACGTCGGCCGGCACAAACGAGAATTCTACTGGTGGCTGCTTTACCGAGCCGAGATAAGCGCTATTGAGGAAATAATCCACTTGGCCAAGCGGGAAGCGCCCGCTGTAGCTGGCACTAATCTTGATTAAACTATTGGCCGGGTAACTTTTCTTCAAATCCGGCGCGAGTAAGACTAAATTAGGTTTGTAATCAGCGAGGTGCACGTCGTCTGTGGCTTGCGGTAGGTCAGTATCCGTTTGTTCGCGGATATTTTGCGTTGCTAGCCAGCGGCGCACTGGCCCTTCCCACAGATCAAACTGCGGATCATCTTGGCGGTCGAGCCAGTAGAGAATCGAGTGGACTTGGGTGAGCACGCGCTCTTCTTGCGTCTCCGGTGGTGTGTATTCGGTCGCTAATTTACCCGACACTTTATCTACCAAGTAGCTCTTGCCGCCTTGCCAGAAGCCGCGCATCACCGGCGGCAGTTCGGTATTGAGTGGCTCTGGTTTAGTAAAAGTTTCAACTGGGATAACCTTGAAAGCTTCGGCCATAAAGGCGTGCCAGAGTGGCGCCACAATCAAGCCAGCCACCTTCTTCTCCATCGGACTATTGTCGTTATTGCCAGCCCAGGCGCCCACCGCAATATTTGGCGTGTAACCCACAATCCAGGCGTCTTTCGAGTCATTTGTTGTACCAGTCTTGGCGGCGACTGGCCGGTCAGAGAAATACAGCGGCGAATTAGCGCCATAAGCCGGCACGCGCGCCACGTTGTCTGACAAAATGTCAGAAATTAAACGCGCCGTATTGGCTGGCAAGACTTCGCGCGGCTTGGGTGTAAATTCTTCCAGAATATTGCCGGCGTCATCTTCTACTTTTAAGATCGCCGTGTATGGATTCCTGATGCCATCGTTGGCAAAGACGCCGTAGGCACTGGTCATGTCGAGTGGCGAGACTTCGCCACCGCCGAGCACCAGCGTGAGGCCGTATTGGCTCGCTGTCGTCAGACTCTCAATGCCCATGTTTTTTGCGAGATTAAGCGTATCTTTTAGACCCGCGAGATAAAGCACTTTTAGCGACGGAATGTTGATGGATTGTCCTAGCGCCTCGCGCATACTCATTGGGCCGCGGAATTTGTCGTCATAATTTTTTGGCTTATAACAATCGCCACCGGTCTGATTACATGTGGTATCAAACTGCGTTTCGAGATCGAAGAGCATAGTCTCCGGCGTATAGCCTTTGTTGAAAGCCTCCGCATAAGCAAAAGGTTTAAACGCCGAACCCGGCTGGCGATGGGCGAGCGCGATATTAAAGTTTCCCTCATCTTTAGTATTAAAGTAATCTTTCGAACCAACCATCACTAGCACTTGGCCAGTCTTGGGATCAATCGCTACGAGGCTGGCGTTTTTCGCATTAAATTTCGCCAGATTTTCCTCCGCATATTGCTTCACAATTTCTTCGGCCTTTTGTTGGAGCGGGAAATCCAGTGTTGTTGTCACTTTTAAGCCGCGAGAATCCAGCGCCTCTTTGCCATACTTTTCTTCCAGATAATCACGGACCCAGAGCACAAAGTGGGGCGCCTTAATACCTTGCTCATTGGTCGTCAAGAAAGTCACTTTTTCTGCCAGCGCTTGCTCTTGTTCTACTTTAGTAATCAAGCTCAATTCTGCCATGCGGTTTATTACCACATTTTTGCGTTTATCCAGATCAGCCCGGTGACTGCCATATGGTGAGTAATAAGTTGGCGCTTTCGGGATCGCCGCCAGGTAAGCCGCTTCGGCGAGAGTCGCTTCGCTAGCTGGTTTGCCAAAGAAAGTTTCCGAGGCTTCTTCCACACCGTAGATACTGCCGCCGTAAGGGATTTCGTTCAGGTAATGCGCCAAGATTTCGTCTTTGCCCATCACTTGCTCTAGCTTGAGTGAGAGAATCAACTCTTTGATTTTTCTCGCCCAACTCCGGTCTTGCGTTAGGAGCGAGTTTTTCACTAATTGCTGAGTAATAGTCGAGCCACCTTGCCGCACGCCACCAGCGCCGAGGTTGGCGATGAAAGCGCGCAAGATCGAGCTAATCATCACGCCATTGTGCTGGTAAAACCGATCATCTTCGATCGCAATTGTGGCACTCTGGATATTCTTAGAGATTTCTGTAAGTGGTACAACCTGACGCTTGATATTGTTGTGGATGTCGTAGAGCAAAATCTTGCCGGTTTTATCGTAAATCTTAGTCGATTTGGTCACTACGCGTTCGGTAAAGTTATCAAAAGAGGGGATCTTGAGATTGGCGAACCACAAAGCGAGCAAGCCTCCACCGAGGAAGCAGGCAATTAGCACTATCAGCACGATTTTTACAGCCAGATGCTTAATATTCTCACTATAACATTTTTCCCGTTTTTTGGCGAAAAGAAAAAACGCCAGATCCCATTTCTGGGACGTGGCGTTTGGTAGCAAGATCTGCTGGCCTGCTAGTCTCTCAAGATTAGTCTCTTGGTGACGACTGTATCTTGAACGGCTGTCTTGGTGGTGTGTTGTTCGACAACCTTCACCGTGACGTAAAGAGAGATGAAGGCAATAGCGAAGCAAGTAAGAATACTCAATGGTCTTTTTGCATGCTCAATAAACATCCCCGCCGCAAAAGTGACCATGAAAGATACCCCGATTGTAAGCAATACTACATTGGACATCGGAACACTCCAGTTTTGTAGGTTCATTCGAAGCAAGGACAATCCAAGCCTCCAACTCCTATTATAGCAAGTCCACAGAACTTGTCAAGAGGTAAAACGTGGCTCTAAATATAGCTGGTTTTGGTGTTAATTTTTGTGATAAGATATTGAAATGAATAGTGATTTGCTCACCCGGGCTGTTTCTAATATCTATCCAGCATCAGAAAAGCTGAAAAGCGCGCTGGAAAGTGGTCAGAAATTGCGTATTTACTTTGGCATTGACCCAACGGGGCCAACTTTGCACGTTGGGCATTTGTCTGTTTTGCTAAAACTGCGTGATTTGCAGAACTTGGGTGAGCAGATCAAGATTGTGATCTTGTTTGGCGACTTTACGGCGCAGATTGGTGATCCAACGGATAAGAGTGCTGTGCGGAAAATGTTGACGCCAGAAACTATTTCGGAAAATCTAAAAAATTATCGCGAACAGATTGGCAAAATTCTAGATTTAGAAAAAACGGAGTTTAGAAATAACAGCGAGTGGTTAGCGAAGCTTGGTTTGGAAAAATTATTGCCACTGGCATCAGAATTTACGGTGTCGCAAATGCTTGAACGCGACATGTTTCAAGAAAGAATCAAGAAAGAGTCACCGATTTATCTTCACGAATTTCTCTATCCGCTTTTGCAAGGTTACGATTCTGTTGTGTTAGAAGTAGATATGGAAATCGGCGGCAATGATCAGACTTTCAACATGCTTGTCGGTCGTGACCTCTTGAAAAAATTAAAAAGCAAAGAAAAGTTTGTGCTCGCGACTAAGTTACTGACAGATTCAGGTGGCGAGAAGATGGGCAAGACCACGGGCAACATGGTCGCTTTCGCTGACACTCCCACCGATGCTTATGGCAAAGTGATGAGCTGGCCGGATTCTCTTTTGCCACTAGCTTTTGAGCTCTGCACGAGATTAAGTGATGAAGAAGTAAAAAATATTTTGGCTGGTCATCCCAAAGAGGCCAAGATGAAACTCGCGCACGAGATTGTCACACTAATTCATGACTCTAAATTAGCTGGCCAAGCAGAAGAATCTTTTGTGCAGACTTTTCAGAAAGAAGCAGAACCAACTGAGTGGCAAGAGCTGACGGGGAAAGCGGGAGAGAAGATTTCAGAAATTTTAGTGAGTAATAGTGTAGTAAAGTCTAAAACTGATTTTAGAAATTTGGTGGAAGCCGGAGCGGTAGAGGAGTGGCCAAATAAAAATCCGATCGTTGCCGATCAGATTTTTACTGCGGAAATCAAGCTAAGGATTGGCAAGAAGCGCTTTGTGCGCATCCGGCCGGCTTAACTACATCTCCAACTCGTCATCAAGCTCGTCATCATCTTCTTCGCCCGGGACTTTTTCGAGGTCGCTCTCTAATTCGTCATCGCCTAGGCCCATACCAGCTTCATTTTCGATATCGTCCATAAAATATTTAACTTAATTTTGCTACTTAATTTGTAACGCCCTCATTTTTAGCACCATCAAGCTAGTTTGGCAAGAAGATTTCTGGCGACTTGTGGATAACTGTTTAGGCCCGCGCCAGCGCCGTTAGAGCCAGCCCAATCGCATCGTATTCGTCATCATGTTTGATCGCTTTGTTTATTTTGATCAGCTTGGGCAACATTTGCATCATTTGCGCTTTATCTGCTCGGCCGTAGCCGGTGATTGTCAGTTTCACAGTGTTCGGCGAGTGTTCGGAAATTTCTAAGTTATTTTTCTCGGCCAGATAGATAATCATTCCGCGCACGCTCGCTACCGCCATCGCCGTCTTCTGATTCTTGGCGAAAAATAAATCCTCTAGTGCCAAGCAGTCTGGCTGATATTTCTTAATAATTTTTTCTAATTCTGTACCCAGCTTCAACAATCTTTTAGAAAAAGTAAGATTCTTAGATGTAATTAAACAGTCAGAGTAAATTAGAATTTCTTGATTATTAGTGTTTTTACTTTTTTCTACAATAGCGACACCCAATCGCTCATAACCCGGATCAATGCCTAAAATCTTCATGCCAGATTGGTCACTATTTTTTTAATATCCTCGTGGCTTTCTAATTCTTCTAGTAAAATATTTATTTTCTCACGATCTTCAGTGCCCACTTCTGTTGTCATTTCTGCTGTCCAGTCAGTATTATTTATTTTTTTGAAAGCCCAAGTCACCGAGCCAGGCGTGGCCAGATTCCCGCCATGTTCGGCCAGCAAGTGCTTAATTTCCTGATTAGTTCTGTTGTTGTTATCCGTAATGCCTTCAATCAGAATCGCCACACCGCCCGGGCCATAAACCTCGTACAAGACTTCCTGCAGTTCTGCACCGCCTTTATCTGTCGCATTTTTAATCGCCCTGTCTATATTCTCATTCGGCATATTTGCCGTGCGCGCCTTCTCAATCGCCGTGCGCAGGCCGGGCAAATTCCGATCGCCGTTTGCTTTTTTTGCTTCTACCGAGATAGTTTTGGCCAAGATGCCAAAGAGTTTGCTTTTCTTACCGTCCTCTGCGCCTTTTTGCCGCTTAATCTGCGACCATTTGTTATGTCCAGCCATTGCCACAGCTTATATAGTTTAGTTATTTAATGCAAAGTCTTAGCCCTTGACAAGTTCTGTGCATATGCTATGCTTGCATTAAGGCCCAGTTTTGGGCTGATTTTGGTCTTTTACAAGAGAGGAGAGTGATAGTTCCGCTGTTTGGGGGACGTGTTCTTAACTTTGGGGGACATTTCTGTGTGAAGGAGAAAGTGATGAAGAAAGCTTGTTGTTTGGTTTTGGCGTTGGTTCTGGCGGTGCTCGCTTCGCCGTTCGCGGTGGAGGCCAGCCAGGTTTCCTCGTTCCATCAGAGTTGGAATGTGGGCGGTTTCCAGGCCAATTACGGCGGTGGCACGGACGAGTTCGGCGCTTGGGGTCACGTGTGGGCCGAGTCCCCAGTCCATCGGATAGAAGGAGTTTACGCGTCGTTCGATCACCCGCAAGGGTCCTCTGACGATGTCTGGATTTGGTCTGTTGGCGTGCGCGGTATCAAGAACAATTCGCTCAATCAACAGTCGAATAGCACTTGGACGAATCTCAGTATCGCCGGCGTGAGCTTCAGTCAGGGCGCCGCGGTCGGTTATTCTGATTGGAATGGTGGCTTCAATAACGCTTCCGCCAGTCTGAATGTCGGCCCATCGCAGGTCAGTGGCGCCTATCTCTGGTACAACGAGTATTGGGAAGAATACGACGGCCTAACTCACTTCTCGATCAACGTGAACTTCTACGGAAGCTTCGGCGCTGACGAGGAGGGGAGAATGCTCGGTCGTTCGTACTTTGGCCTCACGCCGGAACCCGGCTCGCTTGGTCAGATGGGCCTCGCCGCTCTTCTGCTCCTCTGGCGTCGGCCGATGGCGCTGAACCTCCGTTGCTTGTTCTGAAAAACCTCACCAGCTAGACTACTAGCTTCTAGGGGGAGTCCCGCTTGGTCAATCGACTGAGCGGGATTTTTTATGTTTAAAAATTTAGCTCTTGACAAAGATTTTGCCTGTGCTATGTTCGTGGTTGGGAGTGCTGTGTTGCACTTTGTAAATCTACTGAAAGGGTAAATTCATGAAGCGTTACTTGTTGCTCGGTTGGCCGTTTGCGGTGCTTCTTGCCGTGGGTTTTGCAGGAGGCAGTGAGCTGAGAATCACTTCGGGGCTTGGAACATTTCTGTTTGCTATCATTGCGGCAGCTTGCGCGTGTTGTGCCGTTTTCGGCACCATCCACGCTCGTGGCTTTCCGGCGGACTATCAATTTTTGGTGAATCACGCCATTTACGAAGTCTTGAATGTTTATCAAGCAGAAGGCTCGCGCCAGGATGACAAGGGTTCTGTTTGGTGGTTAGTTCTCCGTCATCAGAACGGTGACCAGCTTGTCTATAGCTGGCAAGGTGTTCCGCCAGTTTGTAGTACTTCGGTGAAGGTAAGGAGGGTGACGGCAGGTTCCACAAATGGCGGCTTTGTTCTCGACCCTTACCCACCGCCAGCAGAAAAGCCGAAAACGGATGTCTGATTCTCAGTAAGTTCAGTCGAAACCGTCCCGCTAGAGTCACAACAAAATGTTGTTGATTCTGGCGGGATTTTTTTATTGCCAAAAATCTAAATTAGTTTTCCCTGCTTATCTTGTGGATAATCGTAGCCGAGGTGATCATAAGCTTTTTTCGTTGCTTGGCGGCCGCGCGGCGTGCGCTCCAGCATTCCCAATTGAATTAAATATGGTTCATGGACTTCTTCAATCGTCGCTTCTTCTTCGTGCGTCGCCGTGGCAATCGTGCTCACGCCGACTGGCCCGCCGTTGAACTTCTCAATCATCACGGCCAGCATTTTGCGGTCGCCTTCGGTCAGTCCCAGCTCGTCCACGCCCATTAGGCTTAGCGCTTCCCGCGAGATTTGGTGATTGATTTTCTCGTTTCGCAGTTGCGCGAGATCGCGACATCGCTTCAAGAACTGATTGGCAATCCGGGGTGTAAACCGACTGCGCTGGGCAATCTCCAGCGCTGCTTTTTCTTCCAGATCTACACCCAAGATCTGCGCCGAGCGCTGGATGATACTTTTTATTTCCTCACTGGAGTAAAATTCAAGCCGAAAAGTGCCACCGGAGAAGCGCGAGCGCAGTGGCGCAGAGAGTAATGCCGGTCGAGTGGTCGCGGCTACGAGCGTGAAGGGTGGGAGATCGAGTTGGATCACGCGCGCGCCGGGACCTTTGCCAATAATGATATTTAATTTGCCACTTTCCATCGCGGGATAGAGAATTTCTTCGATCATTTTGTTCAAGCGATGCACTTCGTCTATAAAGAGCATATCGCCTGATGCTAAATTGGTGAGAATGCTCGCGAGATCGCCGACGCGCTCAATGGCTGGGCCGGAAGTAATTTTTAACTGCGCACCAATCTCTTTGGCAATCAAGTGGGCGAGTGTGGTCTTGCCGAGGCCGGGTGGACCGTAGAAAAGTAGATGTTCCGGCGGCTGACCACGCTCTTTGGCGGCGCGGAGCAAGATTTGGAGGTTGTCTTTGATATTTTTTTGGCCAATATAATCGGCCCAGGCGCTTGGTCGGAGCGCACTATCGAGGAACCACTCGGGCGAGGCGGTATTTGGCTGGTTGTTCTTGCTACTTGACATTTAATCTTGGTTATGCTAGGATGCCCTTTGGTTGGTCATCAAGGTCATAAACCTCTAAGCAACTAAGCTCTTCCGGGTTTAAACGGGTTTAGCCAAAAGGACAAGGCAGTTACTAGCTTTCGGGCCAGTTTGCTTCCTTTATCCTTGCGGCTTTACCTCACTCTCCGCTTTGGCGGAGGGGCTTGCTTAGAGGTTTATGCTCTCGATGTAAGGTGCCAACCGTTCGGGATTTACTCTACTACAGAATTTCTTCGTGGATATCCACCACTCGGCTTAGTTCACCCAGATCCGTCTCGCCTTTTAGCACTTTTAGCACGCCGTCTTGCCGCATATCTAGGATCCCTTGCGGCCGAGCGGCGATTTTGATCTCCCGCTCGCTCGGATTCTCTACCAAGAGCGCCGCCACCGCATTATCAATCATAATTGCCTCAAATAATCCTTGCCGGCCGCGGTAACCGGTGTGATTACATTCGTCACAGCCGCCGACTTTTGGCTGCAAGACTTGGTCCGTGCTTGGCAGCACTAGGGTCGGCCGCTTGACCTTGATAGATTCTAGCACAGCGTCCAGTAATTTTTTTTCTTCACTTGTTGGCGTGCGCTTTTCTTTGCAAACTGGGCACAAATTGCGCACAAGCCGTTGCGCCATCGCTAAGTTTAGTGCCGAGTCGATAATTTTGGGATTCACGTCCAGATCAATCAATCTTGGCACCGTACCAGCGGCGTTATTGGTGTGGAGTGTAGAAAAAACAAGGTGACCAGTGAGTGAGGCGTTAATTGCAATCTTGGCTGTTTCTTTATCCCGAATTTCGCCGACCATAATGATGTCCGGATCTTGGCGAAGAGCGCTGCGCAAACCGGTTAAGAAAGTGTAATTCTTGTCTGGATTCACTTGTGTCTGGTTAATGCCTTGCAAGTGATATTCGATTGGATCTTCGATCGTGATAATTTTATTTTCTGAGTTGCTGACATAACGCAGAAAAGCATACAAAGTAGTTGTTTTACCCGAACCGGTGGGGCCGGTGAGGAAGACGGCCCCATTCGGTTTGGTAATCTCTTTTTTTACAATTTCAAAGAGTTGCGGTTCGATTCCTAATGTTTCGAAAGTAACGGCAATTGCCTCGGGATTGAGCAAGCGCAGCACGATTGACTCGCCATAAGCGCCGGGCAAGATCGAAGTTCTGATTTCAATGTCTGTTTCGTTTAATCTAATACTTAACCGGCCATCTTGCGCGGACTTTTTGATATTCAACTTCAAGCCTGATAGCAACTTTACTCTAGACAAAATCTGATTGTATAACTTGTGCTCGAGAAAAGTAACATCATGCAAGACGCCGTCTAGTCTAAATCTGACTCTCACTCTTTCTGCCTGCGGCTCAATGTGGATGTCAGACGCTTTCGTCACAATCCCGCCAGCCAGCAAGACTTCCAGAAGATTAGAAATGCCACCAGCCGCCAGCGCTGTTACGCCTTCGGCCGAGAAGAGTTGGTTGAGGCTAGCCAGGTCATTAATTTTCTTAGTAAACTCGGCAATGGCCTCATTAGAAATATCAATTACGCCCGCCTCTGTTCTAGTAGAGCGCGAAATTTCTTTGTAACGACTCCAAGCGCGGTCCAGACTAGCCTGTGAGCCGAGATAGAGATTGAGATTATAATTTTTCTCACGCAACTCTGCTAAAGCATTTTTCGTTTCCTGCTTCTCTGGCGAGATAGTGACGAGAAACAAATTCCGGCCACTAAGTTTAAAAGCCGCGAGACTACTCTTGCGCGCATCAGTTTCGCTAATCAGTCTCAACGCATCAGTATTGATAGGGAACTTAGAGAGATCGATGTAGGGGATCTGATATTTCGCCGAGAGCATATCGGCCAGCGCCTCGGCCTCATGGCCGTGGAGCTCGGCGAGCTTCTTAACCTCCGTTTCGTCACTAAATTTAAGCATCTTTGCTTAAGCTTAACGCTTTTCACTTTCTCCCACAACCGCCAAATTAGCCTTATTTTGGGCCATTTTTTACCCCTTGACAAAATCTACCCATTTGCTATACTTAGGCTAGTCTAGAGTTAAGTAAAAACATTGGCTTTTTGGCTTGAGATATAGCCTAGAAAGAGAAATTAGCCATGAAAAGGTCTTTGATTTGGATTGCTGTTATCGTTCTTCTCTTCGTCGCGCAAGTCGCTTCGGCACAGAACTATTCTGCCGGACGCCATTCTTATGGCGGTGGATACTATGGCTTCGGTGGTGGTGTGCGGCCAAGTTTCTTGAGTTCTGGCCGGGGTTGTAATTCTGGTTACTATCAGAGTTACCGCTACAGCTCTTACTACTACAATCCTGCGCCGATTATCTACGCTCCGCCGCCGGTGATCTATCGGCCTCAGCCGATCTACTACAGCCAGCCGGCAGTTGTTTATACACAACCAGCGCCGGTGGTGGTGAATGTGGTTCCGGTCAAGATTTGGACTGAAGCGGAACTGATCTCAGTGGTGAAGCAACGCTTTGAGATGAAATATCGCAGCGAGCTGAGCCAGATCAGCGACATCACGATCCAGCGTGTGGCCGGCAGTGAGGAGTATCACAAGAGCGGCGCCATGGAAGAGGTCAAGTACCTCGTTATCTGGAATTTCACTGAGAAATCTCGAGATGGCGTGGAGAAGACCACGATGAAAGACAAGAAAGTCGAACTTGAGTTCGACAAGTTTGGGAATCTGGACGATTAAGCATCTTCCAAATTGCCGGACAACCCAGCCCCAGCGGAAACGCCGGGGCTGTTTTTTATGCTAAAATCGGGTAGTAAATGGTAGAAAAGTTGAGCAAAAGTCTAGAGGAGACGAGAGAATTAGCCAGAGATTTCTTGGCTAGTTTGAACGCGAATAATACCAGCGCAACTGTTGTTGGTTTGTCTGGAGATCTTGGTTCTGGTAAAACCGCCTTCACGCAAGCCTTGGCGCGCGAGCTAGGCATCTCTGAACCAATCACCAGCCCGACTTTTGTGCTTGAAAAAATATATAAACTAGAGAATCAGAAATTCGGGAAGTTAATTCACGTTGATGCGTATAGATTAGAGGGTGGCGCAGAATTATTGAAACTCGGTTTTGCAGAATTATTGCAAGATAAAAGTAATTTGATAATTATTGAGTGGGTCGAGAGAGTGCGAGAAATTTTGGGTGAGTTTAGAGAAATAGATTTTAAATTTATTGATGAACAAACTCGTGAAATCAAATACTAAAGTTAAAACTAAAAATAAAAACAGCAAGAAGCTAATCTTGCTCGACGCGCATGCGATTATCCATCGCGCTTATCACGCGCTACCAGACTTCCAGAATAGCGCTGGTGTGCCCACGGGCGCGCTGTACGGTATCGCCGCGATGCTGGTGAAAATTATTAACGAACTCAAGCCGGATTATCTGGTGGCTTGTTACGACCGTGCGGAGGCCACTTTCCGGAAGCAGATTTATGATGATTACAAAGCTGGTCGGGCGAAGACGGAAGATAATCTGGTTGCGCAACTTGAGAGTTCACGTGAATTATTCACGAGCTTCAATATTCCCATCTATGATCTCGCCGGCTTCGAAGCTGATGACATGATTGGCACGATTGTAGAGCAGATTAAGCAAGATAAAACGCAGAAGAACACGCAAGTGATTATCGCGAGTGGCGATATGGACACACTTCAGCTGGTTGATGATGAGAAAGTGGTGGTTTATACGCTCAAGAAGGGAATTAATGACACTATTCTGTATGACGAGCAGAAAGTGGTTGAACGCTTTGGCTTCAAGCCAGAACTCTTGCCGGATTGGAAAGGTTTGCGTGGTGATCCGAGTGACAACATCATCGGCATTGCGGGCATTGGTGAGAAAACGGCGACTATTTTGATTACTAAATTTGGCAAACTGGAAGAGATTTATAAAAAACTGAAAGATAAGAAAGTAGAGAAAGAAAATTTTAAGATTTTCAGAGAAGCGGGCTTAACTGACAGAATTATTAAATTACTAAAAGATGGCGAAGAAGAAGCGATTTTTTCGAAAACGCTCGCCACGATTCGAAGAGACGCCGGAATTAAGTTTGTGTGGCCGGAGAAAGTCTGGCGGGAGAGTGTGGATCTCGAAAAAGTGGATGAGTTGTTTAAGAAACTGGAATTCCGAACACTTGGCACGCGTGTGAGATCAGCGCTAAGTGGCGAAGCGGTGATTAGCGCGAAAACTCCAGCTAAGCCAGAGCCAGAAATATTAGAATCAGAGCTGGCGATTGCGGTTGGCTTGCTGGATTCGGAAGTGGGCAGTGCGCCGACAAGAGAAGATCTGGAGCGCTTGGGCGGAGAAGAGAAAGTCTTAGCTGAACTAAAAAAGACTAATTTACAAAAAGTTTATGAAAATATCGAATTGCCACTTGTTGCTATTCTGGAGAAAGCGCAAGAGCACGGGATTCTGGTTGATGTAAAATATTTGAAAAAATTATCAGAGCAATATCATGCCGAACAGACAGAAATAGAGCAGAGAATTTATAAAACCGTTGGTCAGGAGTTTAATCTTAATTCGCCGAAACAGCTTGCTGAAATCTTGTTTGATAAATTGATGCTGAAAACGGGTAAAAAAACCGCCGGTGGCGCACGCAGTACGAAAGAATCTGAGCTAATTAAACTGCAAGATTCTCATCCGGTAATTGCTGATATTCTCGCTTATCGCGAATTACAGAAATTGCTCTCCACTTACATCGATAGTTTGCCAAACTTGGTAGATAAAAACGGCCGACTGCACTCTAAACTGCATCAACTCGGCGCTGCGACTGGGCGGATGTCTTCGTCTGATCCTAATCTCCAGAATATCCCAGCGAGTGGTGAGCGCGCAACGGAAATTAGGCGCGCTTTTCTGGCCAGTCCGGGCTACGCTTGGTGCGCTTGTGATTATTCGCAGATCGAGATGCGTGTGCTGGCAGCTCTCTCGGGAGATCAAGAATTGATCCGGATTTTCAACGCTGGCGAGGATGTGCACACGAGTGTAGCCGTGCGCGTTTTCAAAGTTAAGCCAGAAAATGTCACAAAAGAAATGCGACGCCGCGCGAAGGTGATTAACTTTGGCATTGTGTATGGCATGGGCGTTAATGCGTTGAAGGCGAATTTGGGAACGAGCCGAGACGAAGCGCAGAAATTCTATGACGATTATTTCGCAAACTTTCCCAGCATCCAGAACTATTTCGAAGAAGTTAAGACTAATGCACGGAAACTGGGTTATACCGAAACTTTCTTTGGCCGACGCAGATATTTCTCCGGACTCAAGTCTAGCTTGCCATTTGTGCGCGCGATGAACGAGCGCATGGCGGTGAATGCGCCGCTCCAAGGCACAGCGGCGGATATTGTGAAGATTGCGATGCGCGAAGTGGATGAGTTAATTCAGAAGAACAAGTGGCAAGATTCGGTGCACTTACTACTCCAAGTCCACGACGAGCTGATCTATGAGATCAAGAGTGAGAAAGTAGACGAGATTCTACCGCAAATCAAGCAAGCAATGGAGAATGTGAAAGGCTTGAGCGTGCCGCTGGTCGCCACAGCGGGGAGTGGGCCGAACTGGGCGGAGGTGAGGTAATATTTACAAAAAAGTGTTATGTTGCTAATGTGTGGCTGATGGTTGGCGGCTGGTGCCTTGATTCAAAATGAGACTCGACCTAACCATGTCCCATTGGGGCATCGACTACAACACAATACCACTGGATGCATCCGGTAATTAATCGAGGAGATCACACCAGCTGCCCCCATCATTTATCGCCCAGACATACTGTCTAAGGGCGGTTTTTCTTTTCCCAAAACTTTCATGCTATAATCTGCTTAAGTAAAAAGAGCAAAATATGCTAGATATTGCCGTCAATAACTGGGAGATTATCGCCAAACTGATTTTCGCTGTTGTCCTCGGCGGCGCGGTGGGCATTGAGCGCTCGCTGGCGGGCAAGACGGCGGGCATGCGCACCTATGCGCTGGTGAGCATGGGCTCGGCGCTCTTTGTGATTATCGCTGACCTGGTGACGCGGCAGTACTTGGCGCTGGGGATCCGCAGTTTTGACCCGCTCCGCGTGGCCTCGCAGATTGTGGTGGGCATCGGCTTCTTGGGCGCGGGTTTGATTATTTTCAAAGATCACAAGGTCAGTGGCCTCACCACCGCGGCGGGTGTGTGGGTCTCCTCCGGCATTGGCATGGCCGTGGGTTATGGTTTGTATACTCTGGGATTATTTGTTTCTATTCTCACGCTGTTGATTTTTACCGTTTTCTGGACTTTGGAAGAAAAAGTGGCGGGCAATCGCGCTGGTGGCGGGGCGGGCCGAGAAAAAGAGTAAGCCAAGTATGGTGACGAAGCTTAGTTTGGATCTAAGTGGGCGAACTGAAGCGCTGAAGAAAATAAAACAAGAAGTTCTAGCGCTAGAAAGCTCGCCACTGTATGAGTTTAGAATTGCGAATAAAAACTTGCCGGTGATCGGCGAAGGCGCTCACGACGCCAAAATTATGTTTGTAGGCGAGGCACCGGGCAAGAACGAAGCGGCGACTGGTCGGCCCTTCTGTGGTGCGTCGGGCAAATTGCTAGATGAACTATTAGCTTCAGTAAAAATTTCTCGCGAGTCTGTTTATATTACAAATATTGTGAAAGACAGACCGCCAGAAAACAGAGATCCCAGTCCAGAAGAAATCAAAATTTATGGACCATTTCTCGATAAACAGATTGAGATTATCCAGCCAGAGATAATTGCCACGCTTGGGCGCTTCTCAATGCAATACATTATGACGAGATTTGGTTTAGCGGATATTCTGCTCCCAATTAGCCAGATGCACGGGCAACTTTTTGAAACAGAAACGACTTATGGCAAAGTAAAAATCCTGCCACTTTATCATCCCGCCGCGGCGATCTACAATCGCGCACTGCTGGATACGCTCAAATTAGATTTTGCCAAATTGCGAGAATTGTGATAGTTGTATAAGTGGATATTGAACAAATGTTTTGTGTTTCTTTGTAAAAAGGAGGTCCGAAAATGGGCTGGACAAAAATGAAAGTATGGACTCGTGAGGAGGTTCTTGCTGGCGTGAAGGAGATCTTGGTCGTCGCTCTTGGCGTGGACGAAGATGAGATCACAGAGGAGGCAACACTCACTGGCGATCTTGGGGCGGAGTCGATTGATTTTTTGGACATCGCTTTTCGCTTAGAGCGGGCGTTTGGGATTAAGATTCCGAAAGGCGAACTTTTCCCGCTCGATGGTTTGGGAGACAGCGTTCTAGACGACGGAGCGTTTTCTGCGAGCGGAGTGAGGTTTGTGAGGGAGATGCTCCCAGGTGTGGACATTTCGGAATTTGAGAAAGATCCACGTCTTGAGAAACTTCCCAACCTCTATACAGTTAAAACTCTGTTTAACTATGTGATGCACAAACTGGCCACTTGAACTTCCTAGCCAACCCAAGCCCCGAATCGCGCAAGCGAGGAAGGGCTTTTTTCTTGCCTAAAAAATGCTAAACTCGGGAGGTGAAAACTTTTCTCTCTTGGAACGTGAACGGAATTAGGGCTGCGGAACGGAAAGGTTTCGTGGCTTGGCTGGCTGGCTGTGGGGCGCAGATTGTGGCCGTGCAGGAGACGAAAGTCAGTGATCATGGTGTGCTGAGTGCTGATTTATTAGCGCCGGACGGTTATGTGAGCTTCTGGCACGGCGCGACGGAGAAAAAAGGTTACAGTGGCGTGGCGTGTTTTGTGAAGAAAGATTTCTTGCCGAAGAAAGTAAAAACAGATTTCGGTAAAAATAGTTTGCTCAATAAAGAAGGCAGAGTAATAGAATTAGAATATGACGATTTTACTTTCTTAAACATTTACTTTCCCAACGGCGGCGCAAGTGAGGAGAGATTGAAGTTTAAACTAGAATTTTATGCGGAATTTTTGGATTATATAAAAAAGTTGGTGAAAAATAATAAGCAAGTAATTTTCTGTGGTGATGTGAACACGGCGCATCAAGAAATTGATCTAGCCAGACCGAAAGAGAATGCGAACCATTCGGGATTTATGAGAATAGAACGTGATTGGCTGGATAAATTTGCAGAAAATAATCTGATAGACACTTTCAGACATTTTTATCCGGACAAAGCTCAGCAATACACTTGGTGGGATCAGAAGACAGCCGCGCGCGAGCGCGATGTGGGCTGGAGAATAGATTATTTCTATGTCAGTTCTAATCTGAAAAATAAAATTACAGATGCTTTTATTCTAGCTGATGTGCTTGGCTCAGATCATTGTCCGGTGGGTTTGAAAGTTGATCTGTAAGATTTTAGAAAAATCATGCTGTATTTATTTAATAATCTCGAAAAACTGCAAGCGCAGGTGGCGAAGTTTAAGGCGAAAAATCCGGCTGGTTCTGTGCACAAGTTTGATAGTGAGAACTTTCTAGCGCAACAAGAAAAATTAGAAGAATTATTGGCGAGCAATAATGGTTTATTTGGCGAGCAGAATCTGATTATTCTCAACGAGATTGGTGATTTGAAAAAAGAGGAGAGAGAAGAACTGACAGAAAAGCTAAAAAATAGCGCGACGAAAGTTTTGTGGTTTGAGCGGGAAGCGAAGAAACCAGATTTTAATAAATCAGGCTTCAATATTTTTGCACTGACTGACGCACTCGGCGAGCGCGATCGGGGCGAATTGTGGTTGGCGTCACAACAAGCGCACAAGGCCGGCATCGCTAGTGAGGAAATATTCTGGAAACTAGTCTGGCAGGTGAAGAATATGCTCTTGGTAGTGCAGATGAGTGCGGTTGATGCGAAAGTAACTAGCTTGAAGACGTTTGTGTTGGAAAAGTCTAAAAAAGCGAGCAAAAATTACTCTATTCCGGAGCTTTCCCATTTATCTGGCGAACTGGTGCGCTTGTGGCATGAGACTAAGCGGCATTCTGGTCGTGATTTCGGCTTAGAACTGGAACACTTGATGCTAAAGATCTGATTTGGGTGTAATATTTAGAGATTAGCAGAGTAATATATAGTGAGGTCAGGTCGGTATTTAAGAGCTATGGACAGTCTGTATAAACAAGAAAGTGATGAAGCAATCTTGGCTCGGTCGGTGACCGAGCCGGGCTGTTTTGCGGAATTAGTGGAGCGTTACCAAGCGGCGTTCTATCGCAAAGGACGAGGAATTATTCATGACCCGGAAAAGCTGACCGACGTGGTACAAGAGACTTTTGTAAAGATTTATCTTAATGCGGCTAAGTTTAGAGAGCAAGAGAACGCCGCCAGCTTTCGTCCGTGGGCTTATAAAATTTTCTTAAACACCTGCTTTAGCGCTTATAAAAAAGAGAAGCGCGAGCGCGAATTTTTCTCAGTGTTGGATCCAGAGCTGATCGCGCTCGCGCCGGATGAGAAGAGCTTGAGCGCTGAGTCGCGCTGGGCTTGGGACGATCTGCTCGTGCTGGTCTCGCGTCTACCGCTCTTGCTCCGCCGCGTGGCGCTCTTGCACTTAGTCGAGGGCAGAAGTCAGGAAGAAGTTGCCCAGCTCGAGGGCGTGCCGGTGGGCACGATCCGCACGCGCCTGCACCGCGCGCGGCGAGCGCTACAGAAGCTGGTTCTCTCTGACCCAAATTTTAATTTGTCTCTTGCGAGCAACAACTTGAGTCATGTCTGATTTTTATCTCTATAGCCAGGCGCAAGCCGACGTGATGACACGTGTGCTCTTTCTCTATCGCCTCAAGCGCGTCTTGTTCTCACCTCTAACCCGAGCGGGCCTCCTGCTCGGTTTTTCTGTCCTCGCCTTTTTTGTCGTCTCTGTTCCGGCGATTATCGCCAATGCTCGCCAAACGTCGAGCTTTTTCGACAGTTTCGCCTATCTCTGGCGCTCGTTCCTCCACACCGCTTACCCGGTTCAAATAATTGCTGTGATCACGCTCTTATTCGCTCTCTTGCTTGCCCGCGACACTTTTCGCTACTTCAAGCCTGTTTCTTTACTGCAAAATTTTAGATTTTTGAGTTAGATTTCTTACTCCTCGACAAAGAGGCAGTTTTTACTTATGATGGCACTACTCGGGCTCCGTTAGCTCAGTTGGTAGAGCAGTTGCCTTTTAAGCAAACGGTCGCAGGTTCGATTCCTGCACGGAGCACAGATTTTATTTTAAGTTAGAGTGGCAAATCGAAAGCGAATAGCCCCGGGCCGGTGAGGGCGAGGGAGAGGAGAATCGCGAGCATTAGCGCGCGGGCGGGCCAGCCAATTTGCCGATCGGGGCGGATTAAGATTAGAATGGCCATGACGAGTGCCGCTGGTTGAGTGCACAAGCCAATGATGAGCAAGACGGCCAGGGCTAGTTCAACCCAGCCGGCCAAGCGGCGTTTGGGCTCTGCCATTCTGGTAGACTGATAGCCGTGCCAGGCCAGCAGGCCGCCGGCTACGAGGCGCAGGATTACCGGCGCGAGCCAGTGATAAACCAGTAAACTAGGGAAAATGCTTAACATCACCTTAATCTTACACAATATCCGGAGCGCTCACAATGTTGGTTCTATTTTCCGGACTGCAGAATGCGCGGGAGTCAAAAAGATATTTCTAACCGGTTACACGCCGTCTCCAACAGATAAATTTGATAGAGAAAATAAAGAAATTAGCAAAACGGCACTCGGCGCGGAGAAAATTGTGCAGTGGGAAAAAGAAGAGAATATCAAAACTCAAATTACAAAACTCAAAAAAGAGGGTTTTCAGATTATTGCGCTCGAACAGAGTGAGAAGAGTTTAGATTACAAAAATTTTGCCCGAGAAAATAAGAACGAGAAGCTAGCGCTAATTCTCGGCAACGAAGTGGGCGGGATTGAGGCAGAAATCCTCGCGCTTTGCGATCAAATTATCGAGATTCCCATGAGAGGCGAGAAGGAATCGCTCAATGTGAGCGTGGCGGTTGGAATTGCGATTTTCCGACTTTTGGAGCTTTAGAAAATAGGCTAAATACCGCTCTAGTTAGCCGTTTTTGGTAAAAATGAGGTTAAAACACTTGACAAATTCTGTGGATTTGCTATACTGGGGTCAGTACATTCAAGCAGTTGGTCAAAAAAAGCCAAGGTGCGTGCTCAGGCTCCAGAATACTGGGCGTATGTGTTTCTAAGCTCTTCAGCTTTTCTGGCTTTGGCGCTGGACCCGCTAGACTTGATGTATAGAGCTTATGGCTCCGCCTTGGGATTTCAATCCCAAGGCGTTTTTCTTTTGTCGAAATATCTTTCCCAGTCCTTGTCGCTAGTATCAATCTTGATGTGACGCAGAATCGTTTGTTGGCAAAGATTATCAAGATAGATTTGTTGATTTTGATAATATTCCACGCGCTCTTCCAATGTTCCCGGCTTAGCTTTAGTCCAACTGTCACCACGGCGTTCGATTGTTTCCTTAATTCGTTCAGAAATTTGTTTCTCAGAGATTGTTAAGAGAACAACTAGAGTTGAGTGTTTTTTCAATCGTCGCTCTATTTCTTGGAATGAGGTGAGTGTTGAGTGTGTGCGAAACGCATGGGTGAAATGAAAACGATCAAGAATGATGTTTGTTTGTTCCAGTGTCTCGATTCTTTCTAGGATTTTATTTAGATAAGAAATCGATTGTGTCACGTCGCGATTATCAATGAGCGGCATCAGAGTTTCTGTTTCGTCAATCAGGGTTGAGTTTGGTAGACGATCTAGAAGCATTTTTTCGAGAGTAGTTTTACCACTCGACGCAATGCCTTCGAAAATAAATAGTTTTTTCATGATAATTATTTCTGACACTTATTACAAAAATGCGTTCCACGACCTCCAAACTTTATCTTGGTGATTACGCCAGTTTTGCAACGCTTACACTTTTCATTTTTTCGGCCGTAGACATTGAGATAGGGGACGAAACCGCCTTTGGTGCCGTCACTGCGCACGTAATTCTTGGCCGAAGTGCCTTTTTTAGAAATAGAAAGTTTTAATATTTTGATAATGCTGGTGTGCAGAAGTTTCTGTTCTGGTTTTGTTAAACTCTTCACGATTCTGGTTGGCAAGATTTTGGCGAGGAAACAGCTCTCGTCCACATAGATATTTCCCAAACCAGCGATCAAGCTCTGATCGAGTAAGAACTGTTTCAGCTTTCTATTGGGATATTTTTGTAATAAATTTTGAAAAGTCTGGAAAGTGAATAATTTAGATAATGGCTCGACACCGTGTTTGTTTAATAACTTTTCTGATTCTGTTTTGTTAAGCAATTTAATCCAGCCAAATTTGCGCAAGTCGTTGAAATATAATTTAGAATTATCAGTGAAAAGAAATTCCGCGCGCGTGTACTTGAATGGATTCTTTTCTGGATGACCGCCAATAATCATTTTGCCCTTTTTTGGCTGATAAATCAGTTGCCCCGTCATCTTGAGGTGAACGAGTAATTTCTCGCTATTGTCTAAGCTAATAATCAAGATTTTCGCGCGCCTTTCTACGCTGATTATTTTCTTATTTTTCAGTTCACGCGAGAAGATACTAGCAGTTTGGAATTTCTTGCCAATAATTACCACCAGCTCGCGCTTAAGTGTTTCGACTTCAGGCAGTTCGGGCATTTTTCAATTTCTCCAGTTCTTCGTGAGCCACGCTGGCATCGCTCCAGGGCGTTTTGGTATTTTTTGGTCCCATAATGTACGGATCTGTGCCTTTGCCAGTGATGATCACCACATCATCTTTCTTGGCCATTTGCACGGCCTTCCGGATCGCTTCACGGCGGTCTAGCACTATTTCGTAATTCCCCGATTTAATCCCGCTCGCCACTTCTTGCACAATTTTTTCTGGATCTTCGTCATACGGATCTTCGTCTGTCAGAATTATTCTGTAACAGTAATCATCAGCAATCTGGCCCATCAGTGGCCGCTTCCAGTGGTCGCGCCCGCCGCCCGTGCCGCCGAGCACACAGATTTTCCGGCGCTGGTTTAGCGTTTCGTAAACGGCTTTGAGAGAATCTGGTGTGTGCGCGTAGTCGACTAGCACATCGAACTCTTGCCAGCCGACCGGTTCCATTCTTCCTCTGATTCCCGCAAAGCTTTCTAGTGCCGTTTTGATCGTTGCGACTGGTACTTGATAAGCGCGAGCAAGAGAGATGGCGCCGAGTAGATTGTAGAGATTAAACCGCCCGGGCAAACGCGTTTTGATTCTGCTGTTTTCGATCGTTAGTTCTGTGCTTTTGTCATCAGCATAGTGTGGTTCGGCATCAGTTAGTTTATAAATAATTTTCTCCACTTGGCTCTCACCATCAACTGCTTGCAAAAATTTCTCATGTTCTTGATCATCGCCATTGACGACAATAAATTTATTTAATTTTTTAGATTTAGCTAGCTGTTTGGCAATTTCTAATTTGGCTTCTAGATATTTCTGATAAGAACCGTGGCTCTCGATGTGTTCTGGCGCCAGATTGGTAAAAACTAAAGCATCTAGATCAATAAACTTGTGCCGAAATTGTTTAGCGCCTTCGCTCGTTAGTTCTATTATTGCATGCGTACAACCGGCCCTAACCGCTCGACGCAAGAATCTCTGCAAGAAAAATCGCCCCTTGATCGTCATCTTGAACAAGTTTGGTTGCGAGTCGCCGGCGACTTTAATTCTTAGTGTGCCGGCCAGAGCGGTAATTTTGCCATCGGCTTCGAGGATCGCGTTAATCAGTTCCACGGTGCTGGTTTTGCCTTTTGTGCCCGTAACGGCAATCACAGTTAATTCTCGCGAGGGAAAAAGATAAAAAACTGCACCAAACATGGCCAACAAATAATGATAAACCGGCTGTAAAGTTTGGAACAAACTTGCGGGAATCAGTGTGCGACCAAAATCTAGAATCTTTTCTAGCATATTTATTTGCTCAACTGCTTGAGCGCAAATTTTATCTTCTCACTCGTTTCTGTTACGCTTTCCGGCACGCGCTGGAGCGCCTCGCGGGCTTCGCGCAAGCTGTAACCCAGCGCTTGCAGCGCCTCAATCGCCTCGGCCTCACTTTGTCGTTCGGTAGACTTAGTATCTGCCAGCGCGATACTGCCCAGTTTATCTTTCAGTTCTAAAACTATTTTTTCCGCACTTTTCCGGCCAATGCCGGAAACTTTCGTGAGATAGCCAGCATCGCTTGCCGTGATCGCTTTCTCTAGCACTTCTGGCGGCGCGAGCGATAAAATTGCAATCGCGCTTTTCGGTCCAATCCCCGAAACGCCAATCAATAATTCAAAAAAGTCTAGCTCGCGTTGCTCCAAGAAGCCGTACAAGTCTAGTGCATTTTCTCGCACAATCAAGTGCGTCCAGAACTTTACTATCTCGTTCCCGTTCTCACTTTTTAGTCGCTTGAGTGCCTCCAGCGAGAGATTAACGCGGTAGCCGACGCCGTTGACGTCTAGGATAACGTGCTTCTCGCCACGCTTGGCGATAGTGCCGGTCAGTTGCCCAATCATGGCTCTGACTATAGCAAAAGTTTGCCTTTTTCTCTAATCTAAGTATACTAGCTGTACTTAATTAAATTTATGGCAATTATCAAGTCAGCAAAGAAAGCTATCCGGAGTTCCGCCCGCAAGCGGACCTTTAATCTCCGTCGCCAGCGGACGATGCGCGAAGCGATGAAAGCTTTTGTAAAAGCGCCTAACGCCAAGCTCTTGCCAGACGTATATCAAGCGATCGATAAGGCCATGAAGCGGGGGATTATCAAGAAAAACAACGCCGCCAGGAAGAAAGCCAGATTGGCGAAGATGATTAAAACAAAGTAAAAACAAAAACCGTCCAACTGGACGGTTTTTGTTTTGGTGCGCGGGAGAGGATTTGAACCTCCATGCCCTTGCGGGCGTTACCACCTCAAGGTAGTGCGTCTGCCAGTTTCGCCACCCGCGCTTGTTTCTTAGTGTAGTGCGCCCGCCTGCGGCGGGCAAGTCTGCCTCCGCGCGGTATTAAGAGCTTAAAGTATTAAGGTATTCTCGTCCAGCACCACTTTTTAGGAATTTTTCTCTGATTCTAGCTTCACTATAGCTTTCGAATTTTTCAGTGTAGATGATTATTAAAGGAGCAGACAACTTTGTGCTTCGATTTCTTCCACCATTGTGTCGCTTCAGTCTGTCGGCCAGATCTCTGGTGATGCCGACATATTTAAAATTCTTTTTCAAACTTTGTATGACGTAAACAAAAATCATTTTGTGTCTGCCAGCTCGTCTGCCTACGGCAGATTTCGCCATCCGCCACAGGCGGACAAGCCCGCGCTTGTTTACTTGGGAGATTATAACAAAAACTAAGCCGTCGCTGTTTCGGTCACTTCAGCCTCTGGTTTTGTTTCTACTTTTTCTGTCTCTTCACCGAGGACTTCGTCAGCCTCGGCTTTAGTGGTAAAGAGGTTGCGCATCTGGCGGCGGACTTCTTTGGCCGCTTTCTCGCGTACGTAATAGAGTTTAGAACGTCTGACTCGAGCCTTTTTCAAGACTTCAATTTTATCGATATTTGGGGAATAAATAGGCAGGATTTTCTCCACGCCAATGCCGCCCACGATCCGGCGGACGGTAAAAGTGCCACCAGCTTCTTTGCCATGCTTACGCGCGATAACCAAGCCTTCAAACGCTTGCAGGCGAGTTTTGCCTTTTTCTTGAATTTTCTGCCACACACGCACGGTGTAGCCAGCGCGCAAATCTAGTTTAGCGCGCTTGGTCACATCTACGGGGGAAATCTTAAATGCCATAAGAGTCACAATCTAGCACAAGCTGGTTAAGTCTTCAAGTCTGCTAGGGCTTTGGCAAAATCCGCTGGAATTGGGGCTTCAAAAAATCTTTCTGTCTTATCTGGCATTGGCACGGTGAGCTGGTACGCGTGTAGTGCCTGACGCTCCAGCCCGGGCAGAGACTTAGTGTGCGGCGCATAGAGCCGGTCACTAGCAATCGGGAAGCCGAGATACTTAAAGTGCACACGGAGCTGATGCGTGCGGCCCGTGACCGGTCTCGCTTCGAGATAAGTGTAGCCTTTGCCGCTACCACCACGCGCGGGGAAGTTCTGGAGAATCTGATAATGTGTCACCGCTTCGCGCTTCTCACCCACGGCGTGACCGCCAGCAATCCGCCGGCGCGCATCGCTTGGATGCCGGCCAATCGCGGCGGTGATTGTCCCCGTCGGCCGACCGGCTTCCGCTTTCAAGTTTCCAGCCACAATCGCGCGATAGACTTTCTTAATTTTTCGCTCTTTAAATTGCGCTTTGAGCCACTCGCTCATCTTTTCATTTTTCGCGAGCAATAACAGGCCACTCGTATCGCGGTCCAGTCTGTGCGCGAGCTTGATATTCTTGTCTTTCTTCGCCAATTGCGCTTCCACAGCGTACACGTCCTCACCAACAGGCTTATTTACCACCAAGATGTTTTCGTCCTGATAGATTACGGGGATTCTCATCTGCTCATCCTAGCATACTTGACTTCTTAACTCTAGTGTGATAGGGTGGGAGTCGGTACAAGTTCTTTGACTGACGATGGTCGTTGGTTAAGTTGAGATAACATTTTTGGAGGATATTCCCGTGAAGCCAATAATGGCCTTTGTACTGGCGGTAATTGTGGTGTTTGGCGGTGTCATCTGGGTTTTGTTTTCGGGCGATGCCTTCCTTGTGGAAAGACAAAAGAAAAGGACGGCAGCTTTTTATGCCTCTCTTCCGAAAGAAACTCGAGAGGCCAAAGACGAAATCAGGGCCGAATTGCCTAAGAGCAAGAGAGGTGATTTCATTGTTTACGGAAAGGAGGTAGGAGATAAGCGAGACAGTGTTGAACCAGATGACATTGTCTGTGTTACAAAGATCAACGGTGGCAGAGTTTTTCTCCGATCTTGTGGTGGCCATGAATTTTCTCGCCATGTGGACGTAATGTATGTCTATGTTAGCGAAGTCGTTTCTTCTTCCGATCAGGTGAGATGGGCAAGTTTGGCTCATAAGTATCTCACTGACTTTCGTGAGGGCGACAACTAGACTGGCATTGTTCCAAAGGTCGGATCGAGGTGTCCCCGAGTCCGCGCTCTCGCAAGGGAGAAAAAATAGGGCACGAGTGGGGCAATCCAGCCTCACTCTTTTTTATTCTCTAAATCTAGAAAGTTTGTCAGAACTCACTTTCTCACTTATGCTGGAGGGGGAAGTAAGGAAATGTTTTGGGCGATTAGCTCAGTGGTAGAGCAGCGCTTTTACACAGCGAAGGTCAGGGGTTCAAATCCCTTATCGCCCACATTTGACTTGGCTTGATTGGGGTTAGAGTCTCATGCTATAATCCCTATGTGCCGTACAAACTCAAAAAGGACTTATACGAAGCACAGAAAAGACATCGCCTGCGAGTCAGGGAACAACTATTCGAGTACCTGTCGTCGAAGAGGTGTGTTGATTGTGGAGAGGATGATCCGGTGGTACTTGAGTTTGACCACGTTCGTCCAAGCAAAAAGTTTAAGCAAATATCCAAAATGCTTTCTGGCCACTATTCTTGGGCGTCGGTTCGGCGGGAAATTGCCAAGTGCGAAATAAGATGTGCGAATTGCCATAGGCGGAAAACTTATGTACAGTTGAAGTGTTTCGGAAGAAGCAAGCCCCTGTAGTTAAATGGATATAACTGCGGACTTCTAAGCCGCTATTCGAGGTTCGATTCCTCGCGGGGGCACAACTAGATCGACGGATCAGTCACTTTTTCTGGCGCAATCAAGAGTGTGTCAAGCTTAGCCTGGCGGGCAGATAATTCGTCACTGTATTTTTGCAATTCAGCACGGTTGAGCTTGGGTAGAGTAGAACTGGCAGAAATGATAGCCGGGTTTTCTGGATCATTGCTCAGATTATTTAAATAAGCAGGATAATTATTGAGCTGATAGTTTAGCCAAGCGTAAACGGCAAGCAAGATAATCACGCAAGCGAGAGCCCCGGCCAGCAACCAACGCCAATCGCGCTCGGGTTGGAAGGGTGGTGGTTTGGGATTTTTTTTAAATAAACTAAACATGATTTTATTTTAAATGATTAATTATAAATCCAGACTAGCTTGCAGTTGCCACTCTGGCGCTTTTTTATTTTCTTCTACACCTTGGCGACTCAGTGTGACTTGAGTAAAAGTAAACTGCGTGGGTAATTGCTCCAGCAAGGCCGCGTAGTGCCAGAGCTGGCTAAACGAGCCCTTGGCCGTGAGCGCAATCTTGAGCTTGCTCGTTTTATCAGCTGGAGTAACGCTATTGAGTGTTAGTTCCGTGCCGGTGCTGGTAGCGAGCGTCTCTAGTTGATCAATAAATTCCGGCAAAGCGTCGGCGCTAATGAGCGAATCGTGCAGAGCTTGGCGTGCCGTGACGGTCTCGGCCAGCATTGCCTGCCAGTCAGTTTCTTGCGAGGCTTCCAGATTAGCCACATTTTTCTCTAGCAGTAATTCTCGATATCTTTCTTGAGCGTGTAGGCCATACCAAATGCCACCAGCTAGCGCTAGCAAGGCGATTAGGTCGATAGCAATCACTAGCCAGCCGAGCGACAGGCTATTCTTGTTTTGCTGGTTATTATTTTCTGGCATGTTGATTGGCTAATTTTTGGCTCGCGCGAGTGTTAGTTTGAGTGTAAAGTCGATATCCTTGCTCCGGATCAGGTTGGAAACTGGCGACTCAACATTTGCAAATCTCTCGTCGCGCTTAAGTGTCTCGATAAACTGGAGCAATCCTGCTCGCGTCGCGGCTTGGCCGGCGATCTCGAGCGTGGCGCTCTCGGTGCCGGCGCCAGCCTGCCACCGCCAACCGGCTAGTGCCACACTAGCCGGTTGGCTGGCGAGCGTGGCTCGCCAGAGCGCGGTGAGAGCCGCGCGCGGTGGTAGACTCTTGATCGCTTGCAAGTCAGCACTCGCGGCTTGTAACTCTTGCTTGGTGGCTTGGCGGGCCAGTGCGGCGGCGTCTGGCTCGCTACTGGTCGTCGCTAGCGCATTAGTTTCGCGATGCAGTTGCCACAAAATCAAACTGCCCAGGATTAGCGCCACAATCAAGAGCGCTAAAATGATAAAACCAGCCACCACCAGTCTCCGGTGACGGATTTCTTGTCTTAACTGCAGTTTGGTCGCTGGTGTGAGGAGGTTAATCATGAGTTTAGTTGGGGATAAAAGTCTTGAGGGCGAGGCCGATGGCTGTGGCATAGCGGAGCGAGGCGGTTTGGGATAAATCAGGCACAGTTTGATTGAGCTCCAGCACATTGTTCCAAACTTGGCCCAGCTCGACCTGGAGCGGCAAGTGAGCATTGAGATACTCCACCAAGCCGGGCAGGGCCGCCTCGCCGCCGCAGAGCACGGCGCGCTGGAGCGCCACGCGTTCCTCCACCACTTGCCAATGATCATGCCAGAAGCTCTGGAGCTTAAGCACTTCGTCGCGGAGCACGGAGAGTGCCGGCACAATGGCCGTGAGGCGGGCTGCGCTATCCTCACCAGCCAGCAAGCCACGCGTGAACTTAACTTGTTCGGCTTCGGGCGTTTTTAAGTTCAGACTTTTCTCCAGCGCGCGAGTGATAATATCTCCGCCGAGTTGCGCCGAAGTGAAAGTGAATAAGACTTGCTGGCCGCGGACAATAAAGAAGCTCGTGCGCGTTTTGCCAAAGTCGATGATCATCGCCGTTTCGCGACTCGTCACTGGCACTAGCGCTCGCGCCACCGCTTGCGCTTCAATTTCAAAAGCGCGCGGCCGCAGACCAGCCGCTTGCAGGACTTCCTCATAATCTTGAACTAGTTGCGCCGGCAGGGCGGAGACTAAAGCCGCCGGCGCTAGCGAGGTGGTGTTGGGCCGGATCTGTACCGGCTCGTAATCAAAGACTGTCTCGCCCGGCGGCAAGGGCACGTATTCTTCCAGCTGCAGCTCAATCAATTCACGCCAGTCGCCATTGGCCGCTGCGCCCACGATTGGCATCCGGGCAATGTAGGCTTTTTCTTCCGGCAAGGCGGCCACCACATTCTCTAGTTTCCATTCTAGTTTAGCCTGCTTAAGAATCTCAATTAAGGCCGGTTTATTTTTGATCTCGCCCGCTTGGACAATATCGAGCGGCAGAACTTTCTCACCGTAAGCGCTAAGTTCTAAACTGCTTTTGCCCGTTCGCAAGCGCACAAACTTGAGTGACCGGTCAGACAAATCTAAACCATCAGCTGGTAACGCCAAGTATCTTGGCGGCGGGAAGAGCTTGGCAAAGAGTCCCACTTTCATCACTTATATTATAACCTATCAAGATAAGTTTGGAGAATCAGCGCGGCGGCCGAGTCATCCATTCGCGCCATTTTTTTGCCAGAATTAGCCTGACCATCTAGTGCACGCTTGGCGAGCATCGAGGTTAGCCACTCCGGTTCCAGAATTATTTCTAAATTAGTCTTAGTTTCTAGATCTTTCTTAAATTCCCGAATCTCTTTCATAATCTGATTATCTTGGCGTTGATAATTTAGCGATTCACCAAGCACAATTTTCCCCACTTTTTTCTGCCCACACAAGTTGGCGATTTTCTCCACCAAGTCTTTGCGGTTATTTAAAATACTTTCGGGGAAGGCGATTTTCCCCGATTCATCAGACAAGGCGAGTCCAACTCTTTGCGCGCCGTAATCAATGCCAAGATAACGCATAATTATTACTTATGTTAACATAGATAAATATGACAATGTTCACAACCGAGACAGTACAACAATTAGTGCAGTTCTGGTGGCTTGGGCCACTGATCTTGGTGGACCTCGTCGCCAAGGGTTTTGGTCTCTGGTACGCGGCCAAGCGAGGGCAGAAGACTTGGTTCATCGCCATTCTGGTAGTCAACTCTTTTGCGATCTTGCCGTTGATTTATCTCTTCTTAGTCGCTAGGATTCAGGATGGTTCATCAAGCGAGAAACTTGGTGGGTAAGCAGGATGGAATAAGCCAGGATGGGTGGCCGAGTGGTTTAAGGCAACAGTCTTGAAAACTGTCATACGGGAAACCGTATCGTGAGTTCGAATCTCACCCCATCCGCCAGATAATCATGAATAATTTTAAGGATCTGATTAGCCACGATGATTACGAGATAGTGATCTCTGGTCAAAAGATTTTGGTTAAAGATGGGGTTTTTACACCCGATTCGGTGGTTACCAATTCAACCTCGATTATTCTACGGCATTTGCCTGTTGTAAAAAATTGCGATGTCTTGGATATGGGAACCGGTACTGGTGTAATAGCTATTGAGTGTGCTAGGAACCTGGCTCGCCATGTCGTAGCGGTGGATAACAGCGAAGTTGCGCTTGCTAACGCTCGAGAAAACATTTCTGCATCTAAATTAAAAAATATCGATTTAATAAAATCTGATTTGTATCAGAATGTGACTGGCAGTTTTGATTATATCTTCGCTAATTTACCGATTGATGATGAGATCTGGGACATGAAAGAACAAACCACGAGCTTGGTCGAGCGGTTTCTACAGCAATCGAGAGAGTATCTTAATAAAAATGGTCAGATTTATTTAACCTGGTTTTCAATTTCTGACCCTGCTAGAATAAAAGAGATTATAAATAAATTGGGGTACTATTATCAGGTGATTTCAGAAGAAAAGTTTGGTTTTACTTGGTGTTTATTCTTAATTAGTTAACGCGTCATTCAAGTTAGCATTCCACTATGGATTTATCGAAACAATACAATAATTTTGCGGGTGATTTTTCGAAGAATCAGGATCTTGGGGTAAAAAGCAATCGATTAAATCGAGAGATCTTTTATGGTCATCTTGATTTTGTAAAGCCAGGAATGCGGCTCCTTGATCTTGCTTGCGGTGACGGACTTGATCTGGTTTATTACAAAAATTTGGGCGCAGAGACATTCGGGCTAGACGCTTCAGAGGAGTTGGTCAAGATTGCAAAAGAGAGAAATCCTGAGGCGGATATCAGAGTTGGCCTTTTCGAAAGTATACCCTTTGCAGATAATTTTTTCGATATTGTGCTTAGTAAATATGCTATCCAGACTTCTACTGATATGAGACCTGTTTTTTCAGAAATTCATCGGGTTTTGAAGGCGGGAGGTGTGATGATGTATTTGGTGGTACACCCCTTTCGGCAATTTTTCGAGAAAAAACAAAATAATGCCGACTATTTTGAACAAAAGATAGTTGATTCAAATATTTTAAATAATTCGATTTTAGTCAAAGAGCCAACTCACGTGATGACGGAGTTTTTAAACGATTTTTTGTTCCAAAATTTTGATGTTCAGGCCTACGACGAACGCTGGGATCCAGCGGCCGAGTTTATTGAGGGCAAAAAATATCCAGGTTTCTTTATTCTTAAAGCAAAGAAGCGCTAGAGTTTCTCAGTCTGTGATTATAAACATAAGATGTCGCCAAAATTGTTTTTTAGTTCGTGTTATAATTAATTGATGTCGACGATTGAAGTAATCGAGTGGTCAGCGCCAGAATATACTTATTATCCCAAGACCCAGAACTGGTACTGGGGCGTGGCCACGGTGGCTGGCGTGCTGGTGCTCGTTGCGCTCTTTACTGTTAATCTCTTGCTGGCGATTATGATCGTGATTGCCGCCTTTGCGGTGATGATGTACGGCGCGCGGCCGCCAGAGGTGATCAAGTTCGCGCTCACGCGCAGGGGCGTGCGCTTCCACACTCGGCTCTATCCTTACGACCAACTCAAATCTTTCTGGATTATCGAGGATCACAACAGGCGGAAAATTATTCTGGAGTCTGATAGATTAGTCCTGCCACACATTGTGGTGCCGCTGGTGGAGAGCGTGAATGCCGAGACCGTGCGCGAATACTTAAGAAACCGCAACTTGCCGGAAGTGAGACAAGAAGAAAGTTTGGCTGACATTTTATCTGACTATTTCGGCTTCTAAGCTTTTGTGTTAAGGTAAAAATAAGCTCTCGTAGTTCAATGGATAGAACGCAGGTTTGCGGAACCTGCGATGTAGGTTCGATTCCTACCGAGAGCACATGTTGTTTACTGGCAAAGGCGACAGTGGTGAGACGAGCTTATTTGGCTCTAGCGCTAGAATCTCCAAAAATTCGAGTAGAATACAAGCGTTGGGAAGTTTAGATGAGTTAAATTCTTGGCTCGGCGTGTGCAAGGCGAAAGCTGGCGCTGAAGTTCAGTCAGAATTAGCCGAAGTGCAACAGAATTTGTTTATTATTCAAGCTGAGCTGGCTGGCGTGCCAAAAAATATTGAAGAAAGTAAAGTAAAAAATTTAGGCGAGAGAGTAGAACAGATAGAAAAGCTCTTGCCAGCGATTCACACTTTTTTCCTCCCCGGCGGGAGCGAACTGGCCGCGCACTTGGACTATGCGCGCACGGTGGCTCGCCGGGCAGAGCGGTCGGTGATTGGCGAGAAACTTGGCGAATTCTCGCTGGCTTATTTGAACAGGCTATCTTCGCTCCTCTATGCGCTGGCTCGACTAGAGAACCATAAGTCTGGTATAAAGGAGGAGAAACCTACTTACGAGTAGGCGAAGGGAGACACGCCAGCCCGAGGCTGACAAGCATGGTGCCTATGGTGTAACGGTTAACACTAGAGATTGTGGATCTCTCAATCTGGGTTCGATTCCCAGTAGGCACCCCAAATAGAGGACGTTGGAATAATCGATGACTTTTTGAGTTTAAACTGTTAGAGTTTTGAGTATGGAAACTGGCTACATTGGTGATTTCCAAAAGTTTCTTGATTATACAAATGAGAAAGAAGTTTTGCTGGCAGAAATCACGGAAGAATTGAGGCGGCATCAGTGCCGTTCTCTGCTCGATGTGGGCGCCGGCAATGGCCTGATGGCCATACCATTGTCACGACAAGTTTCGAAATATACTGCTGTTGAGACAAAGAAAGAATATGCTCTGGCGTTAAGAGAAGCTGGTTTGGAAGTAATAAACAGCGCTTTCCCAATAGAGCTTAGCCAAAAATATGACGCAGTCCTGTTTTCTCACGTTTTTTCTTATCTTCATCCTGATCACGAAGAATTTATCAACGCCGCGTGGCAGTTTCTTAACCAAAATGGCGTTCTGGTCATCGTTACTTATCGAGGCGAAGAAGACGATTGGACTAGGCTCATCAAGCAGCTTGGCTTACTTAACCCGGGAGATTATCCGGCAATCTTTGAGAATATGGTTAATCTCTTATCTTCGTTAGGGAAAACAACAGTCAGAAAAGTGGTCACGACCGTAAAAGCAGATAACATAGAGGACATGATCGCGGCATTATCTTTCGTCGCTAGCAACGGCGTGCCGGAGCGTAAGCAAAAGTTTATGACGCACCGAGAAGAAATCGTCGCTTTTCTGGAAAATTACAAAACAGATGATGGTTTCGCTTTTCCTTTCCAGCATTTTATTCTAGTGACGGAAAAATAGTTCTAGTTTTATTGAGAGCTCTTGGTCTGCTATAATTAAACTTAATTAACAGCTAAGCAAAAAATTATGGCGAAAGGGAATAATAGACAACAGAGAAACAAGAAAAAGCCGAAGAAAGTTAAGAAATAAGCGAGGGTCGGTGATATCGCGAGTGCGAGATTTGTGCTAGGCTCACAGCTATGTCGCGCGACGAAGTTATTTTGCGTTTTGACGAAGTTAGCTTTGCTTACGAGCAGAATAAACCTATCTTGGAAGAGGTGAGTTTCTCTGTGCGTCGGAATTCTAAAATCACTATCATGGGGCAGAACGGTGGCGGCAAGAGCACAATTTTTAAACTAATTAATCGCGATCTCAAGCCAGAGTCGGGGAGCGTGATTGTCGGGCAAGGTCAGACTGTGGCGCTCTCGCGGCAGGTGATTCCCAGAGACGAATTAGATCTAACCGTGCGCGAGTTCTTTGCGAAAGGTTTTAAAAATAAAGTTTACGACATTGATCCCAAGATTGACGAAGTGTTGGAAGTCGTGAACTTGCGTGGTCATGTCAAAATGCATGAGCGAATCATGCGCTCGTTCTCGGGCGGTCAACAAGCGCGACTCTTGCTCGCTTCGGCACTAATCCAAAATCCGGATTTATTACTTCTTGATGAGCCGACTAACAACTTAGATAAAGCGGGCATCGCGCATCTCACAGATTTTCTCAAAAATTACGAGAAAACGGTTCTGGTAATTTCTCATGACTCAGACTTTCTCAACGCTTTTACTGACGGCGTTTTATATCTCGATATTTTTACGAGAAAAATTGAGCAATATCAGGGCAATTATTTCGACGTGGTAAAGCAAATTGCGGCGAGAGTGGAGAAAGAGAATCGCAAAAATGCGCAGTTAGCGAAAGAGATTCAGGCTAATAAAGATAAAGCGAACTTTTTTGCGAACAAAGGCGGGCAAATGCGCCTGGTGGCGCGCCGGATGCGCGACAAAGCCGAAGAACTGGAAGAAGCGAAAGTGGATACGAGACGTGAGGATAAAACGATTCGACCGTTTACGATTCCCACTCAGGCTAATCTGACTGGCAACATTCTCACGATTACAGACTTCACCACGCTAAATTTCAAAACGCATAAACCGGTCAAGCGCAAAGCGAATGTGATCTTGCGTCAGAAACAGCATTTGCTCTTGAGTGGGCCGAATGGTATTGGCAAGAGCACATTGCTCGAAGCAATTGCGGAGAATAAAGCGAGTGGCTCGGTAATTCTGCCCGGCACAGTCGTTGGCTATTATCGTCAGGATTTCTCGACTTTAAATTTCGAAGACACAGTTCATCAGTCGCTCTTGTCTGTAATGCGAGAGAAAGTAGAAGAAAATATGAGAGTCACCGCGGCGGGTTTTTTAATCACTTCGGACTTGATTAGAAGCAAAATTGGCAGTTTGTCGGAAGGGCAAAAAGGTTTAGTCGCTTTTGCGCGATTGGTTTTACAAAAGCCGGGATTATTAATTCTCGATGAGCCGACGAATCACATCAACTTCCGGCACCTTCCTATAATCGCCGAGGCGCTCAATAAATACGAAGGCGCCATGGTCCTCGTGAGCCACGTGCCAGAATTTGTAGCGAAAATTCGGATTGACGAGACGTTAGATTTGGAGAAGTAAGCTCGGGACTTTTAAAGCTTAAACTGCTAGAATTTTGGAATGCAAAAAGTGAAACTCGGAGTGCTGCTTGTCGGTGTTTCGGACTTGAATAAGGCGAGACCGTTCTACGAGAATGTTTTTGGGATAAAAGTCACAGATTTCAGACCGCCATTTATGCAAGGGGAATTGGGTAATATCGAGTTTAATATTGAAGAAAATGCCCCATATCGAAGTTCTGATTGGGGGATTAAGAACATTGGAAATAGAAAATCGTTTACGTTTCAAGTGGGTGACATTTTCAAGTTTTTAGAAGACGCTGAAAAGGCGGGAGCAAAAGTAGTAGAAAAGCCGATCAAACAGGAGTGGGGTTGGTACGATGCGGTAATTGCCGATATGGATGGCAATGAATTTGTCATCGAACAGGAGATTAACTAGCACTCGCCGCTGAGCCAGCTACAAAGCCGGAAGTCCAGCAGAGTTGCAGGCTGTAGCCACCGCTTGGGCGATCGATGTTGAGAATGTCGCCGATCAAGTAGAGATTGGGGTAAAGTCGGGAGCGCATATGTTTGAAATCAACTTCGTGGATCGCCACGCCGCCACTGGTGATTACCGCTTTCTCGACGCCCAATAATTTTTTTACAGCCAGTGGAACACTTTTTAGTGTTTGCACGAGCTTTATTCGCGCTTCGCGCGTCACACTGTGGCACGGCGTTTCTGGCGCAATCTCGGCGAGCTCGAGAATCACTGGCACTAGCGCGGTGGGGATAATCTCGGCTAGAGCATTGCGGAGCTTTTTCTTATCATGACTTTTAAATAATTCTTGCAGCGATTTATTTAACTCGCCATAATCTTGTTTTGGTAATAAATCGAGCACGAGTGTGACTTCGCCATACTTCAATAGTTCGCCAATATCTTTGCTTAAGTTGAGAATCATTGGCCCGGTCAGGCCCACATGCGTAAAGAGAATTTTGCCTTTTGCGATTTGCTGTTTCTGATTGTTTTGCAGAACTGTAATTTTCGTATCAGCCAAGCTTACGCCGGCGAGATTCTTGATCCACTTATCTTTCAACATTACTGGCACCAGCGATGGTTCTGGCTCGATCACCGTGTGGCCCAGCGCTCTGAGCCACTTATAACCGTCACCAGTCGAGCCAGTTTCTGGTCGGGAAGTGCCACCAGTCGCAATAATAATATTTCTACCCAGAATTATTTTTTTATTTTTCAATTTCACGCCGGTAATTACTTTATTCTCACAAATTATTTCTGTGACGCTAGAATTAGATAAAACAGTCACTTTATTTTTCTGTAAATTCTCAACTAAAACATCCCAGACAGACTGCGCTGAGTTAGAAACCGGAAAAGTGCGCAATTCGTTTTCCACTTTTGTGGGCATGTTTCTGGTGTGGAAAAAGTCTAGAGTTTCGGCCACAGACCATTGCGCGAAAGCCGAAAAGAGGAATTTTCCGCCGCCTTTAAATTTTTCTAATAATTTTCGCGTATCAAATTCTGAATTGGTGACGTTACAACGCCCACCGCCAGTGATCAGCAATTTCTCGCCTAATTTATTATTTTTTTCTAATAAGATTACGCGCGCGCCACGCTCCGCCGCCGTGCCGGCGGCCATCATCCCGGCTGGTCCGCCACCAACAACGATTACGTCCCAGATCTTTTCTGTTGCGCCTAGAGCATTTTCAATCATTTCTGCCACTCTAGCAGAAAAGTGGCATTAGCTCTATTGGGGGAAAAGAGTCTTGCTTTTTGTTGTTCTCTGAGTAGTATCTTGGTTGGCACTTGGACATACGATATAGATATACAGAACTTCTACAAGAAAAGGAAGGTACAAAAATGATTACTGTAGCTAGAACAAGAAGCGCTTTGTTGTCGGCTTATGACAAGACTGGCGTGGAAGATTTGGCTCAAGGTCTGACCGATCTTGGCTGGAACATTTTAGCTTCGTCAGGTACGCGGAAGTATCTGGTGGAGAAAGGCGTTGAGTCCAGAGACGTGGCTGACCTCGTTGGTGAGCCAATCTTGGACCATCGGGTGGTGACGCTTTCTCGCAAGATCCACGCTGGTCTCTTGGCTAGGAATAATCTGGACGATCTGGCAGAGTTGAAACGAATCGACGCTCCGTTCATTGATTTGGTCTTCGTTGATCTCTACCCACTCCAAGACGAGATCAGCAAAGCAGATCGCACGCTCCGGTCGGTGATCGATAAGACTGACATCGGCGGGCCAACTCTCTTGCGGGCGGCGGCTAAGGGTCGTCGGCTTGTGCTTTGCAACCCGAATCAGATCTCGGGCATCTTGAATTACCTCAGGGTCAGTGCCACGGTAGGATCGGCGGAGAAGCACGAAAGTCTTGTTTCTGCCCTTGTCGCTCAGGCCGAGTTCTTGGTCGCAGACTACTGTCGCGCTTCGGCCTTGTTCCACCAAGGTGTGACCGGGGAACAGATTCGCGAATATCTTGGTAGCGCGACGAGTTGAGTAAGTTGGAAGTTTTGGCCCCGCGCGTTTTACGCGCGGGGCCCTTCTGTTTATTTGTACTTTTAATAATGAAATTGTGATAATGTTTTAATCAACATGAACAAATCTGGCAAAATCATTGCAATTGTGGGGGCGCCACGGAGCGGGAAATCTTTTTTGGCAAAAAAGTTGGCAGCGCATTATGATGCTAAATTATTTCTCGAGGGTGATAACGGTTCCGGCGCGGAAAAATTTCCCGATTGGCTAGCGGAAAGTATTGCCGAGGATAAGTGGCATCTCGGGCGGCAATTGTGGTTCCGTTCGCAACTGGCCAAGAGCCAATTAGTCGCTCAACAAGAGCGAGAACTGGGCCGTGTGGTGATTATGGACACTTTTTGGATGAGCACTAGCCTTTATGTCGAGACGACTTTATCTGGCTGGGAGCGCGACTTGATGCGAGAAGTGATAGATCTAGATCGTAATTGGCTCAGCTTGCCTGACCTGGTGATCTGGCTTAAGATATCAGAGGCGGGTATCAGGCGTTTCTTGGCATCCGGCGGGCGAGCCTTTGATCAATCAGAGGCTTATCTGCAGAATACCGTTTTGCCAGTCAACGACTTGCATGCCAAGTTCTTTACAGCAGATAAAACAGGAATGAAGGTGCTAACAGTCGAGCGCGAGTCGCTGGACTTTGCGAACAATCACGACTTCCTTGCTCTCGTGGAGCAGGTGGAGTCTCGGCTCAAATAAACTAGGACCAAAACAGTAAAACCAGAAAATATTTCAGAAGGAGAGTTACGTGTTTAAGAAAGTTATTTTTGATGTTGACGGTGTCTTGGTGGATAGCGCGCCAGAGATGTATCGAGGTTGTCGGGCGGTCTTTGCTCAGCTGGGTCAGGGTTTGAGAGTGCCTAGCTACGACGACTTTCTGAAGACAGTCCAGACACCTTTCTCGGTTTACTATCGAGAGCTTGGTGTTAAGGGTACTGACGAGGAAATTACCCGGGCCTATTTCTCGGCGGCAAGACATGATGAGGCGCCACTCTTCCCTGACGTGATCAACACGCTTCAGGCGCTTGCCGATGCTAATGTGCGCTTGGCAATCGTGAGCGGGCATCATCAGGCGAGCTTGGAGAAGCGCTTTACCGAGCGGGGTTTGGCCGACTACTTCGATGCTATTGTTGGCAATGCTTCTAACAAGGTTGAGGCGATCAGACGTCTCTGTGCCAGTGCTGGTGTGGATCCAGAATCGACTTGCTTGGTTGGAGATCTGATCTCGGATGCACGCGATGGCCGTGATGCCGGTGTGAAGGTGGTTGGTTGTACCCGTGGCAATCCCACGATGCATGCGCTTCGGCACGCCGGTGCTCACCATGTGATCAGAGATCTGGACGGGCTGGTTCACTTGATCCATTCTAATCCGTCTGTCGCCGCTTCCTGTTGAGTCTGCTTCTGCTGTGGCCTTAAAACCACAGAAATCCCAAGCCCCGGGCGCGTTACTGCGCTTGGGGCTTTCTTTTTCTTAATCCAGATAATCCACTGTCCGAACGCTTGACAGCCCGCTACCTTTTAGACTAGACTAAAGTCTGCTGTGATTGTCTTGTTTCTGGCGCCGCGCGGCGTCCCAAGATGATCAAAAAACAAATTGTTCTTTCCCAATCGAACAACATTGAGGGGAAGAAGTTGAGTTTGTAGAAGGAGGAAAGTGTCATGGTTATTTTTGATGGCTCTAAAGATGGTCCCCATCGAACTGAACCTTATTCCGGTGATTCAGTTCCACAGATCCAGACTCCGCGGGGAGAGATCGTTGGCTTTTTTACCCACGGATCGTCTAAGTCTGAAGGGGGATCTCTCCCCAAGGGTCCCGGGCCGCCTAAACCCGAAAAACCCTTTGCCCCACATCCACAGTCAACCCGATAGTTTTCTTTCATGTCTTGGGGGGTTAAAAATTAGAAAAGGATTTCTGTAATGAACGCTCCAGCGGTAGTGGAAAAAAGTGTCCATGTCCATATTGGGCAACTCATTATTGGCGGTCGTGATGATCTGGTGTTTGGTAAGTTGGCGATGATTGATGTTAGATCCAACGCTTTCATCGAGCCGTCTCCGACTCTACGCCAGAGGAAGGCCAAGGTCTTTTCCATCGGACACGATGGAAAGCTTACCCCCGTGGCCATACCCAGGGATGGCAGGATCAGGATGGCCGCTTCGCAAGTTTTTAAGGTTATGCCTATGGACGGGAGATCAACCGTCTTCATTGGCCGGACCGGTGTGGCCACAGAACTGGGGACAAAGTTTATTTTTCCAGATGAGTGGCCACCATACCCCAACTGATTCCTCAATGTTCGATTCCAAGCGCCTAGTCTGGTTTATCCGGCCTGGGCGTTTTTTTTGACTTGACTTTCGCTGGCGCTTAGCCCATACTAGCCCTAAGCCCCCGGGGCGTTTTTTAAACTAAATAAATCAGTTAAAATACTATAAAATAAACAAAATGGGATTAGCTAATTATTTTCGCGAGACGAGAGTGGAACTGCGACAGGTCACTTGGCCCACGCGGCGCCAAACTCTTGTCTACACTATCGTTGTTGTCGTCTTGTCGCTTGGCGTGGCGCTATTCTTGGGTCTGTTTGATGTGATCTTTAGCTGGTTGTTAAAATTAATTTTTAGCTAAACATGAGCAAACAAGAACTGCCACCAGAGCGACAATGGTATGCCATCCACACTTATGCCGGCTACGAGAACGCCGTGGCGCGTAACTTGCGGCAGAGAATTGAATCGCTCGACATGGGCAATAAAATCTTTCAAGTTATCGTGCCCACGGAGAAAAAGGTGAAAGTCAAAGGCGGTAAGCGCGTGACGGTGGAAGAAAAGATTTACCCCGGCTATGTGTTGGTGGAGATGATGGTGACGGAAGATTCTTGGTACGTGGTGCGCAATACGCCACGCGTGACGGGCTTCGTCGGCTCGGGTGTGGTGCCAGTGCCGCTGGACGCTAGCGAGATTGCTGGCTTGTTTGCGCGCATGGACACAGATAACGTGAAGCACAAGATCGACTTTTCCATCGGTGAGGCGATCCAGATTACGGACGGACCGTTTAAAGATTTCGAAGGTAAAGTGAGCGAGCTGGACGATGAGCGGGGCAAAGTGAAGGTGCTGGTCTCCCTCTTCGGCCGCGAGACACCGGTGGAGATCGACTTCTTGCAAATCAAGAAGATTTAAGGTAGTTTAAAGTCTCAACTAGATTATGGCTAAACAAATTACTAAAAAGCTCAAACTCGTGATCCCAGGCGGCGCGGCCGTGCCGGGGCAGAAGTTGGGTCCAGCTCTCGGTCAGGCCGGTATCCCGATCGGCGACTTCGTTAAGCGCTTCAACGACGCTACAGCGAATATGAAAGGCGATCTGATCCCGGCCGAAATTACTGTTTATGCTGACAGATCATTTGATTTTATTCTCAAAACGCCGCCAGTTTCGTCATTACTTTTCAAAGCAGCAGGTGTAGAAGGTGGTTCGGGCAAGAATAATCAGAAGAAAGCCGGCAAAGTGACAATGAAGCAAATCCGCGAGATTGCGGAGAAGAAACTGCCTGACTTGAATGCTACAACTATCGAATCAGCTGTAAAAACAGTTTTAGGCTCGGCTCGCTCGGCGGGGATTGAGGTGGTTGGTTAGTTTTTAAATTATTTCTTTCGCAATTCGCGATCGCGCCACAGGGTCGGCAGCATCATTTCTGGTTTCCAGGTTTTTTCTAACTTTTTAATATCCGTCGTTTTGTTGTATTTGCCGGTTTTAGTGTAATCGTCACCCATAATTTCGCCAGTTTCAAAGAAGATCATCTGCGCGATTCTGCGGCCGACAACTAGGGGAATACTGTATCGTGTAGAATTATTGGTAATTTCCATCGTCCAGCGATTGGTGTAGCCCACATCGCCCCAGCCAGCACACTTGCAGACAGAGATGAAGACTCGGCCGAAGGATGAGCGCGCCTTCATCATGGTGGTGATGTGCTTCTTGCCACCGATAAATTCATTGGTGTGGCCAAGGATTGTCTCGCCCGGCTCAAGCAGAATAATCCGGTCATCCGGACTGATATTATCGTAATCAAAGTTGAAGCGTTGGAAGACGTCCTTGGCCTTCTCGGCCCGATAAGGTTTCTCGCCCCACACGTAATCTGTATCCGCTTTGCTATAAATATTGTAGATTTTGTGATGATACTTAGAGTGATGCTGTTCGCGATAGAACCATTCGCCCAGCGTTAAGTCATAACTAGAAGTCGCGAGATTAGCGCGCTTAAAAGGCGAAATCACAATATCGCCTTTCCCCATTTCTTCTAAGATTCGCTTATCTGATAGCGCCATGTTTTTTGTGATTTAGTTGCCCGAGTGTATCACAGCCGTTCCCACACCGTAAAGCGCAGGGCGTAGCGATTTTCTGAATTGGTTGATTGGAGTTTTTCTTCACGCAAGAGCCATTGGTGCCACAAGATTTCCGGAAAATAAGTGTCGCCAGTAAAGCTCGCGCCGATCTGGGTGAGATAAAGCTCGCTGGCGTGAGGCAAGAATTGTTGATAAATACTGGCGCCGCCAATCACGAAAATCTTTTCTTCTGGTCTAGCGAGAATTTGCTCGAGATTATTGATAATCTCACAATCTGGGTGAGAGAAGTCTGGATCACGCGTGAGAATAATATTTGCTCTCATTGGTAACGGCCGCGCGCCGATAGATTCGAAAGTTTTCCGGCCCATCACAATTGGCGAGCCAAGTGTTGTGCGCCGGAAGTGCTGCATATCAGCCTTAATTCTAGGCCAGGGCAGGCCATTGCCTCGGCCGATCAAGCCATTCTCGTCCAGCGCTGTGATAATCGCGATTTTACTCATGATTTTTAAATTAAACCGCCATCGGTGCAGAGATCGCCGGATGATGCTGGTAATCTACTAATTCTATATCTTCCATTTTAAAATCAAACAGATTTTTCACTTCTTGATTTAATTTTAATTTTGGCAGAGGGAGTGGCTCGCGCTTTAATTGCTCGTTCACAGCGTCGAAGTGATTGTGATAAATATGCGCATCGCCAAGCGTGATGATTAATTCGTGAGCGGATAAATCTGTAACTTGCGCCAGCATTTTTAATAATAAAGCATAAGAAGCAATATTAAACGGCACGCCGAGGAACATGTCGCAAGAGCGCTGGAACATGTGGAGCGAGAGCCGACCTTTGGCCACAAAACATTGGAACATCATATGGCAAGGCGGGAGCGCCATCTGCTCCAGTTCGCCTGGGTTCCAGGCGCTTACAATCAAGCGCCTATCACTCGGATCTTTCTTAATTCTCGCGACTAAATCTGCCAACTGATCTAGTTCAGAACCGTCCGGACGCTTCCAGTGTCGCCACTGCACGCCATAGACTCGCCCAAGATCGCCGGGGAATTTCGCTTTAGCCTTCCAGTAATCAGCATTCGCATTATCCGTCCAAATTGTTCGCTCTTTTCCCAGAATTTCTTGCAGTCTATTGTCATCGCCCGAGCCTTCGATAAACCACAAGAGTTCGCTCACCACACTTTTCCACGCCAGCTTTTTCGTTGTCATCGCCGGGAAGCCTTCGTCTAATTTAAATCTCATTTGAAGAGTAAACAGCGCGCGCGTGGCGCCATTCCGGCCTTCGCGGTCAATGCCGTTCTTCATAATCTCTTTCAGAGCTTCTTGATACTGGCGCATGTTAAGAGAATTATAACAGAATCATAACGTCTCTCTAGTCCAGAGGTATTTTCTTTTCATCTTGACAGTTACAGCTTACTCGTGCTAGTTCTATAAACGGAGAAGGCCTTTAACTTACTTTCTGAAAGGGAAAATCATGATTGTTTTCGAATGCGACGTGTCGGTGGTCGAAAGCTTTGCCAGAATTCTCGATTCTTGTCATGCTCAAAATATGCCAGAGTGCGTGGTCAAGTTCGGCCCGACTCCGGCGAGACCGGGCAAGACCAAGAGTGGAGAGAAAGTCATCCCCTTCGTTCTGATTACTGATGACAAAAACAATTCGATCACCTTTGGACCAGCTAGAGGGGAGTTTGATGGCGACTCCTACGAACTTGATGTCCGAACTTTTGTGCCTACCATCGAGCTACCTGGCGAACCAGGAGAAATCGCCAAAGCTTTTTTGGCAGCCGTTGCTCTCGCCACAGAGGGGGATAGCATCCGGATCGAGAAGGATGATCGGGTACTCAAGTTCTGGGTTTTTCCCGTTCCAACGAAAAAGGTCACGATTGATTCCGGACTGGCGACTCGAGTGACCAGAGAATAGTGGAGTAGTGATTGTCTACCAGTGCCCCGCGCGTTCTACACGCCGGGGCTTTTTTGTTTGCCCAAAATACCGCTCAACCTAGGCCTGGAACCAGCCCTAAGAATAAGGCCAATTTCACCCTCTTTCCCAAATAAGGCTAAGAATATAGCTTTTCTGACTTCCAAAAGCTTGATCTTGCAAAAACACTTGACAAGTATATGCCACTTATGCTATACTTAGGGTTGGTAAGTAGTTCTTTGACTTGCGGTGTAGCAGTCAAAGGCAAAACGATAAACAAGGCAATTTAAGGAGTTTTGTTATGAAGAAGTCTTTTAGAGCTTTTCCGGTCGGTTCGGCTCAGTACGTAGTTGCTCATGCTGTTTGGCAGAGGTCGCGTGGTCGAGGCCCTTCTTGCTGTTTTGGCGAGGAACGAGAACCTCGTCAGGCCCTGCGGAGCGCATTTTCTTCCATCAAGACCAGCATCATGCGGGCTGATGGTAACAGACCTCAGACCACCCACTTACTTGACTTGCTCAAAGCAAGATAACGCTTACCAGATACGCGTCAAACTGGAAGCTCACACAATCGGGTGTGGGCTTTTCTTATGCTCAAAAATCTATGCTAGACTGGCGAAAAGATGAGTCCCGTTAGAAGTCACAGGAGGCGAAGTCTGGCGGGATATTACAAACAGTAAGTAAATATTTAACTTCTAACGGGATGAAAGATAAACAGATCGAGAAACTGATAAAACGCGAACAAAAACGGCAGAAAAGTGTCACTAATTTGATCGCCTCGGAGAATTATGTCTCGCGTGACGTGCTAGATGCGCTGGGTTCGGAATTGAATAATAAATACGCCGAGGGTTATTCTAAGTTGAGATATTACGGTGGGAATGAAGTGGTGGATGAAGTAGAGAATCTCTGTAAAGAACGCGCTTTAAAACTTTTTAAATTAAGTGATAAGAAGTGGAATGTAAATGTGCAGGCTTTGTCTGGATCGCCGGCTAATCTCGCCGTTTATCTCGCGCTCGTGCCCTTCGACTTCGCTCAGGGCAAGCCGGGGAAAATCATGGGTATGAGCCTGGATCACGGCGGACATCTGACGCACGGGCATAGAGTGTCGGCGACTGGCAAAATCTGGCAACAAATTGCTTATGGTGTTGATCAGAAAACAGAGCAACTTAATTACGCTGAACTCATGAAAATCGCGAAGCGCGAGAAACCGGATATTATTGTGGCTGGTTATACGGCTTATCCGAGAAAGATAGATTTTAAAAAGTGGCGCGAAATTTCTGATGAAGTGGGAAGTATTCTGATGGTGGATATGTCGCACACGGCTGGGCTGGTCGCTGGCGGGGCTTATCCTTCGCCTTTCAAGTTTGCCGATGTGGTCACAACCACGACGCACAAGACTCTGCGCGGACCACGCGCGGCGCTGATTTTCTCTAAAATTGATAAGCGCGAATTGGGTAAAAAAATCGACAAAGCGGTTTTCCCCGGTTTGCAAGGCGGACCGCATGCGAATCAGATTGCTGGTGTGGCCGTGGCTCTGCAAGAAGCAATGAAGCCGGAGTTTAAGAAGTATGCCAAGCAAGTGGTGGCCAATGCGAAAATTCTCGCACAAGAGCTGAAAAAGCTTGGCTGGAGAATAGTTTCTGGTGGCACAGACTCGCATTTGATTCTCGTAGACACTTGGCTGGGTGGGGCTGGCGTGAGTGGGAAGGTGGCGAGTGATGCGCTGGAGAAAGCCGGAATTATTGTGAACAAGAACACAATCCCAAATGACACGCGCAGTCCAATTGATCCATCGGGGATTAGACTGGGCACGGCGGCGGAGACGACGCGCGGGGCAGGAGCCAAAGAGATGAAGCAAATTGCCCAGAAAATTGCTAAGATACTGACTAAAGCAAAACATGGCTAAAAATCAGAAAACTGGCAAGTTTATTGTGATCGACGGCATTGACGGCTCGGGCAAAGGAACGCAGACCACCTTGCTGGTGAAGAAATTAAAGAAACTGGGCGTGCCCGTGAAGACGATTGATTTTCCCCAGTATTACAAAAACTTTTTTGGTGAACTCTTGGGTGAATACTTGGCCGGGGAATATGGCGATTTTACGCAAGTGGATCCTAGAGTTGCTTCTGTTTTATACGCGGCAGACAGATTTGAATCTAGTCAGCAGATCAAGAGCTGGCTGGACGCTGGCTACAACGTGGTCGCCGATCGTTATGTGAGCGCCAACCAGATTCATCAAGGTGGGAAAATCGCTGACTCAAAAGAGCGGAAAGAGTTTATGGCTTGGCTCGCCAAGATGGAGTATCAGATTTTCCAGATTCCCAAGCCGAGTCTGGTGATTTATCTGGACGTGCCGTTTGAGGTGAGCAAAGAATGGCTGAAGCAGAAGATTGCTAAAATAAAGAAGAAATATCTCAAAGGTCGGCAGGATGTGGCGGAAGAGAACTTAACTTACCTCAAGAATTCCCGCCAGAGCGCGCTGATGCTGGTGGAAGAGAATAAAAATTGGCGCAAGATTGAGTGTTGCCAGGGGATGACTTGTCTGCCGGTAGAGGCGGTGCATGAGCGCGTCTTTGCCATTGCGCAAGAGCATTTAAATAAATAACAGAACACTAATTTATCCTAAATAATGCTTAGCGAAAAGATCAAAACTTGGCTGGGTGATGAGCGAGCGCAGGTGATGCCAACGGAAAACTTGGCGAATGGCGATTATGCCAGCAACTTGGCGCTAGTCACCAAGCAAGATGCGAGTGTTCTGAAAGCCAGATTAGAACAGAATTTATTGCCAGAGATAGAAAAAATAGAAGTGGCTGGCGGTTTCTTGAACTTTTTTCTTAAACCAGAGTATTTTGCGCAAAATTTGCAGAATATTACTGAACAGCAAGATAAATTTGGCTGGAATAATAATCTGGAACAGAAAAAAATAATTGTTGAGTATACTGATCCCAATCCGTTCAAAGAATTCCACATCGGGCACTTGATGAGCAACGCTATCGGCGAGAGCATTTCGCGTTTAATTGAAGCAAATAATGCCGAAGTGAAGCGCGCTTGTTATCAAGGCGATGTGGGCTTGCACGTGGCGAAAGCTATTTGGGGTTACAAGAAAGGAGGAAAAGGTGGTTTTGAATTTGGCAAAGCTTATGCCCTTGGTTCTTCTGCTTATGAAAATGAGGAGAAGGCAAAAGAGGAAATCCAGAACATTAACCAAAAGATATACGATCGTTCTGATCCAGAAATAAATGAAATTTATGATCTTGGTAGAGGAAAAAGCCTTGAGAACTTTCTTTTGATCTATGAGAAGCTTGATACAGACTTTGATTTCTTTTTCTTTGAGAGCGAAACAGGGGAGCTGGGCAAGAAAATTGTGGAAGAAAATGTGGGGGGGATTTTTGAAAAGAGCGAGAACGCTGTTGTTTTCCATGCCGAAAAGTTTGACGCTAAATTGCATACGCGCGTCTACATTACAGCGCAAGGTTTGCCGACTTATGAGGCCAAAGAGCTGGGTTTGCATCTCAAAAAGTCGCAAGTTTTCCCTTTCGACCGCTCGCTGATTATCACCGCCAACGAGCAGGATGGCGTCTTTCGTGTTGGCTTGGCCGCGCTCCGGCAACTTGATCCGGAATTGGCCGATAAAACTCAACATCTCTCGCACGGCATGTTGCGCTTGCCGACGGGCAAAATGAGTTCCAGAACTGGCGATGTGATTACGGCCGAAAGTTTGATTGCTGAAGTGAAAGAGAAAGTTTTAGAGAAAATGCCTGCCCGCGCAGGTGGGGAAGAGAAAGATGAGCAGGTTGCCGAGCAAGTCGCCGTGGGGGCGATCAAGTACGCGATTCTCAAGCAGGCGCCTGGACGGGATGTGATCTTCGACTTTGCCAAATCACTTTCTTTCGAAGGTGACTCCGGTCCGTATCTTCAATACACTTACGCGCGGGCCAAGTCTGTTCTAGCCAAAGCAAATTCTGGGTCAGAGAAAGTGAACTTAGAAAATTTAGAGCTTAGTGACACAGTTAGACTGCTAGCCCGTTTCCCAGAGATTGTCGCTCGTGCGAGTGCGGCTTATGCGCCGCAACTCTTGCTTAATTATCTCATTAATTTGGCGAGCAGTTTCAACAGCTTCTACGCGCAGAACAAAATTATTGGCGGTCCGGAAGAAAAATCTCGCCTCGCGCTCACCCAAGCCGTAGCACAGGTTATGAAAAATGGCCTGTGGTTGCTGGGTATCCAAGCGCCGGAGAAGATGTGAGCTGACTTGACAGGAGTTATACATTATGCTAGCTTAAGGGCGGCGTTTTGTTGAATTTTGATCCTCGTAAATTTTGAAACAGGAAAGGAATTGTGTATGTCAGTTGAAAAAGTTGTGCCTCCACTGGAGGAATTGGGAACTATTTGCCAGATTCTGTCTGGGATGGGGGTGGAAGATCAAAGACCGTTAGCGACCACCCTTCGCAAGATCTGTCAGCAAGCAGAAACCTCTCTCCTCTCGTTTGCTCCGCAGGGTTTGGAGTCGTTGATCCATGTTTTTGGGGTTATCCTGGAAGCTGATATCCATTTGCCGAATGTCTGGTGTGCCCGGTTACGACTTACACCAGAGAGTTGGCCTAGCTTGGCGATCGTCTCTAAGTTTCAGCTGGTAGATCCGAGAGAAGCGGTCTGGAAAGCGTTTCCTCGTGACCAGCATCCTATTGTCAACGCCTATCAGGCAAAGGAGTGTATCGTCAACATGTTGGCGAGTCGTGGATTGAGGTTGGCCACGGAGACCGAAATTACTATGGCACAGACTTTACTGGCAACCAACATTTTTGCCGGGAAAAAGCTTTGCCAGTTGGGTTCTCTCGAGCCAGAAGCTCAATTCCATGCCCAGATGGATTGGCCTCTTTGTTCAGCTGGGTCGGAGAGGTTCCTGTGGGTTCCTGCAATGCCGGCGGATGTTGAGTCTTGCAACGGGCCGCTCAAGTAGTTCGTTCTCCGCTGGTCCGACAGCCCCAAGTCTCGATTAATTTCGAGAGGCGGGGCTTTTTTTGTGCCAAAAAACGCGAAAAATGCTAGGATGGTTAAACAAAATGTCTGATCCCGAGAATAAAAAGTCTAAAAGTAAAGTCGCTGAGCGGGAGGAGAAAACGCTCGCTTTTTGGCGTGAGCAGAAGATTTTTGAGAAATCTGTAGAAAAAACAGCTCCAAGGGGGGATTTTGTCTTTTATGACGGTCCACCGTTTGCGACTGGTCGACCCCACTTCGGACACATTATGACGGGAACGATTAAAGATGTGACTCTGAGATACAAAACGATGCGCGGTTATCGCGTGCCCCGGCGCTGGGGCTGGGATTGTCACGGTTTGCCAGTGGAAAACTTGGTGGAGAAAGAATTAAATCTCGCGACCAAGAAAGAAATAGAGAAATTTGGCATCGATAAATTTAATGAAAAAGCGCGGGCGAGTGTCTTGCGTTACGAAGAAGTGTGGAAAGAGATAATCCCGCGCACGGGACGCTGGGTGGACATGGATCATCCGTACAAGACGATGGACGCGAACTACACAGAATCTGTGTGGTGGTCGTTCAAAACTTTATTTGAGAAAAAACTGATTTATCAGGGCTTTAAGAGTATGCACTTGTGTCCGAGATGTGAGACAACGCTATCTAACTTCGAAGTGTCGCAAGGCTACAAAGATATCACGGATATTTCGGTTTACGCGAAATTTAAATTATTAGATGAAGAAAATACTTATTTATTAGCCTGGACTACAACGCCGTGGACTCTGCCGGGCAATGTGGCGCTGGCTGTAAAAAGTGATGGAATTTATGTGAAAGCAAAATTAAAAAATAGCGAAGAAAATTATATTTTGCTGAAAAGTTTAGTGGAGAAAGTGTTAAAAACAGATTTTGAAATTCTAGAAGAATTTGCTGGTGAAAAATTAATTGGCAAAGAATATAAAACTTTGTTTGATTATTATGCGAAAACTGGGAAAGTCTACGGTGCCGAATTTGTGAGTACAGAAGAAGGAACGGGGATTGTGCACATTGCGCCAGCTTTTGGTGAAGAAGATTATCAGCTTTCGCTGCAAGAAAAATTGGCTTTTGTGCAACATGTGGGAACCGACGGGAGATTCAAGCCAGAAGTCACGGACTTTGCGGGAGAATTGGTAAAGCCAAAAGAAGCGCATCAAGAAACAGATATCAAGATTATCAAATATCTGGCGGGGAAAAATTTACTTTTTGCGAAAGAGAAAATCGTGCACAGTTATCCGCACTGTTGGCGTTGCGATACGCCACTCTTGAACTACGCTTCTAGTTCGTGGTTCTTGAAAGTGACTGATCCGGAACTGAAGAATAAAATAATTGCGGAGAATCAGAAGGTGGCGTGGACGCCGGCGGAAATCAGAGATGGGCGGTTTGGGAAATGGCTGGAAGGCGCCCGCGATTGGGCGATCTCGCGCTCGCGTTACTGGGGCGCGACTCTGCCGGTCTGGGTTTGTGAGAAGTGTGAAGCGCAGAAAGTGGTGGGAAGTGTTGAAGAACTAAAAAACTTGTTGCCGAAGTCGGGCAATAACTATTTCTTGATACGTCATGGCGAGGCGGAGAGTAATGTGCGCGGAATTGTGACTTCCGAAATGACGGGAAATGGTTTGACGGAGAAAGGTCGGGAGCAAGTTTTAGAAAAGTTAGGATTTTTTAAAGAAAAAAAGATTGAGTTAATTTTGGCTTCTGATTTATTGCGAGTGAAAGAAACGGCAGAAATTGTTGCTAATGGTCTGGGTTTTGATTCAACAAAAGTTATTTATGACGAACGATTGCGCGAACTGAATTTCGGCGATTACAGTGGCGAAGAAATCGCGACTTATCATCAGCATTTTATTAGCGAAGATGCGCGGTTCACAGTCCGTCCGCCAAAGGGTGAGAATCTCACTGATCTCAAGAAGCGGGTGATGAATTTATTGTATGAATTGGAAAATAAATATCAGAATCAGAATATTTTGCTGATTTCTCACGGCGATCCAACTTGGTTGATGCAGGAAAAATCTGATGCCACTTATTTACAAAATGGCGAAATCAAAGAGCTAAATTTTACAGCACTGCCCCACAATTCTGACTATGAATTAGATCTTCACCGGCCGTATATTGATGAAGTAAAACTGAAGTGTGAGAAGTGTGCGGGAGGAATGACCAGAGTGCCGGAAGTCTTTGACACTTGGTACGATTCTGGCTCGGTGCCATTTGCGTCGCAAAATTTGCGTCAATTAGTGCCGGCGGATTTTATCGCCGAAGGCTTAGATCAAACTAGAGGTTGGTTCTACACTTTGCTAGTTTTATCTACTGCGCTGTTTAATAAATCGCCTTACAAACAGGTAGTGGTAAACGGTTTAATACTCGCCGAAGATGGTAAGAAGATGAGCAAGCGCTTGAATAATTATCCGGAACTAACAGACGTGCTGGACAAATATGGCGCGGATGCACTGAGATATTACTTGATGGCCAGCCCGGCGGTGCGCGCGGAGGACGTGGCTTTCTCCGAGAAAGGCTTAGATGAAGTGGTGAAGAAGATAATTTTGCGGTTGGAGAATGTGGTGGCTTTCTATGAGTTGTATCAACAAGAGAATCCAGAAAATAAAAATAATTCAGAAATAAAAAAATCAGAAAAAAATAGCGAAAATATTTTAGACCAGTGGATTCTCGCGCGCTTGGCTCAGTTGAATACAGAAGTGACTGAAAGTCTAGAAAATTACGAATTAGATCAAGCGTCCCGGCCGTTTAGTTTATTCGTTGACGATTTATCAACTTGGTACTTGCGGCGTTCTAGAAAACGCCCGGAAGCGCTGGTAGTGCTAAAAAAAGTTCTACTAGAATTAGCAAAACTGCTCGCACCATTTATGCCGTTTATCGCGGAAGAAATTTATCAGAAGTTTAGAGAAAGTTCTGACCCAAAAAGCGTGCATCTGGAAAATTGGCCTAAAACGGAAAAATCTAACACAGAATCTGATCATGTTTTAGCAGCGATGTCTTTTGCGCGTAGCTTTGTCACAATGGCGTTGATGCAACGGGCTGAGAAAGGTATAAAAGTGCGGCAACCTCTTTCGCTTTTGCTGATTAAGCATTCATCTGATTTAGAGCTACCTTTCTGGGATGAAATATCAGAGATTATTAAAGAAGAAGTGAACGTTAAGAAGGTCGAATTATCTGCTGAATTGACACAGGATGATCCTCCAATTGTTATTTATCTTGATCTGGAAATTACAGCGGAGTTAAAAGCCGAAGGCGAGTTTCGTGATTTAATCCGCGCGGTGCAAGATGAAAGAAAAAAACTAAAATTAGTACCCGGCCAAATGGCCGAATTAACTCTTAATCCAGACAAACAAGCTTTGCTAGAAAAAACTGATAATAAATTAGAATTACAGAAAACTTGTTCTGTTTCTCTGATTAAATTTGACGATCAATGTCCCACCAACTCTATCAGACTGAAGGTTTAATTCTCGCCGCGCACGACTACGGCGAGGCGAACGGTTTTTATCAGTTGCTAACGCCGGATCTGGGCTTGATCGGCGCGAGTGCGCAAGGCGTGCGACACCTTAAGTCTAAACTGCGCCCCCAGCTTGGCAGTTTGAGTCATGCCAAGCTCACGCTGGTGCGTGGCCGCCAAGTGTGGCGGCTAGTGGGCGCGGAGGCGAGTGGCCTGCTCGCGTCAGTTTTGAGTGAAGCCAGCAAGCACCGCGCTTGGGCGCGAGTGGCCTTGTTGGCACGCCGCTTGATCCGCGGCGAGGCGGCTGATGCGAGGCTGTACGAAGATCTACTCGCTGGCCTGACAGTTTTGAACCAGATCGAATCAGCGCAAGTGGTGGACTTTGAGGCTGTCATAGTTTTGCGTTTGCTAAACAGTTTGGGTTATGTGCAAGAGTCAGTGGCGCTAGCGCCGTGGTTGCAGGCCGATCTGTGGCCAAGTGGTGCTGGTTTGGCGCTTGCTTTGCCGGCACCAGAACGCGAACGGGTGATTAGCGTGATTAATTACGGTTTGGAACACAGTCAGCTCTAGCATGTTATAATTAGCGCAAGATGATGGAAGGCGAAATTGGAAACGAGAAAGAGAATCGCTTAGAGCGTCTCAAGCGCTTGCTGTATGCGCGCCAGCGCGGGCTCAAGCCACTGCGGCGCTCGGGTTTGGAATCGAGAACCAACGAAACTCCCACCGCTTGGCGCCACGTGGAGCCGCTCAAGCTCGCCTCGAGTTTGCCTTCAACAAAGTTGCTCAAGAGAATTCTCTGGTGGACGGCAGGATTCTTCTTGTTGGCGGCCGCGGTGGCGCTGTTTGTTTTTTATCGTGGTAATAATTTAATTTTAGCGAGCAATGTGGTGCTAAAAGTGACTGGGCCATTAGAAATTGCCGCTGGGCAGGAATTGAGTTTGCAGGTGGAGGTGGAAAATAAGAACAACGCCGCGCTGGAGCTGGCCGACTTGATTGTGGAATATCCGAGCGGCACGCGCCAAGCTGGCGCGGTGGACAAAGCCCTGGCGCGGGAGCGCCTGCCGCTCGGCACGATCGCGCCTGGCCAGAGTGCGCGCAAGCTGGTACGCGCCGTGCTCTTTGGCGAGAAGGGGGCTCGCGTGCCAATCAAGTTGACGGTGGAGTATCGCCTGGCGCAATCAAGTGCGATTTTTGATAAAACGGAAAATTACGAAGTGACGATTGGCTCCACACCACTCTTGCTTTCGCTCAACGTTCCGGCGGAGGTAAATAGCAATCAAGAGATTTTGTTGGAAGTGGAAGCGCAGTCCAATGCCGAGAGCGTGATCACTAATCCAGTGTTGATCATGAGCTATCCGGCTGGCTTCCGGTTTATCCAAGCCACGCCGGTGCCCACGCGCGGCCAGAATATTTGGTCGCTGCCGTCGCTCAAGCCCGGTGCTCGTGCGCGAGTCCAGATCCGCGGGACGCTGGAGGGCCAAGATGACGAACAAGAATCCTTCCGCGCTGCGGCTGGTACAATCGAAACTGACACGGCGCTGGAGTTAGCCGCCACTTATGGTTCGGCTTTCGAGACTGTCACCATCAAGCGACCGTTTGTGGGCCTAGACGTGGCACTTAATCAGAGCACGGCCAGCGAATATATTGCCGATAGCCGCGAGCCGGTGCGCGTGGATATCGGCTGGGTCAACAACTTGCCTGGTGAGATCACCGCTGGCGAGATCCAAGCTACGCTGGCTGGCCGGCCGCTGGATCCCACCTCAGTTTCAGCACCAAAAGGTTTCTATAATTCCACGCAGAACACGATTCTCTGGAATCAGACCAGTGATAGCAAGCTAGCGCAGATTAGCGCTGGTGATGCGGGGCAAATTTCTTTTACTTTTGCATCACTCTCACTCGTGAGTGCGGAGGGTGCGGCTTTGCGTCAGCCGGTCTTGGATTTAGTTGTTAAATTTAAAGGCAAACACTTAGACGACAATGGTAAAGCCGTCCCAGTTTATTCCGAAGTAAAACGCAAAATCAAATTTAGCTCAGCCGTGCAACTGGCGGCAAAAACGTTGCAACGCACTGGCGCTTTCACCAATCACGGACCATTGCCGCCAAAAGTTGGCGCCGAAACTAGTTACACTATTGTGTGGTCAGTTCTCAACTCCGCTAATTCGCTTGACGCGGCGCAAGTCAGCGCCACTCTGCCGCCATATGTGCGTTGGCTGGGCGCCACTAAGCCAAGCAGTGAGACGGTCAAGTTTAGTGGCGCAGAATCCAGTGGTGGGGAAGTGGTCTGGCAATTGGGCCAAGTGGCACCGGGCACCGGCACGGCGGGGCCGGCGCGTGAGGTTTCCTTCCAAGTCGCGCTCACGCCGAGCGTGAGCCAGGTTGGCTCGGCGCCGGTGCTGGTGAGCGAGGCCACGCTCTCGGCCTTTGATACCTTTACCAAAGCCACTCTGACTGCTAAGCTCAAGCGGGCGCTGGATACGGTGCTGGTGAACGAAGCCGGCTTCCAGCTTGGCGAAGACCGCGTGGTTAAGTAGGTTAGAAAATTTATGTCAGAAAAAGAAAAACGAGATGCAAATTTATTAGAGAAAATCGTGTCGCTGTGCAAGCGGCGTGGTTTTATTTATCCCGGTTCGGAGATTTATGGTGGCTTGGCCGGCACTTACGATTATGGTCCACTTGGTGTGGCGCTCAAGAATAATTTAAAAAATCTCTGGTGGAAAAACTTTGTAAGCAACAGAGAAGATATGTATGGCTTGGATGCCGCGATTATTATGAATCCCAAAACTTGGGAAGCAAGCGGTCACGTGGCTGGCTTTGCTGATCCGCTTATTGGTTGTTTAACATGTTCAGAAAAATTTAGAACGGATCATCTGATTGATACTAAGGCATTCAATGAATATCGACTCAATTTGGTCAGAGAACATTGGAGAGAAATAATGGATGTATCAGAAAAAATGGTAACAGAAACCGAGGGTAATAAAGAATATCTTTCCAAAGTTGAGTCTGCCATTAAAGTTTTGGAGCAAAATAATTTACCCAAAGATATTGAAGAAATAATGGCCAGTGCATTGAAAGCCCATATGCTCGCTTCTGTAAGTAAGGCTAGGAAAAATCTAAAAGATCTGGTTGCAGAAATAAAACCAAGCGCTGCTCCTGAAGGATTTAGTGAGACTAAAAACTTTTCTGGTCATCTTACTCAGCTCTTTCTTGCGGAGAATAAAATTAAATGTCCCAACTGTGGTTCCATCGAATGGAATGTTCCTTCACAATTCAACATGATGTTGAAAACAAATGTTGGTGTGGTTGATGATTTATCCTCAACCACTTACTTACGTCCAGAAACTGCTCAGGGCATGTTCGTTAATTTCAAAAATATTATCGATTCGTTCCACCCTAAACTGCCATTTGGTTTGGCGCAAATTGGTAAAGCTTTTAGAAATGAAATTGCTCCCAGAGACTTTTTATTTCGCACAAGAGAGTTTGAACAAATGGAAGTGGAATATTTTGTGAAAGCAGAAGATTGGCAGAAATATTTCGAAGAATGGCGCGTTCTAATTCAGAATTATTTTGCAGAAATTGGTTTAGATTCTAGTCACGTGCATGAGTTAGAAGTCCCAGACGGCGATCGCGCGCATTATTCGGCGCGAACTATTGATTTCGAATTTGACTTTTCGTTTGGCAAAAAAGAATTATCAGGCTTGGCTTACAGATCTGATTACGATCTCAAGCAACATCAGGAATTTAGCAAACAAGATTTAACTTATTTTGATGAAGAAAGTAAAACCAGATTCTTGCCACACGTAATTGAGCCTTCGCTTGGCTTAGATCGCATCTTGTTAGCTGTTTTAACAGATGCTTATACCGAAGATGAACTGGGTGGGGAAGCGCGGACTTATCTGAAGTTAAATAAAAATATTGCGCCAGTGAGATTAGCTATTTTTCCACTGCTCAAGAATAAACCGGATTTAGTTAATAAAGCGCGCGAAGTTTATCAGAATCTTAAAGTGCAAATGCCACATCAGACTGTCGTTTTCGATGACAATGGCAATATCGGCAAGCGTTATCGCCGGCAAGATGAGATTGGCACGCCACACTGCATTACTATTGATTTTGACACGCTCGGTGAAGGCGGTGAAGATAAAAAAGATACTGTCACGGTGCGCGATCGAGATACCGGCGAGCAGGAGAGGGTGAAAATCTCTGAATTGACAAGTAAACTCTAGTTTGCTAAAAATTCGCTAGTCGCGTCCGGACGTTCCGTGACGCAAGAGTACCTTACACACATCGGCAACGGAGGAGTCTCTATGGCTATTGCTCTCGGTCGTAACTTTAAGTTAGTTGATCCCACTCTGATGACAAAGCTGAGGGCAGATCCCAGTCGCGTGCCCAAGGATTGGGGAGAACCGCGGAAACCTGGTTCTCCAGACACCGTCTACATTTCTCGAGAGTTAATCGCGGATGGACATGGTGGATTCACAATTCTCGGGTTATGGCACGACGGGACGCACTGGCGCAAGATTGATTATCTCGAGATTTTTGCGGACAGGGCCTTCACAGAACCACCGGTTTCCGCGCCAGCGCAAGTCGTTAACCCAGTCGCCAACGTGGATCCGGCTCACGCTGAGCCGCCCAAGAAGGCAAAGGCGAAGGCAAAGAAGGGAGATAGTGATGTTATCATCTCTCTGGAACCTGAACCTGAAGCTCTGACGAAAAAAGAAAAGCCGGCTCTGGCCGGCGCCCCCGCCTAGGGGGTATTTTTATTTGCTAAAAACGGCCTTAATTAGCCATATCTTGGCAAAAACACGCTAAAAACTAGACAGAATACTTGACAAATAAACAAGCTTGTGATAGGCTTATAACGGAAGGCTGGATGTGGACATCTGGCCGAAGTGGACCCCAAAAGTGGAAGGATCGTGTCATGGGAAGAATCATTTGTTGGCTCACGGACTCTCTCACGCTGGATGAGTTGCGAGATCGGCAAGAAGTCTGTGCGTGGTAAGTGCTTTCCGGAGAGGAAGCGAGAGAAGTGAGAAAGAAGTAACAATCCCGTCGTGCCAAGCGCATGACGGGATTTCTGTTTCTTGGCAAAAGATTTTTTTAATAGTAGAATCAAGCTAATGGCCGACAATGGCAAAACTCTCAATATTGAGGTGACCGTAGGCACAGTGCTCAAGATTATCTTGGTGCTAGCCGGCGTTTTTCTCTTGTATTATTTATTTGATCTGGTCCTCGTCATTCTGCTTTCAATCGTCATTGCGTCTTCCGTTGAGCCAGCTACGCGCTCGCTGGCGCGCTATCGCGTACCAAGAGTTTTGTCGGTGTTGTTTGTGTATGTTTTTGCTTTCTTTATCTTTGCCGTTTTGATTCCCGTTTTCGTCTTCCCAATCTTCAGCGATTTGTCTGACTTAACAGCCACTTTGCCGGCCAGGATTACGAGCTTGCCGTTCTTCTCGCAAGCGCCACCACTCTTGGTGGCCTTTACTGGCAAGCTTTCTGTGTCTGACATCGTCTCCGGCTTGAGTACCGGCCTTGCGGCAATTCCCCATGGCATTACCGAGACAGCCAGTGTGGTTTTCAATAGTTTGTTTAAATTAATTCTGGTAATCGTCATTTCGTTTTATCTGGCTGTACAGCCCAAAGGTATTGAGAGTTTCTTGCGCCTCGTCACGCCAATCCCGCGAGAGCGTTATGTGTTGGATCTGTGGCAACGTGTCCAGCAGAAGATCGGCATGTGGATGCAAGGTCAGCTCTTGCTCGGCCTCATCATGGGCGTGCTCGTCTTCTTGGGCTTGAGCATTTTGCAAGTAGAGCATGCGCTCTTGCTCGCGCTCTTGGCTGCGCTTTTCGAGATTATTCCGTTCTTCGGGCCGGTACTTGCGGCAGTGCCGGCGGTTTTGCTCGCCTTTAGCTCCAGCCCCACGCTCGGCTTTATGGTTATCGGTCTCTATATCATCATGCAGCAATTTGAGAATCACTTGATTTATCCACTCGTCGTGCGCAAGATTGTGGGCGTGCCGCCACTACTCGTGATTTTGTCGTTGATTATCGGCGCGCAATTGGCCGGCTTTATGGGCCTCATTCTCGCTGTGCCGGTAGCGACGATCTTGATGGAAATGTTGTCAGATTTTGAGAAGAGCAAATATCTCTTTGAGAAAGTGGAAGAAAAAGTGGAACAAGCGAATGCCTAAACGGTTCTATCTCACTACCACGTTGCCTTATGTTAACGCCGATCCTCACATCGGCTTTGCTTTAGAAATTATCCAGGCGGATATCATTGCGCGTTATCGCGAGCTACTGGGCGAAGAAGTTTTCTTCAACACCGGCACTGATGAGCACGGTTTGAAAATTTACAGGAAGGCGCAAGAATTAAATCGCGGCCCGCAAGAATATGTGGATGAGTTTGCAAGCAAGTTCAAGAATTTGCAAAATATTTTGGGTCTGAGTGAGAAGTTAAATTTTATCCGGACAACCAATCCTGAACACAAAAAATCAGCGCAGAAATTCTGGGAAATTTGTCAGACTAATGGTTTTATTTACAAAAAAGATTATCAAGTCAAGTATTGCGTGGGTTGCGAACTGGAGAAAACTGATTCTGAACTAGAAAATAATAAATGCGCGATTCATCCAAACTTAGAAATAGAATTAATTTCTGAAGAGAATTACTTTTTTAAATTTTCTAGTTTTCAGGAGAAATTACTAGATTTATATAATAAAAATCCGGACTTTGTTATTCCAAATTCGCGTCTAAACGAAATAAAAAGTTTTGTGGCGCGGGGCTTAGAAGATTTCTCTATCTCAAGACTGAAAAATAAAATGCCTTGGGGCGTGGCCGTGCCGGGCGATCCCGAACACGTGATGTATGTGTGGTTCGACGCGCTGGTGAACTACATTTCTTGTCTCGGCTGGCCCTTCGACTCCGCTCAGGACAAGCCGGATAATTTTGTAAAGTTCTGGCCGGGCGTTCAATTTGCTGGCAAAGATAATCTGCGCCAGCAAGCGGCGATGTGGCAGGCGATGTTGCTCGCGGCCGGATTGCCAAACTCGAAACAGATTATCATCCACGGCTTCATCACCTCAGCTGGCCAGAAGATGAGCAAAAGTTTGGGGAATGTTATCGATCCGGTGAAATTAGTAGCAGAATATGGCACGGATGCTCTGCGCTATTATCTCGCGCGGCATGTGCAGCCGTTTGAAGATAGTGATTTCACGCTAGAAAAGTTCAAAGAAGCTTACAATGCTAATCTCGCGAATGGCTTGGGAAATTTAGTGAGCCGTGTGATGAAGATGGCGACGGATAATTTAGAAAAACCGGTAGAAATTAACTGGCGAAATATTTCTGACTTTGCTGATCTCACAAAATATTTAAATAATTACGAATATAGTCAGGCGCTAGATGAGATCTGGAAGCACATCGCCAAGCATGACGAATATATTCAAGAAACGAAGCCGTTTAGTTTGATCAAAACTGATCCAGATCAAGCGCGAGAAATTATTGCTAAACTGGTGCAAGGTTTGGCAGATTTGGCCGTTTGCTTAGAACCAATCATGCCCTCAACTTCGGCAAAAATAAAACAAGCAGTTCAAGGAAATAAAATGCCGGAGGCGCTCTTTCCAAGAAAAGAATAAAAAGATAATGCCTAAACCTGATATTTGGAAAGCGGCGGGAGTGATTATCAGAGACCGGAAGTTGTTGGTCAATAAATCAGCCAAGTATGATTTTTATCTCTCGCCGGGCGGCAAGATTGAGCTTGGCGAGACGCCAGCTCAGTCGCTGATCAGGGAACTGAAAGAGGAATTAAATATTGATGTGACTGAGTCTGATTTTTATTACACGAGCACGATCGAGGAACCAGCCGCGAATGATCCGAGTAAAATTCTCAAGATGGAAATATTTTTTGTTAATAATTGGCGAGGTGAACTGAAAGCGAGCAACGAGATAATCGAGATTAAGTGGATTGATTCCACTTATCCGCGAGAGCGGCTTGGTTCGGTCATTGCTAGCCACATTATCCCGGACCTGAAGGCTAAAAATCTGATTGACTAAAATGCTCAAACTAATCGACGTTCACGCTCATCTCAACTTCGCTAATTATGACGAAGACCGAGAAGCTGTCTTCGCTCGCGCGAGCGAGGCGGGGATTGGGATGATAAATGTGGGCACAGATCAGAAAACTTCAGAATTTGCGGTTGATTTGGCCCAAAAATACTCAAATACTTGGGCTACGGTCGGTCTTCATCCCACGGATTTTGTTGAGGGCTTTGATTACGAGGTTTATCTTAATTTAGCAAAACACGAGAAAACCGTGGCGATAGGCGAATGTGGCTTGGATTATTTTCATCAGAAAAGTGCCGAAGAGCAAGAGAAACAAAAAGAGATATTTATTCAGCAGATTAAGTTGGCAAATGAAGTCGGCAAGCCACTGATGTTGCATATCCGGAATGCATACAAAGATGCTTATGAAATCTTGAAGAGTGAGGCAAGAGTGAAAGGGAATGCGCACTTCTTCGCTGGGACTTGGGACGAGGCTAAGTTATTTCTCAATCTCGGTTTCACTTTATCATTTGGCGGCGTCACCACATTTGTTCGCGATTATGACGAAGTGATTAGAAACACGCCGTTAGACATGATTTTGACAGAAACTGATTGTCCGTTCGTCGCGCCGGTTCCGTATCGTGGCCAGAGAAACGAGCCGAGTTATTTACCAGAAATTGTAAAAAAGATTGCTGAAATTAAGGGCGAGACTGAGGAGAAAATAGGGGAAGTGACGCTGGAGAATGCGAAGAGGGTTTTCGGCCTTTTCTCTTGACAGAATTATTTTGTTTGCTACGGTTAAGGACAGTTGCTGAAATTAAAAGATCTTTTGCAAAAGGAGCGATGTATATGGCAGAAGCAAGCAATTTTCCTCGTTTGATGATGACCACTCTTGGTTTACATCATCTTGGACAGATGAAAATGTCCGAGCCGCATCCCTGCATTGTTCATCTTTATGACCCCAGTTGCGATTCATTTTTTGGATGTCTATTGGGTGGGAACATCATGGATGTGAGATTTCCGGCTTCTTATGCTCGTGAGTTAACGATAGAGGAAGCCGGTAGGTATCGATCCGTTGCGGTGGAACACGGATGTCTGCGGTATCCATTAGGGCCGCTGGTGCGCTGATCGGAATGATCGAATTTCTTAAAGCCGTTTGTCCCTGGATGGGGTGGCGGCTTTTTTCTTTGCCCAGAACTTAGACCGGTTGCCTAAAAATCGCCCTTCTGCTACTATGAGCGCCAATGGTTGAGAAGAAAAAGGAAACGGGGGAGAAGGCGGTCAAGCGCCCTCCCAAGAATGACGAAATTACCCACTACGAGTTGGGCTATTTGCTCTCGCCGCTCGTGGCGGCCGATAAACTGGCCGAAACGGTGGAAGCGGAGGTAAAGCAGTGGCTGGCGGAGGCCAAAGCCGAGATTGGTGGCGAGATGGCGCCTCGGCCGGGTTCGCTCGCTTATGCGATTAAGAAGGTGGTGGAGCATAAGGGTAGCACTTTTCGCGAAGCGTACTTTGGCGCGATCTACTTCTCTTGTCGGCCGGAATTGCTGGAAAAGTTGGAGAACGGCCTCAAAAAGTCGCCAGTGGTGATCCGCTCGTTGATCATCAAACTCTCACCGGTGATTTACACTCTACTCACGCGCACGCGGCCAGCGCCGGTGCGTCCAGAAGTAGCGACTGGCGCAGACGAATCTGCTCAACCAGCGCACGCTACTCCCATGAGCACAGCCGCGATTGATCAAGAAATTGATCAGTTGCTAGTTTAATTTAAATAATCAGTCTAAATTTTTAAACATGTATCTCAACAAAGCAATCGTCATTGGTAACCTCACTCGCGATCCAGAACTGCGCGCTCTACCTTCCGGCTCCAAAGTTTGCACTTTCTCGGTCGCAACGAACCGTGTGTGGCGCGATAAAAATGGCCAGAAGCAAGAAGACGCCCAGTTCCACAATATCGTGGTCTTTGGCACTCAAGCCGAGAACGTGGCGCAGTATTTGCGCAAGGGCAGCTCGGTCTTGATCGAAGGCCGGATGCAGACGCGCTCGTGGGAGGCCCAAGATGGCAAGAAGCAGTATCGCACCGAGATTGTGGCCGATCGCGTGCAGTTTGGCCCCAAGAGCATGGGTGGCTCTGGCGGTAGTAGCAGTTATGCCGGCGCTAGCTCGGCTCATCCGGCCGAAGCCAGCCAAGATCAAGCCGTGAGCACCGATCAGCTCAAGACGATCCAGTATCCGGAGGAGGAGATTAATCCTGACGATATTCCGTTCTAAATTTAAACTATTTTTTTAATTTACCAACATGTTACATACCAAAAATTGCCACTTCTGCACCGCCAGCTTTAAGTACTTGGATTACAAAGATACGGATCAATTGCACAAGTTTCTTGACCCGCATGCGCGGATCTTGAATCGTCGGCGTTCTGGCGTTTGCGCCAAGCACCAGCGCGAGCTCTCCACCGCCGTCAAACGTGCCAGATTCTTGGCCTTGTTGCCGTTTATTGCGCGGTAGCTTTATTTCTTCCCCAAACGTTCTACATACTCGCCACTATCAGTATTGATCACTAGCACGTCGCCTTCGTTCACAAACATCGGCACGGTTACTTCCGCACCAGTTTCCACAATCACTTTTTTGTTACCGCCTTGGACGGTATTGCCACGCACGGCTGGAGCGGCTTCGGTCACTTTTAGTTCTACTTTAACTGGAATCTTGATGCCTACAAACTTGTCATTGAAAGTGAGAAATTTAATATTCTGGTTGGGTTTGATAAAAATAATTTTGTCTTGAATTTTGCTCGCCTCGAGCTGGAAGCGTTTACTCTTATCTTTGACTTCGCAGAACCAAAATTCGCCTTTGTTATTGTACAGATAAGTAATTTCTCGTTCATCAATTTCCGCTTCGTCCACTTTGTCGCTACTGCCAAACGAGTGTTCGCGCACGCCATTAGTCAGCAAGTTTTTTAGCTTAGTCGCATTTACTGGTTTGCGCTGTTGTTTGCGAAAGACGTGAGACGATAAAACTTCGTACGGCTCGCCGTCGAGGACAATAAATTTGCGCTCTTTAACTTCGTTATATTCGATAGTAGCCATATATCTGTCTTGCTAAACTATCAGCTTTATTCTACTTCCGCAAGCTTCTTGGTAATCGCGCTCATGATGCTGTTTCTGATTTTTGAGTTTTCTTTCAAGAACTGCCGGGTAGCGTCGTAGCCACGGCCGAGCTTTTCCTCCCCATAAGCATAAGAAGCGCCAGATTTCTGCACCACACCCAGCTTCTCGCCCAGCGCGATAATCTCGCCTTCGGGGCTAATGCCCTCGTTGTAGAGCACGTCAAATTCCGCGGCCTTAAACGGTGCAGCGACTTTGTTCTTCACCACCTTCACGCGCACTCGGCCGCCAACGACTTCTTCGCCTTTTTTGATCTGCGCGATTCGGCGAATATCTAGTCTGACACTAGAATAAAACTTGAGCGCCTTGCCACCCGGCGTTGTCTCTGGATTACCAAACATCACGCCGATCTGCATCCGGATTTGATTGATAAAAATAACCACTGTTTTAGATTTAGCCACGATCGCTGTCATCTTTCTTAGCGCTTGGCTCATCAAGCGCGCTTGTTTGCCCACGTGATAAGCGCCCACATCGCCCTCGATTTCGTCTTTTGGCGTTAGTGCCGCCACGGAATCTATAACTATCACATCAATTTTGCCGGAGCGAATCAAACTGTCCGCAATTTCTAAAGCTTGTTCGCCATAATCTGGCTGGGAGATTAATAGTTCATCAGTTTTCACGCCGATTTTTTTGGAATAATCTGGATCCAGCGCATGTTCGGCGTCAATAAACGCGCAAACGCCGCCGGCCTTCTGCGCTTCGGCGATCACGTGGAGCGCCAGAGTTGTTTTGCCAGAGGATTCCGGACCAAAAATCTCAATAATTCTGCCGCGTGGCAAGCCGCCAATGCCGAGCGCCATGTCGAGGCCAATCGAGCCAGTCGAGATCGCGCCCACGCCTACACGCGTCTGGGTATTGAGCTTCATAATCGAACCTTCGCCAAACTTCGCCTCAATCGATTTGATTGTGTCCTCGATTCTCAAACCACCGGCGCTAGTAGGCGAGTGATGAGCTTTGGATTCTTTTTCTTTTCCGTCTTTTTTCTTCACCATGATTTTGTTTTTTTAAAATTATTTAGCCTGATAAGTTAGTTCCAGCAATTCGGTTCGCACGCGCCCAAAGCGGTCGCGCGCTTCGAGCTTTATTATATTGTAACCGGGGGCGAGCAGCAATTTCTCGGCAAATTTGCCCTCACTGTCGGCAAAGATTTGTCCGTCATTTAAGCGCAAATGCGCCACCCGCGTGGCTTGGCCGCTGATCGTCACTAGCTCGCTCGGGAGTGGCAGAGCCGCGAGATTGGGTGAACTAAGTGTGAGTTTGGGCCCACGGAAGACGTCCTTCATCTTATAGCCGGCATAACCGAGCACGATTACCGCTAGCGAGAGGCCAGTAACCACGCCCAGCGTGAGCTTAGCTTTGATTTTCTGGCGGTAATTCATCAACGTCATTTTCTACTTCTCGTGATTCTGCTTCGCCACTTGTTGCATTATCCGCCGTGTGGTAAACCTCGCGCTGTTTGGCGCCGTCGCCGGGGCCGATTACGCCGCGCTCTTCGAGAATGTCTAATAAGCGTGCGGCGCGAGCATAGCCAACCTTCAGCTTTCTCTGCAAGTAAGAAGCCGAAGCCTTGCCGGCGCGAATCACTTCAGACTTAGCTTCTTCGTATAGTTCATCACCATCTTCGTCAGCACTGTCACTCACATCAATCGAGAATAGCGCATTTGGCTCCGGCGCAGTGAGATTAATCTCGCTCGTTTCCGCGTCGGCATAATGTTTGGCCAGCCAGTCCACCACGGCTTTGACTTCTGTTTCGGAAACAAAAGCCGATTGCAAACGCACCGGTTTGCCCATGTCGCCGGCGAGGTAGAGCATATCGCCCGCACCCAGCAGTTTCTCGGCACCAGATCCGTCCAAGATTGTTCGCGAGTCGATCTGCGACGAAACCTGCAAGGCTACGCGCGTGGGGATATTCGCTTTAATCAAGCCCGTGATCACGTCCACGCTCGGTCTTTGTGTAGACAAAACAAGATGAATACCGACCGCCCGGCTCATTTGCGCCAAGCGCACAATCGCGCCCTCTAATTCTCTAGGATAAGTAGACATAATATCAGCCAGTTCATCAATGATAATCACAATATACGGCATCTTCTCTTCTTCTTTATCTTTTTCTGAACTAGCACCAGATGCTAAATGCTTGTGATAAGAGGCAATATCGCGCACAGCATGACTCTCCAGCACATTGTAGCGACGTTCCATTTCTTTGATCGCCCACTTGAGGGCAAAAATGGCCTTTTTGGCTTCGGTAATGACCGGCGTGAGCAAGTGCGGGATTTTGTTGTACAGAGTTAATTCCACGCGTTTTGGATCAATCATAATAAAGCGCAAGAGATCCGGTGGATTGCGGTAGAGCAGGGAAGTCACAAAAGTGTGAATCACGACTGATTTACCAGAACCAGTGGCACCAGCCACCAGCGCATGTGGTGCTCGCGCGAGATTAGCAAAGTGTGCCGTGCCAGTGATGCCCCGACCCAAGCTAGCGAGCAAAGGATGTGGCGAGCTGGCAAATTCCGCGCTGCCCAAGAGCGAGGCTAGGCCAACGGTCGACTTCTGACTATTTGGGATCTCGATACCCACGAGCGACTTGCCGGGGATTGGCGCTTCGATCCGTAGTGGATGCGCGGCCAGCGCGAGCGAGAGATCGTTCTGGAGCGCTACGATCCGGGATAGTTTTACGCCCTCGGCTGGCTTGAACGCGTAACGGGTAATCGACGGGCCAACGGAAACCTCATCCATCTCCACCACAATGCCAAAGTTCTGGAGCGTGCGTTTGATAATATTGGCATTGCCTTTGATGTCACCAGCGCCAGGCTTGCCGCTGTCGGCTTCTAAGAGGGAGAGTGGTGGTGGAGTAAAAGCCCGCGGCGCGAAGCGCTTCTGATTAGCGCCAAACGCTGAGAACTCGTTCTCGTCAGCATTACTTTTTTTATTTTTCTCTAAACTTTTTTCTAGTTTCTCGTTATTGTTCGTGTTAGACATGGCCACAACGGCCGGTGTGGCTAATGCTGTTGTTTTGGCATTCTCACTTTCTGTTTCAGCGTCTTCGCTTTCTTCGTCATTACTTTTGCGCCAGCGGAAGAGGGAAGAGAGTTGTGTGAGTGATGGTCGGCTGTCGAAAATAATAAACAAACAAGCGAGCATAATTGCGAGTAAGAAAACGATGCCGTACAGGCCGAGCAAGTGCTGGATTGGTTGGGCCAGCAATGCGCCCAACCAGCCGCCATTGAGCCAGTGTTCCTGGCCGGGTGAGACGACGCTAATTAAGGCGAGAAAAGCGATAAAAAAAGCGAGAGCCGAAAGCAGTCTATATAAAATAAAATTAGGTCGGATTGAGCGGAAGAAAGAGATAGCCAAGAAGAGCAGAACGAGAGGAATCACAAAATAGCCAGTGCCAAAGAGCTTGGATAGCGCAGCGAAAATTGAGTCGCCAGCCGCGCCCGCGCGGCTGGCGCTAGCGAGGAGGAAGAACATCATCAATGCCAAGCAACCCACAGCGATCACCGCGTGTTTGGTCTCGGGCTTGAGTGTGGGGTTCCAGTCTGGTTTTTCGGCCTTCTTTCTATTTTTATTATTTTTAGCCATTGCAGTTACGAATTAAATACAATTATAGCTCGCGCCACGCTTGACTGCCAGTTTTGTCTTATATACAATAAGGGACATATTAACGGACAAGCATGGACAAACTAAAAGACATAGAAAAAACTAGTGAAAAGGACAGTTTTAGCGAGTATGTCCGATTAAAACTGAGCAAATTGAGCTCGGTGGTGTATTTAGTCACCAATTTTCTGCCAGATCAGGAGCCGGTGAAGTGGCTACTGCGTCAAAAGGCTCTCGGCTTGATCGCACAAGATTTGTCACAACCACTTTTTGGGCAAATAATCAGTGAAATTGAGCAGATTTTGCCACCAATCGAGCTAGCTCTGCTCTGCCCGGATGTCTCTAAGATGAACTTGAGCATTCTCAAGATAGAATATTTGTCCCTTAAACAAGTACTCTTGGACAAGCACTTGAACACGCAAGCCACGCTGGAACAGATTCCGGAATTGGCCGTTCCTACTTTTAAAAAGAATGAGATTAATGAGAAACCTGAGAGGCTATTTGTGAGTAGTATTAGAGCAAAATCGCCAGTAATCAGTCCGCGTTCAGGCCTAATCTTAGGCTTAATTAAGCAAAAAGGGCCGTCTTCTATTAAAGACATTGCTAGCAATGTGCGAGGGGTGAGTAGCAAAACGGTGCAGAGAGAGCTGGCCGAGCTGGTCCGCACTGGCGCTTTAAGGAAAGAGGGGGAAAAGCGCTGGAGTCGCTATAGCCTGGCTGGATAATTGACTTGCTAAGCTAATTGGTGTAAGCTGGCACTTGTATAGTCTGCTTGAGGCAGGTAGTTATCCACAAAGACTGTTTTGCAGTCGCCTGCCTAGACGACTATAATTATACAGCTTGGTCTTTGACAACTGAATATTTCGGTTACGGCCAGGACTTAAACACCCTTGTTTATTAGTCCTCACTTTGCCAGGGCGGGGTCACTGTCGATATAAAGATCAAACCCGGCGATTTGAGGAATAATAAAAGTTAAAATTATTAGTGATTATTAAAAGGTTATTAAGTTAATTAAATTATAAAAAGATTATTATGTTCAAGAAATTAGTTATCGGTCTCGCCGTGTTGGCCATGACTCTCACTGCAGTTTCTGCCGTGAATGCTCAGGCTCTCACTGCTGACCAAATCCTTGCCGCTTTGACGGCAAATCCAGCCTTGTTGGCGCAACTCCAGGCCAGCCTCGGCGGTACCACATCGAACACGACAAGCATGAGCTCGGGTCACACCTTCACCATGGACCTCACTGTAGGTTCTCGCGGTGATGAGGTATCTGCGCTTCAGCAAATCTTGATCAACGGTGGTCACTTGACTGCTGTTTCTGCTCCAACTGGCTACTTTGGTTCTGCAACCAAGGCTGCTTTGATGGCTTGGCAGAAGAGTGCTGGTGTTAGCCCAGCTTCTGGCTACTTTGGTCCTATCTCCCGCGCTGCTCTAAACAGCACGATGACGACCACTACTACCACCACGACTACGACTAACACTTTGCCAGCTGGTTGTGCTAGCTCCTTTGGCTACAGCACGACTAGTGGTCAGCCTTGCGCTGGCGCAATGTCTACCGTTCCTGGCTGCACCAGCACCGCTGGCTTCAGCTCAACGACTGGTCAGGCTTGTTCTGGTTCCACCACGACTGGTGGTCTAACAGCTGATGGTACTGATGGTTCTATCACCATCGGCGCTTCAGCTCTGGTAAGCAGTGGTACAGCAGTTAAGAAAGGCGAGACACGAGATGTTTTGTCTACTAAATTGCAAGCCACTGGTGGTCCAGTAGCGATCAACCGCGTGGAAGTCAAATTCAGCGAGCGCCCATGGCTCACTCTCGCCAAAGTTACGATCAAGGATGGTAGCGGCAATGTGCTTGCCACCAAGAACTTGACTGGCGCCAGTGACGCAACGGAAGTGACCGTTGGTTCTGACTACCGTGTCCGCTTTGAGGGCGTGAACGTAGTCGTTCGCCCAGGTACCGACCTCCACTTAGTGGTGGCCGTTACCGTCTTGGCTTCGTCCGACAAGATCGCTGCCCAGACTGTTACTCTCGATATCCCATCTGGCGGTATCCGGACAGTAAACGGTCAAGGTTTCAGTGACACTATCGGCGATACCGCTGATTTCACCTACACCCTCCCAACGACTGGTTCTAACGGTGACATCTACAGCAGTATCAGTCCTAGCAGTCCTCTGGCTGGTTTCCAGACAGTGGCCGCTGGTACGACTCAAACGGAAAATGTCGTTCTCGGTATCTTCCGCTTAAAGTCACAGAACACTGCTTCAACACTTAACAACTTAAGCTTCAACCTCAACCGCAGCACAAGCGTGGCTACTACCACCTTGTTCAGCAATGTTCGCTTGATGGCTGGTAGCCTAAGCTATGGGGCAAATAGCCTTGTGGCTGGTGGTACCACCTTCACCAACATGCAGGTTCCTCTGCCGGTTGACCAGTGGGTTGAATTGAAATTGACTGCCAATGTAGCCGGTGCCGACAGCTCTAGTGGTGTCGCCGCTTCTTCTACTTTGGTAGCTGCTAGCATCTCGGGTATCGACACGAACTTCAATTCGTTGACGGTCTCCAATGCCAGCAACGTTACAGCTGCTGATCGTACCTTCTTGCAATCTGGCGTTGGTATTTCTAGCGGTTCTGCCGCGATTGGTACCTGTGCTCCATTGGTAACGAACGGTCCTAATGTCAGCTGTGGCGTCACCTACACCTTCACTCTTACCAACACTGGTAACAACGTAGTGTATGTGAGCAAGACTCCTGGCATAACCTTCTCAACCAGCAGCAGTCCTACGTCCGCTTCGTCCACGATTACGATCTTGAACGCAAGCAATCCGACTGAGGATTCTGCTGACACTTCAGCTTCCTGGGCTATCCAGTCTGGTGCTTCCAGAACCTTCGCAGCTATCGGCGCGATCAAACAGACGGCCGGCACGACAGGTCCGCACCAGTTGTCTATTACCGCTATCTACTTTGGCGCTTCAGCTACTGCTGGTACCCAAGGTCTAGCTAGCTCGAACGCTACAAGCAACTTGAGTACTGGTCTCGGCGCTCTTAAGGCCGCTGCCAACTTCTAGTTCTAGTAGTCTTACTTAATTCCGACATCAGCGTTTGGCTGATCGGCTAAGTTAGCAAAAACCCCGTCCCGATGCTCTGCATCGCGGACGGGGTTTTTGTGTGCCTGGAAAAGTTTTGTGTTACAATTTGATTTAATAAAATGACAATAAAATCTGATCTGTGGTGGCTAGTCCTGATCTTGCTCGGGCTTGGCTTAGCTTGGTTTGTGACCGGTGGACCGAATAATCCCGAGGCCAATAGTGGCGTTTTTCTCAAGCCGCCAGCGCAACTGGATAATAATAATTACGTTCCCACCAGCAATAATGTTCCCACTAGCCAAGGCACAGCTGGCGGTAATTACGGCGCTTACAATAATCTCAACAGTAGCAATATTCCGGCTGCTAGTCAGTCGGTTTATGCTGGGCAGTTTACGATTAATACTGGCAATGCGCGTTACGAATTTCAGCCCAATCGCGAATATATTACGCTCAATTATCGTGGCCCCGCGCCGGTGGATATTACCGGTTGGTACCTCATGAACGGCAAAGCCGATCGCGTCTACGATACTGGTGGCGGCAACCTAGCGCGTTTGCCGAGCGATGCGGTGCTAATCCCGCGCGTCACCAAGCTCTTCCGCGCGAATGGCAATAACGCGGCTAATTCTGATTTAATCTTGTCTGATAATGCGCAAGTGGTAATCACGACCGGTGGACCGCCCACCTCCAGTCCATTCCCACTCAATGCCAACTTCCAGACTAATCTCTGTTCTGGTTATCTCGATGATCTGGAAAATGTGGATTTCTCGCCCAGTTTGTGGAGCTCTTGCCCGCAGCCGCGCGACTGGCCGGGCGCGAGTAATATCGATAATGCGTGCTATCAGTTTGTGAGCTATCTCCGCTCTTGCCACACGCCCAAGTTTGAGCGGAAAGTCGACAGCGTGGATTATGTGGATAATCAAGTGAACAAGTTAAGCTCGAGTTGTCAGAATTTTGTGCAGAATAATTTTACTTACAATGGTTGCGTGGCTACTTTCGCTTCTAGACCGGACTTTTACCAGAACGAGTGGCGGATTTTCTTGAACCGGTCGTGGGAGCTGTGGGCCAATGAGCGCGAGACGATCACCCTGTATGATAAAAATAACAAAATAGTCGCGCAAGAAAAGTATTAAATAAATTCAGAAAAAATAAAATGAAGAACGTGATGAAAAAAGTATTTTTAATTTTGCTAGTCAGCTTTTTTAGCTTTAACTTTGCGCAAGCGGCCACAAGCGATGTGGCGCAACTGGTTTTTTCTACCGCTCCGCAAACCGTTGGCGAGGGCGCATTATCCGAGACGATTTACATCCAGACGCAAGATGGCTCCGGCACCGCAGCGAGCGTGAGCGAGACGCAACACTTCAATCTCCGTTCCAGTTCGCCCAGTGGCGCATTTGTAAATAGTTCTGGCAACGCTATTACTAACTTTTATATTGCAAAAGGCGACTCTAGACGAAGTTTTTATTATCGCGATAGTAGCTCCGGCTCTTACACACTCACGGCCACGGGCGTGGAAAATCCCGCTTGGAGCGCCACGCAGAGTATCACGGTTGGCGCGGGTGGTGATAATCAAAGTCAGCTAAGCAACACGGATAACAACAATAATTCCGGCGATTCTAACGATTCTGATGCTGAAAATAATAGCGAGAGTGGTAGTAGTTTGTCCGCGCATGAGGCAGTTTCTACGGCCAATAGCGCGGGTTTGGGCACGCGCAAGGTAAGCGTGAATGCCGGCCGCAAACGCCTCGCGAGCGTGGGTGCGCCGGTAGAGTTCCGCGCAGTGACTAGCGGCTTCCGAGAAACTGATGGCTCGCTGGAACTGCTCTGGAGCTTTGGCGATGGCGCGCATGCTTATGGCAAGGTGGTGCGGCATATTTATGCTTTGCCCGGCACTTATCAGGTCGTGCTCAACGCCAATCAGGCTGACACAAATCAAGCAGTCTCGCGCACGAGTGTGGAAGTGATCAAGCCGGAAATCAAAATTAATCAAGCCACGCCAGAGTTTATTGAATTAAAAAATAACAGCAAACAAGAAGTTAACTTATCGTTTTGGAAGCTCAAGCATCACGGCCAAGAATTTATCTTCCCAATCGATACTATAATTGCGGCTAATAATAGCATTAAGTTACCAGCTGGTATTAGCTATTTGCGCCCAGATTCGGCTGATATGCTCACGCTGGCTTATCCAGACGGACAACTGGCTATTATGCCAAAAGTTATTCCTGTCGCCGATCAGTCGGGAACGAAAAATAATCAGGAATTAGCGCAAGTGCTTAATCAAGTCAAATTAGCTCTGCAAAAAAAGCCAAATAATCACGCTCAACAAATTCTCACACAAACGCCAGTGCCAGTCCGCGCAGTAAACCAAACGGCCCAAGTTACTCAAGCTATAAAATCAGAATCAGACTTGCAAACAGTCAAAATCGGCGAGCAAAATAATCAGACAAGTAAGAAATGGTGGCAAAAATTATTCTCGCTGTAGATTATGAACTATTTTGATAAAAAATTCTGGCAGATGACGGCGCGCTTCTTGCTGATTATTGTGGTTGGCTTGCTGTGCATCTTCTTGCTTGACTGGTGGAGTCGGATGAGTTAGGCTAGGGGAGTAAGCCATAGACAGCAGGCATCCATAAGCCCTGCCGAGGATCGATCTAGCGGCTTTTAGTCGTTTTTTTATTTTGTTTTTATGGCAATCAATAAAGCAAAGAAGCAAGAAATTGCGAAAGAATTAGCAGAAAAGGTAGCTCCGGCCGGCTCGGTAGTTTTCGTCAACTTTCACGGTTTGTCGGTTGGCGATACCACCACCTTGCGCAAGGCGCTAAGTGGCCAGGGGATTGGCTTGAAGGTGGCCAAGAAGACGCTAATCAAGCGCGCTTTCTCTGAACAAAAGATTGAGGGCGAGTTACCAGCCTTGGACGGCGAGGTGGCGATGGCGTTTTCGTCAGGTAGCGACACAATCGCTGCACCGCGCGAAGTGTACAACTTTGCCAAAGCGCATCCAGAACACTTAAAGATTCTTGGCGGCGTCTTCGAAGGTAAATACGCTAGCGCCGGCTTGATGACCGAACTAGCGACGATTCCGTCGCGCGAGGTCTTGTTGAGTAAGTTCTTGAATCTGCTCAATTCGCCAATCCAGAGATTTGTGTTGGCGCTTGATGCAGTGAGCAAGAAGCAGGAGACAGTAGCTTAGATAAAAAAGTAGCTTAATAATTATAAAACTATGGAAGAAAACACAGAAACAAAAAAGACCGAAGTGACGATTCCAGCTAAGTTCAAGGACTTGGTGGAACAAGTGGAGAAGATGAGCGTGCTTGAGCTTAATGAGCTGGTGAAATTGCTGGAGGAGAAATTCGGCGTTTCCGCTCAAGCGATGGTGATGAGTGGTGGCGCGGGTGCTGGTGCCGCCGCGGCAGAAGAGAAAGACAGCTTTAATGTCCATCTCAAGTCTGGCGGTGAGAAGAAAATCCAAGTGATCAAAGTAGTCAAAGAGGCGCTTGGTTTGGGTCTCAAAGAGGCTAAAGATCTCGTGGATGCCGCGCCCTCGATGCTTAAAGAAGGAATGAAGAAAGAAGACGCCGAAAAGATTAAGAAAGATATCGAAGAAGCCGGCGGTCAGGTGGAATTGAAATAATCCAGTTTAGTTTTCCTAAAAAATCCCCTCTGGAATAAAGAGGGGATTTTTTGTGCTATAATCCTAGCCGTGCAAACGCTTGGGAAACTATTTGGTAACGATAACAAAGTCCGGATTATGCGGCTCTTTTTGCTCAATCCGGAGCTGGCTTTGAGCACTAAGGAAGTAGCCGAACGTAGTCGTCTCCGGCAACCAGCCGCGCTCCGCGAGCTCAAAACGCTGGAGACTGTCGGACTGCTGGTGGCTAAGAAGAAGGGTGCCAGCCGTACTTGGCTCTTGGATCAAGCTTTTCCGTTTATCTTGCCGCTCAAGGCGATCCTCAAGAGCGACTTGATTGGCCGCAAGAAGCAGTTGATCCAGCAGTTCGGCCGCTGTGGCAAGATCAGCTTGCTGATTATCTCCAGCGTTTTCTTGGAAGATGGTGATAGTCGCGCGGATTTATTAGTCGTTGGCAGTAATCTTAAGAAAAATAGTATTGCGAAAGTGATCAAAGAGCTAGAGGCCGAGATTGGCAAAGAATTAAGCTATGCCGTGATGGAAACACCGGATTTCCAATATCGCCTCAATGCTTGGGACAAGTTTATTCGCGATATCATTGATTACCCACACAGTGTGATAATAGATAAATTGGGTCTGGCGGCTACGCCGAGCTTCTTCTCGGGGTTATCCACAGTGCGTTGAACTTGAGCCGAGAAATTGCTATAATCTAGACATTACCAGATATTATTAGTTTAACCTTATTCCATATGTTTTTAGATACTTGGAGCAATGTGCTTAGTGCCTCTTTCCAGAACCTCTGGTGGGGCGTGATTTCGTTTATCCCTAACGTTTTGGTAGCTGTTATTATCTTCATCTTCGGCTGGTTGATCGGTTCCGTGCTTAGCCGTTGGGTGGCCCAGATTATTCGCGCGCTTAAGATCGACAATGCGCTCGAGAGCATCGGCACGGGCGATCTCGTTTCTCGCGCCGGCTTCCGTCTCGACACGGGCCGCTTCTTGGGCGAATTGGTCAAGTGGTTTGTGGTCGTCGCCTTCTTGGTGGCGTCTGCCGAAGTGCTTGGTTTACATCAAGTTACCGAGTTCCTCCGGGGCATTGTGCTTGGCTACTTGCCTAACGTGGTAATTGCCGCTCTTATCCTGATCTTGGCCGCGATTATTGGCGAGGCAATGCAGAAGTTTGTAACCGGTTCAGCCAAGGCCGCTAGCATGCCTAGCGCTGCTCTAGCTGGTGGTATTGCTCGTTGGGCAGTTTGGCTCTTCGGTTTCATTGCCGCACTGTTACAGTTACAAGTGGCTGTTGTTTTGCTTCAGACACTCTTCACTGGCCTCGTAGCGATGCTCGCTCTGGCTGGTGGTTTGGCCTTCGGTCTTGGTGGTCGCGATGCCGCCGCTCGTTATCTCGACAAACTCCGCCACGACATCGGTGGCCATCACAGCTAGTTCTTAGTTAGTTTTCCCCGAAAATTTTCTTCAAAACCTCCCGCTTGTCGGGAGGTTTTGTGTTATTATTGAACCATGTCTTTCCCAAAACTTTTTACAAAAGTCTTGCTTATGAATGGTGTCCCTTTACTTCTTTTCTGGATTTTGTGTCAATTTATCTTTGTGTCGTCCACGTCAAGCGAATCCCTTGAGTCTTTTGGAATTATTGCTTTTTTGTTTCTCACACTCGTTCTTGTCGTCACAAGTTGGATGAGTGCTGGCCAAAATCTCAAATATGTAAAAGAGAAACCGTATCTTCAAAGATTTTTTCTGAGTCTCGTTATTCTTGCGATTTCTCCAACTTTGATTTTGATTGCTACTTCGGTATTTTTTCAGGGCAGGTGGGATGAAACCGCTGGGCTGGCTTTCGGCATGACCCTTATGCCCCCGTTCCTCTTTTCATTACTCGTTTTCGTTTTAGGCTTTTTCAGAAATCTATTTTCTGTAATTAAAGTGGCCAAATAAAATTTGGTCACGCTTTCTCTTGAACAAAAGTTTTGTTTGTGGTAGTTTAATTTTGGCGTTGTTCTGGTTCAAACTGTTCATTGAGAAGGAGATCGTACCATGTTGGCCATGTCCTCATTCCGTATCATTGTTCTCGTTTCCGTTGTTGCCTTGTTTTTACTCGCTGGGTTGGGCTATCTGTATGGAATGCTTGACCCAGGCGGGGATTCGTTCTTGGATGGAGGAGACTAGCTTCTGTTGTCTAAACTAAACTTTTTTCAAGGAGTAGAATCGTCATGGAGTATTACCTCTTTTCTGCTGGTGTCGTTTCAATTCTGCTGCTTCTCGGTTTGAGGTTTCTCTGTGGGCAAAGAACTTAATTCTTGCCCTGCGGGTTTTCCCCACCTTATCCCCACAAGCCGTCTTGTTTCCCCATAATCGGGACACTTGACGGCTTTTTTCTTTCGTATATACTAGCCTCTATCAGTATGAACAGCAGAAATAACCAACTTTTGAGGCGGATCTAATAGCCAGCTTTTAACTCGCTATTTAACCGCCCAGACAGGGCGTTTTTTCTTGCTAAAACGACAGAATTGCCAGCTTTTTGACAACTTAATTCCACCACAACCAGAAAGTTGCTATCGGAGAGATAGCATGAGGGTCTTTTACTTTGGTTGGAGGTGGGCAGGTAAAACAAAAGCAATCAAAAAGTTCGTTAAAGTTAAAAAGAAAAGTAAGTAAAGTTAAGAAAAAAAAGAAGAAGAAATAAAATGGTTAACAGATTTCCTAATGGGAAATTAAGAGCAAATGGTGGATGCCTAGACTCTAAGAGGCGATGAAGGACGCGGCGTGGCGGCGATACGCTTGGGGGAGGTGCCTAGCAACCGTTATATCCCAAGATGTCCGAATGAGGAAACTCTGTCAGTGAAGAACTGATAATCTCGTGATTTATTTGCGAGAAGCTAACCCGGGGAAGTGAAACATCTCAGTACCCGGAGGAAAAGAAAACAATAGTCATTTCCTTAGTAGCGGCGAGCGAAAAGGAAGAAGCCCAAACTTGCGATTTAGCAATAAGTCGTGAGGGTTGTAAGACGGTAGCGCAATTTATATTGAGAGAGTGACAAAATATTTCGTTAGCTGAACTGGCTGGGAAGCCAGACCACAGAGGGTAATGGTCCCGTAAGCGACAACGAGATATCTCTCTAGCTACTGCTCTTGAGTACTTCAAGACACGAATAGCTTGGAGGAATCCGCCGGAACTAACCGGCAAGGCTAAATACTCTTAGAGATCGATAGTGAACTAGTACCGCGAGGGAAAGGTGAAAAGCAGCCCGGAAGGGCGTTGAAATAGACCTGAAACCATTTGCTTACAAGGAGTGGGAGCGGATCGCACCCTGTGTAGTATTGCTTTTGTATTGAGTAGTGGAAAGATGAGGATACAAGGAAGATGTTGTTTGGTCCCTTTGATCAAAAATGTCTGGACTAGGTGCTGAGGGCATGAACAGCTGGGGAGTAATCTCCACATGGTGAGTGAGAGCGATCTCATTCAGTGTTGGGCGCATTTCGTGAGATTTCCCTCAGAAATAGCGAAGTGTAGTGCTCCAACATGTCCGTCCCACCTCATTTCCATGGCCGAGTGCTTCAATACCAATGAAGTGCTCGGCCCCACTACTCAGTACAAAAGTTTAGACTAAATATAGTACATAGAGTGCGGTCCGTGACCGCGTGCCTATTGAAGAATGAGCCAACGAGTTAATGTAGACTGCACAAACTAAGCCCCTCTGGGGTGGAGTTGTAGGGAAACCGAGTGTGAATAGCGCGAATTTTATTTAGGAGCTGAAGCTTGGCTTCTAAATTTTTAGTAGTCTACATTAGACCCGAAGCCAGGTGAGCTTGCCATGAGCAGGGTGAAGTTTGTCGAAAGACAGA
>JBBTQW010000003.1:0-10407 GCA_038065495.1 Patescibacteria group bacterium
TCTTGAGGGGATTTGACTCTAGTACGAGAGGACCGAGTTGAACTGACCTCTGGTCTATCGGCTGTCGCGCCCGCGGCACCGCCGAGTAGCTATGTCGGGACGGGATAAGCACTGAAAGCATCTAAGTGCGAAGCCCACCCCAAGATTAGGAATCGTTATGAGGTCCGTGAGAGATGATCACGTTGATAGGCGTTAGGTGTAAGCGCAGCAATGCGTTGAGCCGAGGCGTACTAATTGACCCATTCCCATTAGGAAATCTGGTAATCATGTTATTTCTGTTTTCTATTTTTTCCCAAAAAACTTTAGGACTTTAAAAAAATTGCTTATTGCAAAAATATTCGAGTGTTGTTAAAGGTAAATGTCGCAGATTGTGCCGTGGTGTAGTTTAAGGAGACCAAAACACCAGTGCAAACTGGAGATCAGGTGCGATCCACTTGTCGAAAGAGTGGTAGGCTATCGTACCGGCCACGGCACAATCTGACTTATCTTTGTCCCATAGCTCAATGGTAGAGCGCCTCACTGACACTGGGGAGGTTGTAGGTTCGAGTCCTATTGGGACAGTGGGAGGGAAATTTCTCTCCCTATCTTTAACAGCACTTGAGAAAAAAGTTTTGAATTTGAGTATTGTGTTTTGGTGGTTCAACGCGGTGGTCACACCTCTTCCCATTCCGAACAGAGTCGTTAAACGCCGTTGTGCCGATGGTACTCGCAAGGGGAGAGTAGGTAACCGCCAGAACAGAGTACTGAAACTAATAATTTTTTGCTACAATTAACTCCAATATGGCTATGGCTTGGAGTGTTGGTCGACGTTTATTTTATCTCGGCTTGGTCGTGCTCTTTTTCGCCGCCATCGGTGCGATTATCTACAGTGGCACGCGAGCGGCGCCATCTTGTTCTGACAATAAACAAAATCAGAGTGAGCTAGATATAGACTGTGGCGGACCGTGCGCTCGCGTTTGCCCGTTTGAGGTTAAGCCGCTCACCACTGTCTGGTCGCGAATTTTTAATCTCGAGAACGGTCGTTATGATGTGGCGACTTTCTTAAAAAATCCCAATCGTGTCCACGCTACCCGGCAGTTGCAATATCGAGTTAGATTATTTGATCGGTCGGGGATACTGGTAACAACGCGCGAGGCCGAAGCTTTTGTTAACCCCGGCGAGAGTTTGTTTCTCTACAACACTAGACTGGATGTGGGTAACAGAACGCCAGAAAGGGTCGTTTTTGAAATCACGGGCGGCCCGGTGTGGCAACGCGTGGAGCGCACGCCAGTGCCGCTCAAGGCGAAGTTTAAATCTTTTACGAACACGCCCTCGCCATTGCTAGTTGCGAACTTGGAAAATAGCTCGCTGACTGACTTGAGCGATGTGCAAGTGGTTGCCGTTTTATCTGACGAAGAAGAGAATGCGCTCGCGATTAGCTCCACTCTGGTAGAGAAACTGGCAAAAGGCGAGGAGCGTGAGATCTCGTTTACTTGGCCGAAAAGCTTACCGGTAGAACCAACTTTCTTCGACTTCTACCCACATTATGATCTAGCGAAAGTTAAATAAATAGCGAATAGATGGCAAAAATCTGGCGCAACTTTCTCACTCGACGGCTGGACTGGCTCCTCCTGCTCTCGCTCTTGCCCTTGCTCGGCGCTGGCCTGGTGACCATGAACGCCTTTACCACTGAAAGTTATTTCTTTCAACGCCAGCTTGTCTGGATTGCCTGTGCTTTTATCCTCTTTTTTATTTTCAGCTTCATCGATTGGCGTTTTCTCCGCCGGAGTGGCGTGCTGGTCTCGCTATTTTTCATTAGTTGCGCAGTTTTGCTCTTGCTCACCGTGGCAGGGAAGACGGTAAATGGCGCGCAGAGCTGGTTCCGCTTCGGTGGCCTCTCGCTCCAGCCGGCAGACTTTATGAAGTTAATTTTGATTTTAGTTTTAGCAAAATATTTCTCGCGCCGCCACATCGAGATCGCGCACTTCCGCCATATTTTTATCTCCGGCATCTACGCGCTTATCCCGTTTGGCTTAATTTTGCTCCAACCAGACTTCGGCTCGGCGTTAATCTTTTTCTTAATCTGGTTTGGTGTCGTGATTTTTGCTGGCATTTCTAAAAAACATTTACTCACCGTTTTCCTCTCTGGCGCGCTGGCGTTCTTCTTGCTCTGGAGCTTTGCCTTCGCACCTTATCAGAAGGCGAGAATCGTCACTTTTCTCCATCCATTGGCGGATATTAGAGGCGCCGGTTACAGCTCGTTCCAGTCCACTATTGCTGTTGGTTCGGGCCGGATTCTCGGCAAAGGCGTGGGTTACGGCACGCAGTCGCGCTTAAAGTTCTTGCCAGAATATCAAACGGATTTTATCTTTGCCGCTTTTGCCGAAGAATGGGGCTTGGTTGGCGTGCTATTACTCTTCTTATTTTTCAGCCTCGTAATCTGGCGTTTGCTCAAAATAGCAATGCTGGGTGAGACGAATTTTGAAACTTTGTTCGGCGTGGGTCTCGTGATTATGCTCGCCAGTCACTTTGTTATTAATGTCGGCATGAATCTTGGACTCTTGCCTGTGACCGGTCTCACTCTGCCTTTCGTCTCGTACGGCGGCTCGCACTTGCTGGCCGAGTTTGCCGGCTTGGGTATCCTAATGGGCATGAAGGCTTATGCCCGTTCCTACCACCGCGATGATATGAGAAATGAATTCTTGGGGCCGGTTTAAGCCTTATTTAGGGCCATTTCTAGCCTATTGACAAGAATAGGGCGGTGGGTGTATAATGGGGGTTGGAGTAGAAATACTCAGAAAGGAGAAAATCCTATGTTGTGGAGCGACCATGATTCTAACTTGGATTTTCAGGAAAAATTGAGAAGTTGGCACGCTCGTTGGACAATCATCATTGGTGGTGGTTTGGGATTAATACTGGTAATCGTTTTGCTGGCCAAACACCTCCTCTGATGAGAATCGACACCAGCTTCATCCAGCGTACTCGGTCCTTACGGATCTGGTGCGCTTTTTTATTTGTATAATTTTTCTGTCTCTCGCACCATCTTTTCTAAACTAAACTCTCTTTCTACTTTTTGTTTTAAATTCTCGCCATAAACTTTTTGCGTTTCGGGATCGGAAATTAAGTTTTGAATTTTGAGAATTAAATCTGGCACATTTTTCGCTTCTGTTAGTAGGCCCGTTTTTTCTGGTTCGATTACTTCGTGAATCCCGCCCACATCGCTGGCAATCACCGGCAAGCTAGCTAGACCAGCTTCCAGAATCACGTAAGGCAAACCCTCTTTGATTGACGGCAAAACGAAAATGTCGAAAGCGGGCAGGAGAGTTGGAGCGTTGGGAATATTGCCGGCGAGTGTCACTTGATTCTGTAATTTAGAATAAGCGATTTGCGCTTCCAGATTTTTTCTCTCCTCACCTTCGCCAATGATTGTGAGCAGGAGATTGGGATATTCTTCGCGAATTTCCGCCATTGCGTCTAGCAAGTAAGTTAAGCCTTTGTTCTGATGCAATTCGGCAATTACGCCCAGAACTAAGCTAGTTTCTGGCAAGTTTAATTTCTCGCGCGCGAGTTTTCTTTCTAAAAAATTAATGTTCTCTATGCCGTTATAAACTACACTTAATTTTTTCTGCGCGAATAACCAGTTTCTGACTAAATTTTTCTCTGTTTGTGAAATACAAATAGTCTGATGGGAGAGCAAAATAATTTTCCAGCACAAAGTTTTGAAGAATATTTTACTAAACCAGCTTCTGTTTTCCAGAAACGGCCAACCGTGCGAGGTATAAATAATTTTTTTCACGCCAGCGAGTCTGCCGGCCAGTACGCCAAGCAAGCCCATTTTGGGACTATTGAGATGCAAGATATCTGGCTTGTGTTCGCGCAAGATTTTGAGTAATTCCCAGAAAGCAGTGAGGTCGTGAGTGAAATTAATATCTCGGTCGAGTGATTCTAGATTATAGACCGGAATATTCTGCGTTTTCAGCTTCTCGCAGAGCACGCCTGGCTGGCCGGCGATGACCGAAACAGAGAATTCTTCTGGCGAGAGGTGAGTGGCCAGGTCGTAAACATATTTCTGTGCGCCGCCCCAGTTGCCCTTGGTGATAGCGTAGAATATTTTAATTTTTTCCATTCTGTGTTATAATATCGCAAATGACCCTTTCCGGCAAGAAAGATAGCTTAATTCTGTTATTTGGCGATTTAGTCGTCTTTACGCTCGCGCTGTGGCTGGCGCTGTGGTTGCGTTATGCAGCTTGGCCCGAGCAAGCACTTTTTCTCGACCACTTAGCTGCCTTCGCGCCACTGTATCTTGTCTGGGTCGTCGTATTTTTCATTTCTGATCTGTATCGCCGGCAAACACTGATGCTAACGCGCAATCTACCGCCAATGTTACTGCGCGCGCAGGTCATCAATAGCTTGATCGCCGTGCTCGCTTTCTATCTTATCCCGTATTTTAGCGCCGCTGGCTTGGCGCCAAAAACTAATTTAGTGCTCTACTTGATCTGCACTCTGCCGCTGCTCTGGTTGTGGCGGATTTATGTGATTGATCTGCTGGGCGATAAGAAACCGGTGACTATCTTATTCGCTTGCGCGGGCGAGGAAGTGGAAGAGTTGAAGCGCGAAATTGTGAGTAATCCCAAGCATCGTCTGCAGCTCGTGAGCGCCGAGCAGAAGCCGAGTCTAATTGTCTTTGATAAATACAGCGGCGAACAGGACCATCTCTTGCCGGACTTTTACCGGCGCTTCTTCCACGGCACGCGCTTTGTGGCGGTGCACAGTTTTTACGAATCAGTTTTCGAACGTGTGCCGATTTCGCTCGTGAATGAGAAATGGTTCTTGGAGAATATTTCTAATCAACCCAAGCGCTTGTATGAATTATGGAAGCGCGTGATGGATTTAGTTCTAGCGATTATTCTAGGCATAATTTCTCTGCCGTTTTATTTAATAATCTGGATTCTGGTCAAACTAGAAGATTCCGGACCCATCTTCTATCTTGACGAAAGAATTGGCCGCCGGGGCAAAGTAGTCGAAATTTCTAAATTTAGAAGCATGTCTACAGAATCAGAATTAGAGAAGAGGCATGTGACGATCATCGGCGGTTTCTTGCGTCGCACTAGACTGGACGAATTGCCGCAACTCTGGAGCGTGATCCGGGGCGAGCAGTCGCTGATTGGTCCGCGACCGGAGAGGCCGGATTATGTTGCCATTTATCGCGAGCAGATTCCGTATTACGATGCGCGGCACTTGATCGCGCCGGGTTTATCCGGCTGGGCGCAACTTTATCAAGTCAATCATCCGCACTTCCAGACAGATTTGTTAGCGACTAAAGAAAAACTTTCTTACGATCTTTATTATCTCAAGAATCGCGGCTGGTGGCTGGACGTCAAGATCGCACTCAAAACGATCAGAGCGCTAGCTTCGCGTTCGGGCATCTAAGTCGTGTCTGGCTTGCTTAATTCTGTTATTTCGCTATAATCGCCCTCAAGATATGTGGCAACGAAAACTAATCTCTCTCTTAATTATTCTAGTCGCCGGGGCGATTGGCTATTTCACTTACACTTATGGCACTTTTCGCCTTGGCTTGGACTTGCGCGGTGGCAGTCACTTGGTTTATGAGGCAGATACGGCGGCTCTACCAGCAGCTGATATTAGCGAGGCAATGTCATCTTTGCGCGAAGTCATTGAACGCCGAATCAATGCCTTTGGTGTGGCCGAGCCTTTGATTCAAGTTGAAGAAGCTGGTTTGGGCGCGGAGGCCAAACATCGCTTGATTGTGGAACTGCCAGGCGTGACTAATCTGGAAGAAGCAATCAAGCTCATCAATATCACGCCGCAATTGGAGTTCCGTGTTCTTGCGCCCGGCGCTGACTTGGCTATGCTCGCCAGTAGCACGGCCAGCACGAGCGATTTATTTGTGAGTTCCGGCTTGACCGGCCGCTATCTCAAGCACGCTAGTGTACAGTTCGATCAGCAGTCGATCAATCCCACGATTAGTGTGGAATTTAACGACGAAGGTTCAACCCTGTTTGCCAAAGTCACGCAAGAGAACGTGGGCAAACCGGTTGGGATTTTCCTCGACGGTGCCTTGATCTCCGCGCCGAGCGTCCGCGAGGCGATCACCAGTGGTCAGGCGCAGATTAGCGGACAGTTTACTGTCGATGAAGCTCGCTCACTAGCGCGCAATCTCAATCTTGGCGCTTTGCCAGTGCCAATCTCGCTAATCTCTACCGAGACGATTGGCCCCACACTTGGCGCCGAGGCTTTGGCGGCCGGCCTCCGAGCTGGCTTGCTGGGTCTCTCGGTCGTGGCGCTCTTTATGTTGCTCTGGTATCGCTTGCCCGGACTGGTTTCCGTCGTCTCGCTGGCGATCTATGCGGTCTTGATGTTGGCCGTGTTCAAACTCTTTGGCGTCACGCTTACGGCGGCCGGCATTGCTGGCTTTATCTTATCCGTGGGCATGGCACTAGACGCCAATGTGTTAATCTTTGAGCGGCTAAAGGAGGAGATCCGCGCTGGCAAAGATATCCACGAGGCAATCCGTGAGGGCTTTAGCCGAGCTTGGTTTGCGATCCGGGACTCCAATCTTTCCAGCATTATTTCGGCTATTGTTTTGTTCTGGTTTGGCACAGCACTCATCAAGGGCTTCGCGCTCACACTCTTGCTGGGTATTGTGGTGAGCATGTTCACGGCTATTACCGTGACGCGCACTCTTTTACTTTCTGTTGCGCCCAAGCACAAGAAGCCATTTACCAAATTCTTATTTAGTTCTGGCTTAAATATTAAATAAAAACTAATCTAACTTTAATTTATTCATATGTGGATCGTAAAATATCGCGTTATCTTTTTTATCCTCTCGCTCTTGCTGGTGATTGGCGCTGTGACGGTAATCGCCAAAGATCAGCTAAACTGGGGCATTGATTTTACCGGCGGTACGATTCTAGAAGTAGAGTATCCCACCGAGCGGCCAGCCGTGGAGTTGGTCCGGAGTGGTGTTGACGGGCTAGATCTAGGGCCGATCTCGGTTCAGTTGGCCGGCGAGCGTGGAGTGATCTTGCGCTTGAGAGCTTTATCTGAGGAGGAGCATCAGAAGCTTGTTTCGGCTCTGCCACAAGTTTCCGGTCAGTTACCAGTAGAGAAACGCTTCAGCGCTATTGGCCCAGCGATGGGCCGGGAACTGGCGCGCAAGGGCGTGCTGGCGATCATTGTCGTGGTGATCCTGATCGTGCTCTATCTCACCATGGTCTTCTGGGGTGTCTCGCGACCGGTGGCTTCTTGGAAGTATGGAATTGTGGCGGTAGTTAAGCTCGTCCATGACTTGGTGATTACCACGGGCATCTTTGTGGCGATTAGCGCGGCTTTTGGCGGCGCCGAGATCAATGCGCTCTTCTTGGCCGCTTTTCTTACTATCTTGGGTTTGTCGGTTAACGATGTGATTGCCGTCTTCGACCGTATCCGTGAGAATCTACGTCGCAAAGTTTATCCGCACTTTGAGGACACAGTCGGGCACAGTTTGACGGAAACCATGGGTCGCTCGCTCAATACCTCGCTGACTGTCATCTTTGTCTTGCTTTGTATTTATTTCTTTGGCGGCTCAACGACCAGTGAGTTTGCTCTGGCTCTGGTCATCGGCATGATCGTCGCTACTTATTCTTCTATTTTTATTGCCTCGCCACTCTTGGTGGTGTGGGAAAAGTGGGGGAGAAAGTAGCATTGCTAGTCAGTCCCTTTTCCGTTAAAATGTTTCCCATATGGAGCCTGACCAATTTCCGGAGGCTATTGCTATAGAAAAGAAAAGTTATTTTGGCGTTTTGTTGGTAATAATTCTGGCTCTTACTTTCACCGGCGTTGCCGGCGCGTTTTATTTTATGAATCGACCGGTTGTTTCTGATAGCATCTCCACACCGCCTCCAACGACTGGCTGTGACGACTTGACTGGTGAAAACAGAGACAGGTGTTTGATTGTTCTCGCGGGTAACTCTGGAGGAATCCCTGTTTGTAATAAGATTGTTGAGAGACAAAGAAATCGCAATTTTTGCAACTCGTTGGTGACTGACCCCAAGTTTAAGGAGTGTCGTGTGCTAACTGACTTTGGCAACATTCAGCGTTGCGTTAGTCACGGTATAGATAATAACCAAAGTTCTCCCACTTCTGATAGTTGTGAGATTCTGTCTGCCGGAAGGGATAACTGCTATGCATCCCTTGCTCCCAAGCTGAAAGATTACAGTCTTTGCGAAAGAGTAGTTCACAAAACCGACTCCTCTAATTATGAAAGTTGTCGCATGGGTGTAGCCGTTGCGTTGGGGGACGAGAACGGTTGCCAGAACCTCGGACAATACTACCGACACAAAGATGGCAGTCCAGATTATTTTTTCAAGTCAATTTGTTTAATTGGGATTGCGTCAGCCAAAAAAGATGCCAGAATATGTGATTTGGTGCCAGAAAACACGGATGATGACCCGGTACTTTCGCGTAACGCTTGTTTGGGTTCAGTCAAGGAGTGCATAAAGGACCCTAGACAGTTTGGCTGTACCAATAATCCGGAACACTATCCTGTTGGGCTAGAGATTTTGAAGACGACTCAGCCCTACCAGGCAACGACTGTTCCTCTTGTGCCGTTTTCTGGCAACCCGCACGCAGACCTTCGTTACAAGGATAAAACAGGGGTAAGATTCGAGCTACAAGTCGGGCGGCCACCACCGTTGGAGAGACATGAACTATTTGAGTTTATAAAGGAAAATGTGCCAGAGAATGAGATTATAACGACATCTATTTTTGACGGCAATTTAATCCGTGGGCTAGCTGGACACGAAGTTGTCGCCCACCTCCCTAGTCTAGAGATGACCTTTTCTGCAGACAAAACCATTGCCAAGGGTCTTCGCGGCGGAGACCTAGATCAGGAGGGATTGGATGGAGCCTTAGATCGTGTTTTTAACTTGAGTAAGGATGACACTGGAAACTTTAATCTGCAACTAACTCCAGGGGCGGTGGCCCAGGACCTGGGAAAAATTTACTCAACAGGTGATCCAAAGACTATTTACGATTTGATGGCTAAACACCACTCACGTTACATTGTTGTTCTGGGTAGCCACGAACAATCTAATTTTCCTGACGACACCGTTGTTGTCAACAGGATGTTCCGTGGCCAGGTCGTATCCTGTTTTTCTTTATTAAAGAACGTCACGGAAAGTAGAAAAGCGGGCAACAACACAACAATTGTTAGGCATCTTGGTAGTCTGTACGAAGTTGGCGACACCTGCATGGCATTGCCCACCTCCGCCGATCTATCGGGTAAGAAACCACTGTGGGAAGATGATTTTAACCAAGGGGCCGCTTCTTGGACATCCGCTTCTTCTTTTATGAAAGAGAAGCCCGATCTTTTGGCGAGAGTGGTATCAGAAAACAAGACTTGGGAGATGTCTTTTCCGGAATATCGCAGTGGCGTGGTCAGTTTGGACAAGAAAATGACGTTTCCTGTTGGTGCAAAATATATGACTTTCGATTTCTATTTCCAGAATCCATCGGGGAACGAAACATTTTTAGTCCGAATCGGTAACACCACAGTGTTTGACCAAAAAGCGAGTGACTGGAAATTTAGTCAATTACAGACGAGTCCAGTGATTGACATCAGCGCCTACGCCGGCAGTACTGGGGATTTGCATTTGAATTTTCAAGGGGATGGTGACGCTGAAGGAAACAGGGCGGGCGCAAAGCTTTATTTAGATAATGTAAGAATATACTAAGGTTAGTCTCGCTTGACTTCTGGCTAGCCTTGTTGATAATCTAGCACTGGGGGATTTGGTCATTTTATTTCAGAGGTTCTATTTTTTTGGAGGAAAATCAGGGATGCGGAAAAGAAGAAGGTCAACCAAAGAGTGCGCTTGGGCTAAGGGATTGAGACGTGGTCAGCTGATCCCGGGTGGTGATAGCAAACACAAGCGCTATCTGGGAGTCTGTGGTTCCAACTCTTGTGGCGCGCCGATCCCGGTCAAAAAACGGGACATCCACAGCCGTTTTAAGAGATGCAAAGAGTGTCGCGGTCCCACCGGGATTCGGATGGGTACAAGGCGGCGCTCACGGGTGGGCAACGGTCGAGGTGGTGGTAAGCCTGGCCGGTACAGACATTTGCGGGCGGCATAGGTATTTTCCCAAAAATAAGGAGTTCTAAGCCCAGCCGGTTCCCGGCTGGGCTTTCTTATCCCCATTTTTTCCCCAGAACCACTTCTCTTGACAGGCTTTCTCTCCCGAGTATACTTATCACCACTGACCTTTGACAACTGAAGATGCAACAGCCCGCCGAGAGGCGGGCAAGTAAGAAGTTTATTGGTTTTGTTTTGTTCCGTTTATTCTAAAACAAAAACCGCCGCAAGACGGTTTAATTAAGAGTTTGATCTTGGCTCAGGATGAACGCTGGCGACATGGATAAGGCATGCAAGT